>NZ_JAHUTL010000001.1:0-673455 GCF_019209955.1 Corynebacterium sp. TAE3-ERU2 | reverse complement strand
GCCACCGCCGCCGCCGACAGCGCCGCCGCCGCCGTCAGCGTCGCCGCCGTCGGCATCGCCACCGTCGGTGTTGCCGTTGTCAGCGTCGCCAGCGTCGCCCTCGCCAGCGTCGGCATCGCCGTTATCGGTGTCGCCCTCGCCAGCGTCGCCGCCGTCAGCGTCGCCGGGGGTTTCGGAGTCGCCAGCGTCGGCATCGCCCTCGCCAGCGTCGCCGCCGTCAGCGTCGCCGTTATCGGTGTCGCCCTCGCCAGCGTCGCCGCCGTCAGCGTCGCCGCCGTCAGCGTCGCCGCCGTTATCGGTGTCGCCCTCGCCAGCGTCGCCGCCGTCAGTGTCGCCGTTATCGGTGTCGCCCTCGCCAGCGTCGCTGCCGTCAGCGTCGCCGCCGTCAGTGTCGCCGCCGTTATCGGTGTCGCCCTCGCCAGCGTCGCCGCCGTCAGTGTCGCCGCCGTCAGTGTCGCCGCCGTTATCGGTGTCGCCCTCGCCAGCGTCGCCGCCGTCAGTGTCGCCGGGGGTTTCGGAGTCGCCGCCGTCAGCGTCGCCGGGGGTTTCGGAGTCGCCAGCGTCGGCATCGCCACCGTCGGCATCGCCACCGTCGGCATCGCCGTTATCGGTGTCGCCCTCGCCAGCGTCGCTGCCGTCAGCGTCGCCACCGTCGGCATCGCCGTCACCCGGAACCGGCTCGGAATCAGGCTTATTGCAGTCCTCACCGAAGGTCACAGAGCCCACCTTCAGCGGTGATACGGGTTCCTTCTCACTATAGTAAAAGCCGCCAAATGCGACCTTTCCTTCTTCGGTCATGTAACCTTCACCGTCGCTTGTGAAGGTGACGGTCTCGCCCCACTGGCCAGTGAACGGTTCGGAGAGGGTCCACTCTGCGAAACGAACATTGTTCATGGTCTCCCATTCGCCAATGGTCGTGATGCCCTCAAACTTGCGGAACTTTGCATCCAGGTACATCACGGCCTGCGTGCCAGTGATCTCGAGGCGGAAATCGGAGAAAGTAATGTTCAATTTCGCATTCTCGCCTTCTCCGTGCCCGATGAAGTGGAGGGTACCGGGAACAAACAGGGTTGCGGAGTCGGGATCCGCGGAGTATGCCTGCCCAGCGGTGAAGGTCCAGTTCTTTCCGCTACCCGCATCGGTCACGGAGCCAGTGGACTCCACGCTGCCTCGGGCGGCACCGGTTGTGATGTACCTAACAAGGGAGTCACGCACACTCCATTCGAAGGTACCGCTGTGGGCGGCAACGATCTTATTGTCGGCAACACAGTTCTTGTCCTGCACTACCTCTGCGAAGGCAGTGGCGGGGGTGAGGGAGACTGCGAGTGACGCAGAGACTGCACCAGCAAGCGCCATGCGGCGAATCCGGGCGCGGGAAGAGCGATTCAGGGACATGGTGTTAGATACCTTTCGATATGAGGATCGGTGTTACTGGGAGTTGGGGTTGTACAGGGCAGTGGCGAAGGCGAGAATCATCTCGCCCGTCTGAGGGCCGAAGCTCAAGGCTTGGCTGTCCGCGATGGTGATGAAGCGTTTATTCTTGGCTGCCTCAGTCTCGGCCACGCCGGGGCGGGAGAGCATGCCATCGACACCGCCGGTGGACTCGAGCCCTTTGGACATCATCACGATGACATCGGGATTGAGCTTGGCGAAGGCTTCGGCATTGGCCGGGGCCATGTCGGCGATATCGGCTTCCTTGGCCGCATCCACCGCGCCCACAGACTCGAAGAGTTCTGCGGTGCCGCTTTCCGGTCCAAGAATGAAGAACACCCCAGAGGAACCTCGCGCGTACACGAAGGCAGCGCGGGGAGCCTGATCGGGGACGATCTCGCTGACGGCGTCGATTGCTTCATCGCGTTCCTTTTCCGCGCGTTCCGCGAGTTCTTCACCCTCGTCGTCGAGGCCTACGACCCCGGCGATGGTGCGGATGTCGTCGCCAATCGATGCCATCTTCCGGCTCGGATTGATCACCACGGTGGTCACGCCGGCATCGCGGAGCTGGTCAATAGCTGAGTCTGGGCCGATGGAGTGATCCACGATGATCAGACTCGGGTCGAGAGCCAGCACGGCCTCCACATTGATGTTGTGGCCACCTTGGGTCACCACCGGCAGCTCCTGCAAGCTGGGCTCTTCGGAACTGACGGTGCGGCCCACGATGTTGTCTCTGAGCCCCAGGCCCGCAATGGTGCGGGAGGTAGTGCCGTAGAGGTCCAGAGGCATGATCCGCGAGACATCGGTGACGGTGACGTCGTAGCCATCAGAGTCGCTGAGCTCCACGGGAAGCTCAGGGCTGACGTCCTCGGCTACGGGAGTGACATCCCCGACGAGCTGAGTCTCTACAGCTCCGCTATCGCCGACCTCTGCGGAGCTGCTGTTCAGGTTCTCCAACGCCTGCTCGAAACTGGTTTGTTCGGCGCGAGCGTTGTTGTTGTTATCACCGGGTGTGGATACGTTGAGTCCACATCCGGCGAGCACAACGGAGCCGATGAGGCTCAGTGCCGCGAGGCGAATTTTCACTTAGGCTCCTTTCTTTTGTCGCACCGCGAGGTAGCTGGTTCCGGCTGCCGCAAAGATGAACATGACGCCACCGGCGAGGAGCTGCCATGGGCTCATGCCCTCACTGACAGACGCCAGAGCGGTGTCTTCCGCCTTCTTGTTCTTCTTTTTGTTCTTGAACTCGACGTCCTTGCCCTCTTCGAACATGGACTCTTCCTCGCCTTCGCCCTCGGCCTCGGCCAGTTCTTCTTCATCGATCACGCCGTCACCGTTGAGGTCCACAGCGTCGACCGAATCGCCATTGGCGAGGGCGTCGGCAGCGGCCGCACCAATCGAGGCCATTCCGCCGGTGCCGCCGGCGGAGCTGGAGGTGGCGGCCGAACCATCAGCGCAGGCGGATTTCCCGCTGAGCTTGGCGCGGAAGTTCACTGGGTCCATGGCTGTTCCGGGTGGATAGAACTCGGCAAAGGCGCGGGACCCGGCTTGGGTGAGCACCACGTTCGCAGAACCAGACACAGCGGAGCTAGTGGCGTTGAGGCTGGTCACCTGCAGGGTGCCGATAGCCACATCACCGAAGTTGGAGGGGTTGCCCGAGGTGTCGGAGGAGGTGACATTGGCTACGAGCTGGCCCGTGTTGCCCTTGATCACCACGCGTGGGTTACGGATCTTCATGTCCAGTTTCCCCTTGTGGCCATTGAAGGCCACGGTGCCGGAGGTAGCGATCGTGCCGGCGCGTGCATCGGGATCGAAGCTGCCGGATCGACCGGAGAACACGAAGATGCCGCCATTGTCGCGAACGCCGCTGGTGCGCCAGCCACCCTTCGCAATCGAGCCGCGAATATAGCTGCGGAAGGATTGCTTGACTCCCCACGCCACTTGTCCGGAGGACACGCCATTACAGGTGCGCGCCGACGCGGACTGTCCGGGTGCGGCCGCCACGGGCTTCGTGCCACCCGCGTTGCCGGAGACACCAGGCGCGTTCGGGGGAACAATACCGCCGTCGGAGTCGGTATTACCGGGAGTGTCCGCACCCCAAGGAGCGTCACCGAAGGGGTCGCCGCCAGCGTTGCCACCGGCGGGTGCTTCGGAGTCCCCGCCACCTGGGCGGGAGTTGTCCGAGTTCCCGTTATCGGTCTCGCGGCCAGGCTGCGGCTTCTTTCCGGAGTTCGAGGAGTCTCCACCGGAATCCCCAGGCGTGGGCTTGGGGACTGTGCCGCAGGCTTTTTTCACCTTGATGGTGAGGGTGACTGGGTCCAGAGTGTCGCCGGCGCGGTAGAACTCAGAAAGCGCCTGGGAACCACGCTCGGTGATACGCGCTTCAGCCACGTGCGTACCCGAGGTAATGGGAGCCGTCCGGAACTCGAGATCGGCGAAGGGTACATCTTTTCCCAGCTCCTTCACTGGGTTACCTTCGGCGTCTTGGCTGTACATCGAGGTAAAGAGCTTCGCTTTGCGCGGGGAGATCATTTTCACGGCGGGATCTTCGAAGCTGGTCTTGAGCAGCCCACCGTGGCCGTTGAACTCCACCTTGCCTTCGCTACGGATCAGTCCCTCAACCTCACCGGTAGTCACAAACCCCTTGTCGATGGGGAAGATGAAGCTGCCGTTGTTCTCCTTCGCTGGGGCGCTGACCTTCCAGCTGCCCTTGGCGATCGGCCCCTTGATGTATTTCCGGAAGGACTCCCGCACACCCCAGGACAGATCGCCAGAAATGTTCACGCCTTCAGATGCGGAGCATCGCGAGGGTGAAGATGGCTCGGGCTCGGGGCTGGGCGAGGGGCTGGGCTTGGGGCTAGGGGAGGGCTTGGTGGTCTCCGTCGGCTCGGCGGGGGATGGTTCTGGCTGCTGCCAGCTGCCGGAGGAACTCCACAGGTCTGCGGATGACGATGCCTTGGACTGGCTGGTGCTTGGGTCTGGCTGCTCCTTAGTCGTAGAGGATGTGGCACTGCTTGTCGTTGTGGTGGTGGTGTCTGCCGCAGCGGCCGTGGGAGCTAGCGGCATGACACATGCGGCCGTCAAGGCAGCCGCTGATAACCCCGCTGCCAGTCGGCGGCGGGTGCGCTGCCGACGGACGCGGGGCAGAAGTGAGAGTGACATATACTCACCCCTCCTTTACATGTTTGCGCAAAGGTTAAACCAAGAGAGAGGAAAAGTATAGGGTAGGCTAACGAGGCATGTGTTCGGACCAAGATTATTTTGCACCAGAAAAAGGGGACCCAGCAGGGGTCTTAGATGAACATAAATATTATGCCGTTACCCCCATAGAGAGGGGGCTGTTCGCCTTCGTGATGGCGGCAGTGGCGGTATCCATAACGATGGGGAACGCTTATCTGTTTATTGGATTCGCCACAGCATTGCTGGCCTGCGTTATTGCTATATTCTTTCACCCTCTGCGGCGGCGGTTGCGGGCCATGGGGGCCGCGGAGAAAAGAGTGAAAAGCCCAGCTAAGACAGTAGTTGTGACCGTGGCGATGTGGGCAGTGGTGTTTATGCTCATCATTATTTTCTCCGCTTGGACCCCGCCGGAGGAGTGGCTCACAATAGTCGGCTATATAGCTGTTGGTCTATGTTCAATTGCGGCTACTCAGCTCGCTTTGAGCAATGTATGAAATAAACGAATATCAATCTATACCCCCTGCGGGGGTGTACCTGTTCTGCGTATATAGATAGGCATGATTACCCCCTATTGTCCATGTCATCCTATGTGTAGTTACCTCATTAGGAGCAAGGGCAGCCTAACTAGGGGCTGCGTGGATTATCGAGTGAGGGCACAGTGACATCTTCCAATCGAGCACAGACTGGAAATATTCTTAACCGCACCATCGTGGCCTGCACGGCCGCCACGACCGTCTCTCTGGCGGGGATGCTTTACCCCAGCGCTATCGCTGGAGCGGTGGAGGCCGGTGGCGGCGAGGTGGCGTCGACAAGCGATAACCAGCAGAGTGCGGAATACATGGAGTGGGCGCTGCGCGAGAGCTTCATCAATTATGTGGGCGGCGCGACGAGTGTGAGCGGCGGGGCGAGCAAGACCATCGAGGGTGATGCCCGGGTCGAGCGCGGTTATCGATTCACGCTGAAGAAGGTCAGCTACGACGAGGACACCGCAACCACCCGCGCCGAGTTCAACGGCACCGTGCACTTCCTGCAATATTGCAGCGGATCGACGCCCGCCCGCGGCAGCTGCGCTCTGGACCTAGAGTTCAGCGATCCGACGATCGTGGTGGGCGAGGACTCCTATCTCGAGATGGACGTCTACGCCAAGCAGTACCCCAGCGGGGACGTCTTTGAGAAGAAACGAGCGCGCATCGCGACGATCAACCCCTCCTCAGCCACGTTCACGCAGGACGGATCAATGGCGCAATGGAGCAATCTGGTGCCGACGCTCACCGCCGATGGGGTGCGTGCGTTCTCCAATTTCTACAATCTCGGCAGCCCGCTGGCGCCGGTCTCCTTCGCGTATGAGGGAAGCGGCGGCATGCCGGCCGGTGCGGAAGGCGGACGCAAGCTGGTTGGTGGGGTGCGCACCGATTTGGAGGCGGAATCCTCCCGCGCCGTGATGGTGGGCGACTATCTCGTGCTGGCCACCAAGAGCGGGCTGAGCGTGCTGGATGTGCGCACAATGCAGCAGATTCAGCACCTGTCCATTTCCTCGGATGACAGCGCCTGGGTGGTTTCGCCAGGCAAGAACACGCTGTTCTTCCTCGATGACGGCGCCGTGAAACAGGCTTCCGTGGGGCCGAAGGGTCTGGAGAACATCACTGAGGTGATCGCGAAGGACGAGGCCGGTACCATCACCGGCATCGCCAGCGCCCCCACCGAGGATGGCTGGGTGCTCTACGCGCTGCGCAATGAGGGCGCCGGCAATGCCACGCTGATCACCCGCAGCTCCGATGGCACCCGCAGCGACCGCGCGATTGCCAATGTTCGCTCCACCATTGACGGGCTGGATGCTGCCTCCGATCAGGCGTTGGGCTCCGTCTACGGCGAGAGCTACTCGTTCGCTCCGATGCGCGATATGGCCGTGCTTGATGACGGTTCGCTGCTGTTCTTCCCCGCCTCTGGGGTGGATCAGGACGAGGGCACCTGGCGAGTGCCGCCGCTGCGTATTGATCCCGCCGCCGACAACCTCCAAGCCACAGTGGTGCCTGGCAGCGATTCGGTGGCCGCCGATATGCGCCCCTCGGGCATGGTGGTTTCCGGGAACACGGTGGCCTTCTACAACGACAGGTACACCACGGGTTCTCGGGTGCAGTTCTTTACCTACAACAACGGTGAGCTCACTCCGCTTGGCGACGCCGCCCGCATCGGTGAACTACACAGCATTTCAGGGGTTGCGCCCCTCGGCGATGGCACCGCGGTAGTGACCGCCGAAAGCGATGGCTCCCTGAATGTGGTGGATATGCGCACCTTGGAAGTGATCGATAAACAGACCATTCCGAACACCAAGGGCACCAGTGGCACGACCCGCGTGCTTCTAGTCCGCAGCCCCGAAGACATCATCACCGGCGGCGTCGTCACTGACACCACAACCTATGAGGACTTCCTCGAGGTCAATCGCTTCGCCACCAGCGAGGCACTGGCTGTGGATAGCGAAGCCGAGGATGAAGAACTCCTCGGCGAGGAGGATGAGGACACCGAGGGCGGTGAAGGCGCCGAGGGCGGAGACGCTGAGAACGGTGAAGGCACCGAGGGCGAGGACACCGAGAGCGAGGACGCTGAGGGCGAAGAGAGCGGTGAGAGCACCGAGACATCCGACGCTGCTGAGCCTGAGGAGGACAACGACGCATCGGAATCCGGAGATACGGATGCCAGCGAGACCTCCTCGGAGCCGAGCCCGAGCGAGGATCCCAGTACTGAACCCAGCAGTGACCCGAGCGCAGAGCCGAGCACTGAACCCAGCGAGGAGCCGAGCGCTGAACCGAGTGACGAGCCGAGCGCTGAACCGAGTGACGAGCCGAGCTCCAGCGCAGAGCCGAGCGAGGACCCCAGCGAAGAGCCCAGCCCCAGCACGACCGCTGAACCCGACGCAGAAGACACGGATGAAGGTGCGGCCGAGGACGGCGATAGCGAGGATGCTCCAGAGAGCACCTCTGAGCCAGCCGAGGACAACGAGACGAGCACTGAGCCCTCGGAGTCAAGTAGTGCCACCGAGACTCCCGAGCCGAGCCCTGCCGCGCCAGAGACCTCGGTAGAGGAGACCCCTGACGCCGAGGACACCACAACCGCCGAGGCCCCTTCCTCCGAGAGCGCTCCGTCATCGTCGAGTGTTCCCTCGCCGAGCGAGACCAGCATCTCCCCCGCGCCCAGCGTTGTCAGTGGCCCCGCATCTCAAGGCGTGGAGACCCCAGCCGAGACACAGCCTGCCCCGAAGCCGGTAGAAAACTCGGCGGCGCCCGTCTCCCCGCAGGAGCGCGAGGCGGCGAGCGCAGGCTCTGCCGCAGCGGAGAAGTCCGGTTTGGCCCGCACGGGTGCGGCGGTGCGCGGCATGGCGATTGTCGCCGGACTCATCAGCGCTATTGGTGTGGCGTTGATCGTGCGTGCTCGCGTGCAACGGTCGAAGAACGAGTGCTAGCCTTACCCCATTTTGGCACCGTAATGCATGCAGGCCGTGTACAGTTAGAAAACTATGGAGAGCATTATGCAAGTTTTGAGAACGGTTGATTACGTTCTGCCGTCCGTTAGTTTGATTATTGGTTTCGGTCTCGGGATTATAAACAACGTATGGATTGATAAACGTACTGAGAAAAAGAGCAAAGAGGAAAAAGAGCGCTACGAAAGAGAACTTAGGCGCCGCGAAGAAGAGCGATTGGAGCAAATGCGATGCGAGGGCTTGGCGCGTCAACGGCGGGCGGTAGCTGACTGCTCGAAAGGAATTATTGAGGATTTAAATCAGGTAAAAGAACAGGCCCCACAATCTTATCTTCTTGGCGTCGACGGAGACGCGGAGTTTGATAAAAAATGGCCCGTGTTGCTAGAAAAATTTTACTGGAGATGCACGATTCGTGTTGACCAGTGCGCTCTCGATGTGACTGATACGGAAGTAGTAAAAGAACTAGTAGAGGCTCGTTCATATATCACTCATCAAATAAAATACTTGACCGAAAAAGCTTCCGAGAATGGGAGGCCGTTAAAACCCGAAGAGCGCATTGAACGGGCCAGGGTGTTGAAGTATCGATGGGATAGTGAAATGTCCAGCCTGATGTGCACGCTAATAACGGTGGCGAGGCTCCGTGTTCATTACGAACCGTGGTTGGATTCCTCTGATCTTTCCGAAAAGGCGCTGTTTGATAGTGGCAGCGATCGTGGGGCGGGCGATGATCAGAAATAAACGCAACTCTATACCCATGCCCGCATATAGCAAACGAGAGCTGAATCCCTATTTTGGAAGTGGCACTACTGTAGTCAAAATATTTTAGACTCGCCCATCCCGCCATGTAGTCGGGGGGGGCATGCTCAAGGCGGCCAGTACCATGTTTCCGAGTGGTGATCAACCATAGATTCCGCGCATTAAGGTGCTCAAAGTGGGAATGTAATTTGGGGAAGTAGTGGAACCGTTAGCACTACCGGACGTAGTTGGCTCGATGTCCAGTTCCATCGTTTATGGGACTGTCAATCGTTTGTCTATCGGCTCGAGGGCGTGCGCAGATAGCGGCATAGTCGTCCCAGTCGTGGTTGCTTCTCTCTAGTTTAGCTGGCACTCCGCCGGTTTATGCGGGATCCACAGCTGAAGAGTTGGTGGTGATGGGCTCGTAACAAGAAAACAGTTCCAGCTTGGCGGTTATGTTATTTGCGTAATGCTTGTGAATTACTTTGTTAGAGAAGTTTATAGGTACTAACGTAAACCGCCTGTCATTGATATTGCTGGGAGATATTGCCTAGGGGTTCTGTTTCGTGTTTTTGATTAGCGACAGTCCTATTGCTCTGGATTTGGCGGGGCTATTGTTGTCGAAGATGGCAGTTAAATTGGTTGCGCAAATGTCAGTCACCACTTGTTTGCTGAGGTAGTGTCCAGTGCTTCTGGTGTAGAAAAAGATTTCCTTGACGCTATCGATTGTTTTTAAAATACTGTTTGGTCCAAGTGGTTTCTATCCTCTTCTAGTCCTAGAGAGGATATAGTCTGCAGTCTTGTGCCTGTCGTTGTATGGTGCGAATATTTCCCGAGGGGGAAGTTCTCTCTGTGTTTGTCTAGTTATTTTTCGAGCGTGTTTTTGCTTTACGTGATTTGTCTTTATGGCGGAAGTAGTGGTGCCGCGATAAAGGCGGTGTTGCAAAAAACTATGTTATATTTTAGCATCCTGCGAAGTTTACCTAGCTTTCGTCTAAGTCTCGGCGGTGTAGGCGCACCCCGTTTTAGCGCATTAAACCCTATTTGGGAAAACAGCGGTGAGCATTCACCGCTGTTTTTCTATTCTCGCCTTCGCCGCTTTAGCGCGGGCGAATCCACGGGTGCTCGCCCTCCCAGGTGACGTCGATGTCCCAGCCGTAGACAGAGCTGAGAATCTCGGGGGTGCACACCTCGCGCGGGGTGCCAGAGACCACCACGCGGCCGTGTTGCAGCAGCACGAGTCGATCGCAGTGCCGGGCAGCGGTGGCGAGATCGTGGACGATGATGAGCACCCCGCGGCCGGTTTGGGCGACGCGACGGATGGTGCGCATGGTGGCCTCGGCCCGGCCGATGTCCATGGCAGCGATCGGTTCGTCGAGAAGCATCGCCTGCGATTGCTGCGCAATCACGCGTGCTAGGGCGGCCCGGGCGCGCTCACCGCCGGAAAGCGTGGAGACTTCGCGGTCGGCGAACTCGGTGAGATCGAGCAGTTCGAGGGCCTCCTGCACAATCTCCGCGTCGCGGTCCGGATCGGGCTTCCATGGGGTGCGGCCCATGGCCACCACGTCCTCGACGGTGAAGGAAAAGGCTACCGAGGTGTCTTGCAGCATCACCGAACGCAGCTGTCCGGCTTCCCGCGGTGAGGTTTCGGCGTAGCTGCGCCCGGCGAGCTGCACCTCGCCGGAGTTGGGGGTGTAGTCGCCGGAGAGTGCGGCGAGGAGGGTGGATTTGCCGGCGCCATTGGGGCCGATCAGCCCGAGCACCTCACTGGGCTGAAGCTCGATGGAGATATCGCTGAGCAGGTCACGTTCCGTGTTATCTACGGTGATGCTCACGTTCAGGTTCTTCGCTGATAGCAGGGGAGTGCTCATGGGGTACTCGACTCGGTGTGTCCTCTTCAAACGGGGGCGGTGGGTTTAGAGCTGGCCGCGCTTGAGCAAGTTGCGGCGCAGCAGCACGAAGAACATCGGCCCGCCCACGAGGGCGGTGAAGATGCCAATGGGCAATTCGGAATAGGGGATGAGGATTCTGGCCACCAGATCCGCGCCGGTGACGAGGGTGGCGCCGCCGATCGCAGAAAGCGGCACCAGCCAGCGATTCGAGGGGCCGATACCTTGGCGCAGAATATGCGGCACGATCAGCCCGACAAAGGAGATGATGCCGGCGAAGCTCACCGCTGCGGCGCACAGCGCAGTGGATAGGGCGATCACTCCTGGGCGCAGCACCTTCATATTCGCCCCGGCATGGGCGGCGGCGCGCTCGCCGAGCGCCAATAAGTCCAGCGAGGGGGAGATGCGAATAGCAAGAGCAATGCAGACCGCGATGGGAATAAGGACTGTCACCACGTGCGGCCATTGGGCGCCGTTGAGCGAGCCCATCTGCCAGAAGATGATCTGCTCGCGGGAGGTGGTGGGCGCCAAAAACACCAAGAAGCTAATGGCGGCCCCAGCGACGGCATTGACGGCGATGCCGGTGAGGATCAGAGTCACCACTTTGACGCTGCCGCGGATGGAGGAGAGCAGATACACCAAGGCCGCGGTGGCGATACCGGAGATAAACGCCAGCACGGGCACCGTCGCGGTGGAGACAAACACGAGGTTGAACACGATGGCCACGGCCGCGCCCACGGCGCAGCCACTGGTCACGCCGATCACGCCGGGTTCTGCCAGGGGATTGCCCAATAAGCCTTGCAGCAGCGCCCCCGCTACGCCCAAGGCGGCACCGACGAGGAGGCCTAACACAACGCGGGGCATGCGCACATTCCAGATCACGGAATGGGTGGCATCCACCCCGGTGTCGCCATAGGGCCCGGCAAATAAGGATTCGATGGTGCGCTGTGGGGCTATGCCGTACTGGCCCAGGGCGATATTGGCGATTATGCTGAGCAGGCAGGCGCCGATGAGCGCGGCAATCCAGAGGGTGCGATAGCGCTGGCCGCGCGGGCGCTGGGCGGCGTCGGCGCGGCGACGTCGAGTGGCGAGGGTAGTCATGGGCTCCCTTAGTACGCAGACAAAATATTAAAGTAAGCCTACCCTGTCGCCAGAGTGCTGTGCTGGTTGCTCTTCCGTGCCGTGTTCTTAGCGCGGCAGGGCGAAATGATCGTCGGCTACCGCTTCGAGTAAACCGTCGTCGAGCAGCGAAAATAGTGCCCGCGCCAGCTGTGCCTTGTCCTCCCACACCGCATCGATCTCTGCCCGCTCTACCTGTTTGTGGGCGCGGGCCAAGGCCATGATCTTTCCCCGCACTTGGCGATCGGTGCCCTGGAATTTCTGCACTCGCTTCTTGCTGGCCGCTAGTTCCGCCGCGCTGGGCTCCGGGCAGCCCGCGAGCTGCCAGCGACAGCTGTTCAGCAAGGGGCATTCCGTGCAGCGCGGCGAGGAGGCGGTACAGACCAGTGCTCCGAGCTCCATGATGGCGGTGGACAGCTCCGCGGCGCGCTCCTCCGCTGCGGCATCGGTGCCGGCGGGCAGCAGCGCCTCCACATCGGCCAGATCCTTCTTGCGGGCAGGTCGGGGCAGATAGCGGCCATGCACCGCCCGGGAGATAACGCGCCGAACATTGGTATCAACCACCGGAACGCGGCGTCGATAATGAAAAGCAAGGACCGCCCGCGCGGTGTAGTCGCCGATACCAGGCAGATCCAGCAGCGCTGCAAGATCGTCGGGAACCTCGCCGTGGTGGCGGTCGGTGATGGCCTGGGCGCATTCCTTGAGCCGCAGCGCCCGGCGCGGATAGCCCAGCCGATCCCAGGCGGTGAGGATGTCTGCGGTGGAGGCCTGCGCCACATCCTGCGGGGTGGGCCAGCGCCGCATCCACGCCTCCCACTGCGGTTCGACCCGCGCCACCGGGGTCTGCTGGCTCATGACCTCGGAAACGAGCACGCCCCAGGCGCTGGTGCCGGGCGCGCGCCACAGCAACGGGCGGCGGTGGGCGGTGAACCATGTCAGAAGTGCGGCCGAGTTAAACATCAGGGTTTATTAGCCTAGTAGGGGGGATATGTAGAGCAATAAGCACCCATGATGTCCTGCCGGAGTGGAAGAATGACACGTATGGGTAAAGCTGAAAACTACAAGACGCTCACTCCGCAGGAAGCCTGGGATGTGTTGCAGGAGGGCAATAGGCGATGGCGGGAGATGAGTCCCGCGTATCCCCGCCAGTGCTCGCAGCGTCGCGAAGAATTGCGTGAGGGGCAGGCGCCGAGCGTGTGCGTATTGGCCTGCTCGGATTCGCGTGCACCCATTGAGACCATCTTCGATCAGGGACTCGGCGATGTTTTCGTGATCCGCACCGCCGGAGAAACCGTGGACAACGCCGTGCTGGCCTCCTTGGAATTCGCGGTGGAGGGCCTTGGTGTGCCGCTCTTGGTGGTACTCGGCCACCAATACTGCGGTGCGGTTGCTGCCACCGTCGGCGCGCTCGACGAGGGCCCCATCCCAGAGCGTTTCCAACGCGAGCTGGTGCAGCAGGTGGCCCCCTCGGTTATCGAGGCCCGCCGCAAGGGCGGTGACAGCACCGATGACTACGAGCGCGAGCACGCCCTGCAAACGCTGAAGTCGGTCATTCACCGTATCCCCATCATTCAGGAGCTTGTCGACGCCGGCACGCTCGGTGTCGTCAGCGCGCGCTACCGCCTCGACGACGGCGTGGTGGAGAAGCTCATCGCCTTCGGCGTGGAGTAGGCTCCGGCCCAGGATTCGGGCGCTGAGCTGTAAGAATGAGGCAGACACGCCGGTGTAGTTGCGGGCTGTCTCGCAGGGAGTGCAGTTAAGCTAGAGGGCGTGAACACTCCCAGACCGCAGAAGAGACTGCCCGATGAGATCTACATGCGCCGCCGCGTTGCGGCCGTGGTGATCTTGGTTGTCGTCATTGGCCTGCTTGTGTGGATCATCAGCGCGCTGGCCGGCGGGGACGATAATTCCACCGAACCGGATAACGCCGCACAGACCACCGCCACCTCTGCTAGTAATGAGGAGACGAACACGGACGAGGGCGAAGCTGACTCGGGGGAGGCGTCGACAAGCGTCGAAACCTCCGCGAAGGAAGAGCCGAAGCCCAGCTGCCGCTTGGAGGATCTAGAGATCCGGGCGGAGATGAGGCAATCGGAGTTCGAACCGAACCAGACTCCGACCTTCTACATGATCGTCAATAACCCCACCAAGGCGGACTGCACCATTGACCTGAGCAAGGAGCAGCTGCGCTATGAGGTGTATAACCTCGACACCAGCGAGCGGGTGTGGGCGGACACGGACTGCAACCCGCCGGAGGATGACTCCGATAAGGTCTTCGAGGCAGGAACCGAGACCAACTATGAGGCGCAGTGGTCCAAGACCACCTCGGCACCGGGGCAATGCGATAACCGGCAGCGGGTGCCCAGCGGCGCCTACTTCCTGCACACCGTCATCGGCGATAATGCCTCCGAGGCTGTGACCTTCAACCTGAAATAGCCGCTAGCGCCGAGAATCGAGAGCCACGATCGCATCCTGGATCGTGGCTACTTCTCTAATATCCATCGATCGGGCGCCCTTTGGTGCGCCGGCGGGCAGATTCCCCGCGGGAATCAGGGCGCGGGTATAGCCGAGGCGGCTGGCCTCCACGAGGCGCTTATCGGCGTCCGGGACTCGCCGAATCTCCCCGGCCAGGCCGACCTCGCCGAGCACCACGGTGCGGGAGGGCAGCGGGCGGCGATTCATCGCGCTCACCGTGGCCAGCGCCACCGCGAGATCCGCTGCGGGTTCGCTGACCCGCATGCCCCCGACCGTGGCGACATACACCTCTTTATCGTCCGAGCGCTTCTGGGCGCGGGCCGCCAACACCGCCAGGATCATCGGCACGCGGGTGGCGTCGAGGCCCGTGACGGCGCGCCGCGGATTCTTCGATTGCGTGTCTACTAGGAGAGCCTGCACCTCGGCGAGTATGGGGCGCACCCCATCCATGGTGACCGTCACCGCCGAGCCATCGGGGGTGGTGCCCATGTGGGAAAGAAAGAGCCCGCTGGGGTCTTTGACCTCCTTGATTCCGGAGGAGGTTTGTTCGAAACAGCCCACCTCATCCGTGGCACCGAAACGGTTCTTCATCCCGCGCAGCATGCGCAGCGAGGAGTGCTTATCGCCCTCGAAGTTGAGCACCACATCCACCAGGTGCTCGAGCACCCGTGGGCCGGCAACAGTGCCGTCCTTGGTCACATGCCCCACCAGCAGCACGGGGATACCGGAGGCCTTGGCCATGCTGGTCAGGGCGGCGGTGACCGCGCGCGACTGGGCCACTCCGCCCTGCACGCCATCTACATCGGCGGCGGTGACAGTCTGCACCGAGTCCACGATCACCAGCGAGGGCTGGAGCTGCGTGATGTGGCCAAAAATGGTGTCGAGATCCGACTCGGCCGCAAGGTAGAGGCTCTCCCGCAGTCCGCCGGTGCGCTCGGCGCGCATGCGGACCTGCCCCGCGGACTCTTCGGCGGTGACATAGAGGGCGGTGCGGGTGCTCTCCCCCTCACGCTGCGCGGCCCAGCGGGCGGCGACTTCTAGCAGCAAGGTGGACTTTCCCACGCCCGGCTCACCGGCCATCAGCACCACGGATCCGGGCACAATACCGGCTCCCAGCACGCGATCCAGTTCGGAGATACCGGTGGTCATCGCCAGCGAGGAGGTGGGGTCGATGCTGGTGATCGATGCCGCCGCCGTGGTGGGGGTGAGCCCCTGGGTGGAACGAGACGCCGCCGCACCGCCGCGTCCCGTGGCGTGCTGGGCTGGGGCGGCCTGCTCTGTCAGCGTGCCCCACTCGCCGCAGCTGGGGCAGCGTCCCAGCCACTTCGGGCTCGAATGGCCACACTCGGAGCAGACGAATGCTGTTTTAGGTTTGCGGGCCATGCAGCAGAGCCTTTCTAGACAAGGGGAGCGGATGGGCGAGGCAGGCGCGGCTGCACGGGGCAGGCGGGAGGCACGCCCGCGGCGAGCGCAGCAGCATGCAAAAATCCGGCATCATCAACTCTTGGAGGAAGTGTTGAGGATACCGGATAGGGCACGCGCGGTGGTGGTTTAGTTCTCCACTTCGCGATCGCTCATGAAGGTTTCCTGCTGGTTGCCGGCGACGGTGGCGATCATGTCGATCGTGGCGTCATCGAAGGTGAAGGTCACGCTCACATTGCCGCCGATGGGGAAGCCCGGGTTATTCACGCTGGAGGTGGCGTAGGTGATGCAGGCATCGTCCTTGCCCGGCTTCTTCAGGGCCTTAATATTCTGCGCGGTATCGGCCACGAGAGAGCAGTTCTGCCCCAGCGAGGGATTAGCGGAGAGCTGCACCTCATTGCCTTCGATCTCGACGGACTTAAGGGTGTGCGAGGTGCCACTCGGATCCTGGTTGATCGCAGTGAACTTCAGGCCAGTGGTGGCGTCTTCCTCCACAATCACGTGGACATCCCGCACGGCCATGAGGCCATCCTCGGTGCCAGCGGAGGCACCGTCCACAGCGGCAACCTGATCAGAGGTCTGGGAGACCTGTCCGGCACCGCAGGCGGCGAGTGCAAGGGCCGAGAGGCCGGCCACCGCAGCCAGTCCGGCGCGACGGGCTGCCGAGTTCAGTGGATTCTTCACGTTCAATGCCCTCCATCTAAGGCTTCGCATGGATCTAGATTATTAACAGTCACTCTAGCTAATTCTAAGGTTATTCACACAGTTTCTTCCCCGTACGGGGGCGAGACTGAGACGGGTATTACCGCCTGCTTAGGGCACACTATCCCAGGCGCGCAGGCCCCGCTACGACCGCCGCTGCGGGAGGAAAAGCGGGCTGTTCCCGCGGTGATCGTACGAGCTGAACTGGGCACTCTCCAGCAGCGGTGCTGCGGGTGCGTGCCTGCAACTGCCGAGCTGCATCCGTCGGCGCGGCGTGACACCGGATGCGGCAGGGTCGGGGAGGGGCCCAGACCGGCGAGGCCGGCGCCGCAGGTGGCGGTGCTGGCGTGCTAGAATAGACGCGCTTTACGTATCAGTATCGTGGCGCAGTACGCGCCGCGAACTGTGGAGCCGCCAACGCAGTGAGTCACACATTTCCCAGTGAAGAGAGTGCAAAAAGGTATGGATTTTAAGGTCGGAGACACGGTCGTCTACCCCCATCACGGTGCCGCCCGCATCGAGGCCATGGAGCAGCGGCAGATGGGAGACGACGTGCTCGACTTCCTCGTGCTGCAGATCCTGCAGTCCGATCTGGTGGTGCGAGTTCCTGCCAAGAACGTGGAGCTGGTGGGCGTTCGCGATGTCGTGGGCGATGAGGGCCTGCGCAAGGTCTTCTCGGTGCTGCGCGATATGGATGTGGAAGAGGCCGGCAACTGGTCTCGCCGCTATAAGGCCAATCAGGAGCGCCTCGCCTCGGGTGATGTGAATAAGGTCGCCGAGGTGGTGCGTGATCTGTGGCGCCGCGATCAGGACCGCGGCCTGTCCGCAGGTGAGAAGCGCATGCTGGCCAAGGCCCGCCAGATCCTGGTGGGCGAGCTGGCCCTTGCCAAGGAGCTGGACGAGTCCAAGGCGGAGGAGCTCGAGAAACAGTACGCCGACGCCATCGCGCGGCATCGCGCCGCCGCGTCGGGAGTCACCGCCCCGGTGGAGGACGATGACCTCGATGATGTGGACCTCGACGACCTCAACTTCGACGACTAACCCGCAGCCCGCCGCGCCGCCATGTCCCCCACAGTGACTGCGATTATTGCCGCCGCCGGTTCCGGCACCCGCCTCGGTGCGCCGATGCCGAAGGCCTATGTGCCGCTGCGCGGGGTGACCTTATTAGAGCGCAGCATCACCGCGATGCTCACCTCCCAGGTGGTCGATGCCATCGTGGTCACCGTCAGCCCCGACATGGAGGACTACGCCCGCACCTTGCTGCGGAAACGGGGCCTTGACGGCGAGGTGACCCTAGTGCATGGCGGTGCCGAGCGCGCCGATTCCGTGTGGCGCGGATTGCAGGCCATCACTCATGAGCAGGGCGTTGTGCTGGTGCACGATAGCGCCCGCGCGCTCACCCCGCCGGGCATGATCGCCCGCGTCGCCCGAGCCGTGGTCCAAGGCGCGCCCGCGGTGATCCCGGTGCTGCCGGTGGCGGATACCATCAAGGAGATCCGCGAGGTAGACGGGCAGCAGCAGGTGGCATCCACCCCAGATCGCTCCACCTTGCGCGCCGTGCAAACCCCGCAGGGTTTTGATTTGGCGGTGCTCCGCGAGGCCAACCGCGCCTATTTCGCCCAGCCGAGTTTTGTGGCCACCGACGATGCCAGCCTCATGGAATGGTTCGGGGTGCCGGTGCGCTGTGTGCAGGGCGATCCCATGGCCTTTAAAGTAACCACCCCCATGGACATGCTCCTGGCCACTCAGGTGACCGATAGCGCCGAGTCCACGATTTTCGAGGTGCCCAGTGACTAGCCCCATCATCCCCCGCGTCGGCATCGCCACCGATGCCCACCAAGTCCAAGACGGCAAAGACTGCTGGATCGCCTGCCTTCTCTTCCCCGGCCAGCCCGGCTGCGAGGGGCATTCCGATGGTGACGTTGTGGCGCATGCGCTTGTCGACGCCCTGCTCTCGGCGGCCAACCTCGGCGACCTGGGTAGTTTCGTCGGTGTGGGGCGGGCCGAATATGACGGCGTCAGTGGCGAGCAGCTCCTGCGCGAATGCCGCCAGCTGCTCGATGAGCACGGGTTTGTCATCGGCAACGTTGCCGCCCAGCTTGTGGGCCAGTCTCCACGATTAGGACAGCGTCGACAAGAAGCAGAAGAAAAGATCTCCGAGATTCTGGGCTGCCCGGCATCCATCGCGGCCACCTCGACCGACCACTTAGGCTTCACCGGCCGCCATGAGGGGCGCGCCGCCGTTGCTACCGCCGTGGTGTGGCAACCGTTAGACTAAGCGGCGTGACTTTACGCATTTTTGATACCGCAACCCGTAGCCAACGTGATTTCATCCCCGTGCGGGAAGGGCACGCCAGCGTCTACCTCTGTGGCGCTACCGTGCAAACCATCCCGCATATTGGGCACGTGCGTTCCGGTGTGGCCTTCGATATTTTGCGTAATTGGCTGGAAGCCAAGGGCCTTGATGTGGCGTTTATCCGCAACGTCACCAATATCGACGATAAAATCCTGAGCAAAGCGGCCGAGGCCGGCCGGCCGTGGTGGGAGTGGGCCGCCACGCACGAGCGCGCCTTTACCTGGGCCTATGATCAATTGGGCGTGACCCCGCCCTCGCTCGAGCCACGCGCCACCGGCCATATCACCGAGATGATCGACTATATCCAGCGAATCATCGACAATGGCCACGGCTATGCCGCGGAGGGCAATGTGTACTGCCAGCCCACCACGATCGAGAACTACGGCATGATCTCCGGCCAGAAGCTCGAGGAGCTGGACCAAGGCGAATCGGCGGGCACCGGCAAGCGCGATCCGCGCGACTTCACCCTCTGGAAAGCCGCCAAGCCCGGTGAGCCCTCCTGGCCCTCGCCCTGGGGTCCGGGGCGTCCCGGCTGGCATATCGAATGCTCCGCCATGGCCACCGCCTATCTTGGCGCGGAGTTCGATATCCACTGCGGCGGGCTGGATCTGCAATTCCCGCACCACGAGAACGAGACCGCCCAGGCGCACGCGGCCGGCGATGGCTTCGCCAACTTCTGGATGCACAACGGCTGGGTCACCATGTCCGGGGAGAAGATGTCGAAATCCCTCGGCAATGTGCTTTCCGTACCGAATATCCTCGAGCTGGTGCGGCCGGTGGAATTGCGCTACTACCTCGGTTCCGCCCACTATCGCTCCATGCTGGAGTACTCGGAGCAGTCGCTCACCGAGGCCGCCCAAGGCTATCGCCGCATCGAGGCCTTCCTCGATCGCGTGGGCCCGGTGGAGTCCACCACCTGGACCGAGGCCTTCGAGCAGGCCATGGACGACGATCTGGGTGTGCCCGCGGCGCTGGCAGAGATCCACAATGCGGTGCGTCGCGGCAATCAAGCACTGGCCGATGGGCGCACCGAGGACGCCCGCGCCGTTGCCGGCCAGGTGCGCGCCATGGCGGCGGTGCTGGGTGTGGATCCGCAGTCGCCAGTGTGGGCCGCCCGCCGCGATAGCGGCGACTCCGAGGCCACCAAGGCCCTCGACGTCTTGGTCGGAGCCGAGCTGGAGCGCCGCGCCGAGGCCCGCGCCGCCAAGGATTGGGCCACCGCCGATGCGGTGCGTGATCGCCTCCAGGCCGCAGGCATCACCGTGGTAGACGGCAAAGATGGCGCGAGCTGGACTTTAAGCTAAGCTAACCGGATGCGCTGGCACCGGCGCCACCGTAGATGCGAGCCCAGTGACAGTTCATCGCAGACGCGGCGTTGCGTCCTGGAGAAGGCACCCGCGGTGTGCGCGAGACGATGTATGAGGAATAGAGACAATCATGGGACAGAAGAACCGGCACGGCGGCGTTCGCAAATCCAATAAGAAGGGCGCGCCCAAGGGCAGCGGCGGTTTGGGCCGTAGGGCTTTGCGCGGCAAGGGGCCGACCCCGAAGGCCGAGGACCGCGAGTACCACAAGGCCTATAAGGCCAAGCAGGAAAAGAAGCGCCGCGATCAGGGCCGCCACTTTAAAAAGACCACCGTGGATGAGCTGGTCGTCGGCCGCAACCCGGTGGTGGAGTGCCTGCACGCCAAGGTGCCCGCACAGACGCTGTACGTGGTGGCGGGAACCTCCTATGATGAGCGCCTCAACGAGGCCGTTACCTTGGCCAAGTCCAAGGACATCGCCATCGTGGAGGTGCCGCGCCCCGAGCTGGATCAGATGACCGGCAATGGCCTGCACCAGGGTATTGGTCTGCTCATCGAGCCCTATAGCTACAAAAACGTGGAGGATCTCATCGCCGAGATTGCCGCGCTCCCCGAACCGGGCATGGTGGTGTGTTTGGATAACATCACCGACCCGCGCAACCTGGGCGCGATCATCCGCTCGGTGGCAGCTTTCGGTGGCCACGGGGTCGTGATTCCCGAGCGTCGTTCCACCCACGTCACGGGCGTGACCTGGCGTAGCTCCGCGGGTACGGCCGCCCGCGTGCCCGTGTCGAAGGTGACGAACATGACGCGCACCGTCAAGACCTTCCAAGACAATGGCTACCAAGTCGTCGGCCTCGATGCCGGCGGCGATCACACCCTCGATACCTATGATGGCACCACTCCTGTGGTGATCGTGGTCGGCTCTGAGGGCAAGGGTATTTCCCGGCTGGTGCGGGAGAACTGTGACACCCTGATGTCCGTGCCCATGGCGGAGTGGGTGGAATCACTCAACGCCTCCGTGGCAGCGGGCGTGGTGCTCAGCGAGTTCGCCCGCCAACGCCGCGTCGGCCACTAGTAGCAAAACGCAGCACTACGCAGCAGCGCCTCCCGGGATGCTTTCGGGAGGCGCTGCTGCGTGTTGCGAAGAGGATATCCGCGCGGGCTGAGGGCCTAGCCCGCCCATTGGGTATAGAGGCTGGCGTAGTGCTCCCCATTGGCGATGAGCTCCTCGTGCGTGCCATCTTCGATGATGCGGCCCTGCTCCATGACGAGGATGCGATCAGCGCTGCGGGATTGATCGAGCCGGTGCGCGATCACCAAGGCGGTGCGGCCCTCGACGGCGCGCTGGGCGGCGGCCTCGAGATCCTGGGCATAGTCCGAGCCTGCCTCCGAGGTGGCCTCATCCAAGATGAGAACGGGCGGATCCACCAAACTGATCCGGGCCAGTGCTATCTGCTGCATCACCTCCGGGGCGAGATCCTCGTGCCCAGCACCGACCTCGGTGTCCAGCCCCTGGGGCAGCCAGCGCTGCCAGAGCGGAGACCGCGGCTGCAGTCCCGCGGCCGCCAGCGCCGCCATGAGCTCTGCGTCTTTCGCGCCGGGCCGAGCAAGCTGCAAATCCTCCCGCAAGGTGCCCGAGAAGACGTGCATTTCCTGGTTGGCCATGCTGATATGTCGCGCCACCCAGTTGTGCGAGACCTCCGCGGTGTTGATGCGACCGGTGGGGGTGTCTACGTAGATGGCGCCGCCACTGGGCTCGAGCAGCCCGCTCAGTAACTGGGCGAGGGTGGATTTTCCGGCGCCGGAGGTGCCCACGAGAGCAGTGGTGCTGCCAGCCTCGAGCGTGAGGTTGAGGGGTTCAATCACATTCGATTGGCCGCCGTCATAGCTGAAGCTCAGATTCTCCACGGTGATCGCGGGAGGGGTGGTGAGATCCTCCTCGTTATCGTCCTTGTCCTGGCCGCTGAGCAGCGCCAAGGACACCGCGCGGCCCAAGGAGGTAGAGGCCGATTGGATCATGCTGGCGAAGTCGAGCACATTGAAAATATGAATTTCCATGCGGAACGCCAAGAGGATCGCGGCGGCCGCTTGGCCGGGAGTGATGATCTCCTGCACCGCCATCCACGCGCCCAGCGCAGTGGTGGAGAGCAAAAGAATCGAGAATCCGACATAGCCGCCGCTGAGAATGCGCGCATTGAGAGGAATGATGATGCGCTCGGCGTTGATGACCTGCCACGAGGTAGTAGTCATGCGGTGGCGGGCCCAGCGGGACAAACCATAGTTGTGGATGGTGTCGAAACCCCGGATCGAGTCGAGGAGCACGTTATTGCGCTGCGCTTCGGCGGCTGCGGCACGGTTGACTGCGGCGGGCAGCTCGCTGAGCGAGCGGCGCAAAAATAGCCCCACGGGCACGGCCACGAGCACCCAGCACAGCAGGAACGCGGGGTGGATCGCCACCGTGGCGATGAGCGTGAGTGGAAACATCACCAGGGTGATCACCAGCCGCGCCCCGACCATGGTGACGGTGCGGTAGAGGTTATCGATATCGCGCGTCAGGCGGGTGATCACATTGCCCGTGCCGAGCTCCAGAATGCGTGGCGCGGGGGCGCGGAGCACGGCCGAAAGACAGCGCTGGCGCAGCTCAACCGAGACCGTGCGGGTGAGAATGGACAACATATAGACCAGAAGCTCGGTGGTGAACATCCGGGCTAGGGTGAGCGCGCCGATGGCGATAAGTACCCAGGTGACCGCGGAGGGGCCGGAGCCAAAAATACTGAAGGAGCGCCCCGAGAACACGTCGATGGAGCGGCCCATGATGACCGAGCTGAGGTTTTGCGCCGCCACCGTCACAATCGCCACGGCCACCAGCAGTGCCCACCACCAGCGGCGGGGATAGGCGCGCAGGCTACGCAGATAGCGCAGGCTCTCGCGGGGAGTAGCGGGGGCGAGGGCATCGGCCCCAAGGTTCTCGTTCTGGCTCATGAGGCGTCCTCCTTGTCCTGCGTCGCAGCGCTCGCGGGTGTGTCCTCGGCGGCGAGGATGCGATCGGCGGCGTGGCGCCATGCCCGCGAGCTGCTGATCACCACGGTGAGCTGGGCGGCACGCTGCTGCTTGACGTTGTGTATCACTCGCGAGAGCGTCACCGCGTCCAGGCCGGTGGTGGGTTCATCGAAGATGAGCACCTCGGCGTCGCTGAGCACGGCGCGGGCCACGCCGATGCGCTGGCGCTGCCCGCCCGAGAGATTCAACCCAGCCTCGCCGATGGCCCCGGTGGGCAGCTCGCCATCGGGCCCATAGCCGCCGAGGCGGCGGACGATGTCGTCACAGCAGGTGACATCGAGGGCGTGGCGTAGTTCCGCGTCGCTGTGGCTGTGCTCGGGGTCCAGGTTTTCCCGCAGGCTGGTGGCGAAAATAGTGCTCACATGCGGCACCCGCAGCCCTGCCCAGCCGAGATCGCTATCGGCTACGACCAGGCCGGTGGCGGAGGTAGTGGTGTAGCGCTGTGCGGCGCTCGTGGTATCGAAGCCCGCCACGAGCTGGTGAATACGACCGGCGGAGGTGCTGGCGCGGGCCACGGTTTCCACCGAGAGCCCCAGGGCCTTACCACTGATAAATAGTGCCGGTGGGGCACTGAGCATGATCGTCATGAACTCCCCGGGGGTGATATCGCCCGCGCTCACCAAGGTTCCGGCCAGAGCCACGCAGGCAACAATGAACACCACGGGGACGAACTGCCGGGCAAGCGCGGCATAAAACGCGATGCGAGCGTCGTGAAGCATGGCCCGCAGCGAGTGGGTGGCGGCCTCATCGAATCGCTTCTCGCAGGTGTCGACCGCGCCAAGCCCCTTGATCACGCGGGAGCCCTGGGCAAAATCGGTGCCCAAGGAGACAACGTGGGCCTCAGCGGTGCGGCGCGAGGACGCAACCTGAGTGATGAACCGGCCGGTGTACATCGAGGCGGCGAGAGTGGTGAGGCCACCGAGGGGGATGAGCAGGGCTAGGCGGTAGTCGATGGGAATCGCCACGATCGTGGTGGCGAGGAGCATCATCACCATCTGCAGCGGGAAGGTGTTGAGGTACTTAGTAAGCGAGACGGTGTGGGAGTCCTCGTCGATGGTGTTCATCACCGTGCCCGGTGATGTGTGCAGATCATGGGCGCTTAAGAGCCGCTCAACCACGGCATTACGGATGCGGTGCACGAGACGGACACGTCCGAGCTCCACGAAGGCGGCACTGTGAATCTCGGCGATCCAGCTGATGACGTAGAGAACCACGATGATCAGCAGGGGAATGAGCACCTCTGCAAAGGAGATGGCCTCGCCGAGGAGACGATCGGTGATGACACCGAGCAGGCGTGAGACCACCACTGACAGCGGGGTGATCAAAAGCCCCAAGGCCAGCGAGAGCGAGGCGACCTTGGGGAAGGAGAAGAAAGCGCGCCACGTGGCGCGAGTATTACCCGGCCACGAACCCTCCGCCGCAGAACGAACGAGGGCGATCTCTTCTTCCTCGGGCGGGTTCGTGGGCGCGAACCACAGCCACGTAGGAAGCGGGCGCGGCCTCGTGAGCTGAGAAAAAGATGTCCGAGCCATAATGCCCAAGCTACAACACGATAGTGAGATAGCGCACTAAAGGATGCCCTGTGCTCGGCAGGCGAGCACAGGGGGCTACTAGGACACGGTGGCGGACTCTGCCTGCGGGGCCGGCTGGAACCGGAAGTGGCTTTCAGACTGGCGGGACTCGTGGGTGGGAGTCAAAGGAATGCCGGCGCGCTCCCGCAGGATGAACGCGCAGAAGAAGCCAATGCACGAGGCGACGACCAGATAGACGCTCACGGCGAAGGTGGTGCCGGTGGCGCCCACCAGCGCCGCCGCGATGGTCGGGGCGAAGGCGCCGCCCAAGATCGAGCCGAAGGCGTAGGTGATGGACACACCCGAGGCGCGGATAGAGGCGGGGAAGAGCTCGGCGTACATGGCGGACTGTTGGCCATAGGTCAGGCCGAGGCCAACGGTGAGCAGAATGAGCGCCATGTAGAGCTTGCTCACATCGCCGGTATTGGTGAGCGGGAAGAGGGCAGCGGCGCCCACGGCCTGCAGCACGAAACCGATGAGATAGGTGCCGCGACGGCCGATATAGTCCGAGACCCAGCCCGCGAACAGAGTGAAGATCATCCACGTGAACGCCGAGACGGTCACGGCATTGAGCACCACGGAGCGCTCAATGCCCACATTGTCGCTGGCGTAGTTCTGAATGTAGCCGCCGGCCGTCATATAGCCCACGGCAGAGTTGCCGGCGAAGATGAGGGCGCCGGTGATGACCACGGGGAAGAAATTCTTGAAGAGCACACCGATGGGGTTGGTCACTTCGTCCTGCTTGCGCTCGGCGATCTCGGAGAACACCGGGGATTCGTCTACCCCGCGGCGCACGAAGTAGCCGATCGCCACCAGCACGATGGAGAAGAGGAAGGGGATGCGCCAGCCCCACTCCATGAAGGCATCACCGGGCGCGATATAGGTCATCATCGACAGCGCAGCCGAGGACATCAGCAGACCCAAAGGCACACCGATCTGCGGGCCGGCGCCGTAGATGCCGCGCTTATTATTCGGCGCGTGCTCCACGGCCAGCAGCACCGCCGAGCCCCACTCGCCACCGGCAGAAATGCCTTGGATAATGCGCAGGGCAATGAGCAAGATCGGGCCCCAGATGCCGGCGGTCTCATAGGTGGGCAGCAGGCCAATGAGGGTGGTGGCCAAGCCCATGGCAAAGAGGGTGATCATGAGCACTAGGCGGCGGCCGACGCGGTCACCGTAGTGGCCAGCGAGGAAGGCGCCAAGCGGGCGGAAGAGGAAGGACAAGCCAACGGTGAGGAAGGCAATGACCGTGGCCAATCCCCCCTCGAGGGAACCGAACATGGTGGTCTTAAACACCAGTCCGGCAACCGCGGCATAGAGGAAGTAGTCATACCACTCGATGGCAGTGCCGATAGTGGTGGCCGCGAGGACGCGGCGTCGCTCGGCAAAGGAAATGCCCTGAGTGTGTGGTTCGTGTGCCATATGTATATCCGTGAGGTAGGAGGGATTTATGGAAATTGACGCAAGTATATTTTCAGCCGCCCTCCCAGGCAACTGCAGGACGTGTGACATGGGAGGTCGAATCGCGAGGTAGGTGAGGGTTAGCTAGCCCGCGTTGTCGCGCATGTTGTGCGCTGACTCACTAAACATTAGCAAACGTTATTGATTTGTAATATTTGTCCGCTGTGCAGCAGCAATGCCGTCGTGGCGGGTGCGGTGTGCAGCGGGAGTGAGTGAGGGACAGGACGAGGGGAAGTAGATAGCGAAAAGTGCACGCCGAGCGTGGGTGGCGCTGCGGGCGTGTACTCACCACAAAGGTGCTGCCTGTAGGGCAGCGTTAGCGGGGATCGCAGTGTGATTCCTGCAGGTGCTGCGTGTGTTCCGCCGAGGTGATGCGGCGGCCCCGAACCGCGCCGATGCCGCGGCATATGAGATAGATGAGGAAGGACAGGGTCGTGACAAAGACCGAGACGGGAAGACCTGGGGCGAGCGAGAGAATAATGCCGCCCACCGCAGAGATTTCCGCAAACAGGGTGGAATAGATCACGGCGCGCACGGGGTGGGAGGTGATCTGCACGGCTGCCGCGCCGGGAGTGATGAGCAGGCTCATCACGAGCAGGGCACCCACGATCTGCACTGACTGAGCGGCGGTGAGGCCAACCAGAACTGCGAAGCCCACAGCCACCCAGCGGGTAGGGATGCCGCTCGCGGCGGCCAGCTGCGGATCGGCGCTGGCAAAGAGTAGGGGCCGCCAGAAAATCACCACGGCCCCCACCACGACCACGACCACGGCGGCCAGAAGCCACAGCGAGGCGGAGGAAACGCCCACGATTTGGCCCGTGAGAAGGGAAAAGGCGGTGGAGGTTTTACCGGGGTAGAGGTGAATGAACAGCACGGACAGGCCCATGCCGAAGCTCATCACCACGCCCACGGCGCTGTCTTGGCGTTTCATGCCCAACAGCGCCAGGACGACCGCGGCGATCACGGAGCCCACCACGGCTCCCATGCCGATATTGATTCCGGCCAAGAGCGCAGCGGAGGCGCCCATCAGGGCGAGCTCCGAGGTGCCATGCACAGAAAAGGACATCTGTCGCAGCACAATCAGAGGTGTCATCACACCGGAGACGATGCCGAGCAGGGCGGCGGCGATGAGCGCATCCTGCACGAAGCCGACGCTCAGCAGGTAGGCGGTGTCTTCCATGAGAGTAGAGATAGTCATTTACACCACCACCAAACGGCCATCGACCTCGGCGACCGTGACCTTGGTTCCGTAGAGCTCACTAAGGATTTCAGAGCGCATCACCTCAGAGACGGTGCCTAAGGTGTGGCCCCTGGGGCCGATGTAGAGCACGCGGTCGGTGACCGAGAGAATCGGGTTAATCGAGTGCGTCACAAACACCACCGCCATGCCGGCGCGGCGGCGCTCGTCTAGGCGCCGCACTGTCGCGCTCGAGGCGCGGAAGTCGAGGGAGAGCAAGGGCTCGTCACAGAGCAGCAGCTCGGGGTTGCCGCCAAAAGCCTGGGCCTGGCGAATCAGCTGCTGCTGTCCACCGGAGAGTCGGCCCACGCGCTTCGAGCCGAAGCTGCTTGCCCCCACCATCTCGAGGAGCTCATCAACTTGGCCGGCCCGGGGGCGGCGATGCCGCAGCACCCCGTGTGCCAAGGACAGCGATACGAGGTCGCGGGCGCGCAGTGGCAGCTCGGGGTCGAACATCCGCTGCTGGGGAATGTAGCCGATCTTATTGGTTGCGGAGATCGAGCCGGAGGAGAGGGCGCGGTTGCCCATGATGGCGTGGAGCAGCGTGGATTTTCCCACACCATTGGGGCCCAATACGGCCAGAAACTCCCCTGGCGCGAGATCAAAAGAAAGATCGTGCCATAGGGGAGTGACCGCCGCGCTAGTCAGCGAAAGAATCATTGCTGCAATTCTAGCCTTCGTTTCCGCCGGTCCTAGGGCGATGATCGTCCCAGAGCCGGCGGGTTGGCGTTGAGGTAGGTGAAAGAGGGCTGGCCTACTTCTTAATCTGCTCGGCCTTTTCCTTCAGCTCCTTGACGATGTTGTCGAGGAAGTCGAAGAAGTTCTCGCCCTGTGCGGGGGTCTCGGTGATTTCCACGATCGGAATATCCTGCTCCTCCGCGGCGTCACGCAGGCGCTCGGTGTACTCGGTGGAGGTCTCCGGGGTATCCACCATCAGCTCCACCTCACCGCCGTTGACGGTCTCCAGCGCCTCGGCGAGGGCTGCTGCCGAGGGCTCCGAGTGGTTCAAGGTGGCCTTGCGGTAATCCTTGGGGGTCACATCGTGGAATTCGGTGTGCAGGAAGAGCTGGTCTGCGATCGGGTGAGTCTGCAGGAAGTGAATGTGCGGCAGCTCGTGCAGCTGATCGTGCAGGCTGTCCATGCGCTCATCGACGCGTTGTGCATCCGCATCAACCTCAGGGTGGTCCTTCTCCAGGCGCTGGTCCAAATCGTTTGCCACGGACATCACGAGCTTCGGGTTGAACCAGGAGTGCTCGTTCTCAGCGGCGCCCTCAACGAGGGAGTGGCCATGGTCGTGGGCATGGTCATGGTCGTGGCCGTCTTCGCCCTCATGGGCATGGCCGTGGTCATGATCGTGGTCGTGGGCGTCCTCGCCCTCATGGGCATGGCCGTGGTCGTGATCGTGGTCGTGGCCGTCTTCGCCCTCATGAGCATGGTCATGATCGTGACCATCTTCGCCCTCGTGTCCATGATCGTGTCCATGATCGTGTCCATGATCGTGGTCATGGTGGTGCTCGGTAAGCGGCAGGGCGTGAATGATCTTGTCGTTGTTGTCGAGGGCGTTGTAGAGCCAGGCGTCGTAGCCGCCGCCACCGACGATGACATAGTCGGCTTCTTCAACCTTGGCCATATCAGAGGCGGTGGGCTCGAAGGAGTGGGGGTCGATGCCATCGCCGTCGATGATCGGGGTGATGGTGACGTCGTCGCTGTCCACTACCTCGTCGGCCACATCGGACCAGATGGAGGTAGAGGTGACGATGGTGATGGCGTCAGCGTTAGTGCTGGAATCCGAGGCCGAGCTAGAGTCGGCCGAATCGGAGGCTGAGGAACATCCGGCTAGTGCAAGGGCACTGGCACTGGCGATACCAATGAGGGCTTTTAGGTGCTTCATAGCCAATAGTGAACGTGTAATGAAAAGCATTGTCAAATGGGAATCGGTGAAAATGGGCGGCGTGCTAGATTTTGGCTATGGCCACCAACTCTCGCAGGCGTAATAACGGGCGCAGTACCACCGGCAGTAGAGGGACTCTTGCCTCCATAGCCGCGGAACTCGGTGTCAGCCGGACCACGGTGTCGAATGCCTATAATCACCCCGAACAGCTCTCCGAGGCGCTGCGCGAAAAGATACTGGCCACCGCTCGTCGCGTGGGATATACCGGCCCCGACCCCACTGCCCGCTCGCTGCGGATGAAGAAGACAGGCAACGTGGGCGTGCTCCTCACCGAGCACCTGCCCTATGCCTTCGAAGATTCCGCCTCGGTGGACTTTCTCGCCGGGCTCGCGGAATCCACCGTCGGCCGCGATGTGGCTCTTACCCTCGTGCCCTGCGGTCCGGAAACCAGCGAGGATAAGGACCTCGCCGCGGGAGTGGTGAACTCTAGCTCTGTCGATGGTTTCGTGGTTTACTCCGTTTCCGCTGCTGATCCTTATCTGCATGCGGCGCGGCAGCGCGGACTGCCGCTGGTGGTCTGCGATCAACCCGACCGCTATGAGGACCTGCCCTATGTGGGCATTAATGACTACGACGCGATCGCCCCGGCCGCCCAGGCGCTGATCGACGCCGGCCATAAGAAGATCGGCATCCTCTGTATCCGCTTGGCCAATGTGCGTCATGACGGCATGGTCGATGAGCAGCGCCTGCGCAGCGCCACCATGAATGTGCAGCAAGACCGAGTGCGCGGCGCACTCGATGTGCTGGCGGCCGCCGGTATCGATCCGGCGACGGTGCCGATTGTGGAGCGTCATATCAACGATCACGAGAACAATGTCGACGCCGCCCGCGAGCTACTGAGCTCTCATCCCGAACTCACCGCCGTGCTGTGCACCACCGACTCTATGGCTATCGGGGTGCTCGAGTATGCCCGTTCCCAAGGGCTCTCGGTGCCGCAGGATCTTTCGGTCACCGGCTTCGATGGCACCGCCGTGGCGTTGCTGCGTAATCTCACCACGGTGATCCAGCCCAATAAACTCAAAGGCAAGACCACCGGCGAGCTGCTCAGTGCAGTCATCGACGCTGCCGAGGGCGGCGCGGAACCGGAATCCACCCGAGTGCAACTGGAAACCACCTTCAACGAGGGCTCCACCGTCGCCCCGCCACGGTCCTAGGCCCCGCCGCCGGCTAGTGGAGCACTATTTATAGTCGCGGCGTGCCTCGTAGAGGGCGGTGAACATATCGGCAACGGCCTCGAGATCGTCCTCGAGGTGCATATGTGCCGCGCTCTCACCCGCTCCCACTTTGACGCCCAAGTCGAAGTCGCCCAGGGCGCGGAAGCCATCCTCGTCGGTGACATCATCGCCGGCGAATACCACGCAATCGCAGTTCAGCTGCTCGCGCACCGCATCGATCCACGTGCCTTTGTTGATGTCCAGCATCGCCAGCTCGATGATGTTCTTGCCGCCCTTGACAATCACATCTTCACCGGAGAGCACCTCGCGGGCGCGGGCCAAGGCAGTCTCGCGCTCCTCGGGGTTGTCCATGCGGCGCACATGGAAGACGCGGTGAAAGGGTTTGCGCTCAACATACGCGCCGGGATAGTCCTCGGCCACGGCCTCGAGCGCCGTGGTGCAGCGCTGCAGAACAGTGACCTGCTCGTCGCTGAGCGTCACCGGCGAGGAGGAGGATTCAGCGCCATGCGATCCCACCAGCATGATGGGGGCGTTGAGCTCCACGAGCGAGGTGAGATTGTCCAGGTCGCGGCCGGACAAGATAGCCACGAAGGTATTGGGCAAAAGGGCGAGCTCCTCGAGAGCGTGCATGGTGCGCGTGTTGATGGGCACCTGCGTGGGATCGTCGGCGAAACCGGCGATCGTGCCGTCGAAGTCGGAGACCACGAGGAGCTTGATGCTCTTGGCGGCGTCGATAATGCGGTCGGTCATGCTGCTCATAGCCATAGGGCCCTAGTGTACTGATGGCGCTGTGCGCATGAGACCCACTTAGAGCGCAGAGGTAAGCCGCAGGGCGGGAGCGTCGATCTCTTCTGCAGAAGAACGCAGCAGCAGGCTGGACTCCTTGTACTCGATGTCGAGCTCGCTATTAAGCAGGGAGACGATGTGCTCATGGAAGTACTGGGCGGCACCCTCGCAGGTGGGCTCGTCGATGCGCAGATGCTCGAAGCGTAGGTGGGTGGCGTCGGCAGAGGTCGAACCCTCCCCATCGTGGGAGTAGTGCACCTCGGCCTGGAAGGGGGCGCAGCCGGTATCGCCGGCGACGGTGTGTTCGCCCAGCGCCATAACGGCCTGGCCGGCGATGGAATCGGGCAGCTGGGAGGGCGAATCCGGCTGGGTGTACACATCGGTGATATACCACGCAGGCCCCGTGATTGGGCTCTCCTGGGGTTCCTCGCTGCCGCAGCCGCTGAGCAGGGCCAGTGACAGGACTGCAGCTATCGCCGCATAGGGCCGCATCACTTCTCACCCCCAGCCGGAGTGGCGAGAGCAGAGAGGAAGGACTCGGCCCAGTAGTGCACGTCATGCTCCATGACGGTGTGGTTCATTGCCTGCATGCGCTCCTTGCTCTGTGTGGAATCGTCTCGCAGATCGCGGACTGCAGAGAGCAGGGCGCGTTTAATCGATTCGATATCGTGCGGATTGCACAGATAGGCGTCGTGCAATTCCGCGGCGGCACCCGCAAATTCGGAGAGCACCAGCGCGCCATCGCCTTCGGGGTGGGCGCAGACATACTCTTTGGCCACCAGGTTCATGCCGTCTTTGAGCGGGGTCACCAGCATGATATCGGCAGCGGCGTAGAGATTGACCAGCTCCGTTTTGTCCACGGCGTGATGCAGATAGTGCACCACGGGGCGGCCGATCTCGCCGAAGCGGCCATTAATCCGGCCCACCGTGTGTTCCACGCGGGCGCGGGTGGTGCGATAGTGCTCGATGCGCTCGCGGCTAGGGGTGGCCACCTGGACCACGACGGTGCTGGCCGGGTCGAGCGCCTCGGTGTCAAATAGTTCCTCGCAGGCGTCGAGGCGGGCCTCGATGCCCTTGGTGTAGTCCAGACGATCGACGCCCAAGATTAGTACCTCGGGGTCGCCGAGCCGGGAGCGCAGGGCGGGCACATCCGCCGACTGGAGAGCGGCGGTGATCTCAGAGGTATCGAGCGAGATCGGGAAGGAACCGATGCGCACGCTACGGCCGGTCGCGGTGGTCACCGTGGCCCGGTAGCAGTGGTGTTCACGGGCGGAGACATCCGTGTCCAGATCGCACTCTCCGTCGGCGCAGTACTCGCTGATGGCGAGCTCATCGGGCTGGCCGGTATGGGAGCCGGCGAGCCCGCCGACGCTACGGGCCAGGTGGACAAAGTTCGCGGCATCGCGGTCTAAGTGGAAGCCGATCACATCGGCGCCGAGCATGCCGCGCACGATCTCCTCGCGCCACGGCAGCTGTCGAAACAGGTCGGGGGAGGGGAAGGGAATATGTAAGAAGAGCCCGATGGTGAGATCGGGGCGCAGATGCCGCAGGATGCCGGGGACCAGCTGCAGCTGATAGTCCTGCACCCAGACGGTGGCGCCCTCTTCGGCGATGGCGGCGGTGGCTTCGGCGAAGCGCAGGTTCACCTCGCGGTAGGTCTCCCACCAGTGGCGATGATATTCGGGGGTGACGATGAGGTCGTGGTAGAGCGGCCAGAGAGTGGCATTGGAAAAGCCCTCGTAGAACTCCTCGAAGTCGCGCTGGCGCAGCGTGACAGGATGGAGATCATAGCCCTTCTCGGAGTGCAGCGGCTCGGGCGAAACATCTGGAATGCCGGGCCAGCCCACCCACGCGCCCTCATGGGCAGCGAGCACGGGGGTCAGTGCAGAGACCAGCCCGCCGGGGCTGGGAACCCAGCGTTGATTGCCTTTCGAGTCGCGCTCGAGATCTACGGGGAGTCGGTTGGCAACGACGATAAAGGAATAGCGTTCACTGCTAGCGCTGGACACGGGCAGGCCTTACTTCTCAAGCGGAGGTGGTTCGCGGCATCGTTCCTTCCGCTTAGCGACGACGCCACGCTAGGGTCTAGGTGGCCTTTTTAGTGGCCTTGGAGCTGGCTTTCTTCGTAGCCTTTTTGCGCGTGGTCTTCTTCGAGGACTTCTTGGTGGCCTTTTTGCTGGCCTTCTTCGACGCTTTCTTTGTAGCCTTTTTGCGCGTGGTCTTCTTCGAGGACTTCTTGGAGGCTTTTTTGCTGGCCTTCTTCGTCGCCTTCTTGGTTGCTTTCTTCTCTTCCGGCTCCTCGAACTCGGCGGCCACCTTGGAGTAGATCAGCCCCTCTGGTTCGATTCCGAGCATGCACGAGAGAGTGACAGCGTCGAGGAAGTCTTCGGAGTAGCTGGACACGATCTTCCGTGCGGCCTCGGCTGTCTCCTTTTCAACCGCGTGCAGCGACTCGGCGGCAGTGGAACGGGTGTCAGTCACCTTGGGTGGCAAGGATCCTCCTGTGAGAAATAAGAGAAAGCGTAAACAGACGTCAAGGAAGCAATTATACGCCATGGGTGGCGTGGACGTGCAGCCTAGACGGGGTCAATACCGGAGTGGGGCTGCGTTGTCGTCGTCGCGGTGCTGTAGCGGCGGGGGTGGCGAATAGCGCGATAGGCGCGCATGATCGGCGGGCGGCGCAGCTTACGGGCAATCCACTCACCAAACACCACACCCGCAGCGAGCCCACCGGCGGTGGCGACTGCCAGCGCGATATAGGTGAAGCCGTTGATCAGCTGCTCATTCAGCATGGAGTACATGCCGCGATAGACCGCCAGACCCGGCAAGAAGGGGGTCACGCCGGAGATGGCGATGATCAGCGGCGGGATCAAGAATCGGCGGGCCAGCAGGCCGCCGGCCAGGCCGATCATGGTGGCGGACATGGCCGTGGAGGTCAGTGCCCCCACTCCGAGCGGCTGCAGCACCAGCAGGTGCAGGGAGAAACCGGCTGCGCCGGTGAGCCAGGCCACCGCCACGGTCGACCATTCCGCATAGGAGCCCACCGCAAAGGTCGCCGCAGCGAGTGAACCCGCCGCCACCTTCACCACCGAGGAGGAGAACTGCAGCGGGGGAGAGGTCTGAATCGGCGGCAGCTCGACACCCATCGTGGAGGCCACCTCGATGCCGAGGGCGACGCCACCGATAATGCCGCCGGTGATGAGCATCGTTTCAAAGAAGCGGGCCGAGGCCGTCACGGGCGCGCCCGTGATGCCATCTTGGAGTGCCTGCACCAGGGTCAGACCGGCCAGCAACACGATGATGCCGGTAGCAATGACCTGGCTGGGGTTGAAGGACCAGCCCAATTCGGTGGCGAGGCGATAGCCGAAGGCGGCGGGCAGGGTGGCGACGAAGCCGCCGAAGACGTTCTGGAAGAAAGAGGGCATACCCTGCCGGTCGAGCAGGATATTAATCACCATGATGGCCAGGGTGGTGGCGAAGGAGAGCGAGGCCACTAGCGCATTACCGCCGAGCAGTACCGAGACGGCGGCCGCCATCGAGGCCCAGCCCAGCACCGAAATCTTGGCGCCATAGGGTGGCGGGGCGGCGATGATCTCGGTGAGGATCTTGTCTGCCACTTCCGGCGGGGTGGCGCCGGCCTGGATAGAGCGGATGAGGCGGTCGACGTCGCTCAGCTTGGAAAAGTTCACGTCGATGCGCCCGGCCACACGGAAGGCGCTCACCGGCCGGCGACGCTTGCCGCCCACGTGGGAGAACACGGTGATGGTGTTCATCGTGATGTCCACGTGGCAGTAGTGCAGACCATAGGACGAGCACACGGTGTGGATCTGCGATTTCACATCGTTATTGGCGGTGCCGGAAGAGAGCAGAATATCGCCGATGCGGATGGCGACGTCCATCACGAAGGCCACTTGGTCGGCATCGGTGAGGTCAATAGGTGCGAGCGGGGAGGGCGGCGCGGCAGCCTGCGAGGCGTCGATGGTGGCCACGCGGCCCGAGGGGAACACCCACTCTTTAAAACGAGAGTAAACGCTAGTCACGGAGGTGGAACTTCCCATTCTGGTGGCGAATGATAGGGGAGAGCGCGCACAGCCGTCCGCCGGCGAGGCAGCATCCGGAAATTCAGGCGTTGTACTGCGCAGATTGGCAGTCTAACGCGCCTGGGCATCTGGCGCATATAGACTGCGCACACCCTACTTTTGTAGCGCTTCTGAAACACGCCCGTCCGCGCTAGCGTGACGACGCCACCTCGCGGTGGTTCTGGCTTGGAAATCCCGGCCGCCGGACTGTAATATCGTGCCTCGTACCTCGCCGCCTCTACGGGCGGTGCATGTATGTGCTGGAGTGGCGCAATCGGTAGCGCAACGGTCTTGTAAACCGTAGGTTGCGAGTTCAAGTCTCGTCTCCAGCTCAACCTGAAGGCCAGATGTGAGCGTAGTGCGTTCGCATCTGGCCTTTGTTGTGTGCGCGGAGGGGGTTCCTGAGTACCTGCTGGTTTTCCTGAGAGTAGCCTAGGAAAATAGAATGTCTAAGGCTGCGAACGTGCCGTGCATGGCCACGGCCGTGGTCAGTGTAGTTTTATCGTCTATTGTCCACGACTATGAAGGGGTTGTTCCCGCATGTCCACTGCCGTTGCACCAGCACCTACTGCCACGCCCGTCGAGGTCGTGGATGCCACGCTCGCCTCGGGCAAAGCCAAGGCAGCCAAGCCGCTGGTATCGTTAATCATTCTGGGTTTCTTTGCCGGCGCCGCCATTAGCCTCGGGGCGGTGGGCAATGTCATTCTCGCCGCCCCGCAGTCGGAGACCGATAGCGTCGGCCTGCTGCGCTTCTTGGGTTCGGCGGTATTCCCCGTCGGCCTGATGGCGATCGTGCTCCTCGGGATGGAGCTTTTTACCTCGAACACCATGATGGCGGCCGGACCGCTGCGCGGCCGTTTCTCGTGGGGCGCCATGCTCCGCAACTGGGGCATCGTCTATCTCTTCAACTTCGTCGGCGCCTTCGCTATCGCTGCGGCCGCTATTAAATCTGGGCTTTTCGACGCTCAGATGACCGACTTCCTGCTCACGCTCACCGATAAGAAGGCTCACGCTGGCGCGGGCAGCATCGTGGTCAAGGGCATCCTCTGCAACGTTCTCGTCTGCGCCGCCGTGCTCATGGCCACGGCCTCCCGCCACACCGTGGGCAAGCTCTTCGGCATCTGGTTCCCGATCATGCTCTTCGTGCTCCTCGGCTTCGAGCACTGCGTGGCCAATATGTTCTACATGCCGGCCGGTCTGCTCGCCGGGGCGGACTATGGCCTCGGCGGGATGGTGTACAACATCCTGTGGGCCAGCGTCGGCAATCTCATCGGTGGCGCCGGCCTGTTCATCGGGCTGATGCTCAGCCACTCCCGCTCCTAAATCTGGCGCGGCACCCTACGCCCGAGGCCCCTTATTCCTTCATTTCTGAGGGAGGGGCCTCGTTCTCGTTTTCGGGGTGTGTGGGGCGGCAGGGTGGCGTCGATAAGCGAAAAAATGTGAAATAGCTCACCACTCTAGACCCCTTTTCTATAGGTGAACAGGGAAATTCTTGCAGCTAGAGGATAGTGGCACGGAGAAAAAGTGGGCAGAGCGCCGGAATCCATGTAGCGTGTGCTTATCTCAAGAAGTCAAACTATTGAAGGAGAGACAATGAGCACTGTACGCGCCGGCATCGTCGGCTACGGAAACCTTGGTAAGAGCGTGGAGAAGATCATCAACGATCAGCCCGACATGGAGCTGGCCGGAATCTTCACCCGCCGCGATAGCCTCGATACCGACACCCCGGTCTTCCCCGCGGACAAGGTGGAGGACTACAAGGATCAGATCGATGTGCTGTTCCTGTGCGTCGGTTCCGCTACCGATATCCCCGAGCAGGCCGTGAAGTTCGCCGAGCACTTCACCACGGTGGACACCTATGACAACCACCACGACATCCCGCGCCACTACCGCGATATGGATGCTGCTGCGAAGCAGGGCGAGAACGTCGCCGTCGTTTCTACCGGCTGGGATCCGGGTATGTTCTCCCTCAACCGTGTGATGGCTGGCTCCTTCATCAACGGCCAGCAGTCCACCTTCTGGGGCCCGGGCCTGTCCCAGGGCCACTCCGATGCGCTGCGTCGTATCGAGGGCGTGAAGAAGGCTGTGCAGTACACCCTGCCGGACGCCGAGGTGCTGGAGAAGGCTCGCAATGGCGAGCAGGTTGAGGCCGTGCACAAGCGTCAGTGCTGGGTCGTTGCAGACGAGTCCGAGCACGCACGTATCGAGGAAGAGATCCGCACCATGCCGGATTACTTCGTCGGCTACGAGGTAGAGGTGAACTTCATTGATGAGGCCACCTTCGATGCCGAGCACACCGGCATGCCGCACGGCGGTTATGTGATCAGCCACGGTCACGCCGGTTTCTCCGAGCACCTTGTGGAATACAAGCTGCAGCTGGAGCGTAACCCCGACTTCACCGGTGGTGTGATGGTGGCCTATGGCCGCGCTGCACACCGCTTGGCTGAGCAGGGCAAGACCGGCGCGTTCACCGTGCTTGAGGTCGCCCCCTACCTGCTCTCCGCCACCCCGCTGGAGGAGCTCATCGCTCAGGTCTAAACCGCGAGCATAGCTCAGCCTTCGGCCTGTACTCAGGCCGGAGGCACATGCAATCACCGGAGCCCGCTATTTCGAGGTGTCTATTCCCCTCGGGACCGCGTGAGGCTCCGGTTTTTCTGCGCTGGGGCTTAGATCGCCGCTAGGCGGGCTGGCTGCTGCGATCCAACTCGGGTTGGCGCACCGGTAGCAGGAGCAGCGCCCCAGCAGCGAGTACGACCACGATGCCCAATACGCCCGCGCGGTCGCTGCCGGACAGAGCCACGAACAGCGCGAAGAGGGCGGGGGCGAGCCAGCTAATGGCGCGCCCAGTAGTGGCGTAGAGGCCATACATTTGCCCGTTGCGGCCAGCGGGACTCAACCGCTGCAAAAAGGACCGCGAGGCGCTTTGGGCGGGGCCGACAAAGAAGCACAGGATCAGCCCGAGAATCCAGAAGGCGCGGGGTCCCTCGGCGAAGAAGAGGGCGATCCCATCGAGCACCATCAGTCCCAGCGATGCGAGAATCACCGGCTTCGGGCCGAAGCGATCGTCCAGCCAGCCGGCGCCTAAGGCCCCGAGTGCGGAGATCACATTGGCGGCGATACCGAAGAGGATGACGTCGTCCGCGCCCAAGCCATAGACCGTGACCGCGAGCACCGCTCCGAAGGAGAACACGGCGGCGAGCCCATCGCGAAAGACCGCGGAGGCGATGAGGAAAAATACCGCTCGTCGGTCGTTGCGCCACAGCTGGGCGATCACCCGGCCGAGGTCCTTATAGGAATCCACCACCCCGCGCGGTGTGTGCGCCTCGGGCTGCGGCTCGATCTCGGGGACGCGTAGCAAGGTGGGCAGCGCGAAGGCCCCAAACCAGGCGGCCGCGAGCAGTGCCACCATGCGCACGTTGAAGCCGCCCTCGGTGGATAGCCCCAGCAGCCCGCCATCGCCGGAGATAAACCCGAAGAAGCAGATGAGCAGCAGCACGATGCCGCCGAAATAGCCCATGGACCAGCCGAAGGCCGATACTCGTCCCACATTCGCCTTGGTGGAGACCTGCCCCAGCTGCGCAAAGTAATTGACCTCCGCGAACTGGAACGTAATGCTTGCCAGGCCCATGATGGTGATGCCCACCCAGAAATAGATGGGGTGATCATTGCGGATTAAAGCCAAGCTGGCCATGAGCGCCACTGTCACGGCCGACCACACCAGCAGAGCGCGTCGACGCGTGCCGCGCACATCGTTTCGGCGCCCCACAATGGGGGCCAGCAGGGCAATGGCCACTCCGGCGAGCGCGATCGCCCAGCCCAAATAGGACGATGCTGGGGTGGAGCCGCTGAGCGTCTGGCCCACCGAGTCGGTGAGATACACCCCGAAGATGAAGGTGACGAGTACAGCGTTGAAGGCGGCGGAGCCCCAGTCCCACAGCCCCCAACAGAATACAGTGGTGGAATCGGTGCGCGATGTGGTGCGGCGAGTGCCCATGATGCGTGTGTCCTCTACGAAAAATTAGGTGCCGGGGGCTTTCACTCATTCCGCGAAAACAGATAGCTTTCCAGTACTAAGTGAGTGCCAAGGCTCAGAATAACAAGCGCCCTCTACTGCGCGGCCCCTCACCAGTGCGCAGACCACCGCGCCGCCGCAGCCCGCCTGCTGCTCGGATGTGTGATCAGCGGCACGGCGGGGAATAAAAAACCAGCACACAGCCGAGAATCTGGGCCGGCGGCCCCGCTGGGCGCGGGCGGGGCCCTAGCGCGGGGCGCGGGAAAGGGGCACAGTAGAGCGGGGTGGAGGCCCTACTGCAGCTGCGCTGCACGCTCAGCGGCCCCCAATAATCCCCGCACAGAAACCTTTAAGGAGAATAGTCATGGCTTCATACGCACAGGTATTGGTGAAATACTTGGAAGATCTCGGTGTCAAGCGCATGTATGGCATCGTCGGCGATAGCTTGAACCCCATCGTGGACGCCGTATCCTCGTCCAGCATTGAATGGGTGCACGTACGCAATGAGGAGGCCGCAGCGTTTGCTGCCGGGGCCGAATCCCTCGTTACTGGTGAGCTCGCCGTGTGCGCCGCCTCCTGCGGCCCGGGTAATACCCACTTCATTCAGGGACTCATGGATGCCCACCGCAATGGGGCGAAGGTGCTGGCTTTGGCCTCGCACATCCCAGCGGCCCAGATCGGGTCCAACTTTTTCCAAGAGACCAAGCCGGCCGAGATTTTCCGCCAGGCCTCCGGTTACTGCGAGACCGTCTTCAGCGGCGATCAGGGTGCCCGCATTACGCATCACGCCGTGCAGTCCACCTTGGCCGGCAAGGGTGTGTCTGTGCTGATTATTCCCGGCGATATCTCCACCGAAGAGGTAGAGGACACGCGCTGGCTGGACTCCGCGGTCACCTCCAAGCGCCCCGTGGTGTATCCGAACCCCACGGACGCCGCTCGCCTCGTGGAGGCCATTAATGAGGCCGATACGGTGACGCTGTTCTGCGGTGCCGGCTGCGCCGACGCCCGCGAGGAGGTATTTGCCCTCGCGGAAAAGGTGAAGGCTCCGATCGGCCACGCCCTCGGCGGAAAAATGTTTATCCAGCACGGCAATAACTATGACGTGGGCATGTCTGGTCTGCTGGGCTACGGCGCCTGCCACGATGCCTGCGATAAGGCCGATCTGCTCATCCTCCTGGGCACCGACTTCCCTTACGATGACTTCCTGCCGAAGAAGAACGTGGCCCAGGTGGATATCAAGGGCGAAAACATTGGCCGGCGCACCACGGTGCACTACCCGGTGGTGGGCGATGTGAAGGCCACCATCGAAAATATCCTGGAGCATGTGGAGGAAAAGAAGGATCGCAGCTTCCTCGACAAGATGCTCAAGGAGCACTACACCAAGCTCAATGACATCGTGGATGCCTACACCACGGGCGTGGAAAAACTGAAGCCCATTCACCCCGAGTACGTGGCCGATGTCCTCGACGAGCTGGCCGATGACGATGCCGTGTTCACCGTGGACACCGGTATGTGCAATGTGTGGGCCGCCCGCTACATCAACAACCCCACGGGGGAGCGCACGCTGCTCGGCTCTTTCCGTCACGGCACCATGGCCAACGCCTTGCCGCAGGCCCTCGGCGCCCAGGCCGCCAACCGCGAGCGCCAGGTGATCTCCATGTCCGGCGATGGCGGCCTCGGCATGCTCATGGGCGAGCTGCTGACCGTGAAGCTGCACAACCTGCCGATCAAGACGGTGGTGTTTAATAACTCCTCCCTCGGCATGGTCAAGCTGGAGATGCTCGTGCAGGGCCTGCCGGAAAGCGATACCGACCATGAGGGCGTGAACTATGCCGCGATCGCCGAGGCCATCGGCATCAAGCACGTGCGCATCGAAGATCCACAGGATGTGCAGCCCAAGCTGGCCGAGGCCCTGGCCTATGACGGCCCCGTGCTCATCGATGTGGTCACCGATCCGAATGCGCTGTCCATCCCGCCGAACATCACCATGGAGATGCTCTTGGGCTTCTCCAAGGCCGCTACCCGTACCGTCTTCGGCGGCGGCGTGGGCCGCATGGTGAACTTGGCTCGCGCCAACCTGCGCAATATCGGCCCCAGCGTCAAGCACCTCTAAGCGCCTCTCAACACCTCGCCGCCCCGGCCCCGCGCCCCTGCTTTCTCGCGCCGCAGGGCAGGGGCCGGTGGGCCTCGAGTGTAGCCCCGGCCACCCCAGCGGCATCCTCCACTTCAACCAGGGTGAAAGGCTAGGGCAGAATAGAAGCCATGAGTGTGACAGTGATGGTTGTAGACGATGAACCGAACATCGTCGAATTGCTCGACGTATCGCTGAAGTTCCAGGGCTTCACCGTGGTCACCGCCTACTCCGGGCCGGCAGCGCTGGAGAAGCTCAAAACCGAGCAGGTGGATGCCTTCATCCTTGATGTGATGATGCCGCATATGGACGGCTTCGAGCTGCTATCGACTATCCGCGCCCACGGCAATGACGCCCCGGTGCTCTTTCTCACCGCGAAGGATGAGGTGCCGGATAAGATCCGTGGGCTGACCCTCGGCGCCGATGATTATGTGACCAAGCCCTTCTCCTTGGAGGAGGTGGTCACGCGGCTGCGGGTAATCCTGCGCCGCGCCCAGAGCAGCCAGCCCGCCGAGCCTGGCGGGCGCGCCGGGCAGCGGCCGGTGCTGCGCTACGCCGATCTCGAGCTGGACGATAACACCCACGAGGTGCGCAAAGCCGGCGAGGTCGTGGAGCTTTCTCCCACCGAGTACAACGTGCTGCACTATCTCATGGACAATGCCGAGATCGTGCTGTCGAAGGCTCAGATCCTCGACGCCGTGTGGAACTACGATTTCGGCGGCGATGGCAATGTGGTGGAATCCTATATCTCCTATCTGCGCCGCAAACTCGATACCACCGAGCCGCACTTGATCCACACTGTCCGCGGCGTCGGCTATATTTTGCGCGTTCCGAAGGATTAATAGCCCATGGCTTCCGCCTATTCCGCCGAGGAGAATCAGCCCCGCAGGTGGCGTCGTCCCCAGCGCCTGCCCTTGCGGGTGTCTGTGGTGCTCATTGTGGTCGCCATCATGGGGGTAGGCATGATCGCCAGCGCCACCGCGGTGAATTCGATCATGCGGAATTTTGCCTATAACGAGGTCGATGGCCAGCTGGTGGGTGCCGCGAGCGGCTGGGCCCGTAATAGCGAGCTCTATTCCTCCCAATCCACCCAGCCCCGGCCGCCCTCGAGCTTCTATGTGGAGCAGATCTTTAGCGATGGCACCTCGGTGCGCTATAACGATTCGAATTCCTCCCCCGATTTGTCCATGGTGCGCATCGGGGAGGGCCCCTTTACCGTGGGCGCCTCGCCCGGTTCGGCGGATGAGTCGAAGTGGCGGGTGGTGGCGATCGGCGATAATCGCAGCATCACGGTGGTGGCGCGCTCGGTGGCGGACGAGGAGCGGCTGCTGCGGAATCTGCGCACCGCGCAATGGGGTATTGGCCTGATGGTGCTGCTGGCGGCGGCCGGTATCGCCGCGGTGGTGGTGCATCGTTCTTTGCAGCCGCTGCGCAATGTGGCCGATACCGCAGAAGCCATCACCGGCGGTGATCTTGATCGGCGCGTGCAGTACACCTCGCACTCCACGGAGGTGGGCAAGGTGGGTGCCGCGATGAACACCATGCTGGAGCAGTTGCAGTCCTCGCTCACCGCCGCCCAGGACAAGGAAGAGCAGATGCGTCGCTTCGTTGGCGATGCCTCGCATGAGCTGCGCACCCCGCTGACCAGCGTGCGCGGCTATGCGGAGCTCTATCAATCGGGGGCGATGAATGATCCGGATCGGGTCGTGGCGAAGGTGCGGGAAGAGGCCGACCGCATGAGCGAGCTGGTGGAGGGGCTGCTGGCCCTCGCCCGGGCGGAGGGCATGACCTTAAACCTGCAGGACACGGACGTGGTGGAGCTGTGCCAGCGGGTGGTTGCCGAGTATCGTGACGCGGATATCACCGTGGAAGCCCCAAGCCCCGCGCGGGCGACGGTGGATGCCGATAAGATCCGGCAGGTACTGGTGAATCTGCTCAATAATGCCCGTGCTCACGGCGCCGAACCCATCACGGTGCGGGTGCAGTCCACCCCCGAGCAGGTGGAGATCAGTGTGGCCGATTGTGGCCCAGGGATGAATGAGCACGACGCCCAGCATGTATTCGAGCGTTTTTATCGCGCCGATACCTCTCGTTCCCGCGCCTCGGGCGGCAGCGGGCTCGGTTTGGCGATCGTTTCTTCGCTTGTCGACGCTCACCAGGGGCAGATCAGCCTCGACACCGCCGAGGGGCGCGGCGCTGTCTTTAGCGTGCGCCTGCCCCGCACCCCTGATCCCGACGCCTAGAAGAGATAGCTGACCTCGTAGGGACCTTCGGAGTCGCGTTTGGTTTGGCAGGCGAGACGCTGATCATCGGCCACGTCATAGTCATCGAGCACGGCATTATTCTCCATGTGCGATTCCCCGCCTTCGAGCGTGCATTGGCAGGCCCCGCATTGACCCATCGTGCAGGAGTGGGGTGCTGGGATGCCGGCGTCGAGCATGGCGCTCAACAACGTGGTGTCGGCGGGCCAGTCGAAACTGTAGTCCTCGCCGTCGAGCTCGACGGTGGTATGTGCCATGGCCGCGTCCCCTTAGCGGTTGGGGTAGCCGTTGTCGTCAGTGTCGAGCACCGCGCGTAGCTTGGCGGCGGCCTCGTCCAGTTTGGCCTCCTCGGGCTCGGCGATGGCATTGCTGAAGTTGAAATCGCTCATCGCGTTGGCGGGGAAGACGTGAATGTGGGTGTGGGGCACATCGAAACCGGCGATCACGGTGCCGGCGCGCTCGCAGCCGAAGGCTTCGATCTGGGCGCGGCCCACCTGCTGGGCTAGCTCAGTGAGAGAACGCAGCTCGGGCTGGGGCAAGTCAGTCCACTTATCCACCTCGGTCACCGGGACCACGAGGGTGTGGCCATAGGTGAGGGGCCGAATATCAAGAAAAGCGACCACGCGGTCATCGCGGTAGACGAAACGGGCGGGAAGTTCTCCGGAAATGATTTTCGTGAAAATGCTGCTCATATATTCAAGGCTAGACGAGTTCGCCACGCGAATGTGGCGCCACACGAGGCGGGGGGTTGCGTGTGTGTGCGGTCGCTACACTAAGAACCATGCGCATCTTGGTTATCGGGTCGGGCGCCCGCGAACACGCCCTGCTGCTGGCACTGAGTAAAGACGACTCCGTCACGGATCTGCACATCGCTCCTGGTGGCGATGGCATGACGGATCTGGCGGTGTGTCATCCCGAATGGGAGGGCGCCGCCATCGACGTGGAGGATGGCGCGCAGATCACCGCACTCGCCACCGGGTTGCAGGCCGATCTCGTGGTGGTGGGCCCGGAGATCCCGCTGGTGGCCGGGGTGGGTGATGCCCTGCGCGAGGCGGGTATCGCCGTGTTCGGCCCCTCGAAGGAGGCCGCGATGATCGAGGGCTCCAAGGCCTTCGCCAAGGATGTGATGAACGCCGCGGGGGTGGCCACGGCGACGGCCACTCGTATCGAGTCGAGCGAGGACATCGAGGCTGTGCTGGACGAGTACGGCCCGCAGTACGTGGTTAAGGACGATGGCTTGGCCGGCGGCAAGGGAGTGGTGGTCACCAGTGACCGCGCCGAGGCGGCGGCTCATGCCCGCTCGGTGCTGGACTCCGGCAATCCGGTGCTGGTGGAATCCTTCCTCGACGGCCCCGAAGTCTCACTCTTCTGCTTTGTCGATGGCGAGACCGTGGTGCCGCTGCTGCCGGCCCAGGATCACAAGCGCGCCTTCGATAATGATGAGGGCCCCAATACCGGCGGCATGGGCGCCTACGCCCCCTTGCCCTGGCTGCCGGAGGATGCCGTCCAGCGCATCGTCGATGAGGTGTGCGAGCCCGTAGCCCGCGAGATGGTGGCCCGCGGCTGCCCCTATTCGGGTCTGCTCTATGCGGGCCTGGCGTGGGGGAGTGCGGGACCTGCCGTGGTGGAGTTCAATTGCCGCTTCGGCGATCCCGAAACCCAGGCCGTGCTGGCGCTGCTCAAAACCCCGCTCGCCGGGGTGCTGGCCGCGACCGCGCAGGGGCGTCTGGCGGAGCTGCCGCCGCTTGAGTGGCACGAGGGAGCGGCTCTGACCGTGGTTCTCGCCGCCGCTGGCTATCCCGCCTCACCGCAGAAGGGCGATGTGATCCATGGCCTCGGCGCCGCGGATTATGAGGGGGATTCCTATGTACTGCACGCCGGCACGAAGCGTACGGAGGCAGGCGAGTTCGTGGCCAATGGCGGGCGCGTACTCAACGCAGTGGCGCGGGGCACTGATGTGGAAGACGCCCGGGCTAAGGCCTATGAGCTGATCGAGTCCCTCGAGCTCGAGGGCGGTTTTTATCGCAGCGATATCGCTCTAAAGGCGCAGCGCGGCGAGATCAGCATCTAGCGCTGCAGGACTGGCAGGGCGCCCAGCGCCCTGCCACCCAAACGGGGGCCGTCTACCCCTTGTGATCCAACAAGCCCTTCATCTTAAGTGTGGAGTAGTGCACAATGGATCCATGAGCGAAAACAGTTTTGATCCCGAGACCTACTCCACGCTGGAGCAGATGCGCAGCGGCGAATGGTATCTGCCGAAGTCCAAGGAGCCCGCAGAGGCCCGTCGTACCGCGGCCCGCACCCTGCGTGACTTCAACAACACCACCGATGAGATTCGTCAGCAGGATCTGCTGCTCGATCTGCTCGGCCACTTCGATACCGAGGACACCGAGGTGGAATCGCCGATCTATATCCAATACGGCGTGCACACCTCCATCGGTAAGGGCAGCCGCATCCAGGCCAATGTGACGATCCTCGATTCCGCCGAGGTCAAGATCGGGGAGCGCGTGAATATCTCCCCCGGTTGCCAGCTCTACACCGCCATGCCGCCGGTGCACGATGCGGAGATGCGCTCCTATGGCTGGAAAATTGCCAAGCCCATTACGGTCGAAGACGATGTGTGGATTGGCCCTGGCGTCACCGTGCTGCCAGGTGTGACCATTGGCCGTAAGTCGGTGATCGCTGCTGGTTCCGTGGTGGACCGCGATGTGCCGGCCCACTCCATCGCCTCCGGCAACCCCGTGCAGGTGACGAAGGGAGTCAACCCCGGCGCCAATGCTGAACGGGATGAGCTTCCCGCAGGCATCCCCTTCGATTTGGGGGAGGGCGACGCCTAGCGGCGCAGCCTCCCCGCAGTGCAGCGCAGAAAAGTTCACCGCCCCGCACTGTGTCGCACCCGCCCGTCGCCGAGAGCAGTACTCGGTGGCGGGCGGGTGTGCGTCGTGGTCATGGGGTGTGCGCAGCGAAAAGTGTGCGAAACGGGTGTAAGAATGAACACGCCTGTGTAACTACCTATGAACCTAAGAGAGGCATATACTAGCGCTCCATGAAACGACCTGCGTTCCTCGTGGCGGGAGGCTTCCTCATCCTCATCGCCATCGGTACCGCGCTACTGAGTCTGCCCGTGGCCCATGCGCCAGGGCAGAGCTATGACTTCATTACCTCTCTGTTCACCGCCACCTCGGCGGTGTGTCTGACCGGTTTGATTGTGGTGGATACCGCCAGCTACTTCTCCCACACCGGACAGGCCATCATCATGGTGCTGATCCAGCTGGGTGGTTTAGGCATTATGACCTTGACCGTGCTGGTGAGCTGGCTGGCCCTAGGCAAAGTGGGTCTCACATCCAGCATCACGACCACCGCCGAAGGGCGGGTCTCGCATCTGGGTGATGTGAAAAAAGCGGTGCTCACGATCGTCGGAATCTCTTTGACCATGGAGCTTCTCACCGCGATCCTGCTCGCCGCACGTTTTGCCAAGGGCTATGACTTCGCTCCCGGCCAGGCCGTGTGGCAGGGCGGATTCCACGCCGTCTCGGCGTTCAATAACGCCGGCTTTGCGCTGCACAGCGACTCCCTCATCCCTTATGCCAATGATGCCCTGATCCTGCTGCCCGTGGCGGCGGCGATCATCGTCGGCGGTGTGGGGTTCTATATTGTGGCCGCCCCCTCCCGCGCGATGAAATCGCTGTCTGGCTGGTTCACCGTCTGGGGCACCATCATCCTGCTCCTCGTGGGCACCCTCGGTGCGCGCATGTTCGAAGACACCTCGTGGCTGCTGTCCTTCTTCCACTCGGCAACCACCCGTACCGCCGGTTTTAATGCCATCGACATGGAAACCATCCACCCGGGCTATATCGTTCTCACCGAGGTGCTCATGGCCATCGGCGGCGGCTCCGGCGGCACTGCCGGTGGTGTTCGCATCACCACGGTGGCCGTTCTGCTCGTGGTGGTGCTGGCCGAGGTACGCGGCCGCGAAGAGGTGGATATTCGCCGCAAGCGTATTCCCAATGCCACCGTGCGCCAGGCGCTGGCGGTGATCATGATGTCGCTGACCCTCATCGTTGGCGCTACCCTTGGGGTGACCATGCTGGCGCCGGAGCTGGGCATGGAGAAGGTGACGTTCGAAGTCATTAGCGCATTCTCGACGACGGGACTCTCCCTCGGCATCACGGATGCACTGCCGCCGGCGGCCCAGCTGATCCTTATCGTGTTGATGTTCGCGGGCAGGATCGGCCCCATTACCGTGGTGGCCGCGCTCGCCTCCCAAAAACGCAGCCATCTGTCCTATCCCAAAGAAAGGCCCTTCATTGGCTAAGCAAAGAGTTGTCATTCTCGGTCTGGGGCGCTTCGGCCTCGCTCTCGGCGAGGAGCTGGTTGCCTCCGGAGTGGACGTGGTGGGCGTGGACATTTCCGAACGCGCCCTCAAAGAGGCGGAAAAACTCACCCACAGCGTGATCGCCGACGCCACCGATATCGAGGCCCTCAAACAGCTCGGGGTGCTCGATGCGGAACACGTGATCGTGGGCATCGGCGAGGACATGTCGGCCTCGCTGCTGACGGTGAATAACCTCAAGGAGCTCGGAGTCACGGGGGTGTGGGCCAAAGCGGACTCCAAGGCGCATGCCACGATCCTGCGCTCGATGGGCGTCAATAACCTCATTCGCCCTGGGTTTTCCACCGGCAAGCGTTTGGCGCATGTGATCTCCGGCCACGCCGAGGACTATATCGAGTTCGACGTGGACTATGCCATGGTCAAGCTCGCCGCGCCGCGCTGGCTGCACGGGCACCAAGTCGCCGAAGCCGAACCGGATATTGTGGCCCTCAAGCGCTCCGGGCGTAGCTTCCGGCCCACCGTGCCAGACGATGTTATCGGCCCCGATGACATTCTCATTGCCGCCGGCCCGGTGAAAACCCTGGAGCGTTTCTGCGAGCGGCGCCGCTAACTCCCGCCCACTCGTGGGGCAGCAGGAGAGCGTCGATAAGCGAATGCCCGCGCCCCGAGAGCGCGGCGTGCGATAATAGCCACTATGTCGACACCACGCATCTCTAATGTCCTTGCTTCCCGCTATGCCTCGCCCGCACTGGCGCAGATTTGGAGCCCCGAATACAAGATCATCACGGAACGCCGCCTGTGGATCGCCGTGATGCGCGCCCAGGCCGAGCTGGGAGTGGACATCCCCGCCGAGGCCATCACCGCCTATGAAGAGGTAGTGGAGCAGATCGACCTCGATTCGATCGCCGCCCGCGAGCGGATCACCCGCCACGATGTGAAGGCCCGCATCGAGGAGTTCAACGCCCTCGCCGGCTATGAGCACATCCACAAGGGCATGACCAGCCGCGATCTCACCGAGAATGTCGAGCAGCTGCAGCTGCACTCCTCGCTTGAGCTCATTCGCAATAAATCCGTGGCCGTGCTCAGCCGCGTGGCCCGGCTGGCCGCAGAGAACAAGGCACTGGTGATGGCTGGTCGTTCCCACAATGTGGCCGCCCAGGCCACCACCTTGGGCAAGCGTTTCGCCTCCGCCGCAGACGAGATGCTCGTGGCGGTGCAGCGCATCGAACACCAGCTGGAGGAGTATCCACTGCGCGGCATCAAGGGCCCGATGGGCACCGCCCAAGACATGCTGGATCTCATGGGTGGCGATCCCATGAAGCTGGCCGCCCTCGAGCGCAGCATCGCCGATCACCTCGGCTTCAGCCGCACCTTCGATTCCGTCGGCCAAGTCTATCCCCGCTCCCTCGATTTCGAGGTGCTCTCCGCGCTGGTGCAGCTGGGCGCCGGCCCCTCCTCGCTGGCCACCACGATCCGTCTCATGGCGGGCAATGAGGTAGTCACCGAAGGCTTCAAGGAAGGCCAGGTGGGCTCCTCGGCGATGCCGCACAAGATGAACGCTCGCTCCTGTGAGCGCGTCTGCGGCCTGCAGGTGGTGCTGCGCGGCTATCTCACCATGGTGGCCGATCTCGCCGGCCAGCAGTGGAATGAAGGCGATGTGTTCTGCTCGGTGGTTCGCCGCGTCGCCCTGCCCGATGCATTCTTCGCCATCGACGGCATGTTTGAAACCTTCCTCACCGTCCTCGACGAGTTCGGGGTGTTCCCCGCCATGATCGAGCGCGAGCTGGATCGCTACCTGCCCTTCCTCGCCACCACCCGCATTCTCATGGCCGCCGTGCGCGCCGGGGTGGGCCGCGAACAGGCCCACGAGGTGATTAAGGAAAATGCCGTGGCGGTGGCGCTGAATATGCGCGAAAATGGCGCCGAGCAGGATCTGATCGAGCGCTTGGCCGCCGATGAGCGCCTGCCTTTGAGCGAAGAGGAGCTCAACGCCGCCCTGGCTGACCGTCACGCCTTCATCGGCGAGGCCGAATCGCAGGTGGAGCGGGTACTCAACCACGTCCAAGAGCTGGCCAATCAGTACCCGGAGGCAGTGAACTACACCCCAGGAGAAATCGTCTAAAACCCCGCCTTGCCTGCGGGGCAGAACAAACCTGAGCATAAGGTGTGCACCCGTGGGGTGAGAGGTCTACACTGCTTAATCATGCGTCCAGAACTTTCATCGTATGACCACGTCTCCGCAGGCAAGGTCCGTGAGATCTACGAGGTCGATGAGGAGACCCTGCTCATGGTGGTCTCCGATCGCATCTCCGCTTTCGACTACATCTTGGACACCGAAATCCCGGACAAGGGGCGCGTGCTCACCGCCATGAGTATGCACTTCTTCGACATTCTCGATGTGCCCAATCACCTCGCCGGCCCCATCGACGATGAGCGAATCCCGGAGGAGGTGCTCGGCCGCGCCGTTCTGTGCAAGAAGCTGAAGATGCTGCCTTTCGAGTGCGTGGCCCGCGGCTATCTCACCGGCTCGGGTTTTGCCGAGTATCAGGAGCACGGCACCGTCTGCGGTATCGAGCTGCCCGACGGCCTGCGTGAGGCCTCCAAGCTGCCGGAGCCGATCTTCACCCCGGCCACGAAGGCGGAGTTGGGCGATCACGATGAGAACGTCTCCTTCGAGCGAGTAGTGGAGAAGCTCGGCGAGAAGCGCGCCGATCAGCTGCGCAAGGCCACTCTTTCCATCTACCGCACCGCTGCGGCACTCGCCGAAGAGCGCGGGCTGATTCTGGCGGACACCAAGCTGGAATTCGGCGTGGACGAAGACGGCACCCTCGTGCTCGCCGATGAGGTGCTCACCCCCGATTCCTCCCGCTATTGGCCGAAGGACGGGTACAAGGAGGGCGCGGTTCAGCCCAGCTTCGATAAGCAGTATGTGCGCAACTGGCTCACCGGCCCGAAGTCGGGGTGGAAGAAGTCGGATCACACCCCGCCGCCGGCCTTGCCCGGCTCCGTGGTGGAGGCCACCCGGGAGCGCTATATCGACGCCTATGAGCGGGTATCGGGCAAGAAGTTCTCCGAGTGGATTGGCACCTGCGTATAGCAGCGTTCCCATCCCCGTCACGGCCATGGTGCTCTGTGTAGCCTAGCCTAAGTATTTTTCACCACAAGCCGAGAGTGTTCTGCACTCTCGGCTTGTGTGTTCTTGCAGTTCACTAGCCGGTGTGATGGAAGAGTCACCGAGCACACCTAGCCAATTTAGCTAAGCCTATGTTAGCATTCACAAGTTCTATCAAATGGAACGCAGCGTTGCTGATTTTATCTTTGCTGAGCGTGGCCTTTAGCTGGTGGCGCAGGGCAGGACGGGCCCGCGTAGTGCGCGAGTGCGACAAGCGTTGCGTTCACACAAGTACCTGCAGGAGGAACTTTATGAGACGTGTGCGTAGTGTGGCACTCGGTCTAATCGCAACCGCTAGCCTCGCGCTGAGCGCCTGCGCCGGAGGAAACGGCGCCGACGCGGAGGCGGAGAAGGACAGCACCACCCCCGAGGACTCGGCGGTGACTGTCACCGACGTGAAGGGTCGGACCGTCACCTTCGACGAGCAGCCGGAGCGGGTGATCCTCGGCGAGGGCCGTGCCCTCTTCGCTACCTCGATTTTGAATAATGAGGACCCGATCGACCACGTGGTGGCGATCGGTAGCGACCTGACTAAGGGCGCTCCCTCCTTCAAGAAGCGCCTCGAGGAGTCCGTGCCCGAGGTCAACGAGCTGCCCGAGATCGGCAATATGGCCAAGGGCGATGTCACTGTGGAGAATCTGCTCTCCTTCGAGCCGGACGCGCTGGTGATGACCGCTGATCACTATGACGCGGTCTCCACCACCGGCATGCTGGACAAGCTCGATCAGGCCGGCATCAAATACATTGTCACCGACTTCCGCCAGCACCCGCTGGAGAACACCACCAAGTCCGTGGCCGCCTTGGGTGAGCTCTTCGATCGCGAGGATGCGGCCGAGAAGTTCAACAAGGACTGGCAGGACACCATCGATCGCCTCGAGGAGAAGACCAAGGACATCCCCGATGAGGACCGTCCCACCACTCTGCTGTGGCGCGCCGCTGGTCTGAAGGACTGCTGCGCCACCGTGTCCAAGTCCAACCTGGGCGAGTTCATCAACGTCGCCGGCGGCAAGAACCTCGGCGATGAGATCCTCGACACCGAGTCCGGCGATATCACCGCAGAAAAGGTGATCGCCGAGGCACCGGAGGCGATCATCGCCACCGGCGGTTCCTGGGGCGCCGACGTCACCGGATCCAAGGATGATGCCACCAAGCAGGCTATTCCGCACGTGGAGCTCGGCTATTTCGCCACCGAGGAAAAGGCTCAGGAGACCCTCGCTGGTCTGCTCGCCACCAATGGCTTCGACCAGCTGGAGGCCCCGAAGGAGGGACACCTCTACGGCGTGTGGCACCAGTTCTATGATTCGCCGATGAACTTCCTCGCCCTGGAGCAGTTCGCTGCATGGCTGCACCCAGACCTCTTCAAGGATGAGGACGTAGAGGCCCACTGGAAGCAGGCCCACGAGGACTACCTGCCCTTCGAGGCATCGGGAGTATTCTTCGTCAAGCACAACAAGTAGGCATCTACCCACTTTTCGCGGCGCAGTCGGCTCACGGCTGCGCCGCGGTGTACTCAGGGACATTATTCATGACCTCACGCGTGCAAGATTCCAGCACGACACCACCCACGAACACCGCCGCCGACGCAGAGAATAAGGATGCGTCCGCCCGCCCCACCACCTTTGCCAGCACGGAGGTAACGGCCCAGCTGGTGCGGCAGCACCGCGCCACCACCGTCAAGCGCTGGCTGATTATCGCCCTTCTCGTGGCCGTGGCCATTATCGGCTTTATCGCCGCCACCGTGGTCGGGCCCACCAACTTGGGCGCGCGCGGAGTGGTGCTCGGCCTCATCAACCCCGGCTCGCTGAATAGCCAAGACCATACGGTGCTCTATAGCCTGCGCCTGCCGATGTCGGTGATGGCGTTGCTGGTGGGCATCGTGCTCTCGGTGGCTGGTGCGCAAATGCAAACCATTCTGGGCAATCCGCTGGCCGAGCCCTTTACCCTTGGTATCTCCGCCGCCGCAGCCTTCGGCGGTGCCGCCACCATCGTGCTGGGCTGGGTGATCATCGATCAACCCCAGTTCAACCTCGCCATGGTGGCGTGGGTATCGGCGATGATCGCCACCTTCGTGATCGTCGGCGCCTCTATCTGGCGTGGCGCCAGCGCCGAAACCATGATCCTGCTCGGCATCGGCCTCGTCTTCCTCTTCCAAGCCCTGCTGGCGCTCATCCAATACCGCGCCTCTACCGAGGCCCTGCAGCAGATCGTCTTCTGGTCCATGGGCTCAATGACCCGCGCCACCTGGGCCGGCAACCTGGTGCTCGCCATTGTGGTGGTCATCAGCATCCCCATCTTCGTCCTGCTGTCTTGGCGACTCACCGCATTAAAGCTTGGCGACGCCCGCGCCCAGGCAATGGGCGTGAACGTCCAACGCCTCCGCGTGGGTGTGCTGGTGCTGTGCTCCCTCATGGCCGCCACCGCTGTGGCCTTCTCCGGAATCATCGGCTTCGTCGGCCTGGTGGGCCCGCATATCGCCCGCATGCTCGTGGGCGAGGACCAGCGCTACTTCATCCCCGCCTCCGCCGCCGCGGGTGCGGTGATGCTCTCGGTATCGCACGCGGTGAGCATGCTCATCATCCCAGGTGTGGCCGTGCCCATCGGCATCATCACCGCCCTGGTGGGCGTGCCCTTCTTTATCACCCTTATCGTGACCAAGAGGAGGAACCTGTGGTGACCACCCTGAATCTCAACCACGTATCGGTGCGCTATGGCCGCAGCGTGATCGTCCCCGGTTTCGATTGCGAGCCGCTGCACGCTGGAGAGCTCACCGCTCTGCTCGGCCCCAATGCCGCCGGCAAGTCCACACTGCTCAAAGCGATTTCCGGGGTGAATAAACACCGCGGGACCGTGGTGCTCGATACGGGCGCGGAACGCTTCCAAGGTGCCAGCCTGCGCCGGCACGTGGGCTATGTACCCCAGGATTTGCCCAGCACCGCGGCGCTTCACGCCTTCGAGACGGTGCTCATCGCGGCGCGCCGGGCGAGCACCACCACCGGCAAGCCGGAGGAAGCGGCCGCCGCCACCATGGAGCGGTTGGGTATCGCGGATCTGGCGCACAGCTATCTCGGCGAGCTCTCCGGCGGCCAGCGGCAGCTGGTGGCCGTGGCCCAAGCCTTGGTGACTTGCCCAGATGTATTGGTGCTCGATGAGCCCACGAGCGCCCTTGATCTGCACCGACAGCTCTTTTTGCTGGATCTCGTGCGGGAGTGGGTGCGCGAGCACAACGCCATCGGCCTGCTGGCGATTCACGATATTAACCTTGCTGCCCGCTACTCAGACCGCCTAGTCGTGATGCAACAAGGCGAGCTGCACGCCGATGGCGCCCCCGATGAGGTGCTCACCCCAGAACTCATCCAGAACGTCTACGGGGTGCATGCCGAGGTATTCGAGCGTGGCGGGATGCGGATGGTGCAGCCGCTACACGCGCTCGAGCACGGTCACCGTGCACCGCATCTATAACCCATCTATAGTCGGAGACACCACGACCGAAGAGAGGAAAGTCATGGGAATCACCGAAATTTTGCTCATAGCTCTAACCCTGCTTCTGTTCATCGCGGTGCTCTACGGGCTCTACTGGATGGCCACGAAGCTCAACTCGGTTGAGAAGAAACTCGACGAGAATCTCTCCCGACGCTAAACAGCGCTCAACAGCGCTCAACAGCGTCCCCGCCGGCCCGCTAGCGTGCGGACAGGGCGGGACGGGGGCAGCAGGGTAGCGTCGATAAGCCTCGGCAGTCACCGGCGGGGAAGGGGACTGGGCCTCATTTGTAGAATGTGGGGTTATGACCGTACAGCCCCCTGTCGCTGATATCCGACCGATCACCCGCACCCACCATGGCCGCAGCTTTGTGGACAACTATGAATGGATGCGGGAGAAAACTGCCCCCGAGACAATCGAGTATCTCAACGCGGAAAACGCCTATACCGAGCAGGAAACCGCGCACCTAGCACCGCTGCGCGAGGCGATTTTCTCCGAGATCTCCTCCCGCATCAAGCAAACCGATATGTCCGTGCCCTCGCGCACGGAGAAGTACTGGTATTTCGGGCGCACCGAAGAATGCAAGTCCTATGGGCGCTCCTGCCGCATCCCCGTGGAGGACGATTCCTGGACCCCGCCGGAGATCCACCCAGATAGCCCGCATCCGCGCGAGGAAGTAGTGCTGGACATGGACGCCCTCGCCGAGGGCCATGAGTTTTTCTCCCTCGGGGCGATGGTCGCCACCCGCTCTGGGCGCTATGTGGCCTATTCCACCGATACCAGCGGCGATGAGCGATTCGAGCTCGTGATCAAGGACCTCAGCACGGGCGAGCTGCTCCCGGACCGTATCGCCGACACCTTCTACGGGGCGTTGTTCTCCGAGGATGAGCGCTATATTTTCTACACCCGCGTCGATGAGGCCTGGCGCCCCGACTCAGTGTGGCGTCACGAGATCGGCACCGACGCCGCCGCAGATGTGCGCATCTTCCACGAACCGGACGAGAAGTTCTGGGTGAGCATCGGGAAAACGCGCTCCAATAAGTATCTGGTGATCGACGACTCCTCCAAGCTCACCTCCGAGCAGTGGGTGTGCCCGATGTCTGATCCCACCGGCGACTTCGAATGCGTCATGCCCCGCACCTCCGGCGTCGAGTACGGGGTAGATCACGCCGTGGTGGGCGGCGAGGACCGCTGGCTGGTGCTGCACAACGCCACCGGCCCCAATTTCGCGCTGGGCTGGGCCCGCGTGGGTGAGCTGAACACGGTGGAGGACCTCCACGAGCTGCTGCCGCACCGCGAGGACGTGCGCCTCGAGGGCGTGGACTGCTTCGCTGAGCAGCTGATTCTCAGCTACCGCAGCGCGGGGCTGGCGCGGCTGGCCATCATGGCCCTGGACGGCGCCGACTTCGGGAGTTTCGCGCCGATCGAGTTCGATGAGGAGCTCTACTCCGCCGGGTTCGGCTCCAATGCGCTGTGGCACGCCCCGGTCCTGCGCATGGGCTATAGCTCCTACACCACACCCACCCAGGTGCTGGACTATGTGGTGGCCACCGGCGAGCGCATCGTGCGCAAGGAGCAGGAGGTGCTCGGCGGCTATGAGCGCGATGACTACACCGCGACGCGGGAATGGGCCACCGCCAGCGATGGCTCGCGCATCCCGATCTCGCTGATTCGTCGCGCCGATCTGGACCTCTCCCAGCCCCATCCGACCATGCTCTACGGCTATGGCTCCTATGAGATGTCCAATGAGCCGGGCTTTTCCGTTTCCGCGCTATCGCTGATGGATCGGGGCATGGTGATCGCCATCGCCCATATTCGCGGCGGCGGCGAGATGGGCCGCGCCTGGTATGACGAGGGCAAGATGCTGAAGAAGATGAATACCTTCACCGACTTCATCGCCTGCGCCGACTACCTGCTGGATTCCGGCATGACCACCTCGCAGCAGCTGGTGGCCCAGGGCGGCTCCGCGGGCGGGCTGCTCATGGGCGCGGTGGCTAATCTCGCCCCCGAGAAGTTCGCCGCGATCCAGGCGATTGTGCCCTTTGTGGATCCGCTGACCTCCATTCTCATGCCGGAGTTGCCGCTCACCGTGACCGAGTGGGAGGAGTGGGGCGATCCTTTGCACGATGCGAAGGTCTATGACTACATCGCCACCTACGCCCCCTACGAGAATGTGTGCGCCCAGAACTATCCCAATATCATGGCGATCACCTCGCTCAATGACACTCGCGTGCTCTACGTGGAGCCGGCGAAGTGGATCGCGAAGCTGCGCGCTACCGCCACCGGCGGCCAGTTCCTGCTCAAGACCGAGATGGTTGCTGGTCATGGCGGTGTCTCCGGCCGCTACGACAAGTGGAAGCAGACCGCCTTCGAATACGCCTGGGTGCTCGACCAGGCGGGGGCAGCCTAGCATGGAGCTTTTCGACGCCATCTCCCGGCGCCGCGATGTGCGGGCCGAATACACCGGCGAGCGTATCGACGCCGACTCCCTGCGCCGCATCCTCCACGCCGGCCATGCGGCCCCCTCGGTGGGCAACTCCCAGCCTTGGGACTTTGTGGTGGTGCAGGATACGGCCCGTCTCGAGGACTTCGCCGCGCACGTGGCCGAACGGCGCCGCGCCTTCGCGGACTCGCTGCCGGCAGAGCGCAAAGAGGTATTCAACCCCATCAAGATCGAGGGGATTCGCGAGTCCGGTACCGGGATTGTGGTGACCTATGATCCAGAGCGGGGTGGGCCGCATATTTTGGGTCGCCACACCATCGATGAGACTGGGTTGATGAGCGTCACCCTCGCCATTGAGAATATGTGGCTCGCTGCGACCGCGCTGGGGCTGGGCATGGGCTGGGTGAGCTTCTACGAGGAGGACTTCCTGGCCGACTTCGTGGGCTGTACAGGCAGCCAGCGCCCTGTGGCCTGGCTGTGCGTGGGGCCGGTGAGCCACCTTGAGGAGGTGCCGGATTTGGTGCGTTTCGGTTGGAACCACGGCCGCAGCCTCGACGACGCCGTTCACCAGGAGCGCCTGTCCTAGCGGCCTGAACCTAGGGCTGCTCGCGCTGCGGGCGCGGCGCTGGGGTGCGATAATCGCGCTATGCATCCCACGCTGCTGGTTTCACTCACCTCGGTTTTCGCTAGCACCATTGATGATGCGGCCGCGTTCGTGGAGCGGTGTCAGTGCCGGGATCTGCCGGTGTCCATTCTGGTGGCGCCGCGGATCGAGGAGTGGCGGCTGAAGCGCGATCGCGCCACCCAAGAGTGGCTGCGCGACTGCGCCGAGCAGGGCCATGCCCTCATGCTCAACGGCTTTGACGCCTCGGTGCAGGGCCGCCGCACCGAGTTCGCCACGCTGCCCGCCCACGAAGCGCGGCTGCGGCTCCGTGGCGCGCTGCGGCTGATGGACGATGTCGGTTTCGCGCTCGACCTCTTTGCCCCGCCCCGCTGGCGCATGTCCACCGGCACGCTGCAGGTGCTGCCCGAGCTGGGGTTTCGCGGTGGCGCCTCCACCAAAGGTATCTACGACTTTCACACCGGCCGCTTCGTGCGTACCCGCAATCTTTCTGTGGGTGAAGGCTATGGCAGCGTTTCGTGGTGGCGCAGCAGCATCGTCAAGGCCGCCCGCCGCGGTGCCGCCCGCAGCAATACGGTCCGGTTGTCTATCTCCGCCCGCTCGCTGGCGACGCCTGGGGCGGAACGCGACTTTTTCCATGCCATTGACGCCGCCACCGGCTATGGTGCCGAGCCACACACCTATCGCAGTATCCTCGATCGTTCCGGTGCGTAGGCTGGGAGCATGAGCACTTTTTATGACATTCCCGTGACCACGATCGATGGCAAAAAGACCACCATGGGCACCTGGGCGGGCCACGCCCTACTGATTGTGAACACCGCCTCCGAGTGCGGGCTCACCGAACAATACGAGGAGCTGCAGGAGCTCTTCGAGGAGTACATGATGCGTGGCTTCTATGTGATCGGCATGCCCTGCAATCAATTTGGGGAGCAAGAGCCGGGCAGTGATGCCGAGATCGCCGAGTTCGTGCGCCAGGACTTCGGAGTGGAGTTTCCGATGCTCGCCAAGGCCGATGTGAACGGTGAGGACGCGCATCCGCTCTTTGCACACCTGAAGGAAAAGACCGGGGGAGAGGACATCTCCTGGAACTTCGAGAAGTTCCTCGTGGATGACTCCGGCGAGGTCAGCGGCCGTTTCGGCCCCAAAACCGAACCCTATGACGACGATCTCATTGCGGCACTCGAAGAGATCCTTCCCATATAGATGCGGACCTTTTCTACCAGCGGATTTGCAATAACGGGGCCTTAGTGAAAAGATGAGAGCTAAGAGAGTTTCCCACCGGGAAACTGATCGCTCCCAGTCGGGGGCGATCCCTTAAGGATCTGATTGAAAGAAAGGCGTGTTTAAAGATGACTCACGTACACGAGAACCACGACCACGAGCACGGCCAGGACTGCGGACACACCGCCTTCACTCACGGTGATCACACCGACTATGCCCACGACGGCCACATCCACCGCAAGGTCGATGGCCAGTGGGTCGAGTGCGAGCAGGATGCTCACACCGTCCACGAGGATCACGATCACGAGCACGGCGAGGGCTGTGGCCACGAGGCTGTGGAGCACGGCGATCACGTGGATTACATCCACGATGGTCACCGCCACGCCAAGCATGGCGACCACTGGGACGATCACTAAGCATCGTTCCGACGAGGGGCCTCAAAACCCCACGTTGAATCGCTAGTTTACGTACACGCTTTAACCGGCACCTACCACGGGTAGGGGCCGGTTTTTGCTGTATATGCGCAGTTCAGGCTTGGTGTTGCGGTGGGGTGCTAGGGGCCTCGCACGATGGCGGGAGAGGAGTGTGTATCGCGGAAGGGTGTCCGCCCCAGCCCAACCCGCAGTTCACCCGACACGGCTAGACCGCCTGCACGAGAACACGCGCCACGGCCGTGGTGTGCTGCTTATTCCCACTCGGCGAGCGGCGGGGTGTAGAGCTCTGCGAGACAGCCGTCGCTTTCGAAAACCACCAGCAGTCGCTCGTCCACTCGGAGGGCGTCGCTATAGCCGAAACTGCCGGTGATGAGCGGGAGAGTGCTGCCATCGATCATGTTGCTTAGCGCGCCGGCACGGCGCTGCTGGCTATCGCTCGGGTGCAGTAGCCACGGCCCGAGCTGGGTGCCATTGCAGCCGGGATCCTCCAGCTCGCGCACCTCTACTGGGCTAAAGTGCAGGCCATCCTCGCTTGTTGCCCAACAGCGTCGTCCTGCGCCGCGCCCTTCGAAGCCCTGCACGCGGGCGTTGAGCACAATGCACCCCCGATAGATTGAGAGGCTGGTTTCGTCCAGATTGAGCTCAGGATGCGCAATCGGTTCGGAACAGGCGCGAACGTCCGTGCCGACCACATGCGCGATACGGATATGGGTGCGTTCACCCTGCCGCACGACATAGGGCAGCAGTGCTGCACCTTCCCACGTGATAGTAGAGCCCGAGGTGGCGAAGAGGGCATCGGCCTCCCAGCGCTCGTACAGCTCGTCAAGGCGACGGTGTACCAGTTCTTCGGGGGAGGGGCCGCTGGCCACCCACGGCTCGAGGCGCGGGCCATGCCGCGTGGAGGAAATATAGGACACGGGGCCACTGACCGAGGCATAGGCTACCGTCAACCGGCCCTGGCTCGAAGCCACACAGGCATCGCTGGATAGTGCCGGTCCGCCCTGTAGTGCGCGGGGTGCGGACCACTGCTCGGCGGGGCCGCGGACGAGATATGCCAGCCGATTGGGATTAGGCAGATCCGAGGCCATTACTTCGCCATTGAAGTCCGAGCCAACGCCGTGTGGGGGACGGGGGCGTTGATCAAAGAAGCAATACAGGGTGTCGTTATGGCGCACGAGGGCCGGAATCCGAACCTCTCCATCGGCGGTAGGAGAGAGGATGCGACGAGAACGAATCACCGTTTCATTATGAGCGCGCTGTGAAGCCGAATATCACTCTGGCGCCTGTGATACTTCCCTCTTTTCTGTAGTCCAAGAACATTACTGCCGGTTTATTGCCGAGAAAATGCAGGACACTGCCCTTGGGGGCGAACGTGCTGGGGTCAGCGAGCCGTCTGGGTCGATGAACGGGGCACATAGCTTTTCCCAAGGATAGAAATAAGGGGGCACTGAGCTGCGAAAACGCTAAATAGATGGGGTTGAATGTTGGGTTATTGGCACTTATTACCCCTCTTTAAGGGGAGGCGTTGTCTGGTTGTTCATAGCGGGTGATAAAAGAGATATAGACCTCTTTTCTGTGCGTTCGTGGATTAATCACACGCACCCGACATTCCTGCTCTCATATCCGCCATCGTGGATTCAGGGGCGGGACCATAGCTGAAAAGGATTTCTATGGAAACGTGGGAACAAACACTCGGGGCCGGGCCATTGCTCGGTATTGCCGCGGGTGCCATCGCGCTCATTCTCTTTCTCATCATCGGGCTGAAACTGCACGCATTTTTGGTGCTCATTCTGATTTCTGCCGTCACCGCACTCGCCACTGGTATCCCCGTGGCCGAGATTCCTGGGGTGATGGTCTCCGGATTCGGCTCCACATTAGGAAGTGTGGCGCTACTGGTGGGGCTTGGAGCCATGCTGGGCCGGCTGGTGGAAACATCCGGCGGTGCTCAATCCCTGGCTGATGTACTCATCCGGCGCTTCGGTGAAGACAAAGCGCCCTTCGCGCTCGGTGTGGCGTCGCTGTTTATCGGCTTCCCCATCTTCTTCGACGCCGGTTTGATGGTCATGCTGCCCGTGGTCTTTGCCGTGGCTCGTCGCCTTGGTGGCCCGATTCTGCTCTACGGCCTGCCCGCCGTGGGCGCCTTCTCCGTGATGCACGTGTTCATGCCGCCGCACCCGGGTCCGATCGCTGCCGCAGAGTTCTACAACGCCGATGTGGGCGTCACCCTGCTCGTTGGCCTCATCATGGTGTTCCCCCTGTGGTACATCACCGGTTATGTCCTCGCGAAGGTCTTGGGCCCGAAGTGCAACCTCCCCGTGCCGGAGCTGCTCACCGGTGGTCCCCTGGATCACGATCAGCCGGCCAAGCCGGCCTCTGCGGGTTCCGTCGTGGCCCTGCTGGCCATCCCGCCACTGCTCATCTTCCTTAACACCGGCACCTCCATGGCGGTAGCCGAAGGCTGGATCGACGCAGATTCGTCCCTCGTAAGCATCGGCTCCTTCTTTGGTAATACCGCTATTGCCCTGCTGATCGCCACCCTTATCGCCGCCTATGTGTTGGGTACGCGCCGCGGGCTCGACCGCAGCGCCATGGAGAAGTCCCTCGATGGTGCACTCGGCCCGATTTGCTCGGTGGTGCTCATCACCGGCGCCGGCGGCATGTTCGGCGGTGTGCTGCGCACCTCCGGCATTGGTGATGCTGTGGCCAGCTCCATGGAAGGCATCGGTATTCCCGTGATTCTCGCCTGCTTCCTCGTCGCCGTCGTGCTGCGCGTGGCGCAGGGCTCGGCCACTGTGGCTCTTACGACCGCCGCCGCACTCATGGCCCCAGCGGTTGCCGCAGCCGGCTATAACGAATGGCAGCTGGGTACCATCGTGATGGCTACCGCCGCCGGTTCCGTCTTTGCCTCGCACGTCAATGACTCCGGCTTCTGGCTGGTGGGCCGCCTCATGGGTATGGACGTGGCCACCACGCTCAAGACCTGGACGGTGAACCAGACGCTCATCGGTATCGTGGGCTTTGCCTTCTCCTACATTCTGTTCCAGATTGGAGCGCTACTTTAAATGACAGCTCAGGCTAGCGGCACGACCTCAACCCCCACCGTGCGTCACATCGTGTGCATGGGTGTCTCGGGCACCGGAAAATCGGTGGTGGGGGAGTATCTCGCCGCGGAACTCGGGGCGGTATTCGCCGATGCGGATAGCTTCCACCCGCAGGCCAATAAGGCCAAGATGGCAGCGGGTATCCCGCTCACTGACGAGGACCGCTGGCCATGGCTGGAGAATCTGCGCCAGTGGATCGCCGATCAGGATAAAGACGGCGTGACCACAGTGCTCGCCTGTTCCGCGTTGAAGCGCTCCTACCGAGACATTCTCGCGGCCGGGGCCGAGGGTGTGTTCTTCTTACACCTCGTGGCCTCCAAGGCGATCACCGCCGAACGCATGAATGCCCGCGCTGGGCACTTCATGCCGGCCAGCCTCCTCGACTCCCAACTGGCTACCCTCGAAGACCTCGACGACGATGAGTTCGGCGAAGAGGTGTCCAATAACGGCAGCTTGGAGCAAACACAAGCCTCGGCACTGCGCAGTATCGCCGAGCACTCGCCCGAGGCCACGCCCTAGCGCGCGAGCCGCTGCCCGCCCAAGGCGGTGGCCGAGAGACACACAACAACCCCCGATTCCCAGCTGCTGCTGAGACGGGGGTTGTTCTATGCCTTGAGGTCGGCGTCGATAAGCGTCTGCTGTGCCGGTGGCGCCAGATAACGCGAACCGCCGCGCCCCGACTGTGCGGGAACGCGGCGGTGAGGTGAGAGATTTAGCCCTCGGAGTTCAGCTCGGCGTCGACGCGCAGGATGCCTGCGCCGTCCTCGCCGGCCACTGCGAGGCGATCGATGATCTCGGAGACGGTGGCCTCCTCCTCGATCTGCTCGTCGAGGAACCAGTTGAGCATCGGGCGGGAGTCGAAGTCAGAGGCCTCGTCGGCGGCACGAACGAGATCGCGGATCATTTCCGAAACCTTCTTCTCGTGCTCGAGAGCCAGCTTGAAGGCGTCGATGGGCTGGACGACCTTCATCTCCGGGACGCTGACGGTGTTGATCTGGGGAACAACACCGCGGTTGAGCAGGTGGTTCGAGAAGCGCTCGGCGTGGCCCATCTCCTCGACGGAGTGGTTACGCATCCAGGCAGCCATACCAGTGAGGCCCTTGTTCTCGAGCTCGTAGGAGAGCTGGAGGTAGATCATCGAGGCTTCAATCTCGGCCGTGGTCTGATCGTTGAATTTCTTTGCGAGTTCTTGTGGAAAAGTTGTCATGCTTCAAATAGTAGCACCATCCACCCACTAATGTTTAATTCACTGCTCGCTTCCCCAGATTTATAAAGTATGGTTTACCTGCATGTTCGCGGTTAGTAAAGCCTAATATAAGCGCGCCCAACGCAGTGATGAACGTTAATAAAACATTTATTAAATCCTTTAATTGCCGGACGATCGGGGGTCGTTAATATTGTTTGTGTATTTCTCTATGTCGGTATTCACATGAATCTATATGTCGGCGGGCGGCGAAGAAGGTGAGCCTTGCTCTCTCACCGAACGGGGGTAGTCCGGCGGCAGGAGCGGGGTATGGGGTGTCGATATCGTTGATAGGCAGTGTCCTGCGCCGGACCGAAACCGGCGCTGGGGGAGGGGGCGCATGGGCGCGCAGCGGTAGTGCAAGAGGGGCGTGCGGGGGTTAAGCTAGGTGCTCTGATTGTGGGGCGCACGATCGTCCCCATGGCTATAGCACCGATTGTTGTATGTCCTCCATGCGCACCGTCGTGTCCACGCTCTCTATGTATTGAGGCGGTCGGCACGGCGTGTGCGCCCACATGTCGCGCAGAGGCGCGACGTTGCTAGATAAGAAGGGAAAGAAACCATGGCGGTTCATCCTGAAGCCCAGACTCCCGTGCATATCACCTCGGGGGAACCTGGCCGCGCCACTCCGGTGCAAGCTATTGACTGGAACACCATTCCCGACGAGAAGGACCTAGAGGTGTGGGATCGCCTCACTGGTAACTTCTGGTTGCCGGAGAAGGTGCCGCTGTCAAATGACATCAAGAGCTGGAGCACGCTCAATGAGCTGGAGCAGCGTGCAACCATGCGCGTGTTCACCGGTCTCACCATGCTGGATACGATCCAGGGCACCGTGGGTGCCGTGGCGCTGATCCCCGATGCGATCACCCCGCATGAGGAGGCGGTGTACACCAATATTGCCTTCATGGAGTCGGTGCATGCGAAGAGCTACTCCTCTATCTTCATGACGCTCTCGTCCACTGCGGAAATCAACGATGCCTTCCGCTGGTCCGAGGAAAACGAGAACCTCCAGAAGAAGGCCCACCTCATCTTGGACTACTACAAGGGTGATGATCCGCGGCGGAAGAAGGTGGCCTCCACGTTGCTGGAGTCCTTCCTCTTCTATTCGGGCTTCTATCTGCCGATGTATTGGTCCAGCCACGGCAAGCTGACCAACACTGCCGATGTCATCCGCCTCATCATTCGCGACGAGGCTGTGCATGGCTACTACATTGGCTATAAGTATCAGCGCAATCTGGAAGCGATCACTGAGGCGGAGCGTGCGGAGCTGAAGGAGTACACCTTCGACTTCCTCTATGACCTCTATGAAAACGAGATCGAGTACACCGAGGATCTCTACGATGATCTCGGCTGGACCGAAGATGCCAAGCGCTTCCTGCGCTACAACGCCAATAAGGCGCTGAATAATCTTGGCTATGAGGGGCTCTTCCCGGCCGATGAGACGCGAGTGTCGCCGGCTATTCTCTCCGCGCTCTCGCCGAACGCCGATGAGAACCACGACTTCTTCTCCGGCTCCGGCTCGTCCTATGTGATCGGCACCGCCGAATCCACCACGGACGACGACTGGGACTTCTAAGTCTCAGGAGGCTTGCTCGGGCGCGTCGATCAGTGCCATGCTTATCGACGCGCACCTATCGGCCGAGCTAACCCCCCTTTAGGTGTAGCCTCTCCACAAAAAATGTGTTCGACGTCACCATCCCTAAGCATTTTCTTAGGTAGAGCGGCGATCGGTGCAGCGGAAACCCCATTCTGGTTTCTAAAAGTGGTGGTAGCCGCTAAGGTAGGGGCAAGTCCAGATCCTAGGAGGACTGGCAGAAAAACTTATACTTCCCTTAAGATACGGAGTGTATGAACGTCGGCGGTGGGGGTTTATCTCTCAACGCCACCTAGTCAGGAGGAAATTATGACCGCTGTAGCGCCACGGGTCGACCAACCGGTCGCGCCCACGCGGCCTGCGCCTACAGGTCACGCTCGCAAGGGTAATCTGGCCTGGCGGATGCTAACCACCACCGACCACAAGGTCTTGGGCATCATGTACATCATCGTGTCCTTCACCTACTTCTTTGTCGGCGGTTTGATGGCACTGCTTATCCGCACAGAGCTCTTTGAGCCTGGCCTTCAGATGCTGTCGAATGAGCAGTTCAACCAGCTGTTCACCATGCACGGCACGGTGATGCTGCTGCTGTACGGCACCCCCGTCGTGTGGGGCTTTGCTAACTACGTCATGCCGCTGCAAATCGGTGCGCCGGACGTTGCCTTCCCGCGCCTGAATGCCTTCGGTTTCTGGATCACCACCGTCGGTGGTCTCGTTATGCTCGCTGGATTCCTCACCCCTGGTGGTGCTGCGGACTTCGGCTGGACCATGTACTCGCCGTTGAATGACGCCATCCACTCCCCGGGCATCGGCTCGGACTTCTGGATCGTGGGTGTGGGCGCCACCGGTGTCGGTACCATTGCCTCGGCTATCAACATGCTCACCACCATCCTGTGCCTCCGCGCCCCAGGTATGACCATGTTCCGTATGCCGATCTTCACCTGGAACATCTTCGTTACCTCGGTGATCGCACTGCTGATCTTCCCGCTGCTGACTGCAGCTGCTCTGGGCGTTCTTTATGATCGCAAGCTGGGCGGCCACATCTACGCTCCGGGTAACGGCGGCGCTCTGCTCTGGCAGCACCTGTTCTGGTTCTTCGGCCACCCTGAGGTCTACGTGCTGGCACTGCCGTTCTTCGGTATCGTCTCCGAGATCGTGCCGGTATTCTCCCGCAAGCCCATGTTCGGCTACGTTGGCCTGGTCTTCGCGACCCTCTCCATCGGCGCCCTGTCCATGGCTGTGTGGGCCCACCACATGTTCGTCACCGGTGCCATCCTGCTGCCCTTCTTCTCCTTCATGACGTTCCTCATCTCGGTTCCGACCGGCGTGAAGTTCTTCAACTGGGTGGGCACGATGTGGCGCGGTCACATCTCGTGGGAGACCCCGATGATCTGGACCATGGGCTTCCTGGTGACCTTCCTCTTCGGTGGTCTGACCGGCATTATGCTGGCCTCCCCGCCGCTGGACTTCCACATCTCTGAGTCCTACTTCCTCATCGCTCACTTCCACTACACCCTCTTCGGTACCATCGTGTTCGCATCCTGCGCTGGTGTGTACTTCTGGTTCCCGAAGATGACCGGTCGTATGCTGAGCGAGGGCCTGGGCAAGATCCACTTCTGGCTCACCTTCATCGGCTTCCACGGCACCTTCCTGGTTCAGCACTGGCTGGGCAACATGGGTATGCCGCGTCGTTACGCCGACTACCTTGAGTCCGATGGCTGGACCACCCTGAACCAGATCTCCACGGTGTTCTCCTTCGTCCTGGGCCTGTCCGTGATCCCGTTCATCTGGAACGTGTTCAAGTCCTGGCGCTACGGCGAGATCGTCACCGTCGACGATCCCTGGGGTTATGGCAACTCCCTGGAGTGGGCAACCTCCTGCCCGCCCCCCGGCCACAACTTCACCTCGCTGCCGCGTATCCGCTCCGAGCGCCCCGCGTTCGAGCTGCACTACCCGCACATGGTTGAGCGCATGCGCAAGGAAGCACACGTCGGCCGCCACTAGGCACCGCGTTCGAGGGATACAACCTCCTAGAAACCTCCTCGACTAAGGCGTTACCGTCTGGATCCACCTCCAAGGTGGCCGGGCGGTAGCGCCTTTTGTGCGTTGTGCACCACAGCCATTCGCCCCCGTATGGGCCTAAAAAGGCGGCTTCACGCGGCATAACTTCAGGAAAACACCGTGCAAGCGGGTAGCGTGAGGAATTTGTCAGAGCCATTAGCCCGCCTTCCACGCGCCTAAAGCGCCTCGGGAGGGGCATCGACATCTCGAAGGACAGCAACTACCGTGATCACCTCGGCGCTTGCCACCAGCACCACCAGCGATATTTCCACCACCCTTCGGGAGGGGCTCACACCCGCCGTCATGACTGTCACGGGTCCCGACCGTTCTGGAGTGACCGCCGCCTTCTTCCGCGTGCTTGCCGCCCACCGCGTGCAGCTCCTGGACGTCGAGCAGTCCCAGTTCCGCGGCCGCCTATCACTGGCCGCACTCGTCGGCTTCAATGTGGACAATGAAGAAATGCTGCGCGTGGGCCTCACCGAGACCATGCGCGCCTACGGGATGCAGATCACCGTGGAAGTCAGCGATGAACTCTCGCCTACCCGCCCGATGTCTACCCACGCGGTCGTGGTGCTCGGCTCCCCAGTGACGGCGCAGCACATCTCGGCCATCGGCCAAACCTTGGCGGACTACGGCGCGAATATCGACACCATTAGGGGACTGTCCGACTATCCCGTCACCGGCATCGAGCTGCTCGTCAGCGTGGCCAACCCCGAGCCCGGCGGCGGTGTCAGCCTGCGCAAGGCTCTCGCGGAACTCACCGCCTCCTTGGGCATTGATATCGCGATCGAACGGGCGGGGCTACAGCGCCGCTCCAAGCGACTCATCTGCTTCGACTGCGATTCCACCCTCATCACCGGCGAGGTCATCGAGATGCTCGCTGCCCACGCGGGCAAAGAGGCCGAGGTCAAGGACGTCACCGATCGGGCAATGCGCGGCGAGTTGGACTTCGAGGAGTCGCTGCGCGAGCGCGTCGCCGTGCTCGAGGGCTTGGACGCGTCCATCATCGACGAGGTGGCCCGCGATATTCAGCTCACCCCGGGCGCCCGCACCACCATCCGCACCCTCAAGCGCATGGGCTATCGGGCCGCAGTGGTCTCCGGCGGCTTCATCCAGGTGCTGGAGAACCTCGCCGCGGATCTCGATCTGGATTATGTGCGCGCCAATACCCTCGAGATCAAGGACGGGAAACTCACCGGCAAGGTGATCGGGGAGATCGTCGACCGCGCTGCCAAGGCGCGCTTGCTGTCGGAGTTCGCCGCCGACGCTGGGCTGCAGATGCACCAGACCGTGGCCGTGGGCGATGGCGCCAACGATATCGACATGCTCTCTGCTGCCGGTCTCGGTATTGCCTTCAACGCCAAGCCGGCGCTCAAGGAGATCGCCGATACCAGCGTGAACCACCCGTATATGGATGAGATCCTGCACATCCTCGGCATTTCGCGCGAAGAGATCGATTCCGAGGACCTCGCAGAGGGCACGTTCCGCCGCGTGCCGCTGCCCACGCACAGCTAGTACTTTCATCCGCATGAGCGATATTCCCGATAGCTTCCGCGCGGCCCATGCGCGTCTCTCGGCTCTCAACGAGCCCCGTCCGCCTCATCGCGAGGATCCCGCCGATCCCTCCACGGTGCAGGCGATGCCGATCGTGCTGCACATGCCCAAGAATGAGCGACCGGATCGGTTGAGTCTGTCTGCGGCGGCAGCAATGGCCGTCGTGGCGTGCTGCCTCGACGAACGCGCCGGCGGCGATACCGCCTACGCCGCGGGGCTCGCGGGCTGGTACGGCGCCCGGATCCGCAAGGTATCGCGCCGCGCCCGGAATATCCACTGGCGCCGCGCCCAAGAAGTACCCGGGGTGACGTGCAGCGTCAACGGCGCCGAAGCACGGGCCTGCGTACCCTCGGCGATCGCAGACACCGATCCGATGATCGCGAAACTACAGATTGGTGGAACTGATCTCCCGCCGGTGGAGGAGGAGCCGCCGCTGCGGGATGTGCCCCTGATAGCAGTGGATCGTGATTTGCAGATGAGCGTCGGCAAGCAAACTGCGCAAGTAGGGCACGCCTCCATGCTGTTGGCCGCGGCGCTACCTGTGGAGGACGCCTGGACGTGGGCGCGCACGGGTTTCGAGCTGCAGGTCCGTGAACTGTCCCGGCCGCACTTCCGCGAGTTCTGCGCCCAGCCCGGTGCCGTCGAGGTGGCCGATGCAGGGTTTACAGAGGTGGCGCCGGGATCTGTAACTGCCGCCGCTATCTACCGTTGCGACTAGTGCAGTTCTTGTAGCGCATGCGCTACCGTTGTGGCATGACCTACCCCCAGAATCCTTATGGCGGACAGCCGGATCCGAACTTTAACGCGTACAACGGTTACGGCCAGCCTGGAGGAAGCCAGCCCCTCGGTTCCCCAGACTTGAGCAGCGCGCTGACCATCTCGTGGAAAGTATTTGCCCAGAACTGGGTTCCCTTGGTGTTGGGCAATCTGCTGTTCACCGTCCTCTCCACAGCCATCGCAGTAGGCCAACTCGGCCTGACATCCTTTGTCACGGGTGCGGGCGCCACCGAAGAGCTCACGGGCTCAGAGATCAGCAGTATGATCCTGTTCCTGCTGCTGTTTATGGTGCTGACCTTCCTCTCGAGCTTCTTCCTGTACCGCACCTCCAGCGATGCGCTCCGCGAAGGCAAGCTGTCCTTTAAGGAGTTCTTCCGGGTTGATCGTTTCCTGGGCTTCCTCGGCATCGGCCTTCTCGTAGGACTGTTCACCCTGATTGGTCTGGTCTTGCTTTTCATTCCGGGCATCGTCGTGGGCGTGTTGTTGTGCTTCTCCCAGATCGCGTATCTGCGTGAACCCGAGCTGGGTGTCTGGGGCGCGATCAAACGCTCCAAGGATGTTGTGAGCAAAAACGTCGGCGTGGTGCTCTTGGCACTGCTGCTCGTGATTCTCGTGAGCATGGTCGGCAACTGGTTGCTTGTGGCCACCGTGGTCACCAGTCCGTTTATTGCCGTATTCATGACCGTGCTCTACGAGCAGTCGCGCGGCCCGGCGGGGCTGTTCGCTGATCCCAGCTCCCCCTATGCTGGCGTCGCCACCAACGCGACGCAGCCGCAGGGCTACTACCAGCACAATGGCGGGGCCTATCCGACCTATGGCCAGCCCGGCCAGGATGGCTATCCGCAGCAGGACTATCCGCAGGGCGGCTACCAGCAGTACCCGCAGCAGTATCCCCAGCAGGGCTACCAGCAGCCGCAGGAGGATTACTCCCAGTACAACGACGGCGCTACTGGCTCGGGGCCGAGCAGCTGGCAGGGCTATAGCTCGCCCGAGCCCACCGCGCAGCCGGGGGCGCACTCGGGATCTGAGTACCAGCACCCGGAGGGAACCTCGGAGTGGCCAGAGCCGCCGGAGAAGCGTGAGATGCGCTTCAAAGACCCCAACGACGGGGAGGATCCCCGGCCGCAGGGATAAATATCACAGTGTGGGCTTAGCACAGCGTCGCCTACACTAAGGCCTGTGAATACTTCATCATCACAGTCCTCCGCCCGCGCGGACGCCGCACCGCGGCGCCGCACACCACGGCCCAAGCGCAATCGAGCCTGGGTGCCAGATCAGCACGGCGCTTGGGTGATGGTGATTCTTCCCTTCCTCATTGGTGTGTTCCTCGCGGGGGTGCATCCCTTGCATATTCCGCTCGCCATCGCATGGTTGAGCGGATACTTTTGTTTCTTCGCCGCCGGCCTCTTTCTCAAGGTCCGCACCGCCACCCGCGGTGATCGACGCGCGCAATACGCCACTCCCATGTATGTCTATGGGGCGATTTCAGCGCTCGCGTCCCTGATAGTGCTGGTGTTCCAGCCCCAACTCATTGCCTTCGCGCTGCTCTTCGGCCCGCTCGTGGCTATCGCCGTGTGGGAGGCATGGAATAAACGCGGCCGCTCCTTGGCCTCGGGGCTGTCGACGGTGGTGGCCTCGAGCCTCTTGGTTGCCGTGGCGTGCGCCATCACCGATCAGCTCGACCGCGGTGTGTGGATCACCACCCTATTGCTGGCCCTGTATTTCGCTGGCACGGTGCCCCTGGTGAAAACGCTGATCCGCGATCGCGGCAGCCGCCGCATGCTGGCGATCTCGCTGGGCATGCATGTTGCCGCTGCTGTGGTGGCGGTGGGATTGTTCTTCGCCGGTGAGGCATCGTGGTTCACGGCTATCGTGTTCTGCCTGCTGGTGGTGCGAGCAGCCGTGCTGCCCACAATCAACAACCGCCGCATCGCCGAGGGCGAGGCCCCTCTGAGCGCCAAGAAGGTGGGCCGCTGGGAAAGCCTGTGGACACTCCTCGTCACCGTGGCGATACTGCTGCCAGTTTAAGAGCGCAGTACCCGCCGCAGCGTCTTGCCCGCCGCCGAGCGGGGAATGGATTCCACGAAGCGCACCTGCCGGATCCGTTCAAAAGGGGCGACGCGCTCGGCCACAAAGCGCATGAGCGCTGCTGCCTCCACGCCTGAATCATCGGCCACCACACAGGCCACGGGCATCTCCTCGCCATCGTCTCCGACACCGGAGACCACGGCGCAGTCGAGGACCCCAGGGCAGCTAAGGACGATCTCCTCGAGTTTCACCGGCGAGACCTGGAAGCCATGGGATTTAATGATGTCTTTCCAGCGGTCCACGATGAACACCTCACCGCGATCATTGGCATAGGCCATATCTCCGGTGCGCAGCCAGCCATCGACGAGCGCCCCATAAGAATCGGGGCCCGCCCCGGAATAGCCGCGCATCACCTGCGGCCCGGCAACCCATAGCTCGCCGACCTCGCCGGGGCCACGCTCCTGCAGGCTCAGCGGATCAACGATGCGCTGCTGAGTATTGCGCAGCGGCGGGCCGATAGAGTTCAACGGCGATTCCGCCACGCTAAGGTGCGTCACCGGCGAGGCCTCGGTGAGGCCATAGCCTTGGCGGATCGGCACTCCCGTGCGCTGCATGGCGGCGCGCGCCATGGTGGACGGCAATGAGGCCGCGCCACTGATCATCTGGGTGCAGTGGGAGAAATCAATCTCGTCTACTAAGGGGTGTTGTGCGAATAGTCGCGCTAGGGGAGGGGCGATGAAGGTGGTGTTCACCTGCCAGCGCTCGTGGTTGCGCAGGAATTCCGTTGCGGAAAAAGGGGCGGTGACCACGCGGGCACGGCAGTACAGCGGCACGGTGAGTAGCGCCGTGAGCCCATAGATATGGCTCAGCGGCAGCATCGACAAGCAGGTCTCGCCCGCGGTGATGCCCACCCGCTCAGCGAATTGCAGCACATTAGCGCACAGGTTGCCGTGAGTGAGCTCCACGGCCTTCGGCGCCCCCGTCGTGCCCGAGGAAAACGGCAGGCAGGCGAGATCCTGCTCGCGTGCGGCGGCGAAATCGGCCAGGGCTGTGTGTGGCTGCTCCAGTACAGCGGTGATATCAGCGCCGCTGCGTAGCGCCAGCTGTGCCCCCGCCTCCCGCAGCTGGGCGGCGGTATCCTTCTCCGAGAGATGGGTGCCCAGAGGGGTAGCTACAGCCCCGGCGGCGAGAACGGCGAAGAAGCTCCGGGCAAAGTCGATCCCATTCGGCAGCTGGATGCCCACCACATCCCCCGCCCGGATACCGCTGCTATGCAGCGCGCCGGCAAGGTCGAGAATATCCGCGCGCAGTTGCGGGTAGCTGATACTGCGGTCGGGATCCACCACGGCGGTATGAGAGGGGAGGGTGGCGTCGAAAAGCAATGCTGCAAGATTCATGAACGCACCAGCCTCTGCAGCGCCCCGCGCACCACCGTCGGATCGGCGGTTTCCCACATCGGCGGCAGCGAACGCCGCAGGAAAGAGCCATAGCGTTTGGTCACAAGGCGTTGATCCAGCACGGCCACCACACCGCGGTCGGTGACCGAACGCAGAAGCCGGCCCGCGCCCTGGGCGAGCAAAAGGGCGGCGTGGGTGGCCGCGACCTCCATAAAGCCATTGCGGTGTTCGGCGTCGGCGGCCTCCTTACGGGCCTGCAAGAGCGGATCATCGGGGCGGGGGAAAGGAAGCCGATCAATCATCACCAGCGAGAGCGACCGCCCCGGCACATCGACACCCTGCCACAGGGTGAGAGTGCCAAAAAGACACGTGTTTTCGTGTTTGGCGAACTCGGATACCAGGGCCCCAATGGAGTCATCGCCCTGCAGCAAAATGTCGAAGGGCAGCACCGGGCGCAGCTTCTCGGCCGCTTCACGGGCGGCCCGCCGCGAGGAGAACAACCCCAGGGTGCGGCCGCCGGCAGCCATGATGAGCTCGCGCATCTCCTCGAGCGTCTGCGGCGATAGGCCGTCGCGGCCCGGGGCGGGCAGATGGGTGGCGCAGTAGAGAATGCCCGAGGAGCGGGTATCGAAGGGAGTGCCCGCATCTAGGCTGTCCCAGCTTCCCTGCTTCAGCCCCCAGGAGGCTGCCATCGCATTGAAGTTGCCGCCCAGCGCCAAGGTGGCGGAGGTGAGCACAACCGTGGAGGTGGCAAATAGCTTCTGCGCCAGCAGCGGCGCCACCGAGAGCGGGGCCACGTTCAGCGAATCGCGCCGGGAGCTGGAGGAGAACCCGGCGGCCTCCGGGGAGGAGGCATAGGGGCGATCGAGCCACACCACATCCTGCTGCTGGGCGGGATTATCGGTGTCAAAGACCTCCATGATGCGGTCGATGGCATGCACCAGCTCGCTCACGTGATTGCCCAGCGAACGACGCTCGGCCGCAGCCTCCTGATCTTCCCCCAGCTCGCCGCCGTCGAGAGAGGAGAGCATGCTGCGGCACTGCTTGCGCACGCTCAGCAGCATTCCCGACGCCTCCTCGCTGATCTCTAACCAGCGCCCTGCGTCCTCGGCCTCCAGGGTGCGGTCCCATTCTTCGGCGAGCTCGGTGAGTTTCTCTTCCTTGCCATCCACCCCCACCTTGGCGGCGCGGGTGGCGGTGAGCTTCAGGGCGGTCGAGGACAACGAGTTCGTGGAGACCGCGGTGATACGCCCATCGAGTTCGTGAGCCTCGTCGATGATCACCGCATCATGCTCGGGGAGGATATCCACATCGGAGAGCGCATCAATGGCTAAGAGGGCGTGGTTGGTCACCACCACATCCACATCGGAGGCGTGGTGGCGGGCCTGCTCGGCAAAGCAATCCTCGCCGAAGGGGCAGGTGGCCGCGCCCATGCAGTCTTTTGAGCTCACACTCATCAGATTCCACACTCGGTCGCTAACCCCGATGTCGAGATCATCGCGGTCACCGGTCTCGGTCTCATTCGCCCACTCGGTGATGCGGCGCACCTGCTGGCCGAGCTCCGAGAGCTCGGTGGGCTGCTCCTCGGCCTCGCCCATCGGCAGGGAGGGGTCCTCGGCATTGAGCTTGTTCAGACAGAGGTAATTATTGCGGCCTTTCAGGATGGCGAAGGTGGGATCCCGCTGCAGCTGGGGGCGCAGGCCCTCGACGAGCGCCGGCAGATCGCGGCCCACGAGCTGCCGCTGCAGGGCGATCGTGGCGGTGGAGACGATGACGGTGGTATCGGTCTCGTGTGCATAGCGAAAGGCCGGCACCAGATAGGCCAAGGATTTGCCGGTGCCGGTGCCGGCTTGGACGGCTAGATGCCGCTGGCGAAAGAGAGCAGAACTGACCGCGTGGGCCATCTTTTCCTGTCCCTCGCGGCGTGCCCCGCCGAGGTGCTCGACGGCGGTGCTGAGCAGGCCACTGACATCGTCCGTGGGCGAGGCGGTGCTGTCGGGGGAACTCATAACGCTCATAGTAATGAGCGCCCCATGCGGGGTGGAGAGTCAGCTCACCCGAGAACCCCGCCGCGCCCGCAGTGGTCCGGCGCGGCCGGTGGTGCGCGCCTAGTTCTCGAAGCCGTAGAAGCGGGTATTCACCGCGGGTTCTCCCCGCGAGAGCGCCAGACCCTCCCACGGCAGCGACTCGATTTCTCGGGCCAGATGTTCCCGGGACTGCTTCAGCGTAGGCAGGCCATCCACGATGGCGCCGCCGCGCATCAGCGGCTGTGTCAGCTCCACGTGCTCGAGGCGTCCGGTGGCGGGAGTGTCGTGGTCGAAGGGGTAGATGATCTCCTCCACGGCGGTGCCGGTGGCGCGCCGGGTACGGATGGCACGCTTGGTGCCGCCGTGGGAGCGCTTATTGGAGGAACGCTTGGATACCGGGTGGCCGTCGACTTCTACGAGTTTGTACACCAGACCTGCGGTGGGGGCGCCGGAGCCGGTGACCACCGAGGTGCCCACGCCGAAAACGTCCACGGGATCGCCGCGCAGGCCGGCGATGGCGAATTCATCCAAATCGGAGGACACCACGATCTTGGTGTCGCTGGCGCCGGCAGCATCGAGCTGGTCCCGCACCCGCCTGGTGAGCATGCCGAGATCGCCGGAATCAATGCGCACTCCGCCGAGCTGCGGCCCGGCCACGGCGAGGGCGGTTTCTACGCCCTTAGTGATGTCGAAGGTATCCACTAGCAGGGTGGTGCCGACGCCTTGGGCGGCCACTTGCGAGCGGAAGGCCGCCTCTTCATCCGGCTGGCCGTTCTCGTCCACGTGCAGCAGCGTCCAGGCGTGCGCGGCGGTGCCGGAGGCGGGCACCCCGTAGCGGTGGGAGGCCTCTAGGTTTGAGGTGGCGTAGAAGCCGGCCAGATACGCGGCGCGGGTGGCGGTGACGGCCGCGTATTCGTGGGTGCGGCGGGAGCCCATCTCGAGGATCGGTCGGCCATCGGCGGCGGTGACCATGCGCGCGGCGGCAGAGGCCACCGCGGAGTCCGCGTTGAGGATGGAGAGAATGACCGTCTCTAGGATCACGCATTCACCAAAGGTGCCGCGCACCGTGAGCACAGGCGAGTAGGGAAAATACAGCGATCCCTCGTGGTAGCCGTCGATCTCGCCGGAGAAATGATAGTTGCGCAGATAGTCGAGAGTCTCGGCACTGAGGAAGTCGAGGCTGTCGAGCTGCGCTTCGGAAAACACGAAATTGGTCACGGCATCCAGCACCCGGGGTGTACCGGCGACCACGCCATAGCGGCGCTCGCTGGGCAGGCGGCGAGAGAAAACTTCAAACGTGCATTGCCGATTCACCGAGCCGTCCTTGATGGCGGCTTCCAGCATGGTCAATTCATACATGTCGGTGAGCAGCGCCGAGGACAGACTTTTCAGGTTCTCGTGTTCTACCATGCCTTTACCATACGCGTTCGTGCAGCGTTTCTCGCTTATCGACGTCGTCTCCTTGGCCGCAGCTCAGCAGCTGCTCAGGCAGAGAAGTCCCGTGGACGCTGCTTTATGACTACCCTATGGAGTATGGATGCAATGAGTACCCCCTCGGCGCCGATGGCTACGCCTGAGCTCGACGAAGCGATCGATGTGGATGTCACCACCAGCGAGAATTTGCCGTGGCTGTGCATCTGCTGGGACGATCCCGTGAATCTGATGAGCTACGTCTCCTATATCTTCCACACGGTATTGGGCTACGACAAGAAACGCGCCAATGAATTAATGATGCAGGTCCACACCGAAGGTAAGGCCGTAGTCTCCTCCGGTGAACGAGACAAAGTCGAAGCCGATGTGAAGAAACTGCACACGGCGGGCCTGTGGGCCACGATGCAGCAGGCAGGCTAAGCCGCACCGTCGTCATCGCGCCGCCGAGAACCGAGTTCGCCTCGTAATTTAAGAGAACAAGAAAGCCGAAATGGAATCCTTCAAGCGCAAGAAAGGGCTGATGCGCAGCCCAAAGTACACCGCCGTGTTTGAGCCACTCGAGCGTGAAGTGCTGGGAAATCTCACCGCCACGGTGTCGGAGGCGCTGATTCAGCGCGCCCAGTCCGCGCCGAAGGATGAGCTTGAAGAGCTCGTGGGCATGACAGGCGGGCACAAAGAAGCGCCGAAGGATCCTGGGTTGGCTCGTCTTTTGCCGGATTTTGAGCGCGAGGGCGATGAGGAATTTGAGGGCGATAATTCGCTGCTGCGCTCTTTGCACGAAAACGATATTTGCCGAGACAAACTACGCAACCTGCAAGTTATTAATAGCGCCCTCGGCCCCGATGGTGGCGTGAACGTGACCGTGGACGATAGCGAGGTACACGCCTGGCTATCGGGGTTGAATGATCTGCGCCTCTACATTGCGTCCTCGGAGATGGGGAACTACGAGGGCGCGGAAGAAGAACGCGATCAACTGGTGGAGTGGTTGGGATTCGTCCAAGACTCCCTGCTCCACGCCTATATGAACTAAGACTGTTCATCCACCCACTGCAAGGAGAGTACAAGCGCCGTGGCCGGCCGATTGTGTGATGTGGCGGGACTTCGGGCCGCGCACTACAGCGATAGTGATACCGGAGTCACGGTGATCGTGGCCCCCGAGTCCGCCACCGGTGCGGTGGACGTGCGCGGCGGCGGCCCCGGCACCCGCGAAACCGATCTACTGGCGCCGCATAACACCGTGGAAGCCGTGCACGCAGTCTGCCTGAGCGGGGGTTCGGCCTTTGGTCTGGCCGCGGCAGACGGAGTGATGGCCTATTTGGAGGAGCGTTCGCTCGGTTTCCCCGTGCTCGGGGAGGACAGCGCAGGCCCGCGCGTGCCGATCGTTCCCGCAGCGGTCATCTTCGATCTTCTCGTCGGTTCTGCGCAGGCGCGGCCGCGGCCACTCGACGGGTGGATAGCAGCCCACCGGGCACTCAGCGGCACCGAGTTACTCTCGGGCACAGTGGGAGCAGGCACCGCCGCGGCGGCAGGGCGGCTCAAAGGTGGCTTCGGTCAATCCTCCACGCGGGTGGGGCAGTACGTGGTGGCGGCGGGCATCGTGGCTAACCCGGTGGGAGATGTCGTCGATAAGCATGGGCGACTCTATGGGGATCCGGACGCCCCCGCCGTCGACTCTGAGGTCTATGCCACCCTGCGCGGTCCGGCCAGCAAGCTCAACACCACGATCGGGGTGGTAGCTACCGATGCGCCGCTCACCAAAGCACAGGCCACACGGCTGGCGCTGGCCGGCCACGATGGTATCGCCCGCGCCGTGCGCCCCGCCCACTCTCCCCTCGACGGGGACACGCTTTTTGCCCTGGCGACAGGCCCGCGCACCGGAGTGGATGTCGAGCAGTTGACGCGGCTATCCGCCGCGGCCGCCGATGTAGTGGCAGCGGCGATTGTGGACGCGGTGACCTCCGCCGAGTCCACACATGGAATGCGCGCGTACCGCGATATTCTGCGCTGAGCCCACGTGGTGCCGCCGTGGCGCGTGCGTACAATCGTGAGCACACATAATCCGATGCAGCACGAGAGTGAAAGAGTCGCCCCCTCATGCCCCACGGCTATTCGAACTACTCGCACCCGACCTCCTATGGCAGCGGCGCTCAGCCCGGCCCAACGTGGAGCCCAGCGCCGCGGCAGCCAGCGCAGCCACCTCAGCGCCGCTCCCGCGGTGGTTTTGGCACCGGCCTGCGGATCGCTCTCGGCTACGTGCTCGTGATCTGGGCGGTGTTCGTCGTGCAGCAGATGGGCATACTCAACCTGTCCTGGTTCGGCATCCATCCCCGCGATACCTCCACGCTATGGCATGTCGCCACCTGGTCATTTCTCCACGCCAACCTGGATCACCTCATTGGCAATACGGTGACGGGAGCGCTCTTTGCCTTTTTGGTGGGGGTCACTGGCAGGCGCACCTTCTGGGAAGTCACAGTGATAGCGGCCATCACCGGCGGGCTTGCAGCATGGTTTTTGGGCTATCCCGGCACCAACCACATCGGCGCCTCGGGAGTGATCTATGGCTGGCTCAGCTATCTCATCGTCCGCGGCGTATTCAATCGTTCCCTGCGGCAGATCATTCTCGGCGTGGTGCTGGCCTTTAGCTATTCCGGTTTTGTCTGGGGCGTGATCCCCACAGAAGCCGCGGTGTCGTGGCAGGCACACCTCGGCGGGGCGCTGGGCGGTGTGCTCGCGGGGGCTGTGATTAGCTCCGACGATCCGGTGAAGAAGATCGCCGCTCGGCCGAACTCCAGTCTCGGCTACTAGCCTCACCGCCAGGCGCGGCAGTTCGTCTCTCTCGTCTTCGCCCGCCACTCTGTGCGCGCCCCACAGCATGATCCGCGCAGCATGATCGGCGGCGAGAGGGGGTTGTGACAGGGGGGGGAGCCGCATACAGTAAGTAAGGCAAGGTTAAGACGGCCGATATGGAGGAATGATGGGTTTCTGGGTAATGCTTCTCGCCATCGTGGTGGGTGTGGTTCTCCTCGTGGCCGGAGTGCGACGCCGCACACAGTCGCCGCTGGGTTGGGTACTGGCCGTGGCAGGGCTGGTGTGTATCGGTGCGGGCATCTGGCTGGCGCTACCGCAGTAGCGGCGAGCGCTCGGTGGCCAGCTGCATAACGCAGCGCGCGCTCTGGGCCACGCTCACAGGCCCGCTGCTAGTCTTCCCGCGCCGGCCTCGCTAGGCTTGCGTGCTGTGGGTACCAGTGAGGAACGAGACAGCGCAGAGCAGCTAATGGTGGACAATCCGTGGAATTTCCGCACCGTGGTGGATGAGTTCGGCCACGAGCGGGTGCTGGCGGATCAGACCAGCAATAATGCCCCCATCGGCATCTTCGATTCCGGCTTGGGCGGGCTCACCGTGGCTCGGTCCATCGTGGATCAGCTGCCTCATGAATCGATTATCTACATTGGGGACACCAAGAACGCCCCCTATGGCCCGCAACCGCTGTCGAAGGTGCGGGATCACTCGCAGCGGATCGCCGATGAGCTGGTGCGCCGCGGCTGCAAGATGATCGTGATCGCCTGCAACACCGCCACCTCCGCTTTTGTGCGGGATGCCCGCGAACGCTACGACATTCCCGTGGTGGGCGTGATTCTGCCGGCCGTCCGGCGCGCCGTCTCGACCACGCGCAATAACAAAATTGGTGTTATTGGCACCCAGGGAACCATCACCTCGGGGGCCTATCAGGAGTTTTTCGCCGCCTCGCCCCAGGTGGAGGTCACGGCCACCCCCTGCCCGCAGTTCGTGAACTTTGTCGAACGCGGAATCACCTCGGGGCGCCAGATTTTGGGGGTAGCGGAAGGCTATCTCGCACCGCTACAGGCCGCGGGCGTCGATACTCTCGTGCTGGGCTGCACCCACTATCCCTTGCTCTCTGGTGTGATCCAGCTGGCCATGGGCGATGAGGTGACGCTGGTGTCCAGCGCGGAGGAAACCGCGAAGGATGTGCTGCGGGTACTCAGCCACAGCGATAAGCTGGCGGATCCTGAGCACGCGGTGGAGCGCTCCTTTGAATCCACTGGTGACCCCGCCATTTTCGCCATGCTCGCGCAGCGCTTCCTCGGCCCGCATGTGACTGAGGTCCAACACATACAGGGTCTGTAACTTTTCAAACACCACCGCGGCTTTTTCCACATGACCGCGGGTTTAGTGGCAGAGTGATGGTATGAAGTTGACCATCATTGGATGCACCGGCAGCATGGGCGGCCCCGGCGGGCCGGCGTCGGGATATCTCCTTCAGGGCGAACGCGGACAGTCCATCATCATGGATATCGGCCCCGGTGTGCTGGCCCAGCTGATGCAGATGATCAACCCCTCCGAGGCGCATGTGGTGTTTTCTCACCTGCACGCGGATCATTGCCTCGATTTTCCCTCGCTGCTCGTGTGGCGGCGTTTCCACCCCGAGCTGGCTGCCCAAGGGCGCAATCTGTGCTTCGGGCCCAGCGATGGCGAGCTGCGGCTGGGGCGCATCTCCGCAGATGAGACCGATGGGGTAGACGATATGTCGGATACCTTTGCCTACGCCCCGTGGCGGCTGGGCGAGGCAGAGCATCTCGAGGGCATCACCATTACCCCGTTTGAGGCCATTCACCCGATCGAGGCCTATAGCCTGCGCATTGAGGAAGAGGCCACGGGGACCGTTTTCGCCTATTCCGGCGATACCAGCTTCACCAACTCCACCCTCGAGTGCGCCCGCGGCGCGGATGTCTTTTTCTGCGAGGCGACCTGGGGCTATACCTCGGAAGGCAAACCGGAGGGGCTGCATATTTCGGGGCGCGAGGCAGGGCTTTTTGCCCGCGAAGCCGGTGTAGGGACGCTGGTGCTGATCCACATTCCGCCGTGGGGCGATGTGGAGGGCGCGGTGCGCGCCGCCGCCGAAGAGTTCGACGGCCCCATCATGGTCGGCGCCCCCGGGCAGGTCTATACCGGCTAGGCCCCAACGTCTGAGGGGATAAGGCGTGCCCGCGGTGTACCCTGAAGCCCATGACTACTAGCTTTCAGCGCGCAGATGGGCGCGCCCTCGATGAGATGCGTCCGGTCCGAATCACCCGTGGTTTCACCACCAATCCCGCTGGCAGTGTGCTGGTGGAGTTCGGCAATACTCGCGTGATGTGCACCGCCTCGATCGAGGAATCGGTGCCGCGTTTCAAGCGGGATTCCGGCGAAGGCTGGCTCACCGCCGAATATTCCATGCTTCCCGCCGCCACCCATGACCGCATGCCGCGCGAGTCCATGCGCGGCAAGGTCAAGGGCCGCACCCACGAGATCTCCCGCCTCGTCGGTCGCTCCCTGCGTGCCGCTGTGGATTTGTCCCAGCTGGGCGAGAACACGATCTCCATCGACTGCGATGTGCTCCAGGCCGATGGCGGTACCCGCACCGCCGCGATCACTGGTGCCTATGTGGCGCTTGCCGACGCCATCTCGGTGCTGCGCGAGCGTGGCGTGCTCAGCGGTGACCCGCTGCTGCCGCCCGTGGCCGCTGTCTCGGTGGGCATCATCGATGGCCACGTGTGCCTCGATCTGCCCTATGAGGAGGATTCCCGCGCCGATGTGGACATGAACGTGATCATGACCGAGTCCGGCGAGTTCGTAGAGATCCAAGGAACCGGCGAGCACAACACCTTCAGCCGCGCGGAAGTCACCGCCATTTTGGACATGGCGGAGAAGGGCTGTCGCGAGCTCATCGACGCCCAAAAGCACGCCCTTCAGGCCTAGCAGAGACGATCAAAGGAGTGATGCGATGCTGCTGCATGTAGCTACTCACAACCCCAAGAAACTCGTCGAGCTGCGCCGTGTCTTGGATGTCGCAGGCATTGAGAACTGCGAGCTGGTGACCTCCGAGGACCTGCTTGGCTATGAGGAACCGGTAGAAGACGGCCGCACCTTCGCCGATAACGCGCTGATCAAAGCCCGCGCCGGGGCCAAGGCCACCGGCGAGGTGACCCTGGCCGATGATTCCGGTTTGTGCGTGAAGGAAATGAACGGCATGCCGGGCGTGCTCTCTGCCCGATGGTCCGGTGAGGGCGATGATGACGCCAATAATGAGCTGCTATTGAAGCAGATGAAAGACGTTCCCCTGGGGCGCCGCGACGCCAGCTTCGTGTCGGTGTGCGCCATCGTCACCCCAGAGGGTGAGGAGTTCATTGAAAAGGGCGAGTGGGCTGGCCGCCTGCTGCGCAACCCCGTGGGCGAGAACGGCTTCGGCTACGATCCGCTCTTCGTGCCGGCCGAAGAGGATGAGCGCGTGGATGGCACCGATGAGCGCCCCCGCAGCTCCGCCGAGCTGAGCGGTGCAGAAAAGGATGCGCTCTCGCACCGCGGCAAGGCCCTCGAGGCCCTGGTTCCGGCGATTTCCTCGCTCGTGGCCCAGTGGGAGGCCCGCAGCAGCGAGGACTCCGAGGACAATGACGACGACACCTCGAGCTAAACAGCTCTAAGGCACACACCACACCGCCGAGTCCGATCACAGTGATCAGGCTCGGCGGTCGTGTGTGCGGCGGTGCGCTGCCGCGGGGGAGGGCGGCGTCGTCAAGCGTGCTGCGCTAGAGCTGGAAGGCCTCGGTGACTTCCTTGCGGCGGCGGGACTCAGCCACAAAGGAGAGGAAGGGGATCGTGCCGGCGAGGGCGGTGAGGATCCAGCGCAATGGCTCCCAGCGGGCCTTCACGCCGAGGTTCAGGGTGGCGATGAGATAGAGCATGTAGAACAGTCCGTGGAGCTGACCAATAATGCGGGTCCACTCCGGCATGTCGATGCCCACCAGATATTCAAGAACCATGCGGGTGGTGAGGATCAACAGCCACACACCAGTGACCCAGGCGGCGATAGAGAAGAGCTTGAGGGCTTGGCGTACCCGCGCCTGACGCTGCGGGGTGGGGGCGGGGCGCTGGGACTGAGAAGAAGAAGTCATGGTTAGGAAGAGCTTTCGTTGGTGTCGGTAGAGGGGGAGCTGGAGCGGCGGCGGTGCTGCTCGTTGAGTGCGTTGAAGGTCGTCACATCCATGCTCGGACGCTGGGGAAGGAAGTCCTCGTCGATCTCGGTCATCTCGCCGCGTTCGGCGATACGCCGATCAACGGGGGAGACCTCCTGGTCGTCCTCGAGCAATTCATTCTCGTATTTGAGGTAGCTCCGGTAGGCGTAGACGATAAACGCGCCGAAAAAAGGCCACTGCAGGGCATATCCCAAGTTTTGGAACGTGCCCGAGCCGGACTGAAAACGAGTCCACTGCCAATAGGCCAATCCGAGCGTGGCGGCCACCGCGAGGGCGACGAACACAATCATTCCCACCGACGCGCGCTTGCGGGGCTGTGGTGGTGTGCTTGGCTCACCCTGATTAGTACTCACACCCCTCTACGATACCCAAGATGCTTCACGACGCCGCGCTGTGGGGGCGGTGCGTAGCCTGTGGCGAAAACCCCGTGCCAACAGTGTTGTTGGCGATCACCATAGGCGCTGGATACAATACCCGCAGCGCCGTGTACGCGGCGCGGGCGCCTGTGGCGGAATTGGCAGACGCGCTGGATTTAGGTTCCAGTGTCTTAGGACGTGGGAGTTCAAGTCTCCCCAGGCGCACTACACACCATCTACCTCGGTAGACGAACAATTTCACAACTCGAATCGGGGTGCGATCCCGCAACAATCCCGCACCCCGCCGAATCAATCGCAGACCGAGCACGGTCACCAGCCCCCAGCAAAACATGAGCATAAGTAGACAGCAGCACCTGCGACGAGTGCCCACACATCGCTGCGACCTCATGCACTGCTAGGCCCACGCATGCTACCGCGCAGGCTTCACGATCGTAGATAGCCGAGAAGTCGGACACGGACCGCCGCTTTACTGCCTAAATAGGAACGCCACTCCGCGAACGAGCGGTCTTGATCTCCACTCCCCACCATAAGGGTGATGGCGAACTCACACAGCTCATGAATCCTCATCTTCCCCCATCAGCGTCCCGCGCCCGACGTGCCTTATAGCCGTTAATCACCTCTTTGATCACCGGTGCAGCGACACCAATACTGAAGAGTGATGCCCCGACCAAGGATTCGGGTGGATCGAAGAGTGCTAGACAAGCGAAGATACCAATGACACACAGGAGTAATACAAGTGCGGCCATCGCTATCCGAACCCACGCTTCACGCTTCGTGTGTGTGAACGCTTCTTGGGTGATCTTGCGGTCCAAGACGGTATCGGCGTGCGCGTCATCGAGAATTCGTGTACCGGAGCCAGGGGCGATTCGGTTGTACTCTTCAATGATGGCAGGAGGGGGAACAGGTCCTTCAAAGCCGACAAGCGCGGATGCAGTGATGTGTTCTAGCCCTGGGAGCGGCGGTTGATTTGCTCCTGGATGTTGCCACCCACGTGGTTGAACGCCCTGGCTGTGCGGGTCTGTGAGCGCAGGCGTGCTTCCTGGGCTGCTTGGATCACTCGGTGGCTCTGCTGCATGTTGATCCTGCCCATTTCGTTGAGGGTAGTTCGGATCATGTTCATGATTCATATTCTACTTCCTGGATTTGAGGGGGGCTAGTTACTTGTCGCGGGGCTGGGCTCAAGGTGGCCGAAGGCCACGATCGCCCCTGCGCTGGTGTGGTCATATTGCTCTTGGGTACGCGACATCTCGCATACTGGGCGTAGTGGTTGCTAGTCCTAGAATTCGGTGGTTTCCTTCTCGGTGAAAGCACTGGTGTCAGCGCTTGACAACTCCGGTCTCTCATCACTCTAAGGAGCAGGCGGGACACTGGGGGTAATTTTTCTCGAACGCGGTCCCTCAACCTCATTGATTGCTTAATCGAGGGCGGCCTGACCTCGCGTAGCTGTGCTTCACTTCTCCCTTATGAACTCGGATGAGCCTCGTTGTTCGTACCGTCACTGAGTTCACTAGTCCCCAGTTAGTGGACGGTCTGGGCTACTAGCTCAGGCGTTTCGACTGCTCTCTGAGTAATCCGAGACAAGGCTGCACCGGCGGCGAATGAGGTGGGAGCTTTGTCAACCACGCCCAGATTGAGGCTGCTGTGATTGCCATGAAGCTCGTCGTTGACGCCGGTGGAGACGTCGTCGAGTTCCTTGTCCCCACCGTTAAAGAACCGAGGAACGTCATGGTCGACCGTCATTACGAGAGAGGAAAGTCGATCACGTGCGGTTAGTGATTTCTTCAGCGCTGAGCAAGAGCTGCATGGTGCGCCGTCGGTATTTCTATTCCGAGGGTTCGTCTAGTGGCACTGTCGGCTGATTGGGTGGCCCCATAGAGCGAGCTGATTCTCGCGATGGGTACTACGCGTCGAGTGATACACTCCGCACCACCCCATTCGGCAGCGGGGAGAATGCCGAGAATATCTACAGCAGCTTGACCAGTGGGAGTTCAAGTCTCCCCAGGCGCACAATCACCCACCTACAGCAGTAGGTGGGTGTTGGCGTCTCTAGGAGAAACTAGAGGGCAGGGGAGAGGCCGGCGTCGCTTTGATCGCTGACGCGGTAGAGGTGCTCATTCACAAACTCGCCTACGCCCCAGCGGGCCAGCTCGCGGCCATAACCGGAGCGGTTAATCCCGCCGAAGGGCAGGTTGGCGGCGGTGACCGAGGATTCGTTGACGAAGGTCATGCCGTCCTCGAGTTGCTGCGCCACTGCATAGGCCTGCTCGAGGTCTGTGCCCCACACGGAGGAGGACAGGCCGTAGTCGGAGTTATTGGCCAGGGCAATGGCCTCGTCCACATTGGCCACCTTGTACACGACGGCGACGGGGCCGAAGATCTCATTGCAGCCGATCTCCGAGTTGGGGTCGACATCGGTGAGCAGGGTGGGCTCCATGAAGGCGCCGTCGCGATCAATGGCGCCGCCACCGACACGCACCGTGGCGATGCCGTCGCGGGCCGCCTTCTCGAGTCGCTCGACGATCTCATCACGGGCACCGATAGACGACAGCGGGCCGATATCGGCGTTCTCGTCATCATAGGAGCCCACCGTCATCGCCGCGATCTTCTTCTCGAGGAACTCGACGGTGCGATCGTAGAAGTCCTCCATCACAATAAGCCGCTTCGGGGCGTTGCAGGCCTGGCCGGTGTTGTACATGCGGATCTTCACGAACTGCTCCAGCACCCAGTCCAGGTTCTGCTCATCCAGGACGATGAAGGGATCATTGCCGCCCAGCTCCAACACGGACTTCTTGTAGTGCTTGCCGGCGGTGGTGGCCACGGCGGAACCGGCAGCCTCCGAACCGGTGAGGGAGACGCCCTTGATGCGCTTATCCGCCACGAAGGCATCCATCTGTGAGCCGGAGGCATAGACGTTGATATAGGCATCCTTCGGCAAACCGGCCTCCTCCAGCAGGTCTTGGCAGGCTTGGGAGGATAGCGGGCAGATGGAGGCGTGCTTGAGTACGATGGTGTTGCCCAACAGCAGGTTCGGCGCGGCAAAGCGGGCCACCTGGTAGTAGGGGAAGTTCCACGGCATGACGCCGAGCAGCGGGCCGAGCGGCTCCTTTTTCACCACAGTCTGCTGTGCCCCGGAGGCCGGCAGATACTCGTCGGCGAGCAGCTCGTGGGCGTGCTCGGCGTACCAGCGGTAAATATCGGCCACAAGCTGGATTTCGGCCTTGGCCCAGCGGGTCAGCTTGCCCATCTCCCGACCGATGTGATCGGCCAGCTCATCGATGCGCTCCTCATAAAGATCGGCGGTGGCGTTCAATACCGCTACACGCTCCTCGATGGAGGTGGTGCGCCACGAGCTATAGGCGGCGGTGGAGCGGGAGAGAATATCATCCCGCTCAGCATCCGTGATGCGGTCAAACTCCTGCTCGGAACGGCCGGTGTTCGGGTTTTCTAATGCGAAAGTACTCATATCGCCCTGTATAGTCCTGCCCACTAGTAGCTGCAATGCTCTGGACGCACACCACAGAGATATCGGTCTATCAGTGCCTAAGCTCACTCAATAACTGGCCCCACACAAGGGTGGCGGGCAGGTGGGGACCGGCGTTGTGCGGCAGCTAGCCGGTATAGCGCAGCCACGCGAGCACGGCCTTAACGCGGCGGTTCTCGTCTTCGGGCTGGAAACCGAGTTTCATGAACACATTGGCCACATGCTTGCTCACCGCCGAGGGGCTAAGAAATAGGGTCTTTTCCATATCGCGATTACTCAGGCCCTGCGCCATGAGCGCGAGCACATCTTTCTCCCGCGGGGTGAGGGTGGTGATGCCGCTGCGTTTGGCATTGAGCAAGGTGGCGATCACTTCCTGATCCACCACCGTCTTCCCCGCAGCCACGTCCTCGATTGCTCGGACAAACTCCTCCACCTCAGAGACGCGCTCTTTGAGGAGATAGCCGAAGCCGCCGCCGTCCATAAGCTGATCGAGGTAGCTGGCGGCCACATATTGGCTCAGCACAATCACCGGCAGCCCCGGGCGTTCGCGGCGCAGCTCCGAGGCCGCCTTGAGGCCATCGTCGCGCAGCAGCGGCGGCATGCGTACATCCGTGATCACGAGGTCGATATCCGCTCTACGGCCCTGGTCCCGCAGCGCGTCGGCGTCCGCGACGGCGATCACGCTATGGCCCAGGGTGTGCAGGAGTTGTTCGATACCCGCGCGCAACAGCGTGGAATCCTCGGCGAGAAGAATATGCATGTGGCTACTTCCTTAGTAGGGGCACCGTGAGGTGCAGCAGCGTCCCAGTGTCCGTGGTGCGTAGTGTCACGGTGCCATCGAGCACAGCGGCGCGCTCCCGTAGCCCCATGATCCCCGTGCCCGCGCTCGCGGTGGGAGACTCCGCGCTCAGCCCGTCGCCATTGTCGCGGACTGTCACGTGCAGTGCAGAGCCCGTGGCGTCGATGCCGATATCGGCGTGGGTGGCGTGACCGTGCCGGGTGGCGTTCGTCAGCCCCTCGCTGATGCAGTGATAGGCCAGCAAAGCCGTGGTCTCATCCAGCGGCGGCACGGCGGCTGTGTCGGTGTGCAACGTGGTGTCAATGCCGGCGTGAGCGAGAAGCTCTTCGACCGCGGCCACGAGGCCGTTATCGTAGAGCACCTGCGGGGCAATGCCGCGCACCGTGGCCCGCAGGGCGGCCAAGGCTTGGGCCGCGTTTTCTTCGGCCTTGCGGATCGCTGGCTCGGGATCCGCGGCGAGGCGAGCCGCCGCGAGATTAAGTTTCAGCGCAGTGAGATGCTGCTGGGGGCCATCGTGGAGTTCCCTTTCGATGCGGCGTCGTTCGCCCGAGAAAGCGTCGGCAAGCAATGCTCGCGAGGCTTCAACCTCCCGCACGGAGGGGGCGAGGGTGAGTTGGGAGGCCCGCACCGAGAGCCAGGTCATGGACCAGCTCAGCGCGAGCAGCAGCGCCAGCGTCACCGCGGCAATGGAGAAACAGAGCGCCACATTCACCGCGCGATTCGAGCTCTGCCAGGAATTGAACTCGAGCGTATCCACCATGAAGGGCGCGATCGCAACGAAAACGGTGAACGAGCCCAGCATGGTCCACAGCATCAAGCTGAGAACAGCCACCACGAGCTGCAGAAAAAGATGGAGCACCTGCCGCCAATCGAACCAGCGCGATACCGAGCGCTGGCGAATGGGGCGGGCAAAGATCCGTGCGCCATAGCGGCCATAGGCATCCACCGGGCGGGCGAGAAGCGGCAGCCACGGCAGCAGTACGAGGGTAACGACCAGCGCCGGAATGCACGCGAGTGCGAGCAGAATATTCCAGCCGACCGAACGCAGAACTGACATAAGTAATAAGCCTAAGCGTTGCAGCCGTGTGAGTAAGTGGAGCTAGCTCCACCATAGATTCGGCAGCCAGCTCCCTCGTGGCACACCTGGTGCGCGCGGTGTGATGAGGGCATGTTGAAAGCAGAGAACCTCAGCAAGAAGTATGGTCGCCGCCTCGTGTTTCGCGATCTGAGCCTCACGATCGAACCGGGCGAGTTCGTGGCCATAATGGGGCCTTCGGGCTGCGGTAAGTCCACCTTGCTCAATCTACTCTCGGGGCTGGATAAGCCCAGTTCGGGCACGGTGAACGCGCCGGAGCGCACGGAACGGGCCTTCGTGTTCCAAGACTATAACCTGCTGGAATCGCTTGATGCTCGGACCAATGCGATGCTCACAGCGAAGTTCTCTGGGCGCCCGTGCACCCGCGCGGAGGCGGATCGAGTATTTCACGATCTCGGACTAGATGGGTGCCAGCACCAGATGCCCGCGGAGCTCTCCGGCGGGCAGCAGCAGCGCGTTGCTATAGCGAGGGCGCTGCTGGCCACGCCCTCGTTCATCTTCGCCGATGAGCCCACGGGGGCGCTGGATGATGCCACCGCCACGACCGTGCTGGAGCATTTGCGGGCCGCTGCGCACAAGGGGGCCACCGTGGTGATGGTGACGCACTCGCATGCCGCCGCCGCAGCCGCGGACCGGATCATAGACATGGAGGCAGACCATGCGCGTGTGGCTTAAGGATGTGTGGGCCAACCGCGTGTCGTGGCTGGCAGTGGTATTAACGCTCGTGGTCTCCGCTGCGAGCTGCGGGCTCGCCCTGACCCTGATTACTGCGGGTGGGGGAGATGCCGGACCGCTGGGAGGGACGATCCTCGCCATGTCCTTGTGCTCCATCGTGCTGGTGGTGTCGATGCAGATGCGGTTGCTTATCGACGAACACTGGGAGGTGTATCGCAGCTGGCGCTTAGTGGGCATGCCGGGCTGGATGATCGTGGCATTCGTGCTCGGCCAGGTGGTGGTCGTGGCACTCGCCTCGAGCGCCGTGGGCCTGGTGCTGGTGCCGCCGCTGCTCGGCCCAACCGAAGAGGCGCTGCGGGCGGATGGCCTCAGCCTCGACCCACTGGTGTTCAGTGGCACCTCTGCGATCGGCGCGGTGGCTATCTGTTCGACGGCAGCGGTGCTGGCGGTGCTGTGGCCCGTGCGGCGCATCTTCCGCCCAGTAGTGGTGCGGTCCTCCTGGTGGACAACCCCGGTGGCGGCACTCGTGGTGGCGGCGGTGCTGACGCCGTCCATAGTCGCCACGATGGAGCCGGATGCTTTTCTCGGCTGGTCTATGGGGCTGATCGTGGCGGTGTCCTTGGTCATGCCGTGGCTGCTGCCGCTGCTGGATCAGTGGACGCGAGTCATGGGGATCGCGGGGGCGAATGTGCGCAATCGCCGCCGTTTCAGCGCCCCGCAGATCGTGCCGTGGGTGATCTTTGGCGGGCTGATCGTGGTCGTTGGTTCCGGGATGCGGGCGATGATGCTGGCCAGTGGGTCCTGGCATGTGTCCTCGTGGGAGGTGTTCGTGGTGCTGCTTGGCCCCTCGATCATTCCGAGCGTGGTGGCGGCACTCGCTATCTCCTTACTCATGCGCCATCGCATTGCGGCGGACGTGCGCGCCCTCCGACTAGCTGGGGCGCCGCCGCGGGCCCCGCTGACTATTCAAATAGGCGAGGCGCTCGCGCACACCATTACTGCCGCCGCGGTGGTGGCGCTCATGGCTATCTATGTGGTGGTGCGGCTCAACGGGCTACTCGGTGTGGAGGATCCCTTCACAGGGCTGTGGTGGCAGGCGTGGCTGGTCATGTTCCTTGTCATGGCGGCGGTGACGACGCTGCTCAAAATCATGCTCGCTCGGCGGGTCATACATCTATGTATTAGCGAGGACGGCTACGTCTAGCTGCGACGGATACCCGCTGCGGGGTGGCTGGGCACGCCAGAACTATAAAGATGACGAAATCCTCATGATTACGTGGTAGGTTATTTTCCCACGAGATACCTGTTTGATCACAAAAGGCAGTGTGTCCCGCGTAGCACCCTGTTCCCCCACGTTTGAGAAGAGCCGACGACATAGCATGATCACTTCTAACTCCACCCCCTCTCAGCAGGACATGTCCCCCACTGCAGCGCCGCGCACCCTCAGTGATCGGCTAGAGACCGAGCGCTTCGCCTTAAGTTTTTCGGGCCAAGGTTTTGACTGGCTGCGTCCCCTCGCCGAGGCCACCGAAGCCGGGGCTGATGAGTCCCGCTTGCGCGGGATCGTCGCCGATGCCGAGCAGCGCCTCAGCGAACTCAACGAAGAACTCGCCGGAGTGCTCCCCCTCGGTTTCACCCCCTTCCGTTGGGCGGGGCTCGATGATGTTCCTGCCGGATCGGATCACGGATATAGCGCCAATGCGGCGGTGTCTGTGCCCGGTATTGTGCTCGCCCAGATCGCCACTCTCGATGCGCTGGGTGCCCAGGACGTGCCCTGGAAGCGCGCCGAGCTGTCCATCGGCCACTCTCAGGGACACCTCGGCGTGGAATATGCCCGCACCCCCGAGCGCGCCAGCGAGCTGCTGGTGATCGCTCGGCTCATCGGTGCGGCGATTACCCGCACCGCCCAGCGCAGTGGTGTGATCAGCGAAGGGGAGCGTCGCCCGATGCTCGCCATCGGTGGTGTTGAGCGCTCCATCGTGGAAGAGGAGCTGCACGGCACCGAGGCCGTCGTGGGGCTGCACAACGGCCCCGATGCGCAGGTAATTGTGGGCACCCCCGCCGAGTTGGAGCTGGTGCAGCAGCGTCTGAGCCGCCGCGCCGAGAAGGAGCAGCAGGCGCTGGAGAATAAAGAGCGCGGTGGCTCCGCCCTGCGCCCCACGTTCAGCCCCATTGCTGTGACCGCCGGCTTCCACCACCCCGTCATGGAGGATGCCGTTCAGCTCACTCTCGATTGGGCCCGTCGCCTCGAGGTGGATGAGCAGCTCGCCGAGCGCTGCGCCCGCGCCGTGCTGGTCGATAGCGTGGACTGGCCCCGCGAGCTGCGCCGGGTGCGTGACGCAGGGGTGTCCTGGTTGCTCGAAATCGGCCCAGGCGAGGGCGTGGCGAAGCTCTCGGCGCCGCAACTCGCCGGCACCGGCATCGCTGTGGTGCGCGCCGGCACCGCCGAGGGGCAGGGCCAGCTCTCTGACCCGCATGCTGCCATTCCGCAGGCTGTGGACTACAGCGACTTCGCCCCGCGCCTCAGCGCCGATGGCCGGCGTGTTGAAACCACCTTCACGCGGCTGACCGGGCGCTCGCCGATCCTTTTGGCCGGCATGACCCCCACCACGGTGGATCCGGAGATTGTTGCTGCCGCCGCGAATGCCGGCTACTGGGCAGAACTCGCCGGCGGTGGCCAGGTCACCCCGGAGATCCTGGATGAGAACCTCACCCGTTTGGGCGAGCTGCTCGAGCCGGGAGTCAATGCCCAGTTCAACTCCATGTTCCTTGACCCCTACCTCTGGGGCATGCACATCGGCGGTAAAAAGCTGGTGCGCAAGGCCCGCGCCCATGGCGCCCCGATTGATGGTGTGGTGATCACCGCCGGTATCCCGGAGCGCGAGGAAGCCGTGCAGCTCATCCACGAGCTGCGTGCCGAGGGCATTCCGTGGGTGGCCTTCAAGCCGGGCGCGGTCAAGCACATCAAGCAGGTCTTGGCCATTGCCCGCGAGGTTCCCGAGGTGCCGGTGATCATGCACGTCGAAGGCGGCGTTGCCGGCGGTCACCACTCCTGGGAGTCCCTCGATGACTTGCTGCTGAATACCTATGAGCAGATCCGCCGCCAGCCCAATACCGTGCTGGTTGTCGGCGGCGGTATTGGTACTCCCGAGCGCGCCGCGGATTACATCACCGGCCGCTGGGCCGAGGCCTATGGTCGCGTCGCGATGCCGGTGGACGGCGTGCTCGTCGGCACCGCTGCCATGGCGGCGCGCGAGGCCTGCACCTCCCCGCAGGTGAAGCAGGCTCTGGTGGATACCGCAGGCCCGAATGATTGGGTTCCCGCCGGGTCCGCCAAGGGGGGAATGGCCTCCGGTCGCTCCCAGCTGGGGGCCGATATTCACGAGATTGATAATTCCTTCGCCCGCGCCGGGCGCCTGCTCGATGAGGTCGCCGGCGATGCCGAGGCCGTGGCCGCCCGCCGCGAGGAGATCGTCACCGCCATCAACGCCACCTGCAAGAAGTACTTCGGCGATCTGGAGGAGATGAGCTACCGCACCTGGCTGGAGCGCTATCTCGAACTGTCCGGCCCGGATGGCTCCGGCTGGGTGGATAAGACCTGGCACACCCGCTTCCAGCACATGCTTCAGCGCACCGAGGCACGCCTGAACCCCGCCGATCATGGCGAGCATCTCTCGCAGCTCTCCCCGCTGGAGCTGGAGGATGATCCGGCCGCCGCCGTGGCTGAGGCCGCCGCGGCCTATGATCTCGACCGCCGCCTCCACCCTGCGGATGTGGAGTGGTTCATCGCCGAGCTGCGCACCCCGGGTAAGCCGGTCAATTTCGTGCCCGTGATCGACGAGAACGTCCGCCGCTGGTGGCGTTCCGATTCGCTGTGGCAGGCCCACGACCCGCGCTATAGCGCCGATGAAGTGTGCATCATTCCCGGCCCGGTGGCCGTGGCCGGCATTACCATCAAGGATGAGCCCATCGCCGAGTTGCTCGGCCGTTTCGACGCTGCCGTGGTCGAGGCCGCCCGCGATCGCGAGGCAGCTACCGAAGACACCCCTTCGCGCTTGTCGACGCTGCTCTCCAGCCCCACCACCTACTGGGCAGGCCGCAATGTCTCCTCCATCCTGCACGCGCTTGCTCCCGCTGCCGAGTGGGAGATTCTCTCGGCGGATTCCGCCCGCGAGCCGCGCACGGGTGCCCGCCTGCAGGTGCTCGACGATACGAGCGCTGAGCTGGTCGTCAGCCTCGCCGGCGAGCGCCGCTGCGAGGGCCTCGAGCTGCGCGTGAAGCTCGAGCTGCCGCAGGTCGATGGGGCCGCCCCGGTGGTCACCCAGCGCGCTGCGGAAGAGGCGATGGACACCCTCACCGAGATTGCCGCCGGTGGCTCCGTGGCTGAGCTGGTGGAGGGTGTTGCCACCCACGAGTTCACGATCGATGCCGATAAGGCCGCCGACTATCACAACCTCACCAGCGCGGCGCTGCGCGAGATCACCGTGGGCGGTAGCGATTCTCTCGCCCCCGATGTGCTGGTGGGTGCCTGCTGGCCGGCGATCTTCGCTGCTGTGCGCGGCGCCGAGATCCCAGGCCGCCCCGGTGAGCGCGTGGTCGAGGGCATGCTCTCTTTGGTTCACCTTGAGCACCACCTCACCCTGCGGGACGAGCAGGCCTCCACTGCGGGTCTGATTGGGGTGCCGCTGACCGCCACCGCCCATGCCGATGAAGTCAGTGATACCGATATCGGGCGTGTCGTGGTGGTGCGCGTGTCCATCAGCGATGCCGAGGGACGCGTGCGCGCCACATTGACCGAGCGTTTCGCTATTCGTGGCCGCCGTGGCCCTGCGACGGCGCGCACCAATACCTCGGCGCTGCCCTCGATCAGCCCCGTGACCCACTCGGCGCGCACCCGCGCCCAGGTGGTGGCACCGGAATCCATGCTGCCCTTCGCCGCTGTATCGGGAGATCGCAACCCGATCCACGTCTCGAGCACGGCCGCGCATCTGGCAGGGCTGGATGATGTGATCGTGCACGGCATGTGGACCTCCGCCGTGGCGGAGCTGGTCACCGCCGGCGCCTATGCCGACGATGCGGTGCGTACCGAGCCGGCCACCATTACCGAGTTCACCGCCACCATGCTGCGGCCTATTGCCCCCGGTGAGACCGTGGACTTCAAGGTCGAGCGCACCGGTGTGGATAACCGCCCCGGCCGCGGCGAGGTGCGCGAGGTCACCGCCAGCGTCAATGGCGAGACTGTGCTCACCGCAGTAGCCGTGATGGCAGCACCGACCACCTTCTACGCCTTCCCTGGCCAAGGTATCCAGCACGAGGGCATGGGCATGGAGGCCTATGCTTCCTCCCGCGAGGCCAAGCAGGTATGGGATCGCGCCGACGCCCATACCCGCGCTGCGCTGGGCTTCTCCGTGCTGGAGATCGTGCGCACCAACCCCCGCGAGGTCGTGGTGGGCGGAGAACGCTTCTTCCACCCCGACGGCGTGCTCTTCCTCACCCAGTTCACCCAGGTGGCCATGGCCACCCTTGGTGTGGCACAGGTGGCGCAGATGCGCGAAGCAGGAGTGCTCGACGATACTGCGTACTTCGCGGGTCACTCCGTGGGCGAGTACAACGCCCTGGCCGCCTACTCCGGGGCGCTGTCCTTGGAATCTGTGGTGGAAATCGTCTACGCCCGCGGGCTGACGATGCACCGGCTGGTGGAGCGCGATGAGCGAGGCGTGTCCAACTATGGTCTCGCCGCCCTGCGCCCCAATAAGTTCGGTCTGGCAGCAGATCAGGTGGCCGACTTCGTGGCCGAGGTATCGCGCAGCACCGGCGAGTTCCTCGAAATCGCCAATTACAACCTCAAGGGCAAACAATACGCCGTGGCCGGCACTCGCGCCGGTCTCAAGGCCCTCGCCGCTGCCGCCGAGCAGCGCGCCCCCGGTGCCCGCGGGCTCATCCTCATCCCCGGCATCGACGTGCCCTTCCACTCCTCTGTCCTGCGCGACGGAGTGGATGACTTCCGCGATCACCTCGACAGCCTGCTGCCCGCAGAGATCGACCCCGAGGTGCTGGTGGGACGCTATATCCCGAACTTGGTGGCACGCCCCTTCGCGATCACCGCGGAGTTCGTGGAGTCCATGCGGGAGGTCGTGGATTCCCCGATCCTGGACCGCTTGCTCGAGCGTTTCGACGCCGCGGTGGCGGAGAACACCGCCGCAGTGGCACGCACCATCCTGATCGAGCTGCTCGCATGGCAGTTCGCCTCCCCAGTGCGCTGGATCGAAACCCAGGACCTCATGCTCGCGGAGCTCGGTGTCGAGCGCTTCGTGGAGATCGGTGTGGCCAACGCGCCCACCCTGGCCAACATCATGGCCCAGACCGCAGCCGTGACCCCCGGTGGGGAAGGGCTGGAGGTGCTCAATATTGAGCGCGATCGCGGCATCGTCTTCGCCGAGGACAGCTTCTCCTTCGCCGCCCCGGAGGAGGAAGAAGCACCCGCCGAGAGCGCCGAGGATATCGAGCCCGCACCCGCGGCCCCGGCCACCCCGCCGGTGGCAGAGCCCGAGCCCGCCCCGGCCCCGGCTCCCGCTGCGGCCGCTGGCGATACCCCGGAGGTGGAGTTCACCCCGGCCGATGCCACCACTGTGCTGCTGAGCTTGTGGACGAAGGTGCAGCCGGGCCAAATCACCGCCACCGACACCATCGAAACCTTGACGGATGGCGTCTCCTCCCGACGTAACCAGCTCTTGCTGGATCTCGGCGTGGAGTTCGGCCTCGGGGCCATCGATGGCGCCGCCGATGCCGAGATCCCTGATCTGCAGGACACCGTGAGCCGCATGGCCAAGGGCTACCAGGCCTTTGGTCCGGTCCTCGGCGATGCCATCAGCGATGGGCTGCGCAAAGTCACCGGCCCTGCGGGCGCGAAGCCCGCGGCTGTCGCTGAGCGCGTGAGCCAGGTATGGCAGCTCGGCGAGGGCTGGCGTCTCCACGCCGAGGCCCAGATGGTGCTCGGCACCCGCGATGGCGACTCCGTGCGAGGTGGCGCGCTGGCAGAGCTCAGTCCCGCCCAGCCCAGCTCGGCCAGCGAGCTGGATCAGCTCATCGATAATGCTGTGCTCGCTGCGGGAGAGCGCCTGGGAGTGAGCGTCGCTAAGCCCGCGGCGGCAGGAGGGGAGCAGACCGCGGTGGATTCCGCTGCCCTCGGCGCCTTCGCGGAGCAGGTCACCGGTAAGGCCGGTGTGCTCGCCGAAACCGCGCGCATGATTCTCAAGCAGCTTGGCCACGATCACGCCCCGCAAACCGTGGGTCTGGATGATCACAGCGCCGATGAAAAGCTCTTCGAGTTGGTCTCGGCGGAGCTCGGCCAGAACTGGCCGCGCATGGTCTCCCGCAATTTCGATCCGCGGCGCGCGGTGCTTCTCGACGACCGCTGGGCCTCGGCGCGCGAGGACATCACCCGCGCCGGGTTGGGTCTGGTTGATCCCGAGAGCATTGACGTTAGTGGTGCGGGCGAGACTGTCGCCGCCCACGCCCGTCACTTCGGGCTCGACTCCCTCGCCCAGCAGGCCCTCGAGCAGGGCCACGGCAGCTTCGCTGAGGACGTGGCTGTGGTCACCGGTTCCTCGCCGCAGTCCATTGCTGCCGCCGTGGTGGGAGAGCTGCTGGCCGAAGGCGCCACCGTAATCACCACCACCTCGAGGCTGAGCCATGAGCGCTTGGAGTTCTACAAGCGGCTCTACGCGGAGCACGCCCGCTTCGGCGCCACCCTGTGGGTGATCCCCGCCAACCTAGCCTCCTATGCGGACCTCGATGCGGTCGTGGAGTGGATTGGCTCCGAACAGCGGGTCACTGTGGGCGCATCCTCCGTGGTGACGAAGCCGGCGCTCGTGCCGAGCCTGATCTTCCCCTTCGCCGCCCCGCCGGTGCAGGGCAGCATCGACGAGGCCGGCCCGCAGGCAGAAAACCAGATGCGCTTGCTCCTGTGGTCGGTGGAACGTCTCATCGCCGGGCTCTCCGCCCTGGGCCGCGATACCCACGTGGGCCAGCGCACCCACGTGGTGCTGCCGGGCTCGCCCAACCGCGGAATCTTCGGCGGCGATGGCGCCTATGGAGAGTCCAAGGCCGCCCTCGACGCCCTAGTGAATCGCTGGAGCGTGGAGGAGAACTTCTCCGCCCGCACCACCCTGGCCCACGCCCTGATCGGCTGGGTGCGCGGCACCGGGTTGATGGGCGCGAATGATCCGCTCGTCGAGCTGGTCGAAGACAAGGGCGTGCGCACCTACTCCACCGACGAGATTGCCCGCGAACTCATCTCCTTGGCCTCGCAGGAGTCGCGCCAGGCTGCCGCCGAAACGCCGCTGCTCGCCGATTTCACTGGCGGGCTCGCCGAGGCGCAGCTCAACCTCGCGGAGCTGGCACGCTCCGCGGCCGACAACCCCGCCGCCGAGCAGCTGCAGGAGGTGGACACCACCCCGCGCTTCCACGCGCTGCCGAGTGTGCCGGCACTGCCCGCAGCACCGGCCACGGCCGCCGCAGCCTTCCACGGCTCGGTGAGCGCCTCCCTGGAAAACATGGTGGTCATGGTCTCCGCCGCGGAGCTGGGGCCCTATGGCTCCTCGCGCACCCGCTTCGAGGCCGAGCTGAGCGGCGATCTCAGCGCCGCCGGCGTGGTCGAGTTGGCTTGGTCCATGGGGCTGATCTCCTATGAGGACGGCGCCTGGCTCACCGCCGAAGGTGAGGAGATCGCCGAGGACGAGATCTTTGACGCCTATCACGATGAGGTGCTTGGCCGCGTCGGCGTGCGCCAGTACCACGATGATTTCTCCATGGTGTCGAACCTCGCCCCGCAGCTGAGCAAGATCTACCTCGAAGAGGACCTCACCTTCGCCGTGGCGACCCGCGAGGAGGCCGAGGGCTATGCTGCTGAAGACTCCAACACGGTGGTGCGCTTCCACCCAGAAACCGAGGAATGGCTGGTCACCCGACCCGCTGGCTCCGAGGTGCGGGTGCCCACCCGCGCGGTGATGTCGCGCTTCGTGGGCGGGCAGATCCCCGAGGGCTTTGATCCCACTCGCTGGGGCATTCCCGCGGAGATGGTCAACAACCTCGACCGCGTGGCCGTGTGGAACCTCGTGTGCACCGTGGACGCCTTCCTCTCTGCGGGCTTCACTCCCGCCGAGATCCTGGCGCATGTGCACCCGGCGAAGGTCAGCTCCACCCAGGGCACCGGCATGGGCGGCATGTCCTCCATGCGCTCGCTCTACGTGGACGGCTTGCTCAACGAGGCCCGTGCCAACGACATCCTGCAAGAAGCCCTACCCAATGTGGTGGCGGCGCACGTCATGCAGGCCTATGTGGGCGGCTACGGCCAGATGGTGCACCCGGTGGCGGCCTGCGCCACGGCGGCCGTGTCGGTGGAAGAAGGCATGGATAAGATCCGCCTCGGCAAGGCCGATGTGGTGGTCACCGGCGGTATCGATGATCTCTCCGTGGAGGGCATCACCGGCTTCGGCGACATGTCCGCTACCGCCGATTCCCAGGTGATGCGGGATAAGGGCATCGAGGATCGCTACTTCTCCCGCGCGAATGATCGACGCCGCGCCGGGTTCGTCGAATCCGCTGGCGGCGGCACGCTGCTGCTCATGCGCGGCTCGGTGGCCCTGGAGCTGGGCATGCCGGTGCAAGCGGTGGTGGGCTACGCCCAGTCCTTCGCCGATGGCCTGCACACCTCCATCCCCGCGCCGGGACTCGGTGCCCTGGCCGCGGCCCAAGGTGGCACGCATTCGGCGTTGGCTACCCAGCTGGCCGAGTTGGGCGTGCACGCAGATGACATCCGCGTGGTGTCGAAGCACGACACCTCCACCAACGCCAATGACCCCAACGAGTCTGAGCTGCACGAGCGTATCCAGCAGGCCCTTGGCCGCGATGCGGGCAGCCCGCTGTATGTGATCTCGCAGAAGAGTCTCACCGGCCACGCCAAGGGTGGTGCCGCAGCCTTCCAGCTCACCGGCCTCGCCCAGGTATTGCGCTCTGGTGTGATTCCCGCGAACTTCTCGCTGGATTGCGTGGATCCCGTGCTGGCCGAGCATCCGCACCTGGTGTGGCTGCGCCAGCCGCTCAAGATGCCGGAGCAGGACGTGCTCAAGGCTGGGTTTGTCTCCTCGCTCGGTTTCGGTCACGTCTCGGCACTGGTGGCTCTGGTCCACCCGGCGGCCTTCTATGAGGCGGTGCGGGCCCAGCGCGGCGAGGACGCGGCAGCAGAGTGGGCCGCACAGGCCGCGGCTCGGGAACAGGCGGGTGCCGAGCGTATCCTCGCCGGCATCTACGGTGCCGCGCCGCTGTATGAGCGCACCTCCGGCCGCAACCTGGGCGACGATGGCGATGCCGCCCATGAGCGGGAGGTCGCCATGCTGCTCGACGCCGACGCCCGGCTCCGCGATGGCCGCTACCGCCTGTCCACCGAGGGCTAAGGCAGTGGACCCAGCCCAGCAGCCGCCAGAGTTCCCGCACCTGCCGGTGCGGGGGTGCGGGATTGATCTGGTGCACGTGCCGGGTTTTGCCGAGCAGCTCGCCCAGCCAGGTACCCGCTTCGCGCGGGTATTCCACGGCAGCGAGCTGCGCCACGCCCAGCAGCGCGGCTTGACTGGCCTGCCCCGGGCCCGGCATCTCGCGGGGCGGTGGGCGGCCAAAGAGGCCTGGATTAAGGCCTGGTCGCAGGCGCTATTTGGGCAGCCTCCCGTGCTGGCTGAACACGAGGTGGATTTCCGCGACATCGTGGTGCAGGCCGATCCCTTCGGCCGAGTCCAGCTCCGGCTGCGCGGCCGGCTGCGAGCCCTAGCCGCAGAAAGTCTCGGGATCAGCGCGGAGCACCTCGATGCTTCCGTGCAGCTGAGTATCAGCCATGACGGCGACTACGCAGTAGCGGTCTGCGTACTCAGCTAGCCCCGCCCCACAGCCGCCCCATAGCCGCCCCACACGGCCCCGCCCACACAGGCGCGGGCAGTGGGGCGGCTAGGCTGGGATTTGTGAGTATCTCGAAAGATTTCGATGACTACCTCGCCGAACATCAGCTCGTTCCTGCGGCGGAGGTCATCCCCGAGCACCCCTGCCAAGATTTTTCCCATAATGAGCACGTGGTGGATGCCCCCACCCCTGGCCGCCGTGCCGCGGCGTCCGCAGCAGAGACCGCCGGGCGCGGAGCAGAATCCTTGCAGTCAGAGGAGCAGGACGCGCTAGACGAGGCGGCCCGCCTCGCCCACGCCATGCTGGGAGAGAACACCCCTGGGTGAGTACAACGCCTAGCCTTGGGCGACGGAGAAGAGATAGGCAATGAGCATGCGCTTGATCTCCTCCACCGTGGTGAGATAGGTCTCCGGCGAGGCGGTGGCATCGCGCACCGCGAAATTAAGCAGCGAGGTGGCGGTGTGCACCAAAATCCCGGCATGTTTGCGGCGCTCGGGAAGTGGCAGCGTCGGGGCGAGGGGGATGAGTACCTCCGCCAGTAAGTCCAAAAGCTCCGATTCGGTGGCCGCCCCCGTGGCGCGGGTCGCTGGGGTGGACTGGATGGCATGCCACACCGCCCGCCGGGAGGGATCTGCCTTCCACAGCTGGGCCAGGTGGTCGATGAAATTATCTAGAAAATCCGGCCACTGAATTGATGGATCGCGGCTGGGCCATTTCTTCAGCTCGGCCACAATCACCGCGGTGTCTTGGCGATCCAGCTCGCAGATCATCACATATTTATTGGCAAAGAACTGATACAGGGTGCCAATCGGCACCTCGGCCCGCTTGGCCACCTCGTCGAAGGTGAAGGATTCAAACCCGTGATCCACGAGGACGCTGCGCGCGGCCTCCAGCATGCGGGCAAATTTCTCCCGACTGCGTTGCTGGGCTGGGCGGCGGCGCGGAACCAGAATTTCGGGATCGCCATCGCGGGTATCGGAGGCATCGCTGCGCTGCTGCGCTGCGGAGTCAGTGTGCTGCATCAAAGAAGGCTCGGACGCGGCGGAGCGCGTCTCGGCGGAGCCGGTGTGATCGGAGGTTCTAGCCATGGTAGCTACCGAGTCTATCGAAAGAAAACGCCCCTGTGAACACTGTTTATCCTCGTACCGCCCAGCTATCTGGGCGGCTAGAGCACGTCGCGCAGAATCCGATCGACGTGGCCTTTGGCGCGCACATTGTACTGGGCGCTGGCGATGCGTCCGTGCTCGTCTACCAAGAAGGTGGAGCGAATCACGCCCTGGACTACCTTGCCGTAGTTCTTCTTTTCACCGAAGGCGCCCCACTGGGTCATCACCTCTTTATCGGGATCGGAGAGCAGCGTGAAGGTGAGTCCGTGATCGGCGCGGAAGGCCGCGAGCTTGTCCGGGCTATCAGGGGAGATGCCCACCACAGCCACGCCGAGATCATTGAGCCGAGCCAGGTTGTCACGAAAATCGCAGGCTTCGGTGGTGCAGCCGGGGGTGTTGGCGCGCGGGTAGAAGTACACCAGAACGCGCTGTCCACGGAAGTCCGCAAGGCTGACTGTCTCGTTGGCGTCGTTGAGCAAAGAGATAGCGGGGGCGGTATCGCCCTCGCTGAGGCGAATGGAAGCGGGTTGAGTCATGGCTCTAGGGTAGGCGAGCGTTCGGCATTTCTGCAGTGCGGTGGGCATGCCGACTAGAAACCACAGCGTGGTTTTAGGTAGGCTCATGCAGGTAAACGCCGCGCCCTGCTGGGCGCACAGTACATGGATAAAACTAGCTAGGGGAGTATCGACAACAGTGGCACGCAATATTGAGGACATTCAGCGCGACATCGAGCGCACTCGCAAGAACCTGGCGAACACCCTCGATGAGCTTGCCGAGCGCAGCCAGCCCAAGAACATCGTGAACGACGCGAAGAAGGAAGCCACCAACAAGCTGCAGGACCCGAAGGTGCAGAAGATTCTGGCTGGCGTGGGCGCGGTTGTTGTGGGTGCAGTCGTCGTTGGCGTGCTGCGTTCCCGCAAGCGCAACAAGGATCTCAAGGAGATTCAGAAGCTGCTCGCTTCCCGTTAATCTTTATCGCTTTTCGCTTTTCGACGCCCCGCCGCGCCGATGATCCCCGAGGGGAGTCGGTGTGGCGCGGGCTTTTTTAAGCCTGGCAACGCTGAATATATGAGACCCCAATGAGTAGCAGTGACCGTCCTGAGCGGCTGACCGTCACCTCCCGCCACTACAACGTGGTGGGCCTGATCGGGGTAGCCCTATTTTTCGCCGCAGCCTATACGCCCTCATTGCTGCCCCGCACCTGGTATTACCAAGGCATTGTCTCTGGGGTGACCGCGAATATCGGCTATTGCGTGGGCGTGGGCTTAAGCCAGCTGGGGTGGATGCTGCTGCGCCGTCTCGGCCCGCGCACCGCGCGCCTGCAGCTCTCTGATCGCCAGCGCCGGCTGATCGACTATATCGGCATCCTGGTGCTCGCCCTCGTGGCCCTCGGGGTGGTGTGGGCGTCGCTATCGTGGCAGGAGCAGCTCGCCGCCGCGCAGGGGCTGCCCACCCCGCACCTCACCCACTTCTTACCGCTCTCTGCGGCCCTCGGGCTGGCGCTGTGCTTTGGGCTGATCTGGCTGTGGCGGCTGCTGGCGGCGTGGGCGGAGTCCACGGCAGAGGTGCTGGAACATCGCGGCCTACCGCCCGGGATCGCGGCCGTGGTGTCGAATATCTTCGTGGTGGTGATCATGGTGGCCAGTGTGGGAATCATCATCCCCAATACGGGTCTGACCATCATCGAGCGCCAAGCGGCCGATCGCAATGCCACCTATCGCGAAGATATCGCCCCACCCACGGTGGCCTATCGCTCGGCTGGACCCGGCAGCGAGATCTCATGGGAGGGCCTCGGCTATGAGGGCTCGCGTTTCATCGCCGATGGCGCCACCAAGCAGCAGCTAGAAGCAGTGACACAGCGGCCCGCCCGCGAGCCGATCCGCCTCTACGCTGGGGTGGGCAATGGCGCGGATATGCAGGAGCGCGTCGATAAGCTGCTGGCGGAACTCGATCGCACCGGGGCTGCCGACCGGCAGGCATTGCTCATCCTCCCAGTCACCGGCACAGGGTGGGCCAATCCGGTGGCGGCCCAGGCCTTCGAGCTGCTCTTTGCTGGCGATACCGCCATTGCCAGTGCCCAATTCGGCGTGCTGCCCTCTGCGGTGTCCTTCCTCAGCGACTCGGGGGCCGCCGCGGAGGCGGGGCGCGAGTTGATCCACACGGTGGCGCAATGGTGGTCTGACCTGCCCGCCGCGCACCGACCCGAGCTCTATCTCTATGGCGAGTCCCTTGGGACCACGGGCGTGGAGGCGGCACTGGAATCCTTGCGCGCCCTCAATGTGGAACCCGATGGGGTGTTCATGGTTGGCCCGCCGCGCAGCAATGAGCTGCACCGTTGGCTCACCAGCAATCGCGAACCGGGTAGTCCCGAATATCAGCCACGGATGCCGGAATCGAGCGCCGTGCGCTTTGCCGCCACCGGCCGCCACGCGCGGCAGTTGGGAGCAGATCCCCGCTGGGGCGAGCATCGACTGCTCTATCTGCAGCATGCCACCGACCCGGTGGTGTGGTGGGAGCCGAATCTACTGTGGAAGCGCCCCGACTGGCTCGTCGAGCCGCTTGGTCCAGGGCGTGCCCCACAAATGACGTGGTATCCCGTGATCACCTTTTGGCAAGTCAGCGCCGATCTCGGTGGGGCAGCGGACGTGCCGGATGGATTCGGGCACAACTACGCCACGGAGCTTCTCGACGGCTGGATTGCCGTCACCCGCAGTGCGCGTGTCAGCGATGCGGATGCTGAGCAGCTGCGCGCGGAACTGGATGTGCTGCTGCAGCGCCAAGGGCCGGAAAAGGGGCATATCAGCGAGCTCGGGGATAGCTAGAGGCCAAGGGGCATTGCTCTGCGAACAGCGAGGACTAGGGTTTTACATATGAATTCCTCAGCGCGCCCCGTAGTACCACGCTCTCTCATTGTTGCCTTCTGGGGCACCGGAATCTCCCTACTGGCCTCGGTCGTGATCATGGTCATGCTCTACATCGTGGCCTCGAGCGCGGCAGAAGTTCCTATGTTCATCTCGGTCATCGTGTTGAACCTCAGTGCCTTCGTGGCCTTTATTGCCGCTGCTCTCGCCGCTGCACAACACCCAGGGCCAGTGCGCACCCACGCCACCGTTCTCCTCGCCTCTATTGTGCTTGGCCGGATTATTCTCGCCATCGGCGGCGGCAGGGTGGAAACCACAGGGGCGCTTGCCACCCTTCAGATCATCAGCATCGTGCTCCTGCTGGGAGCCATGATCTACGTTGGGCTGGGGATGAAGAAGGGCTTCGCTGCGGCGTAGAGAGGCTGTTGCAGATGGCGATGACGAGGTATGCCGCCGGTACAGCCCGCGCCGAATAGCGAGAAACCCAGTCGGGAGTGCTCCCGACTGGGGTGAAGTGTGTGCCCACTTGGTATGTGGACACTGTCAGTAAACCTCAGGGTTACTTATCGCATGCGATGCCGTCTTTGTCTCGATCGAGCCCAGGGCGATAGCCTGGCTGGCCGGCATAGATGGGGGCTACGCCAGCGGCTCGGGCTGCGTCACAGTTCGGGTAGTAGGCGTTGGCAGGAGCCGGCGCGGGGGCTGGTGCGGGAGCTGGCGCAGGAGCTGGTGCGGGAGCTGGCGCAGGAGCCGGCGCGGGGGCTGGTGCGGGAGCAGGGTTGGGCGACGTGGTTGGAGCAGGTTCAGGCTCGGGTTCCGGCGCGGGGACAATATTCGCCCGCGACGGCTCATCCCGCTGGGGCTGAGTTGTGCTATTTGAGGTGCTGCTACGCCGCTCAGGCTTAGGGGACTCTTTTTTGTGGCTCGTGCTGGTGCTAGTGGTAGTAGAGCGCTCAGTCCTAGTAGGTGTAGTGGTGCTCGTCGTTGTCTTGCTCGTGGTGCTCGTCGTTGTCTTGCTCGTGCTGGTGGTTGAGCCGTCTGAAGACCCCTTCTTGTCCGAGGAAGGCAAAACCGCCCCTCCTGCGGCAAGCAGCACGACGCTAGATAAAGCAATGATCACCCATTTACGGGGAGCTTTAGTTACTGGCACAGACGCCCCCTGTAGGAGTTGGCGGTCTCCCCCGGTGAGGTATCCGGCAAGTTGCCGGTCTCGCTCTACCTGCTGTTGGAGCTTCCTATCGCGGAATTGGTAGTAAAACCACGCTGCGCCGGGGAGGATGATAGCGATGGAGGTAAAGAGGCCGCTGATAAATGATCGCGTTCCGCTGGTGATGGTGAGAAGGTTGATGAGAAATAGGAGGCCGCCGATGATGAGGGATACGGTGGCAAGAACCTTTGGAGTTCTATTTGTGTTGTGGGGGCTGTTCACGGTGGGACCTTGGGTAGCGTGATGAGGTAGAGATGGTTGGTTATCGGAGGCGCTGCGGCTGTACAGGCGTGTGGTGATGCTCGCTACACGCTGAGGCGGTACGTGCCTCGCGTCTGTGATGATATATCTCCGTGCACCGTAAGTCCTTGGTTTTGGTGAGATTGCGACGGCGTTAGCCCCTACAGGGGGCATGCGTCGACGTACCTACAACCCCAGTGCAGAGATACAACAATCCCCTCTAGGCGAGATAACCGCCTAGAGGGGATATAAAGAAAAAGTGCGCCATCAGGGACTCGAACCCCGAACCCGCTGATTAAGAGTCAGCTGCTCTGCCAATTGAGCTAATGGCGCATGCTCTGCGTCCCTGCCGTGATGGCCGGTGCGCTGTGCAACGAGATGTTATATTACAAACAGTTTCACACCTTGTAAAATCGCCAGCTCAAGGGCCATTTACGGGCTTCGCGCGCCGCGTGTGGATGCGTGGTGTGGGACGGGGTGTATCGCTGCGTTTGTGGGGATAATGTGCGGCGCTCCTCGTCGGAATGATGGTGCCGCGGCAGCTGCCTGACAAGGCTCGGGGAGGGGCTCGATTTTTGACACACAGTGTCGACACCAGAGCGTGTGACATGCGATAAGCAACAGTTTGGTCACGGTTTTGGGAAGCGCTTTTTCCGACGCGGTCTGAGGGCGCGGGGCGTGTACAATCCACCGAGACTATGGTTTATCGACGGAGTGAAATGTTTAGCACAGGGCGGTTCTCTTTTAGTGGGCTGACGGGCGCGGTCAGCGGGGGTTTTAGGGCTCAGTCTCGGCTGCTGCGAGCGCTGATGGCGCTGCTCGTGTCGTGTTCGCTGGTTCTTGCCGGATGCACGATCGGTAACGGCAACGCGGAAGAAGAGGCAGCTGAGCAGGCCAAGATAGAGAAGGTCCGCGAGGAGGAAACTCCGAAGCTGAATGTCGGCGATGAGGCCACGGATGTCAATCCCACGGAGCCCATCGAGGTCACTGTCGAGCACACCACCCTGACGTCGGTGACGATGACGAACGAAGCTGGCAAGGTGGTCGAAGCCGAGATCAGCGACAACGGTAAGAAGTGGCATGTCACAGAGCCACTGGGCTATTACCGCACCTACACCGTGGATGCGCAGGCCGCGAATGGCCAGTCCCTCGAGGCAAGTTTCACCACGGTCGCACCCGATGGCCGGGCGGCTGTCTACTTGGGGCCGCTGGATGGCTCGGTCGTGGGCGTGGGCCAGACTATCTCTTTCCGTTTTAACGCCCCGATTGCGGATCGTCAGGCTGCCCAGGACGCTATTACCGTGAGCACTACCCCTGAGGTAGAGGGCGCATTCTATTGGCTGAATAATTCGGAGATGCGCTGGCGTCCGGCCGAGTTCTGGCCCAGCGGCACCGAGGTTGAGGTGAAGGCCGATATCTATGGCGTCGATTTGGGCAACGGCATGTACGGCAACGCCGATAATGAAATCTCGTTCAGCATCGGTGATGAAATCATCAGCACCGTCGATGACTCGACCAAGACCATGACGGTGACCAAAAACGGTGAGGTGCTCAAGACGATGCCCGTCTCCTTGGGCGATGCCGATTTCCCCACGCCGAATGGCACCTACATGATTGGCGATCAGAACCCCTCGATGATCATGGATTCTTCTACCTTCGGCCTGGCCGTGGATAGCCCCCGCGGTTATCGACAGAAGGTGGACTGGGCCACCCAGATGTCCTGGTCGGGAATCTATGTGCACTCCGCGCCGTGGTCCATGTGGGCCCAGGGCAGCACGAATACCTCCCACGGCTGTGTGAACGTCTCTCCAGAGAACGCCAAGTGGTTCCAGGAGCTGGTCAAGCGCGGCGATGTGGTGAAGGTAAAAAACACCATCGGCGGCGAGCTCTCCGGCTTTGATGGTCTCGGCGACTGGAATATTCCTTGGGAAACATGGAAGAAGGGCAACGCGGACCAAACCTCCTCGTGGTAAACCCTTTCCTCTAGTGCCTGAAACCAACGGCCCAGCCAACTATTCACTGGCTGGGCCGTTGTCGTGTGTATGCCCCTAGAGCGCTGGGTCAGCGCCGGGCAGCTCCCATGCGGCGGAGAGGATCTCCATCGAGTGCAGCATCGCCGCATGCGACGGCGATTGCAGCGAGATCATGAGCTCATCAGCGCCGGTGCGCTCCTGGAACTCCGAGAGGTAGCTGCGCACCTCGGGCTTCGTGCCGATCGCGGTATAGCGCATCATGGTGCTCACCTGCTGACCCGCATAGGAGTGCAGCAAGGCGTCGAGCTGTTTTTCGCTGAGCTCGCGGCCGCGGGCGGCGAGCGACTTCACCCGACTGCGCCGCACCTGCTCCCAGTCCTCCTGGGCTTGGGCTGTGGTATCAGCGGCCGTCACATTCACCGCGGCGATCACATAGGGGTCGGGATTAACGGCACTCGGCTGGTAGCGCTCGCGGTAGACAGCGATGGCCTCATCGAGGTGCTGCGGCGCGAAGTGCGAGGCGAAGGCATAGGGCAGGCCGAGTTGTGCGGCCAGCTGGGCGCCAAAGAGGGAGGAGCCGAGAATATACAGCGGCACCTCAGTAGCGGCGCCGGGAATGGCCTGCACGCCGGGGATCCGGCTCTCCCCGGAGAGATAGCCCTGCACTTCGGCGACATCCTCGGGGAAGCGCTCGGCGGCGCGAGGGGAGCGTCGTAAAGCCTGCACAGTGCGCTGATCGGTACCCGGGGCACGGCCCAAGCCCAGCCCGATACGGCCGGGATACATCTCCTCTAGGGCCCCGAATTGTTCGGCGATCACCAGTGGCGCGTGATTCGGCAGCATCACTCCGCCCGCCCCCAGTTTGATGGTGGAAGTATGCGCGCCCACGTGGGCGATCAGCACGGCCGGGGCGGAGGACGCGATACGCGGCATATTGTGGTGCTCCGCGTACCAGATGCGTTCATAGCCGAGTTTCTCTGCGCGCTGCGCAAGCCGTACCGAGCGCGAGAAACTATCGCGAGGCCGTTCCCCGTCGTAGACGAGGGCGAAATCGATGAGTGACAGCGGAATCATGCGTGCCTTTCTCATGCGGGAGTAGTGCTTTCACCCACTGTAGAGAAAAGGCCCACACGTGGTGGGCCTGAGTCTCAGCTTATCGACGCCACGCTGCAGGCGCGCGGCGCGAGGGCTTTAGGATTTCGCGGAATCGGGGGTGTCCGTATCGCGCAGCTGCTCGGCGTCCTCTTCGCTGAAGTCCACGGAATCATCCTGCACCAGCGAATCGGTCACTTCCTCCTGCACCGCATCGGAGAGGTAGTCATCGGAGATCTGGGAATCACCCATCAGCTTCTCCATTTCCGCTGCGTGATCGTCGGTGAATTCCTTATCCGGGTGGTGCTTACGGTAGGCGAGGTCGCGAATCTTATTGCGGCGCTTCGACTCCGAGGCGATCTTGCGGCGATCGCGGAGATAGAAGATCACCAGCACGGCGATGAGCAGCAGGCCGAGGTAGCCGAGAATCGGGTAGACCTTCGCCATCAGGGAACCGAAGCCAATGAAGGAGATGGCGTAGCCCACCAAGGTGGTGATGATGAAGTAGAGGCGGAACTTAGACTGCTTGCCCGCGGAGAGGCGGCGGCCCAGGGCGTAGAACATGCCGATAGCGGAGTTGTAGATCATCGCGTAAACGATGAACACCGCGATAATGGCCATCACCGGGTGGATCTCCTCGAAGAGGGTGAGGTTGGGCACCGAGGAGCCCTCCACCTTGTCGGCGCCGAGGAAGAGCGTCACCGAGATCATCACCAGCAGCACCGTGTAGGCGATACCGCCCACGAGCCCGCCGAGGGAGGATTCGCGCGGGTCGAGGTAGCTGCCGCCGATCACGAGCACCATGGAGATCGCCATGATTTCCACCAAGCCCGCGTAGTTAATGGCCGAGAGCCACCACGGACTGATGGGGGATTCGGCCTGCACGGCCACATCGTTGAGGCTGGACAGATCGTCCGGCAGGTTGAACATCATGTAGGTGAAGGCGATGATCACTGCGATGATCATGGCCGGGGTGAGCGCGCCAATCACGTTCGACACCTTGTTGATGTCGAGGAATCCCGAGGCAATCACCAGCGCCAGCATGACGGTGGAGCCCACCCAGGTGGGCCAGCCGAACTGCTGGTTGAAGGTGGAACCCGCGCCGGCGAGCATCACGAATCCCAAGCTGAAGAGGGTGATCATCACCGAGACGTCCATGAAGCGGGCCACCCACTTCTTGGAGATGTCTTGGAATACCTCGTTGTGCTCGTCGGCCAGGAAATAGCTGCCCAGCTGGAGCGAGAGCATGCCGCCGATGGAGATGAGCAGCCCGGCCAGCACGGCGCCGGCGATGCCGATGGAGCCGTGGGAGACGAAGTATTGAATCGTTTCCTGGCCGGTGGCGAAGCCGGCGCCCACGAGCAAGCCAATGAAGGCAAGCGTGATGGATATGACGCGTTTAAGCATGAATGTGTTCAGTCCTTAAAGAAGAGAAATACAAGGCGCGGTGGCATGCGCCCTGCTCAGCAATAGCAGGGCGCAGTGCACGAGACTCACTAAGACTCAAGAAACCGCTCTTAGCATGCAACCCAGAAACTGTCTTGAGCAGCTAAAACGCAAATAGTTGTTATCTGATTGTTATTAAAGCAGAGGAAACTGTGACGTGCGTTTCTTGTTAGTTTTGCGCAGCTAATACGGGTGATTGTGTCGCCCTTCAGCGTACCCGTGCGGGCGCATGTGTCGGCGGGTGTGTCTGGGCGAGTGGATTCTTTCTCGAGTAGGGGAGGGGCTTGGCAGAACTGGTGTGCTTGGATTCGGTGGCCGAGAACGCTAGGGGTGAGTGTCTCGCAGAAGGGATAGTAGGTGGTCAGGCACAATTACACTATGTCCTCGGATCTTTCGTCTCCTTCATCCAAGCATGGCCAATGCACACAACTGACAGGGCGGGTATATGACGTTCGGGAACTGGACTCAATCGCGATCATTCTCGTAGGAGAGTCGAGTCTCAGGGGGCTTTATCGCCTTGGGTTTGCCGATGGCAGTGTCTACGTTGGGCAATCCGTGAATGTGGTCTCTCGCTTTCGCTCCCACCGCAGGCGGTGGAATGACATCGTGACTTTCGAGTTTTTCGCGCTGCCGGAAGGCGATTTAGACGCCCCAGAGAGGGCCCTTATTGCTGAGACTGAACGGGCATCATCGGTCCGGAATGTTCGGGATACGCAACGGCCCCACGGTGATGCCGATGTTGAGTTCACCTCTGTAGAGGGGGCCACCACGGTCCTGCCGTGGGATAGAGAGAAGCGAGTGCGTCCGGGAGAAAACGTCATCGGCAGGGATAGCAAAAAATTCTTCCAACTCGCGAGGATGGTCGAATATGAGGTGCTCCGAGATCTCCTCGGATGGTTCATCTACGAGGCACTGCCTGACCCCTACAACACGCACAGGCACCTCTGGATAGCGTCGTGCTTGCCAGCGACGAATCGCTCTCAGTCACACCGAAGGCTGCTAGTGGTGAGTGCGGGAAACCTCGAGATCTTCGTTGTTTGCCAACATGTGGTCGATGGTGCAGCTGAGATCGAGTTGTTCATTAACACCGTGAGAGTCGATGGTGAGCTGGCCTCACTCCAAGATTCGGAGGGGCGATGGTATGTCGAAAACAGCGCCTATCCTCTCTCTGAGGTCACGCGCTGGCATTTCACAATGGAGGGGCTCGAAGGCGTCCTGACTGGGCTCGTTGATTTTCCGCACATCGAGCTGCTCCTGAATAGCGCATATCAGTTGAATGTTCGTCTGATGCGGCAAGGGGGAACGATGTTCGGGCGTTTTCACAATGAATTGCTCGCCAGCGATCTTTTAGCCGCCTCGCTGAAGTGGGGTAACGAGGAGTGGCGGGCAGCCATACGTATAGGTGAGGAGGCGGCCCACTGAGGGGCCCACAGCCGACACGAACCAGTGCTTCGGGTGTGCACTCAGTATGTGAGGGGGCGGTCGAGAGTGATAATCGCAGCTACGAGCGCGCCCCTTTTTGCGGATGGCCATCATGCAGGTTGTCGGCTGCCGGAGTGTGCGTGCCAGTTGGCACTGGGGCTCCGCAATAAAATAAGCCCCCGGACCCTGTTTCCAAGGCCGGGGGCTCATCGTCGGGGTGGCTGACGGGACTCGAACCCGCGACACCCAGGATCACAACCTGGTGCTCTACCAGCTGAACTACAGCCACCATCGCTGCCGTTTTCTGCAGCGAGAGTTATAGTAGCGCACCGCATAAGAAAAGCAAAAACTGCAGCTGGTATGGGTAATTGCTGGCGCCCAAGCGGCGGGGATGTAGCGCTCTCACTTGACGTAGGATGACTCAGTGATACGGTAACCCTGCTGAGAACCTACGGGTGCGCATGCTCTCACCATTCTCCGCGCGTGGGCGGGGAAGCGGGGAGTGTCGCACGCCCACGCCGCTTCTCTCCTCATATTCTTCTGGGCCCGCTATCGTGGGCCCCCGCGCTCCCCAAGGACCCCTCGTGTTCGATTATCTCGCCGCCAATCCATTGATTGCGCTGATGGCGATACTTGCCCTCGGCTATCTTCTGGGCAAAGTGAACGTGGCCGGCATATCGCTCGGCTCCGCCGCCGTGTTGTTCGTCTCCATTGCTTTCTCTGCGGTCGAGCCGGAGATCCAGCTCCCGCCGCTGTTGTACACCTTCGGCCTGGCGCTGTTTGTGTATGCCATCGGCTTGAGCTTCGGCGCGCAGTTCTTCGCGGAGTTCCGCTCCCGTGGCTGGAAGATCAGCGCCCTCGCCGGTCTCGTGCTCACCGGTGTGATCGTGCTGGCCTATATCGGCGTGAAGTTCTTGGGGCTCGACGCCGCCCAAGGCGCCGGCAGCATGACGGGCGCAGTCACCTCCACTCCTGGTATGGCAGCCATCGTGGAAACCATGAAGGCCTCGGGTATCACTGACCCCGAAGCGCTGGCGCTGCCCGTGATCGGCTACTCGCTGGCCTATCCGGGTGGTGTTCTGGGTCTGATCCTCGTGGCCGCCGTGGGAGCGAAGCTGCGCAAGGTGGATCACGTCGCAGACGCCAAAGAGGCCGGTGTGATCACCGAGGACCTCCACCTCACCGGCCTCGAGCTCGGCCCCATAGAACCCAGCACGGTCGCAGAGGTGCTGCGCCCCACGGGTGCTGAGGTGGTGGCTACCCGCCTGATTCACCACGAGGATCCGGAGAACCAAACCCTCATCACCGCGGATACCGAGGTGACGAGCGGCGATGTGCTGCTGATTCACGGCACGCAGGAGGAGCTCCGGCGAGCCACACACATCCTGGGCCGCGAGGTGCATTTCCCCATCGATGACCACAATCTCGATTATCGCCGCTTCTCGGTGTCTAATCCGCAGATCGTGGGTCGTACTATCGACGAGCTTGGCCTCGCGGAGAAGCGTTTTCTGATCGCGCGGGTGCGTCGCGGTGACTCCGACTTCATCCCCACGCCCACGACCCGTTTGGAATACTCGGACAAGGTGCGGGTCGTCACCCCGACCCACAAGATGGCCGAGGCCAGAAAGTTCTTCGGTGATAGCGAGAACGCCCTGGGCAACTTTGATTTCTTCCCCTTCTTCTTGGGGCTGCTCGCCGGACTCCTGGTGGGCATGATTCCGATCCCGATGCCGGGCGGGCTGACTCTCTCCCTCGGCTTCGGTGGCGGCCCCATCCTCGTGGGACTGCTCTTGGGCTGGCGGGGCCGGACCGGCCGGTTGCAGTGGATCGTGCCCTTCCAGGCCAACAAGATCTTCATCAATATCGGCTTGGCGCTCTTCCTCGCCGGTGTGGGCACCACCGCCGGCGCCGGCTTCGCCGCGGCGCTCTCTGATGTTGAATCCTTGCTCTACGTGGGCTTTGGTCTTGTTCTCACGCTCGTTGCAGCGATCGCCATGGCCGTCCTCGGCGCGTGGGTGCTGGGGGCGAAATGGGATGAAACCATGGGCATGGCCGGTGGTATTTCCACCAATCCTGCGATTATCGCCTATCTCAACGCGCAGACCGGCACCGATCTCGCCGCGCGGGGCTATGCCACGGTGTATCCGGTGGGAATGATCGGCAAGATCATCGGCGCCCAAGTGCTCTTCCTGCTGCTCGTCTAGGACCGCGGCAGACACACATAACGCCCGCTACCTTCACTCTGGGTAGCGGGCGTTGGTGGTGTTACTGTCCGAGATGCTCCCGGTAGCGCTCAACGGCCTGAGCGGCGGCGTCGCCACAGTTCTCCGATGTGGGGCCGGGATCGGCCACGAAGAGAGCGCGGCGATAGTAGTCGAGTTCGCGGATCGATTCCACGATATCCGCCAGTGCGCGGTGGGCGAGGCCCTTGTCCGGCTGGTGGTAGTACACCCGCGGCTGCCAGCGCCGGGCCAGCTCCTTGACGGAGGAGACATCCACCATGCGGTAGTGCAGCGCCGCATCGAGGGCCGGCATATGCGCCTTGATGAAGGCGCGGTCGGTGGCGATGGAGTTACCGGCCAAGGGGGCGGGGTGCTCGGGATCGCAGTGCTCCGCGATGAGCTCCAGCACCGTCTGCTCCGCCTCGGCGAGGCTGATAGTGGAGGCTGTGATCTCCTCGGTCAGCCCGCTGGAGGCGTGCATATTCGCCACAAAATCATCCATCTGGGCCAGCTCTTCTTCGCTGGCGTGCACCACGATGTCCACGCCCTCGCCGAGGATATTCAGCTGGGCGTCGGTGACCACGGCGGCGATCTCCACGATCACATGTCGCGCGGGATCGAGACCCGTCATCTCCAGGTCGATCCACACGAGGCGATCATATTTTGCGGGTAGCTGCGGCTCAGACATGGTCACGGAGGGCGCTTTCTAGGGTTGAGAGGAACAACAACGGTTAACCCATTCGAGCATAGAAGGAACCCATCAGTGGCGCGAGTAGGCCCGTCGGGGCCACCGTGGATACCGCATTCATGACCTTCGATAGCGGTCCCGGCACCACGCGGCGCCGGTTATTGGCCAAAGCCTCGAGGGTTTCTTTCGAACAGGATTCATAGGTGGTCCACAGGAAGTCGGGCACCACCTTGTCCACGATGGACTTCTCCTCCTCGGCGATCTCCGCCTCGCGCACCGGCCCAGGAGCCAGCAGGGTGCAGTGCACCCCAGTCTTGCGCAGCTCATAGTGCAGCGCCTCGGTAAAGGCGTTCACGCCCGCCTTGGTGAAGACGTAGGTGGCGTTATTCGGGATCGGCACATTGCCGGCCGCCGAGCCCACGTTGAGGATCGCGCCCTCGCCCCGCTGGAGCATGCCCGCCAGCACGGCATGGGTGAGCTCGAATACAGCCCGGGCGTTGAGCTCGAACTGATCCTGCTCATAGTTCCAGTCCTGATCGCGGAAGGCGCCGAAGCTGGCGATGCCGGCGGAGTTGATAATGATGGAAATCTCGCGCTGGGCCAGCTCATCCACCAGCTCGGCGCGGGCGTCGGCGCGGGCCAAATCAACAGCGCGCACCTCCACTTCCACGCCATGCTTATCGACGAGTTCTGCCGCCAGATCCTGCAGCACGGCCTCGCGGCGTGCAACAAGAATGAGGTTATGGCCCGCTGCGGCGAGATCCCGGGCAATCGCGCGGCCAATGCCCTGGCTGGCGCCGGTGACTACGGCCCGCTGCTGGGGTTGGGGGAGAGGAAGAGACATGATGAGGTGATGAGTCCTAATTAGTTGGAGTTGGCGGCGCGGTAGGAGGCGAGCACGTCGTTGCCAATAACGATATCTCCGAGACCGGAGCCCAGGTTCTGTGCCACCACAATGCCCTCGGGGCGATCGCCATTCAGCAGATCGCCGGTAGCGCCGGTGGCCTTGGGGTAGTCCTCGGCGATCTTCGCCGGGCGCAGCGCCTCGTACTGGGTGGGATCATCGGCGACAAGAGTGCTGGCGGCGGCCAGTTCCTTGCCCACCACGGTGCCATAGTCCAGCGGCAGCAGGGTCACATCATCGCGCACCTGGGCGGAGGTGATCTCCTGGCCCGGTACCCGCATGGCGAGGCCGGTGATAATCACCCCGGCGTCGCGGATCGCACCATCGCGATCCAAGGTGGGCTTCAAGGTGATGCCGGGAGTGTGCTCGGCGGCCCACTCCATCAGCGCATCGAGGGAGGAGGAGCTACGGCCCCACACGGTCATCTCCTCATAGCCGAGTCCCTCGAGAATCTGGGCATGCGAGCGGGCCTGTACCCCGGTGCCGAGGAAGGTCACATCACGGCGCTCCCCGCCGTCGATAGCGAGGCTGGCGCCGGTGACGGCGGCGGTACGGAAAGCGGTCAGCGGGGCGGCGTCGAGAATGGCGAGGGTGGAGCCATCATCTGGGTCGGAGAGCAGCACGCTGCCTTGGACGAAGGGCAGGCCCTTCTCTGGGTTGTTCGGGGTGAGTGTCACCCACTTGGTGCCAAAAAGATTGCGATCTGGCCAGGCGGCGGGCATCGAGTTGGAATAGGAGCGGCCCTCGCCGGCGCTCACCTGAATCTTCGGCACGGTGTTGGCCGAGCCATCAGCGATGGCGATCAATGCCTCTTTAATGGACTCCACGGCTGCGGCGGGGCTGGGCAAATGGGCTTCGACTGTGTCGTGATCAATAATGAGCATGCCGTCGAGCTTACTAAAACACTCCGGGTACCAAGGTGACACATGTCTCAGCCTGCGGGAATGCGCTGTGCGACCCCGCGTTTGAGGGAATGGGACGTCGGGAAGCGGGCAGCGTCCACCGCGGGCAGTGCGGATCGCCCAGAAAAAGTACCCCCGGCAGGACTCGAACCCGCGACACATGGGGTAGAAACCCACTGCTCTAATCCACTGAGCTACGGAGGTATATCGCTGCACGGGGCGCCGAGCGGGCGCGTGCACAGCGATGCCTACGTATGTTAGTCACCGCGCTGAGCAGCGCGCAAAAGGCGGGACCGCAGCGCTGGCTTGCGGGTGCTAGGAGGAATTGAGGTCATGGTCAATTAACGATCCTCGGGCTGGCGGCTATCCTAAGAACATGGCTGAAGCGACGAGCATCTCCGCTGGTACAACCGCACCGGCACCCTCGGCCCCTTCCTCCCCAGCGCGCCCCAGCAAGGCGCTCTACGTGCTATTTTTCACTACAGCAGGACTGGTTGCGGGCCTCATTTCATGGCAATTCCTGAGTGCCTCCCTAGCGGCGCTGGGTATTCCCGACCCCGGCCCGGCCACCACCGCCGGCCTGCCCTTTTTGCGCGCCGGGGGAATGATGCTGGCCGCGCTCGCTGTGGGCTCCTTTTATTTCAGCTCTTTTCTTACCCCGCCGCGTACCCAGCACGTCAGCGAGATGTACGTGGACAAACGCCGGCTGGCGGCGGCGGAGCAGCGCTCCCAAGCCAGCGGCTATGGCTATGAGTTTCACCGCGAATCAGAACTGGCCACCCGGCTGCGGGTAGCGGAACTCGGCGTGGATGGATCCTTGGCCAGCCGCACCGGTGCGGTGGCGGCACTGTGCTTCGGCATGATCGCGGTGGCGATGGTGCCGATGTATCTCTCGGATGTCTCCGGCGAGCCGCTGTGGCAGGCGATGAAGCCGGGGAATTGGTCCATCGCGATCTCCCAGGTCTCCACTTCGCTGGCTTGGATTGTGGTGGCCTGCGTCGCCCTGGTCGTCGGGCTGGGGGCGCTCTTGAGCAAGAAGTGGATTATGCAGCCAGTGTGGCTGCTGCTTTCGGTGCTCATGATCGTCCCGCTGGGTATGGAGGGGCACTCCGCCAGCGGCGGCAATCACGACTACGGCACGAACTCCTATCTCTGGCACCTGCTGTTCATGGTGCTGTGGGTCGGTGGGCTCATGGCGCTTATCGCACATGGCCGCCGTCGGGGTACCCACCTCGATATTGCTGTTCGACGCTATTCCCCGCTCGCGCTGGTGGCTGTCATCGGCATGACGCTGTCCGGTCTGCTCAACGCCGCTGTGCGCATCGACTTCTCGGACTGGCTCACCTCCGGCTATGGCCTGTTGATTACCGCCAAGGCCGTGGGCGTGGTGGTGCTCGGTCTCTTCGGCTTCGCCCACCGCCGCATTGCCATCCCGCGGCTGGAGCGCGACCCGAATGATCACCGCACCTTCCGCCGCATCGCCATCGTAGAGGTGCTGGTGATGGGCGCGGTCACCGGTGTTGCCGTCTCCTTGGGCCGCACCCCGCCGCCTCCGCCACTGGTAGCGGATATCAACACCATGGATATCCAGCTGGGCTACAAGCTCTACGAGGAGCCCACCATCTGGAATGTGTGGACGATGTGGCGCTTCGATATCGCCTTCGCCACCTTCGGGCTGATCCTCGCGGGACTGTATATATACGGTCTCATCAAGCTGCGCCGCAAGGGCGAGAGCTGGCCGGTTCGTCGCAGCGCCTGGTTCCTGCTTGGCTGCGCCACCCTGGTGATCACCATGAGTTCGGGTATCGGCATGAATATCCCGGCCACCTTCTCGATGCACATGGTCGGGCACATGATCCTGTCTATGACCATCCCCGTGTTCTGGGTGCTGGGCTATCCGCTGCAGCTGGCGTTGAAAGCCAATGAGCCGTCGACAAGCGATGTGCCGGGGCTCTATGAATTCGCGGAGATCGCCCTCGATAACCCCGTGCTGCGGGTGGTGGTGCACCCAGTGTTTAACACCGTGCAGTTCCTCGTGATCTTCTATCTGATGTATCTGGTGCCGAGCCTGTACGAGGTGGCGATTTCCGAGCACGCCGGACACCTGAGCATGAATGTGCTGTTTTTGTGGTCGGGCTACATGTATTACTGGGACATCATGGCCACCGACCCGCTGCCGGTGCAGCGCTCGCCCATGTCGAAGACGGCGTGGCTGACGTTCTCGCTTCCTTTCCACATGTACTTCGCGGTCTATCTCATGCAGACCCAGCAGGTGATGGGCGAGGAGTTCTACAGCACCCTCGGCTTGCCCTGGGAGGTGGACCTGCTTTGGGATCAGACCGTGGGCGGCGGAATCGCCTGGGCATCCGGCGCATTCCCGCTGGTGATCGTCTACATTGTGGTGCTGCGCAAGTGGCTGACCGCGGATCGCCGCGAGTCCCGCGCCTATGACACGCAGGCGGATGCCACCGACGATGAGCAGCTCGAGGCCTATAACCAGTGGCTGCAGCAGGTCAGCCGCGGTGAGGACAGGCAGGACGACTACCACAATAAGGACATTTCGCGGCCGCGCCGCCGCTAACACTGGATCTGTGGACTAGGGCCTGTGGATAACCTCAGCCCCGTGGGGGTGGGCGAGGCAGTTATCCACAGGCCCTCGCGCTGTCTCGGCCCGGCGATCGGGCAGATGGGCCACTCTGGTGATCGCACGCAACACAGAACACCAGAAAGGACCGTGCAGCTATGCCAATGATCCAAACCACTCTGATGGGCAATCTCGGCACCGAGCCCGAATACCGGCTATTTCCCAGCGGCAAGGAACTCACCAAGTTTCGCGTCTGCTCCTCCAAATCCCGCCAAAATGAGCAGGGAGACTGGGAGCAAGTCAGCGAGCTGTGGGTGGATGTCGAATGCTGGGGCCGGATCGCCTCCCCAGCCGCACACGCCTTGCGCTGCGGCATGAGCGTGATTCTTGTCGGCCACTTCTATACCGATGTCTGGGAGGTGGAGGACAATGGGGTGACCTCCAAGCGCAGCCAGGTGAAGTTTAAGGCCCAGTTTGTTGGCAGCGATGTCACCCGCTCGCTGCTGCGCGTCGGCGCGGGCAGTGAGGATAGTGCGGCGGATACCGCCGCGGATAATCGCGCCGCCGCCGCGAAAGCGCTGGGGGAGGAGGCCGAATCCGTGCCCTTCTAAGCCCGTGGTGCAATGTAGGTGCCCGCGCTGGAACTCATGTACCCTTTAAGGCGGCTAGCAGCGTTTTAGCCCTGCCCACTGCGTGGGCTGGGGCGGCTGCTGATTACTTAACGTGCACGTCATATTTAATAGGGAGTTACATAAGTTGGGCGAGTTTATCTACACCATGAAAAACGTCCGTAAGGCCCATGGTGACAAGGTCATTCTGGACAATGTCACCATGGCCTTTTATCCGGGCGCGAAGATCGGTGTCGTTGGTCCAAACGGCGCCGGTAAGTCCTCGATTCTGAAGATTATGGCCGGGCTGGACCAGCCCTCCAATGGCGAGGCCTTCCTGGATTCCGGTGCCACCGTCGGCATTCTGCAGCAGGAGCCGCCGCTGAATGAGGAGAAGACCGTCCGCGAGAACGTGGAAGAAGGCCTGGGCGGCATCTTCGAGAAGAAGCAGCGCTTCGAGGCCATCGCCGAGGAGATGGCCACCAATTACACCGATGAGCTCATGGAAGAGATGGGCAAGCTCCAAGAGGAGCTGGATGCTGCTGACGCTTGGGAAGTGGACTCCAAAATCGAGCAGGCCATGGAGGCTCTGCGCTGCCCGCCATCCGATGAGCCCGTCAACCACCTCTCTGGTGGTGAGCGCCGCCGCGTGGCCCTGGCCAAGCTGCTGCTCTCCGAGCCGGACCTGTTGCTGCTGGACGAGCCCACTAACCACCTGGACGCCGAGTCCGTGCTGTGGCTGGAGAAGCACCTGGCGGACTACCCCGGCGCCGTGCTGGCCGTGACCCACGATCGTTACTTCCTCGATCACGTGGCCGGCTGGATCTGCGAGGTCGACCGCGGCAAGCTCTACCCCTACGAGGGCAACTACTCCACCTACCTGGAGAAGAAGGCCGAGCGCCTCGAGGTGGCCGGTAAGAAGGACGCGAAGCTGCGCAAGCGCCTCAAGGACGAGCTGGCGTGGGTCCGCTCTGGCGCCAAGGCTCGCCAGGCCAAGAACAAGGCCCGTCTGGAGCGCTACGAGGAGATGGCCAAGGAAGCCGAGCAGTACAAGAAGCTCGACTTTGAAGAGATTCAGATCCCCACCCCGCCGCGCTTGGGTAACCAGGTGGTGGAGGTGCAGAACCTCACCAAGGGCTTCGATGGCCGCACTCTGATTAAGGATCTCTCCTTCACCCTGCCGCGCAACGGCATCGTGGGCGTGATCGGCCCCAATGGTGTGGGTAAGTCCACGCTGTTTAAAACCATTGTTGGCCTCGAGGAGCCGGACTCCGGTGAGGTCAAGGTGGGCCAGACCGTGCAGCTGTCCTATGTGGACCAGAACCGCGAGAACATCGACGGCGACAAGACTGTCTGGGAGGTTGTCTCCGATGGGCTCGACTATATTCACGTCGGTCAAAACGAGATGCCCTCGCGCGCCTACCTGTCTGCATTCGGCTTCAAGGGGCCGGACCAGCAGAAGCCGGCCAAGGTGCTCTCCGGTGGTGAGCGCAACCGCCTGAACCTTGCGCTGACCTTGAAGCAGGGCGGCAACTTGATCCTGCTGGACGAGCCGACCAACGACCTCGATGTGGAAACCCTGAGCTCGCTGGAAAACGCGCTGCAGAAGTTCCCCGGCTGTGCCGTGGTGATCTCCCACGATCGCTGGTTCCTGGACCGCACATGTACCCACATCTTGGCTTGGGAAGGCAATATCGCCGAGGGCCAGTGGTTCTGGTTCGAAGGCAACTTCGAGGACTATGAGAAGAACAAGGTGGAGCGCCTCGGCCAGGAGGCCGCACGCCCCTCGCGTGTGACCCACCGCAAGCTCTCTCGCTAGACACCGAGAACCAAGCACCCGCCCCCACAGCGGGGCCGGTGCTGCCGCGAAAACACCACCGCCGCCGAGCTGAAAAGCAGCTCAGCGGCGGTGGTGTCGTCTAAAGGCGAAGGGTATTTAGCGCACTTGGCGCACCTCAAACTGCATGCGCGGGTGCGCGAAGGCCTCCTGGGTTTCGATGAGCTTGAGCTCACGGCTGCCCGCGGTGTAGGTCGCCTCCACCAGGTCGAAAATGGAGGAGGTGGTGGCGGCGAGTGCGGCGGCGGCGTCGCGGCCCTCGGTGTAGTGGCCGGTGAAAAGCGCGGCGGTGACATCGCCGGAGCCGTTGATCTTAATCGGCAGCTTCGGGGTGGTGATCAGCCATGCACCCTTCTCATCGACGGCCAGCATCTCCACGGTGCCCTCCTCGCGATCGGGGCGCTCCACGGAGGTCACCAGTGCCGCGGAGGGGCCAAGATCGAAGGCGGCGTCCACAGCGGCGAGGGTGGAATCCAGATCGGAGACCTCGCGGTCTACCAAGTAGCCCAGTTCGAACTGGTTGGGCACGATCACATCGGCCTGCGGCACCACCTTGTCGCGCAGCAGCGGCGGGATGGCGTCGGAGACGAAGCATCCAGACTTGGCATTGCCCATCACCGGATCGCAGACGTAGATGGCATTCGGGTTGTGCTTTTTCACCCGCGCCACGGCGTCGAGGATCGCATCAGCGATGTCGGCGCCGCCCTGGTAGCCAGACAATACGGCATCCACCGAGCCCAGTACCTCGCGCTCCTCGAGGCCGGTGACGATGTCGGTGACATCAGAGGCGGGCATCAGCGGTCCGCGCCAGGCGCCATAGCCGGTGTGGTTGGAAAACTCCACGGTGTTGATAGCCCACACCTCGTGGCCCATGCGCTGGAGCGGGAACACGGCGGCGGAATTGCCGACGTGCCCATAGGTGACGTGCGATTGGATTGACAGGATGTTCATTCTCACCATTGTGCTAGAAAACGTGAAAGAAAAGAAAATATGGGTGCGCCCACACCACGGGCGGCGAGGTGGGGCGCGCAACGGTCCGGCGGTGCCACACCACGGGCGGCGCTATCAATCGTGGGCGCCAATCCCGTGCACGGGCGCGCCCGCACTGGCACAATGGCCTAGGTACGCATCTGAGCGAACGCACTGTATGTAAGAAGGTAACCACGATGACCGAAACAGCCGCCCATGTGGAAAGCTCCACGCCCGGCCCCATTCATTCCTGCGCCATTCCGGTGCGCTGGACCGACTTTGACCGCTTCGGGCACATGAGCAACTCCATCTATGTGGAGATTGCTCAGGAGGCGCGGATGCGTTTTGCTATCGACGAGTTCGTACCCCGCGGCCTCGAGATCCCCACTGTGTTCGTGCGGCGCCTTGATGCCGACTATCTCGCCCCGGTGCTCACCGACACCACGGCGGTGACGGTGGATACCCAAGTCATTAGCATTGGCCACACCTCCTTTACCTCGCGGCAGAAGCTGAAGGATCGCCACGGCAAGATTTGCTGCATTATCGAAGTCGTGCAGATCGCGATGGACCTGCACACCTCGAGCCCGCGTCCGATTAGCGAGCGGGAGATCTCCGTGCTCACCCGCGCCGAGGAGACCAAGGCGATCTCGGACGGCAGTAACTAGAGCGGCGAGGTTGTGGTGCAGCTTTCCTCAGGACAGCAGGGAATCCTCGCGCTGATCACGCGCGCCCTCGCGCTCGACAGTGACGCCCATATTCGCATCGCCCGCCGCTCCGGCGGGCTGGAGTGTTTTGTGCACACCCCCTTTTCGGTGCTCGCAGGACGGCGTGCGGAGGGCACCATCGCCAGCGATGGGGCCGTGTATCGGGCCCAGGATCTGCTCACCTCCGAGGGCACGGGGTTAGACCCCCAGCCCAGTCCCGCCCCCGGCGGCGCCCTGTCGTGGCCGGGTGCCCTGCCCCCAGAAGACGGGTGGGAGCTCATCGAATCCATCCCCGGAGCCGCGGTACGGCAGCTGGTGGATGCGGGGCGCGGCTTGGCGAAGCAATTTTCTACCACCATGGGACCGCCAGTATCCCTGCTCAACTCCACGGTGATCAGCTGCAGCGCCGGCGAGATCACGGTAGAGGTGCCGATGCGCGCGGTATTCGCGCTCAACGCCTTCGGCTTTATTCCCACAGATACCTCGGAGCCCAGCCATAATCGTTTGCTGGTGTCGCGCTCGGGCAGGTGGGTGCGTATCGACGCCTACTACGGCTCGGTGTGGTACCGGGCCGGTGCGGATTCCCTCACCAGCCTGCTCTAGGTGTGATTGACCAGCATATAGGCCACCCGCACCATGTGCTCCCACACCGCGGCACGGTGGGCGTCGGAAAGCTGCTCGGGGGATAGCTCATCCATAGAGGCTTTCATCAGCTCCAGCCAGCGCTCCGCGGCGGCCGCATCAATCTGAAAAGGCGCATGCCGCATGCGCAGCCGCGGATGGCCCCGCTGGGCGGAATACTCGCCGGGGCCGCCCCAGAATTGGATGAGAAACATTTTCAGCCGCCACTCGGCTCCCGCCATGTCCTCGGCTGGGTACATGGGGCCGAGGATGTCATCGTCTTTGACGCGGGCATAAAACCCGGCCACTAAACGATCGAAGGTGTCCTCGCCGATCTCCTCGAAGACGCTGCGCGGTTCAGTCATGTCTATCCATTTTAGGCGCCCCGAGAGCCGCAGGCGATGCGCAGCAGCGAGCGCGCCACCCGGTCGCTTTCCTGCAGCATCGTGGGATCGGTGCGCGGCATCGGCGAGATCGTGGTGTCGGCGAGAAACGCCCCCAGCGGAATGCCCACCGCATGCAGCCGCGGATCAGGCTCGCCCGCGCTGCCGATAACGCGGCCCGTGTGGGGATCGACCTCCCACGAGCGAGAGGCGGAGCCATCATCAAAGCGAAAGAGCCGTGCTCTGTCGCCTACTGAGCGCACCACAGACGAGGCGGATGTGCCCATATCGGGGTTGCGCACGAAGGCGTCGAGGAGCACCCGGGCCTCGCGGGCGTCGCCCGTGGTAGGAGAGGACATGCGAAAGCCGGTCTCGGTGGGGCGCACCTGTGGGGTGGCGCCAAGAAATTCCACGAGGCCGGCGTCGATAAGCGCCAGCAACTGCCGGGTGCGAAACAGCGGTGGTCCCGATCCAGCCATCTGGCCCAGCGCCATAAATTCGCGCAGGCTGCTGGTGCGGGAGGCGTGGGTATAGCGGCCGTGTTCGCCGAGAATGCCCACGGCCTTGCGGGAGGCGGCCAGGGCCCACATGCCATTTTTGAAGGCGGATTCGCGGGCGCGTTCGGCCTCGTGGATATCGCCGCTGAGGCTTGTGGCGATGTGCTCGGTCAGCGCGGGCGGATCCATGCGGAGCCCCGCCAGCGGCTGGGAGTAGGCGAAGGGGTCGAAGGGGCGGGAGGTGGCGTCGAGAAGCGGCGCGATCTGCTCCGGCAAGAGCCGCGGATCCTCGGTGCTATCGATGAGCTGGAGAATCTCCTCTATACGGGAAGGGCGGCTGCTGAGGTAGTAGGCCTCGTGGGCGTCGCGCAGGAGGGCGGGCAGGACCTCGGTGCCGAAATCGATACAGCCCAGCCCGGTGCGCTCCGAGAGCTCGGCGATCACGGCGCGGGTGCGCGGATTATGCGGCGCCGGCGGCAGGGAGTGGTAATCCGATTTCGGCAGATAGGGATAGCCGCGGCCGCTGGCCACCACCACCTGCGGTTCCTGGCCGCTCGGCTCATAGCGCAGCCCCGAACGCCGGTAGGTATCAGAGACGAAGCGGCCGCCACGCCCCTCGGTGAGCAGCAGGAGGGAATCGAAGAAGCTCATGCCCAGCCCCCGCACCAGCACGGTCTCGCCGGCGGCGATGGGGGAGAGGTCCTGGTCAATGGGATTGCCTGGGGCGATCCACTGGCCGCTCGCGTGGGCGAGGGCCTCCTCCTCGGCGGAGGGGGCCGGGGTGTCCCAGCCGAGGGCGAGCACGGTGGCATCGGCCAGCAGGGTAGTGCCATCGGCGAGCGTGATCTGATCCTGTGCGCCCTGCGGGGTGATGGCGGTGGCGGCCTGGGGGTGCTCGCGCACGCTCATACCCTCCGGCAGGCTGGTGCGCAGCTGCTGGTAGACGGCGCGCAGATACTCCCCGTAGAGGGCGCGGCTGGGATTGGACTCCGGTTTGGTGGCGCGCATCTCCTCCCAGAACTCGCTCCTCTGTGCGTCTGGGTCCTGCAGCTGCGTCTGGATCCACTCATACATGGTGGGGCCGGTGCGCGGCGGTATGCCGACACTGGCGTCTGGGTCGGGGTAGAGGGTGACGGCATCGGCAAGGGTGTTCATGCACATGGTCCGCGGCTGGTCGGTGCGCCATACCTTTCCCGCCCCGATCTGGTGGGGGTCGATGAGATGCACCGTCAAGGGGGTGGGCTGATCGCTATGGCGCTGGGCCGTGGATAGCCGCTCAAGCAGGGAGATTCCGCGGGGTCCTGCTCCGATGATGGCGATGCTGCGGGGGTGAGCGTGAGCCGAGTGTGAAATACCCATAATAGACAGATTAGTCCTTTATAAATAGAATGGCCAGTCTAATATCGTGCTGTGCGCGCCGCGGCGGGGCTGAGGGGCCGCGCCTGGCGGGCACCTGCTGTTGTGTTTATCGCATAGGAAGGCTCCGTCCATGACACCCTCACGACGCCCTCAACTCGCCTCGCTTCTTACCGCGCTCGCGATTCCCATGCTGATGCTCGCCAGCTGTGCCGCGCCACTCAAAGCCAACCCCGAGGATCGCGCCGCCGCCGCAGAGCTGACCTATGCCGATTCGGCCCCGTGGACCAGCCTCTACCCGCCGACCGCGGGCTTCTACCCCAATGGCGGCATCGTGGGAAACATCACCGATCGCCTGCTGTGGCAAGACCCCGAGACCCTCGAGCTCCACCCGTGGATCGCCACGGAGCTGCCCGAGATTAACGAGGACGCCACCGAATACACCTTCCGGCTGCGCGAGGGCGTGACCTACTCCGATGGCAGCGCCCTCGATGCCGCGAATGTGGTGGCCAACTTTGATCTTTTCGGGCGCGGCGACGCCGAGCGCACCCTGCCGCCCAGCGAGCAGATCAACAACTACGAGCGCGGCGAGGTGCTCGATGAGCACACCGTGCGCTTCCACTTCTCCGCCCCCGCGCCGGGCTTCGCCCAGGCCACCTCCACCCTGAATGCTGGGTTGTTGTCGACGGCCACGCTGCGTCGCGACGCCGAGGGCTTCGGCCCCGGCAATGCGGTAAACGTGGTGGCCAGCGGCCCCTTCGTGATCGAGGAGGAGGAACTGGGCACCCAGATCCGGCTGGTGCGGCGCGAGGACTATGACTGGGGCCCGCCCGCGGCCTCCCACCACGGCCCGGCGCAGCTCACCACCCTCACCATCGTCACCGCGCCCGAGGACTCGGTGCGCACCGGTGCGCTGCTCGCTGGCCAGGCCGATGTGATTCGCCAGGTGGAAGCGCCCGATGAGCGCCGCTTTCGGGAGCTGGGTGTGCGCATCCATGCCGGCGGCACCGGCGGGATGAATAACTCCATCAACTTTCACTTCGCCCACCCCTATCTCGCGGATCAGCGAGTCCGCGAGGCGCTGATCAAGGGTGTGAACCGGGAGGAAATCCTCGACACCTTGTTCACCGACTCCTATCCGCTGGCCACCTCCACGCTTTCGAGCGAGGCCCGCGGCTATGAGGATCAATCCGAGCACTATGTCTATGACCCCGAGGCGGCGCGGCAGCTGCTCGACGAGGCCGGTTGGCAGCTGCCGGCAGGCGCTGGCCCAGGCACCATCCGGGTAAAGGACGGCGAGCGCCTGAGCCTCACGGTCAATGAGGCGGTGCCGCAGCCGCGCTCGAAGGAGATCGTGACCATGATGCAGGCACAGCTGCGTCGCATCGGGGTAGACCTGCAGCTCTACCCCGGAGACTATGCCGCCCAAACCGCCGCGGCCAAGGACATCAACAAGATCCAATTGGCCCATCACATCGTGGGCCGCGCCGATGCGGACGTGGTGACCTCCCTGTGGCATTCGGAGAAACGCAATGTCTTGCTCAATGGCGATACGGAGACGGGTGAAATCCATGATCCCGAACTCGAAAGATTGATGAACGCCATCTCGGCCACCGCGGATCCGAGCGCCCGCGAGCGGGTGGTGCGCGAGAGCCAGAACTATGTGTCGGACAAAGCCTATGCCTTGCCGCTGTTTGAGGAGCCCCAAGTATTCGCCCTCGGCGATAACGTGCGGGACTTCCAGACCGGCCCCACCGCCCGCCCGTGGTTCTATGCCACCAGCCTGAGCGCCCCGAAGGAGAACTAGATCATGACTCGCTCTGCTGTGTTATCGCGCATCCTGCAAGCCTTCACCGTGATACTGCTGGTGTTCATCACCGCCTTCGTGCTGCTCGCCGCCTTGCCCGGCGATGCCATCGAGGCCCGCTATGCCAGCCCCGAGCTCGGTCTCTCGCCGGAGCAGGTGGAGGAGATTCGCCGCTCCTATGGCGCGGATAAGCCCCTGGTGGTGCAGTTCTTCGTGCTCCTCGGCGGCTATCTCACGGGCAACTTCGGCACCTCGGTGGCCCAAGGCAGTGCCGTGTCCACCCTCTTGGACGAGGCCCTGCCGCACACCCTGGCTCTGGCTATCAGCGGCTTTCTTCTCGGCGTGGTGCTGGCGGTGCTCATCGCCACCGCCGCCACCTTCGGCCCCTTCCGCTGGCTGCGGGCGCTGGCCGGATCGCTGCCGCCGCTTTTTGCCTCTACCCCCACCTTCTTCGTCGGCATCGTGCTCATCCAGTTGCTGAGTTTCCGCTTCGCCATCATCCCCGTGATCGGCGGTTCCGCCCTGCAGGAGCTGGTGTTGCCGGTGATTACCCTCTCCATTCCCGTGGCCGCGCCGCTGGCGCAGGTGCTCATCCGTTCCATCGATGAGGTGGAGTCCAGCCCCTTTGTCACCGTGCTGCGCGCCCGCGGTGCCACCGAGCGGTGGGTGTTGTGGCGCGGCATCATGCGCAATGCGCTGCTTCCCACCCTCACCATCGCCGGCATGATCTTCGGCGAGCTCATCGGCGGCTCGGTGGTGACCGAGGCCGTCTTTGGCCGGGCCGGGATCGGGGCGCTCACCGTGAACGCGGTATCCAATCGCGACACCCCTGTACTCATGGCCATCGTGGTGCTCGCCGCGGCGTTGTTCGTGCTGATCAACCTCATCGTGGATCTGTGCTACCCGCTGCTTGATCCACGCCTGCGCACGGTGCGCACTGCCCGCACCGGACCCGCCGCAGAGCCCCTTGCTGCGCCCGCCACCGTCGCGGCCGGCACCGCCCCCGCCACCGCCGCCGCCACCGAAGAGGAGACACGATGACGACGATCACCGCCCAGCACCCCGCAGCCGATAGCGCCGCCGCCCCGAGTCAGTCCTCGTCCACCGCCGATGTGGCCCGCGTGGTGGCCCGCGGCGCGAGCACACTCAGCACGGCGCTCGCCGGTATATTCCTGCTGCTCATGATCAGTTGGGCCGCCCTGCCGGGGATCTTCGCGCAGGCCGACCCGCTGGCAGTAACCCCGCAGTCGCTGCAGCCGCCCTCGGCGGAGCACTGGTTTGGCACCGACGCCACCGGCCGTGATGTCTACGCCCGCGTGGTCTACGGCGCCCGTCATTCCCTGGCGGGGGCGTTGATCGCCGTGCTCGTGGGCGTGATCGTCGGCACCGCCATCGGCGTGCTCGCCGGCGCCCGCGGCGGCTGGGTCGAAACTGTGCTCATGCGCGTGGTGGATGTGCTGCTGGCCATCCCGGCTCTGCTATTGAGCCTGTCCATCATCATTATCGTGGGCTTCGGCACGATCAACGCCTCGATCGCGGTGGGCGTGACCACCGTGGCCATGTTCGCCCGCCTCGCCCGCTCGCAGGTGCTGAGCGTGATGCAGGCCGACTATGTGGAGGCCGCCTTCGGGGCGGGGGCGAATTTTCCCCGCGTCTTGCTCCGGCATGTTCTGCCCAACTCGCTCACCCCAGTGATCGCCCTGGCGGCGCTGCAATTCGGCAGCGCCATCCTCCAAATCTCCACCCTGGGCTTCCTCGGCTATGGCGCCACCCCACCCACGCCCGAGTGGGGTCTGCTCGTCGCCGACGGCCGCGACTATGTGGTCACCGCGTGGTGGCTCACCGTCCTTCCTGGCCTCATCGTGGTGTTCACGGTGCTCGCCGTCACCCGGCTCAGCCGACTCGTGCACAGAAAGGTTGCGATCTAGATGTCTGCTACTCCGCTTCTTTCCATCGATGGCCTCAGCGTCTCCTATGGGGACACCCCCGCCATTTCGCTTATCGACGCCACCCTGCAGGCCGGCGAAACCCTGGCCATCGTGGGCGAGTCCGGCTCCGGTAAAACCACCACGGCGCAGGCCATCGTGGGGCTTTTAGGGGATAACGCCCGCATCACCCATGGCTCGATCACCCTTCGCGGGGAAGAGCTCGTGGGGCGTGAGGAGCGTTTCCTCCGCACCATCCGCGGCCGACGCATCGGATTGGTGCCGCAGGATCCCACTAATTCCTTCAACCCGGTGCACACCATCGGCGAAACGATCGCCGAGGCGATTGCTATTCATAATCCGCGCGGCGCCACTCGGCAGCGGGTGGTGGAGCTCTTGGACAAGGTGGGGGTGGATCGACCCGAGCTGCGCTATGGCCAATACCCGCACGAGCTCTCGGGCGGGTTGCGCCAGCGCGCGCTCATCGCTGCCGCCATCGCCGGCGAACCGGAGCTGATCATCGCCGATGAACCCACCTCGGCGCTGGATGTGACGGTGCAGGATGTGGTGCTCGATGTGCTGGCCGAGATGACCCGCGAACTCGGGGCCGGGGTGCTGCTCATTACCCACGATCTCGCGGTGGCGGGCGATCGCGCGGATCGCATCATGGTGATGAATAAGGGACAGGTGGTGGAGTCCGGCACCTCCGCGCGAGTGATGGGCGCCCCGCGGGAGGACTACACCCAGCGGCTCATCTCCCATGCTCCCTCGCTGAATAGCCCCACCACGCCCGTGGCAGTAGAGCCGACAGAGACCTCCCCCTTGCTGCGCGTGGAGCGGCTCTCGAAGAGCTTTCCAGGAGTGACGGCCGTGGATGATGTCTCCTTCGAGGTCGGCCGCGGCACCACGCACGGGCTGGTGGGCGAGTCGGGCTCGGGGAAAACCACGATCGGGCGCATCATCTCCATGTTCCACACCCCCTCGTCGGGCCAGGTGCTGCTCGGGGATACCTCGCTTAGCGATGCCTCGCCCGCGCAGGTGCGCGCGCTGCGCCGCCGGGTGCAGCTGGTCTATCAAAACCCCTATTCCTCCTTCGACCCGCGGTTGAGCCTAGGGGAGTCAGTGGCGGAGCCGCTGCGCAACTTCGGGCACGTGCGCCGCCGCCGCGAGCGGCAGGAACACGTAGAGGAGGCCTTCAGCAAGGTGCACCTCGATCCCGCCTTGGCGTCCCGCCGCCCGCGGGAACTCTCCGGCGGGCAGCTGCAACGCGCCGCGATCGCCCGCGCCCTCGTGGTGCGCCCCGAGCTCATCGTGCTCGATGAGGCAGTCTCCGCACTCGATGTGACGGTGCAGGCCCAGATTCTGGAGACCTTGCACGATCTCCAAGAGGAGCTGGGGCTGACCTATGTGTTTATTTCCCACGACCTCGCGGTCGTGCGCGCCATTTCCTCCACGGTGTCGGTGATGCAACGCGGACGCCAGGTGGACTATGGGCCGGTGGCCGAGGTATTCGACAACCCCTCCGATGAGTTCACCCGCCGGCTGGTGCACGCCATTCCCGGGCGGGTGCTCCGCGCCCGTTTGGAGGAGCAGCGCTATGTGCACTACGTGATTTAAGCCGCGCTAGCAGCACCAGGTGTGCTGCAGCGGCTAGGCTTAAACACTCGAGGGCAGCGTCGATAAGCGCAGCACGTGTGAAGAACAAGGATGTGTGGCGAGAGAACCCAATGATCAACGGTGTGATCACTCACGATGGAATCAGAACCCGCACCTATCACTGGCCGGTGGCCAAGCCGCGCCAGGTGGTGCAGATCGTGCATGGCATGGCCGAACACGCAGGCCGCTACGATGAGCTGGCGCAGTTTCTGAATAGCAACGATATTGCGGTGGTGGCCCATGATCATCGCGGCCACGGACCCGAGGCCGTCACCAACGGCCCGCTCGGCCACTTCGCGGATGAGAATGGCTGGTCGCGCGTGGTGGAGGATATCTCCTTGGTGCGCACGCATTTCCAGCGCACCTATCCGGATGTGCCGTGGATTATGCTCGGCCACTCCATGGGGTCTTTCGCCACCCGCGACTATCTCACCCGCGGCTATCAGCCCCTCGCGGGGGCGATTCTGGTGGGCACCGGTCGGTGGCCGTGCTACGCCTCCCCGGGCCTGCTTCTGGCCTCTGCCCTGGCCGCGCGGAAACCGCGGTGCACAGCGCACCTGCTTAATACCCTGGTCTTTGCCGGCTATAACAAGGGCTTCGAGCGCCGCACCAATGTGGACTGGCTCTGTTCCGATCCCGCGGTGGTAGATAGCTATCGCGCCGATCCGCTGTGTGGCTTCGTGCCCACCAATCAATTCTTCGCCGATTTCCTCAGCGCCCATAGGCGAGTAAATACCCGCGCCACCTTTAGCGCCACCCCACGCGACCTGCCCATTCTGGTGGTCTCGGGGGCCAAGGACCCAGTGGGCGGGGCGAGCGGCGCCACCCAGGTGGCCAATCGCTATGACGCGGCGGGAGTCGATCGCGTCAGCGCCGTGGTGTATCCGGGCAAGCGGCACGAAATCCTGCAGGAAACAAATAAGCAGCAGGTCTATGAAGACCTGCTGCTGTGGATCACTACTCTCTGCTAAACCGTGGCGCTCGGCCACGGCTGGAGGAGAGCCGGGTCGGTTAATCCAGGCCCGCCGGCGCGCCGGGCGTGCCGAAGCCATAACCGAAGCGGTAGGGGGCGTGGATATCGGCGGCGTGCATGGCCTTCATGATCTCGGCCGTCATGGCGCGCTCCACCGCCCACTTCTGCGCCGGCATCACCTTGATATTCACGCGCACCACCATGTGGTCCACATTGAACTTGGAGATGCCCGCCAGCTCCGGATCGCCCAGAATATCGGCGCGGTATTCCTCGGCGGCAGCGGAGCGCTGCACGGTGTCGAAGATGGTCTTTTGCGCCGCATCCACATCCGCGGACAGCGACACGGGGATTTCGATTCGCGCGATGGAGTAGCCCTGGGAGTAGTTACCCACCGAGAGAATCTCGCCATTGCGCACGAACCAGAGCACACCGTCCACATCGCGCACGGTGGTTACACGCAGCGACACATCCTCCACATCGCCGGCGACATCGCCGACGGAGATGGTATCGCCCACGCCGTACTGGTCCTCGATCATCATGAAGATGCCGGAGAGGAAGTCCTTGACCAGCGCCTGGGCGCCGAAGCCGAGGGCCACACCCACAACACCAGCGGAGGCGATCAGCGGGGTCACATTCACGCCCACCTCATCGAGGATCGCGAGCGCCGCCCACACCCACACCACGATGGACACGGCCGAGCGTCCCACCGTGGCGAGAGTCATCATGCGCGCTTCACGACGCTGCGCTCGGGCTTTATCCTGGGCGGCAAGCTGTTGGCGCAGCAGCTCGGCCTTTTTCGGATCATCTTCCTCCGCGACGGGATCATTGTGCGCGGTACCAAAACCGATCTTCGAGCGCTTATCACTGGCGGCGGCGTTCTCCGAGACCTTAGTGATGAGCTTGCGCAGGAAATAGTTCAGGGCGATCGCCACGAGAATAATGATGACGATGTGGATCGGCTTGGAAATGAGCCACTCCTGCACGAGCGGCTGTTCCCACCACGAGCCGATGGATTCGACAGTGTTATCTACCGTAGATGTCACCGCTGCCCGCACGAAGGTATCGGCGGGCAGGGCATGAGAGCTGAGAGAGAATATTTCTGTGTTCACGTCGAACCACCATAGGGGAGGTATTCATAGAACACCAGATGGCCGACGCTGGTTCAGCAGAGATGCTGCGCGGTGCTAGCTTTGGGACTTTTTCAGCCAGCGCAGACCGATGATGAGCAGCGGAGAGACCAACACCAGCTGCAGGATAGCCGCGAAGATCGAGGCGTCCGCGACGGGCGTGCCCGGCAGGACATAGATGGTGGTGTAGCTGCCCAAGACGTTGAAGATCATGTGGCCGATGGCGGGCACCCACAGGTTTTTCGTGCGCAGCATGACCGCACCGAGGAAGATACCCAGCGAGAAGGTGTAGAACACCTGGCTGGCGGTGCCGACGATCAGCTCGGGGTGGCGGGTGAGGTTGGCAAGGTGGGTGAGGCCGAAGATCACGGCCGCGAGGATGACGGCGCGGGTCTGCGAGATCGAGGTGTTCTTGAGCAGGATCTGCAGGACGATGCCGCGGAAGATGACTTCCTCAAAGAAGGCCGTGGCCGCCATGATGAGCACAAGGAACATCAGCCGCTTCATGGCGCCCTCGCTTTGCTGCGCGGTGGGCTCCTCCATGAACAGGAAGTTCACCGTGAAGAACACGGCCGATACAGCGAAGAGGGGCCAGCCCAGGCGCAGCAGGTCCTTGGGGTGGAAGCCGGAGGGGGAGACAAGGCTGCCGAGTTTCAGCCACCACAGCCCGCCCAGCGCCACGATGAGCGGAATGACATAGGCGAACAGGGCTGGTGCGGTATTGATGTCTGGGTTGCCGGCGACGACACCTCCGAAGTGGAGGCTGAGAATGGCAATAACGACAACGCCGAGGCACGAGATGAGTGGGCGCTGCGAGAGTGTCTTCATGGTGTCCTTTCCAGGCACGGGGGTCGCACGGGATGGGCAACCCTGGTGGAAACTATTTGTAGCGGGAGAGCATGACGCATTCCCAATGCACACTGAATCCATTAGTGGCCGAAAAGTGACTTTTTTAGGGCTTCCTTATAAAGGAGACCCATAGCCCCATGAGACATGGGATGTCTTTAGCGTAGTCTCAGGAGATCTGTGAGAAAGATCTCTCCGCTTCTTAGGGCGTTGCGGACGCTGCGAGCTCGGCAGCGGCCTCCGTGGTGTGGGCGGGGGAGTAGCTGCGGAGCGCCTCGGCGCCGATGAGCTTCTCCAGTGCTGCCCGATCCACGCCGCAATCGTGGGGATGCTCCGCCGCCCACGCCGGCGGAATATAGGCGCAGGTGGGATCGGAGGCGCGGTAGTCGCCGGTGAGGGCATAGGCGGTGGAACGCGACCCGCCGCAGACAGAGTGGAAATCACAGACCGAGCACTTGCCGTGCCAGTGGTCGGGATCGCGCAACGCCTGAAAGGCCGGAGAGTTGGCGTAAATATCCTGGAAGTCGCGTTCTTTCACATTGCCGCAGTGCATGGGCAAAAAGCCGCTCGGGTACACATCGCCCACATGGTCCACGAAAGCGAAACCAGAGCCGGAGTTCACTGCCATCGGGGCGCGGGGACGACGCGGAGCGGCGGGGTGCTCGCCAAGAAGCTCGGTGGTGAGCTCGGTGAGCTCGCGATACAACGGGCCACCCTCATAACCGGGGCGTCCCTCCTCCTTGGCCTGCTGGGCCTGCAGCACCACGCGCCGGTACTGCGGCGCCTCTGTGGTCTTAATGGCGATGCGATTAGACACATCATGCAGCCAGTGCAGGGCGTCTTCGCGCTCCTGGGGCGAAAGCGAGTTCAGCGCGGCGCCGCGGCCAGTGGGCACGAGGAAGAAGACGTACCACATCTTCGCCCCCATATCGATCACCCGCTTGAGCAGGTGCGGGGCCTCGTGAATATTGGACTTCGTGAGCGTGGAATTGATCTGCAAACGATAGCCCAGCTCATTAATGATGGGGGCCATCTCGACGGTCTTTTCGAAGGTGCCGGAGAAGCCACGGAAGGCGTCATGCGTCTCCGGGAAAGCACCATCGAGCGACATGGACATGGCCTTGCCGCCCGCCTCGCGCAGCGCGCTAATGCGCTCGCGGGTGAGCTTCGGGGTGACCGAGGGCGAGAGCGAGATGCTCAGGCCGAGGGAGGTGCCATAGGCGGTGAGCTCGACCAAATCATCGCGCTCAAAAGGATCCCCGCCGGTGAGCACCACCAAGGGGCGGGGATGCTCATAGGCGGCGAGGCGCTCCAGCAGTGCCTTGCCCTCGGCCGTGCTGAGCTGGCCAGGGGCGGCGTGATGCTGGGCATCGGCGCGGCAATGCTTGCACACCAAGGCGCAGGCGCGGGTGACCTCCCAGATAACAATGAACGGCTTCTGGTTGATGTCGTGGCGGACCGTGCGCACAACCGGCATGCGATGCTTCACAGTGCTGAGCTCCCTCTCATCTTCGGCGATCGTGCCCTCCGAGCAGCGTCAGCGCCCGGAAAGCACAGGCACCTTCCAGATTAAGACAGCACAGCCGGGCCGCGCCAACAGAAACGGCCCCTGAGCTGGGAGATATTGGCCACCCTCTGCTTAGTGGCGCCTAAGATTGGCAGTTTTTATCGCTGCTCTCCAGCGCGGGCATCCACCTCGCGGTTACGCAATGCCCGCTCCTGCGCATCGACGTTTTCTGCCACCAGGCGGGCCAAAGCGCTCGGAATATCCGTATCCAAGAGCTGCTTGGAGCGCTCGATGCCCGCGGCGCTGATATCCCAGCTGGGGTAGATGCCCTCGAGCAGCGGCTGGGCGGTCTCATTCGGCAGATCGGCCCACAGCTGCGGGGCGAGCTCAACGAAACGCTCGTTGAACTGCTCCAGGTTCGGCGCCGAGCCCGCAAAGAGCAAGCCTTCGAGGGTGTGGCGCAGCTCGAGGTTCGAGATCTCGCCGGCCGCGGTGCTGAGGCGCTCGTACACCTGGGCCTTGTTCTCCGCGGTATTGATGGCCGCCGCGGCCCGCCATGCCGACTTCTGGCCCGAGCCGGTGGCATCGCGCTCGCGCTCTGCGGCGATGGCGGCCTCTGGGTCGGCGATATCGCCGCGGGCGATCAGGGCAGTCAGGGCGCTCCAGCGGATATTGCTATCCACCTCCAGCTCCGGCACCGTGCACGTGCCCTCGAGGATGGAGCGGAAGAATGCGGCTTCCTTCTCCCCGAATTCCACCTGGGCCAGCGCCTTGAAGAAGGGCAGCTGGGCGTCGGTGCCGGCAGCGAGGTCGTGGGGCTGCGAGAGGGCGTCGAAAAGCGTGCGGGCAAAGGCCTGCTTGCCTTCCTGCTCTGCCCACTCCGGATCGGCGTAGGAACGCAGGGTGATGCGCGCCTGCAGCAAGATGCGCTCCAGCACGGCCAACTCGGTCTCGGAGGTGATACCGCGCTGCACGAGTGCGAGGAAGTCGCGGGCCGGCATACGGCCATCGCGCGTGGCCTGGCTGGCGGCCGACCAGCACAGTGCCCGCGCCATGGAATCCTCGATGGCGTCGATATGCTCGCCAATGAAAGCCAAGCTCTGCTCATCGGCTTCATAGAGGCAGTAGGTGAGATCATCGTCATTGACCAGCACCAGATCTGCCTCCGGGGCGCCGATGAGATCCGTCACCTCGGTGCGCTCGCCGTCCACATCCAGCTCAATGCGCTGGGTGCGCACCACAGCGGAATCCTGGAGGCTATAGAGGCCCACGGCAAGGCGGTGGGTGCGGGTCTCGCCAGCGCCGGGGGTGGCTCCGGACTGCACGATGGCAAAGGAATCGTAGACGCCATCGCTGCTCGTGGACTCCACCGAGAAGGAGTTGATGCCGGTGGTCTTCAACCACTGGCTGGACCAATCCGAGAGATCTCGTCCCGAGGCTTCCTCCAAGGAAGCGAGCAGATCATCGAAGGTGGCATTGCCGAAAGCATGGCGCGCGAAGTGGCGGCGCACTCCGGCGAAGAACTCCTCGCGCCCCACATAGGCCTGCAGCTGCTTCAGCACCGAGGCGCCCTTGGCATAGGTAATGCCATCGAAGTTCTGCTCCACGGTCTCAATATCGGAGGCATCCGTGGAGATCGGGTGCGTCGAGGGCAGCTGGTCCTGGCTATAGGCCCAGGACTTCTCCACAAAGGCGAAGGTGGTCCACGCCGTGTCATAGCGGGTCTCCTCAGCCTGGGAGATCGCCGCGGCCCAGGTAGCGAAGGATTCGTTGAGCCACAGGTCGTCCCACCATTCCATGGTCACGAGATCGCCGAACCACATGTGGGCCATCTCGTGCAGGATGGTATCGGCGCGGCGCTCGTACATGTAGTGCGTCACCTGGGAGTCGAAAACGTACTCGTCGCGGTGGGTCACGCAGCCGGCATTTTCCATGGCGCCCATGTTGAACTCGGGCACAAACACTTGGTCGTACTTGCCAAAGGGATAGGCGACGCCGAAGTTGCGGTGGTAGAAATCGAAGCCCTGTCGGGTCTCGGTGAAGATGCGCTCGGCATCCAGCGAGTCCGCCAGCGAGGCGCGACAGTACAGGCCCATCGGGATCTCCAGATCGGTGGGCTGATCGGCAGGGGTTTCCGGGTGGTGGGTGAGCGTGCCCGTCCAGGTCTCCCGTACCTCGTGATAGGGGCCGGCACACACCGCAGCGATATAGGTGGAGATCGGATAGGGGAAGTCCGCCGTGTGGACGCGCTGTCCTTCGGACTCGGTGCAGGTGGTCTCCCCATTGGTGATCACAACCCAGTCCTGCGGGGTGATGGCGCTGAGGCGATAGGTGGCCTTGAGATCGGGCTGGTCGAAGCAGGCATAGACCCGCTTGGCGTCGGCGGTCTCGAACTGGGAGTACAGGTACACCTTGTCATCGGCCGGGTCCACATAGCGGTGCAGGCCCTGGCCGGAGTGGGAGTAGGTGCAGTCGGCGTCGACCACGAGGGTGTGCTCGCCGACGCTCAGCTGCTTCAGCTGCAGCCCGTGCTCGGAGGAATACTCCGGTGTGAAGTCCTCGCCATCAAGGGACGCGGAATGGATGTGGGCGTCGCGGAGATCGATGAAGGTATCACCCGCCTCCTTCACCGTGAAGTGCACTGTGGTGGTGGAGCGGAAGGTCTCCTCGGAGGTGGTCAGATCGAGCGCGATGTCATAGTGCTCGGTCTCTAGCATGGCCGCGCGGGCGCGCGCTTCATCTCTGGTTAGGTTCACACTTGTCATGCGCACCACAGTAGTAGCGTGACGCAGATCGCGGGAGCGGCGGGGTGTGTGGTTGCTGCATGCGCGCTGTGCAGAGGCGGTGGCGCGATGTGCATTAGCATGGGCGAGCATGAACAATACCCGCTCTATTACTTTCTATTTCGATGTCACCTGTCCCTTCTGCTGGATCACCTCCCGCTGGATCAAGGAGGTCGAGCAGGTCCGCGATATCAGCGTCACCTGGCAGCCCATGAGCTTGGCAGTACTCAATGAGGGCCGCGATGAGCTGCCCGAGGACTATAAGGAGATGATGAAGGCCACCTGGGCGCCTGCCCGCGTCTTCGTCGCCGTGGCAGAGCAGCACCCAGAGAAACTCGATGCGCTCTACACCGCCATGGGTACCCGCATTCACCATGGTGGGGAGATCACCGTCCGCGGCTACCATGCCGCCGACGAGGTGATCGCAGCGTCCCTCGCTGAGGTGGGGCTTCCGGCTGAGCTTCTCGACGCCGGCCACACCGACAGCAATGATGATGCCCTCCGCGCCTATCAGCAGCGCGCCATGGACAAAGTGGGTGACGAGGTGGGCACCCCCGTCATCGAACTCGGCGATGTCGCCTTCTTCGGCCCGGTGCTCACCCGGGTGCCGCGCGGCGAAGAAGCAGGACAGCTATTCGACGCCTCCTGCACGCTCGCCGGCTATCCCTACTTCTTCGAGCTCAAGCGTTCCCGCACCGAAGGGCCGCAGCTCGACGAGCGCGGTGGGCGCGCCTAGGCGGCGCGCTTAGAAGAACAGCGAGCCAAAGCCAAGGGCGATCAGATTAATCACGATGAAGATACCGATGATGCCGGCCATGGTTCGCCACCAGGGCCGAGCCTCATCGTCTTCAGCGGCGGCACTATCTGCAGCGGCACTATCCGCAACGGCGGGCGCGGGGCTGGGGGAGTGCTCCGCTTCCGGCTCTGCGGCAGCCCATAGCTCCGCCGCGCGGGGAAACTGGGTGTTCGCGTCTGCGAGGAAACTCGGCACCCTTTGAGTGGCGGGGAGGCTATGCGCGGGATTATGCATCGAGGACAGATCATGGTGCACCCCGCTGGGGCCGTGCGTGCTCGCCAACATGAATCCTCCCTGCGTCCTCTGTGCTGCGTATAGCGGGACATGATGTGTTCTCTCTCAACACTACCCACCGTGTGCAGCGGGAAGAAACCCCACGACAACGGGACTGTGGCCCTGTCTGGGGCACATCCCGCCCCTGCTCCTAAAGCGGCTGTTATTCGCAGGCGATGCCGTCATTATCGCCATCGAGGCCCGGGCGATAGCCGGGCTGGCCGCGCAGCAACGGTGCTATACCGCGCGCCCGCGCCTCCGCACAATTACGCACATACTCGGCCGCACCGGCCGGGGCAGCGGGAACCTGTGTGGGATCTGGCGCTGGGGCCGGCGCGGTGTCCTGCGCCGGTGGGGTGGCAGGCTGTGGCGGCTCAGTAGATGTGGGGGGTGCATCGCCGGCAGGACACTGCTGCAAAATGCGCTCCATCGCCGCTTTCTCCGGCGGGGTCACCCACAGCGCATAGGCGTGTTTGACCTCGATCTGGGAGCGCACATAAGAACAACGGAACGAGGAGTTCTTCGGCAGCCACGTCGCAGCATCCCCAGCCCCTTTTTGCTGGTTTTGCCACCCACTCACAGCCAGCAGGTTACGGGGATCATTGGCAAAGTTGCGCCGGACCTCCGGACTAAGCTGCTGCGCCCCGGTCTGCCACGCATTCGACAGCGCCACGACGTGATCGATCTGGATCTCGGCGGAGCGCTCGCCCCGCTCGAAATCCATCCACTCACCGGTGTAGGGATCCAGCAACTGCCCCCGCAGCACCACGCAGTCCCGGGTATTCGGTTTGAGAGTGATCTCCACCAGGTCGCGGCGCAGAATATCGTTGCGGGTATCGCAGCCATTGTGGCCATACTCCACAGTCACATCATCGCTCCAGCGCTGGCCAAACTCCTCGCGGCTATAGCCGGTGGTAGGGGCGCGGCCCTTCACCTCTAGCTCATCCAGCAGCGCTGCAGCCGCGACAGCCGCGGCGGGCAGCTCGCCAGCTGTGGTGGACTCTGGCGTGCTGTCGGTGGTCGCCGGTGCACTCTCTGTGCTGCTCTCGGTAGTGGAAGAGCTGGACGTTGCGGGGGTGGAGTGGTGCTCTACCTCCGTATCGGTGGCACATCCTCCGAGCACAAGGGCGGCACAGAGTGTTGCCAGAGTTTTCTTCACGGCTGAGGACCTCGCTTTTCGTCTACACTGAACGCCATGCGCGTTTATCTCGGAGCGGACCATGCTGGGTTCGACATGAAGAACATTATTGCAAGCCACCTCGAGTCCAAGGGGCACGAGGTGATCGATTGTGGTGCTCACACCTACGATGCGGCTGACGATTACCCCGCCTTCTGTATCGAGGCGGCACAGCGCACCGTGAACGATCCGGGTTCGCTCGGCATCGTCCTCGGTGGTTCCGGTAATGGCGAGCAGATCGCCGCCAATAAGGTGCCGGGCGCGCGCTGCGCGCTGGCGTGGTCGGTGGAGACCGCCCGCTTGGCCCGCGAGCACAATAACGCCCAGCTCATCGGCCTCGGCGGCCGTATGCACACCGAGGAGGAGGCCCTGTCTATCGTGGATGCCTTCCTCGATCAGGAATGGTCCCAAGAGGATCGCCACCAGCGGCGTATCGATATCATCGCCGACTACGAAAAGACCGGCGTGGCCCCCGAGGCCTAAAGAAGAGGCCTAAAGACACAGAACAACCCCGAGCGTGATGCTCGGGGTTTTCTGCTTAGTAGGGCTGTGGCGCAGCGCTGGGCCTAGAAATCAAAATCGAAGCCGCCGTCGAAAATGCCCCCATCGCCGCCGTCGAAGAAGCCGCCGTCATCGCCCATATCGGCGCCGTCTCCCATGTCGCCGGCATCGCCCGCATCGCCCGCATCGCCTGCGTCACCGAAATCGTCGCTGCCGTCTGCGGTGCCATCCGCGAACTGGTCCGCGCCATAGTGCACTCCCGACATCCCTGAGAACAAGGCAGAGAACATCATGACGGAGCCGGCCGTCCACATACCGGTGGCAAGCGCAGGGCCCCACCACGCGGTGGAGTACCAGCCGGCTGGAACGGGGCGGCCTGCGACAGTGCCGCCGGGGTAATAGTGCGGAGTATCCGCGCTAGCGTGCGGCGAGGCAGAAATGGTGCTGTTCTCATGCTGGATGGTGCGGGGCTCGGTCACCTTACCAGCGGCGCGCTGGCCCTCCAGCGGCGGCAACTCTGGCCCTGCGGGCATATCCATGATCTCGCGGGCAGCATTGACATAGTGCAGGCCCTCCAAGGCGGATTCGCGGGCCAAGCGGGCCTGCTGTGGGGTATTCGCCGTGGAGATCTGCGAGCTGGCGGCGTTATAGCGCTCCGAGGCATCCGCCAACGCCTGGGTAGAGGCGGCGTCCGAGCCGGTCAGCGACAGCACTTGGGAGCCGAGTCTTTCGATCCAGCGCCGCGCATCTGCCACGGCATCATCCATGTCCGTTTGCGTGAGCTTCTGGTTCTGGCCTTGCTGCACGCGGTTGATGAGAAACACAACGAGGACAATCGACACCGCAATTAAAATCCAAGCTGACACTGGGTTTTCACCTAATCTTTCTGCAGAGAGCATCCTTGAACAAGGGTTCACTGGAGAAAACGACGGAAACGGCTCAGAGGTTCCCGTGGGTGTGCCGGCAGGACAGTCAGTGGTGCCGCTTCGGCTAGTTGGAGGAGCCGGACCTTTCCGCTACCCACTCCCGCACCACGGTGGAATCCCAGAGAGTGAGGCCGTGGAGCTTCGTTACCGGCTTGGGGGCGCGGCCTCGGGTGGCATAACTGGTGAACGTGCCACGGGCTGTGCCGGAGTAGTCCGCACATTCAGACGCAGTCCACAATTCGTGTCCAGTATCTTCATCAATGATTTTGGGGCGCATACCTCCAGCATACGCAGAGTGCGCTGGTTCTGTCTGGTAACTAAGAAACACCCCTTTTTGCGTTGTGCGGAATCCATGCGCTAACATAACCCAGCACCAAGGGAACGTCGTATAGTGGCTAATACCTCAGCCTTCCAAGCTGAAGACGCGGGTTCGATTCCCGTCGTTCCCTCTGAACAGAATCTCCCGCGGTATCACCAACAGATACCGCGGGAGATTTTTCTATGCAGGTTTATACCTCGGCGTCGGGTTGAGGTGTGTCCTCCCACTCCACCGCGTCGATATCGATGCCGCGCTGGGTCGCCTGCTGCTCCACGCATGCGCGCAGGAAGGGTGCGGCACCGCGATAGTAGGAGGCGAAGCGCTCATCAGCTTCGTACATGCGGACGAGCAGCACCTGCTTGGCGAGGGTGCACTCGTAGTAGTGGCTGATGAGCTCAGCATGGCGATCGACCAGTGCAGCCGCTGCGGGCGAGCTCGGGCTCACCTTCGCCTCCGCTGCCGCCACGAGATCATCGACAAAGCCGTCCATGCTCTTTTTCATGTGCGCCCAGCCGGCCTCATCCATGTTCTCGGCAGCAGTGCGGCTGGCCGACCATTCTGGGGTGTGCGACCAGCGCTGCTCCGCTTCATCCTGATGGCGCTCCCACTCGGCTTTCCACGCGGCGGCGTCATGCGCTAGGCGGGTAGTGGGGTTGGTGGAATGTGTATCAGACATTGAGTCCTCCTCGACGAAATAGTCCACTAGGTTGTCCACTGCGCGCACTCGGGCGCGCAGCTGGGCTGCATCGGCGGCGAGATGGCGTCGTTGCGCGCGCAAGGAAGAGCGTATTGCGGAAGGATCGTCCATAATCTCCGCCACTGCCTGCAAAGACATGCCAGTGGAACGAAAAATCAGCACTGCCATGCCGCGGTGCACATCGCCGAGGGTGTAGAGGCGATGATCGGCCCACGTGCGTTGGGTGGGGCTCAGCAGCCCAATCTGGTCCCAATAGCGCAGCGTGCGCGTACTCACCCCCAGAATCTCGGCGACATCACCAATGGTGAACTCGTCCATCTGCAGGTGTCCTTTCCTTGATCTTCACTATGCGCCGCTGATGCGTGCGCCCGACTATCAGCATCGAGGTTGACGCGGCGTCATACGCAAGCAGACGCTTATCGACGCCACGAGCACGTTCATTCTCCCTCCCTTCGATCCATCACGGCCCGAGGGTCTTCAGCGCAATAAGAAACAGCGCCGAGCAGCTGGTGCTCGGCGCTGTTATGTACAAGCTAGGTCAGTGACTGAGTGGGTTACTCCTTGACCCAGCCGATGTTCTCGATCGGCACGTCACCGAAGGCCATGGGGCCAACGTTGGCCAGGCCGCTCTTGACGGCGGAGACACCGAGAGCGGTGTTGATCGGAAGGATGCCATAACGGGCAAGTGCTTCCTTCTCCAGCTCATTGCTTCGCTTGATCTGCTCTTCGCGGGTCGGCAGCTTCTGCAGCTCCGCGATCTTCTCGTCCAGCTCCGGGGTGCCGGTGTTGGAGCGGTTCAGCTGCGAGTCAGAGCGGTAGGTCTGGCCGAAGTAGGCCACACCATAAGGATCGCCCGAGCTAAAGCCCATCGGGAAGATGTCGTAGTTCTTGCTCTGCAGGGTCTTGGAGAACTCAGAGCTCGGACGGACGTCGATGGAGATGTCGATACCGATATTCTTCAGCATCTGCTGGGTAGCCTGCGCGGAGGACTTCACGAGGTCAGACTCGCCCACGAGCACGTAGCGCAGAGTCAGTTTCTCGCCATCCTTCTCGCGGATGCCGTCGGCACCCTCGGTCCAGCCAGCCTCGTCCAAGATTTGCTTAGCTTCCTCGGGGTGGTAGCCGGCGACAGCCTCGAAGTTATCTTCGTAATCCTTTTGGAAGGGGTAGAAGATGAAGGAACCGGGGTTCTCCAGCTTCGCGGGCAGGCCCTGGTACCAGATATCCGCGAGCTGTTCGCGATCCAGGCCCTTAGCGAAGGCCTCACGTACCTTGATGTCCTTGAGAATGTCCGACTCGCCGTTGAGCAAGAAGAGGGTGTTCTTGGGGGCGCGTCCCACATAGATCTCGGTGTCGGCGAGATCCTTCACTGCCGCATAGTCAGAGCGGGAGCTGGCGCTGACCGCGTCGATCTCGCCATTCTTGAAGGCGTTGATCGCTGCCTGGGACTCCATCTGGCGGAAAACACGCTTGTCGAGCTTCGCGGTGTCACCCCACCACTTCTCGTTGCGCACGAAGGTGGCATTTCCATTCTGGAAGTCCACATCCTCAATCTTGAACGGGCCAGCGCCCCACTCGGGGTGCACTTCCTTCAGATAGGAGTTGTAGTTATCTGGGTTTGCCAGTTCGGGGTGAGCGATGAAGTTGAACAGGCCCTGCCACCAGGGGTAGGTGCCCGCGAAGGTCACCACCGCTTCCTTATCGGTCTCGCCCTTTTCCACCGATGTGATCTGCTCGTATCCATCAGTAGAGCTAGGAGTGTAGGCCTCGTCCTTGCCTTCATTGATCTTCCACGTGGTCTCCCACGCGCGCCAGTCAATCGGGGTGCCATCGTTGAAGGTGGCGTCCTCGTTGATCTCATAGGTGAGTTTGGTCTTGCCGTCCTCTTCCTCTTCCTTTACGTCGAGGATGTAGTTCGGGTCGGTCGACCACTCGCCCTCAGGGGAGTAGTGGACGGTCATCGGGTTGTACCAGGACCACATAATGGTGGAGTACAACGTGCCGTCTGCGTGGAAGGGGTTTTGCTGCTCGGAGATCTCTCCGATAGCGGTGGTCAGGGTACCGCCGTCCTTGAGGTTATCGCGGTCTTGCTCATTGAAGTCGGCGTCCGGGACCCCAGCTCCATCCGTAGTGGACACGGATCCAGAGCCATCGTCCCCGCAGGCAGCGAGTGCCAAGGCTGAGGCAGAGAGCACTGCCACCAACTTCTTGGTTGGGGTGTGTAATTTCATGGTGTCACTCATCTCTCTTGAGGGAATGTGAACTAGGGCAATATGAAGTTATAAGCAACCGGGCACTACCGCATGAGACATGACTGGTAGTGATCGGCGCCGTCTACAGGGCGCAGATCAGGAGTGGTCGATTCGCAGATCGTGCGATTCGACTCCTCGAGTTCCTCGTAGAGAGGACAGCGAGTGCGGAAGGGGCAGCCGCTGATTTTCTCGGTGGGAGAAGGCAGGTGATCCTTCAATAGCGTCCGCGTGCGATTGCGCTGGGCAACCGGGTCGGGAAGCGGAATGGCCGAGAGAAGCGCCTGGGTATAGGGGTGGCGGGGGTTATCGAAGAGCTCGTCAGTATCGCCCTTCTCCACGAACTCGCCCAGATACATCACTGCAGCTCGATCGGAAATATGGCGCACCACCGACAGATCGTGGGCCACGAAGAGATAGCTCACCCCCAGCCGCGCCTTGAGGTCATCGAGGAGGTTGAGCATGCCGGCCTGGATGGAGACATCCAGCGCAGACACTGGCTCGTCCAGCACGATGAGCTTGGGCTCTGCAGCCAAAGCGCGGGCGAGGGAGATACGCTGCCGCTGACCGCCCGAGAAGTGGCCGGGGAAGCGATCCACGTGGGTGGGGTTGAGCCCCACAAGCCGCATGAGCTCATAGATCCGCTCGTTCTTATCTCCCTCCCACTCCAAAGCGCCGAGCGGCTCGCGAATGATATCCGCCACGGTCAAGCGAGGATCCAGCGACCCCATCGGATCTTGGAACACAATCTGGATGTCGCGGCGAAGCAGGCGACGCTCCTTGCGTTTCAGAGTGGTGACATCCTTGCCGCTAATGACCACCTTGCTTGGTTCGCTGGGGGCCAAGTCCATGATTTCCAGGAGGGTCGTGGTCTTACCGGAACCGGACTCGCCCACGATGGCGAAGCACTCGCCTTCGCGGATATTGAAGGACACGTCTTTGACCGCGTGCACATCGCCCACCCTGCGCTTTAACAAGGCGCCCTTGATCAGCGGGAAGGTTTTCTGCAGGTTCTGCACATCGAGCACCGTCTCGCGCTCTTCGCGGGGGATATGCGCCAGGGTGTTCTCCGCGATCTGTGGTGCAGGGAAGATATCTGCGCCGTCGATCGTCCGGCGCTCAATCTCATGACTACGCACACACGCTGCGTCATGCCCCGGCGCAATGCTGCGCAGGCTCGGTTCGGTCTCGAGGCACTGCTCGGTGGCGATGGGGCAGCGCGGCGCGAAGGTGCACTGATCGGGGAGGTTGATAGCGATCGGGGGATTTCCCTCGATCGAGGTCAACGACGAGGAATCGCGTTTCGCCGCCGAGGGAATAGAGCCCAACAATCCCACGGTATAGGGCATCTTCGGGTTATCGAAGAGCTCCTGGACTGGGGCCTGCTCGACGGGGCGGCCGGCGTACATCACCATCACGTCATCGGCCATATCCGCGACCACGCCCATATCGTGGGTGATCATGATGGTGGCCGCGTTGGTCTCCTGCTGTACCTTCTTGATCAACTCCAGCACCTGCGCCTGGATGGTCACATCGAGAGCCGTGGTGGGCTCGTCGGCAATGAGGACCGAGGGGTTGTTTGCGATGGCAATAGCGATCACCACACGCTGCCGCATACCGCCGGAGAACTCGTGCGGAAACGCCTTAGCGCGCCGCTTCGGATCCGGAATGCCCACGAGATCGAGCAGTTCGACGGCACGGTCCCATGCTCGCGCCTTCGAGATCTTCTCGTGGCATTGGATGGCCTCCACAATTTGTGTTCCCACATCAAAGACGGGAGTCAGCGCGGAGAGCGGATCCTGGAAGATCATGCCGATCTCTTTGCCTCGGACCTGGGACATCTCTGTGTCGCTGAGGCCGAGGAGTTCCCGCCCGCCGAGGGTGGCGGAGCCAGTGATCTTCGCATAATCCGGGAGCAACCCCATCACTGCGAGGGAGGACACGGACTTGCCGGAGCCGGACTCGCCAACGATGCCGAGTGTCTGGCCGGGCTTGAGGTCGAAGGACACACCGCGCACGGCGTCGACGTTTCCCGCCTCGGAGGGGAATGCGACGTGAAGGTCTTTGACTGAGAGGACTGGCGTAGTCATGTGTTATGCCTTTCCTGCTGCGGCGGAGTTGGGGTCGAGGGCGTCACGCAGACCATCGGCGATGAACGCCATGGACACGGTCAGGAGGGTGAGTACCGCCGCGGGGAAGTAGAACTCCCATGGCGAGACCTGAACGCTCGATGCGCCAGAAGAGAGGAGCGTGCCGAGCGAGACGTCGGGCAGCTTCACACCGAGTCCCAAGAAGGAGAGACCGGTTTCGCTCATCACGGCGCTGACCACTCCCAGCGTGAGGTTGATAACCAGCAGTGAGCCGATGTTTGGAATGAGGTGGCGCACCACGATGCGGGCATTGGAGACACCCATGTAGCGGGCCGCCTTAACGTACTCGCGTTCCCGCACGGAAATGGTCATGGACCAGATGACACGGGCGGGGAACATCCAGCCGAAGGCGATCAGCACGACAATCAGGATCTTCCAGTCGCCACCAGATCCGGAGACCAAGAGGGCGAGGATGAGGAAGGTCGGCACCACGAGCAGGAAGTGAATCACACCCAAGATGGCTTTCTCCGGGCGTCCACCAAGAAGGGCAGCGGTGGTTCCGATCAGTGCGGATAGCGCGGTGGTGGCCACAGAGACGACGACGGCGATGACGAGCGAGCGCCGCAACCCCTGGATCACCATGGCGTAGAGGTCATTGCCCGAGGCGCTGGTGCCAAACCAATGATCGGAGTTGGGCTGCACGCCGAGAGCGGTGAAGTCGGAAAAGTCATAGGCGTACTTCGCGGTCAGCGGACCCACCGTGGCAAAGACAACGAGAAGAAGGAATACCACGGCGCCGACAACCGCCATTTTGTTCCGCATGAAGCGGCGAGCGTAGAGCATGAGGCGCGAAATCGGCTTGCCCCCAGCGAGGTGATCGTGCTCGAGCTGGGTTTGCGCCTTATCGATCTCCTCTTCGGTCACAGAGGCGATGGCGCTCTGCGTCGACGGCGAGCTCGCTGCCGTGAAGTCATTAGTTGGGAGGGCGTTGGCGTTGACATCCTCAGAGTCATCGGCGCCATTGTTTCGGAATTCTTTGCGCATTGTTAGTTCACCCGCACTCGAGGATCAAGAATGACAACCAGGATGTCGGAAAGGATTGCGCCGATCGCGGTCATGAGCGCTCCGAAAGCGGCCACGGCCACGGTGCCATGGATGTCATTGCTGTTGAGGGTCTGCAGGAAGTACTTGCCCATGCCGTTCCACGCGAAGATCGTTTCGGTCATGATCGCGCCGGTGAACACGCCGGTAATGGAGAAGGCCACGGACGTTGCCACCGGAATGGCGGAAGTACGCAGCGCGTGGCGGCGGATAGCTTGGTTGCGCGTCATGCCCTTTGCGCGAGCTGTGCGCACATAGTCGGCGTCGATATTGTCGAGCAGCATGGAGCGCTGCATGAAGTGATAGCCCGCATAGGAGATGATCACCAGCGAAATCGTTGGCAGGGCGAGGTGCTGGGCTGCGTCAATAACCTTCGGAATAACGCCTTCGACTCCGATTGATGAAGCCCCTGTGACGTAGAAGATGGTTTTTCCCGCCTGCTGGTTGATCTTCACAGCCGCCCACACAAAGAAGATCGATGCCACGACAACGTGGATGTTCATGGTGACGATCGAGAAGAACTGGAAGAAGCGATCGCCGGGCTTGTACTGGCGAGATGCCGTGAACACGCCGATGCTCACACCAATGAGAACGGACAGGATGGTGGCGAGCAGAAGAAGTCGTGCGGACACCCAGATGCGGTAGGAAATCTCGTCATTGACTGAATCTCCGAGCGGGGAGAGGCCCCAGTTCCAGTGGAACAAAATATCCGTCAGCCAGGTCCACCACCGTTCCAGGATGGGGTCCTTATCGTTGAGATTTTTCGGGGCGAGGATGGCGTCGATCCTCTCCTCCGGAATAGCTGGGCGCCTACCTGCGTAGTTCGACCGAGGGTCGAGGAATGCGGAGGCCAAAAAGAAGGTGATGTTGACCGCGACGAAAATCATCGCGAACCAACCAGCGATCTTCTTTAGTAGGTACTTCGCCATAGGGGCGCATCCCTTCATTGTCGCTTTGGTACCGGTGTCGGGCAGCGTCGGGCCGCTGCAGTGATGCCCTCGAAGAACATCGAATCCTGTCGATCACACGCGGACTTACAGGAAATGCTAGACAGCCGCTGACGTATCTTAGGAAGATATTAGCACCAAAGTGACTACTGCCACATTCAAAGCGTGTGGGGAAAGTTCATTTTCAAGGGGGTGAATGCGTGCGGGCCTGTGGTGGCGGCGCCCCATGCCTAATCTGCTCCCCCTTAAGAGTTAGCGGCGGCGACTCGCGCGCCGCTTGTCGCTTCCGAAAAGGCGCTCTGAACTGGGTTGAAAGATTGCTGGTTAGGGGCCGTGTCCGACACCGGCGGGGTCAATTTAGGCAACGCTAAGAAGTGGTCACGGGCGAGCGGTCTCTATTTCTGCGGGTGTGGTGGCTGGGATGTCGTGTCTGCAATGTGGGGCTGGGGGCGAGAATCTACCCCCGAAAGGGTTGGGATGGGCGGCGGAGGTCGTGGGATGTCTATCCCTCACTGTGAGACGAGTCGGGAGCAATATTAGGGTCGTCTTAGTAAATTCTCAGCAGCGAGGCGATGGCGTGACGTGGCTGGGTCCGCGTGGGTGACGATGGCGCGCGCTGGGTGTGTGGGCGCGTGGAGTCTGGCGCGGGAAAACGGCACAGTTATATGGTGCGGCGGCTGCGCGATGCGAGGGGATAAAAGCTGTTCTAGCGGGGTAAACGTAGGTAGTGGGCACCCTAGTGCGGGGCGGGTAGTGTTGGTACTTGTAAACTACGTAGGAGCTCGAGGGCATCGGGCTTGTACAACACACACGGGACGTGGCGCAGCTTGGTAGCGCACCTGCTTTGGGAGCAGGGGGTCGCAGGTTCAAATCCTGTCGTCCCGACGAGGGGTATCGAGTGCTTCGGCGCGAGATTCCCACGTATATCGACAATGAGGGCTCGTAGGGGCACTACGCTTCAGCCGGTGAAATACCAACGTGACACCGCAAGAGAGCGCGGCTACTACGGGCCCTCAGACATAACAGATCATCATCGTACGCAGTAAGAAAATTCAGGAGAGTGACTCGTGAAGAGTTCCGTCGAAAAGCTGAACGACACCCGCGTTAAGGTTACGGTTGAGGTTCCCTTCGAGGAACTCTCGTCCGAGTTCGACCAGGCCTATAAGGCCATTGCGCAGCAGGTGCAGGTTCCCGGTTTCCGTAAGGGCAAGGCCCCCCGCCAGCTCATCGATGCCCGCTTCGGCCGCGGCCCCGTGATCGAGCAGGTTGTTAATGACATGCTGCCGTCTCGCTACAGCCAGGCTGTGGAAGAAAATGAGCTCGTGGTGCTCGGCCAGCCCGAGATTGACATCACCAAGATCGAAGACGGCGAGCTCGTCGAGTTCGTCGCCGAGGTGGACGTCCGCCCCGAGATCACCCTCCCGTCCTTCGAGGACATTAACGTCGAGGTGCCGCCGCTGAAGGTAGAGGACGCCGCTGTGGAGAAGGAGCTCGAGGAGCTTCGTTCCCGTTTCGGCACCCTCAAGACCGTGGAGCGCGCCGCTCAGGAGGGTGACTTCGTGAGCATCGACCTCCACGCCGAGGTCGACGGCGAGGTCATCGAGGACTCCAAGACCGAGGGCATGTCCTACAACATCGGTTCCGATGACCTGATTAAGGGTCTGGACGAGGCCCTCACCGGTCTCTCCGTTGGCGAGTCCGCCACCTTCGAGTCCGAGCTGCACATGGGCGAGCACGCCGGCGAGCAGGGCGAGATCACCGTCACCCTGCAGTCCGTCAAGGAGCGCGAGCTTCCCGAGGTGGACGATGAGTTCGCCATGATGGCCTCTGAGTTCGACACCGTGGAGGAGCTCCGCGAGTCCCTCGAGAAGAAGGTGGAAGAGGACGCCAAGGGCGGCCAGGCCGCCGCTATTCGCGATGAGGTTCTCTCCGCAGCGCTCTCCCAGTCCGAGTTCCCGCTGCCGGAAGGCGTCGTCGAGGAGCAGGTCAAGGCTCAGCGCGACCAGCTGCTGCAGCAGGTCGGCGGCGACGAGAAGATCCTGGACACCCTCCTCGAGGCTCAGGGCACCAGCCGTGAGAAGTTCGACGAGGACGCCCGCAACTCCGCCGAGGATGCAGTGCGCAACCAGCTCTTCCTCGACCGTCTGGCCGAGGAGCTCGAGCCGGAGGTCACCGAGCAGGAGATGTCCGATCACATCATGTTCACCGCCCAGCGCTACGGCATGGAGCCGGCCCAGTTCTTCGGCCAGCTGCAGCAGTCCGGTCAGCTCGGCGCGCTCTTCGCTGATGTGCGCCGCGGCAAGGCTCTCGCCGAGGCCATCTGCAAGGTGAGCGTTAAGGACACCGAGGGCAACGAGGTGGATCCGGCCCAGTACTTCGGCGATGAGGAGCCGGAGTCCGAGTCCGAAGCTGAGTCCGAGTAAATTCGAGACTGCAGCGCAAAGCCTTGAGGCAGTGCCGCACCGCATGGGTGCGGTGCTGCCTTTCGTTTTCTTCGGTACGTCGTGGCACTGTGGGAGACACCCCTAAGCTGTGAGCGAACAAAGCTGACTCGGCTCCCGCCACAGCGGTAGCCTGAAGTGACGAGATATTGGGATTCAAAGGAGAAACAATGACCACCCCACACATGACCAACGCAGCCGCAGGACTCAACCTGAGCGACTCCGTCTTTGAGCGCCTCCTCCGCGAGCGCATCATCTTCCTCGGAAGCCAGGTGGACGATGAGATTGCCAACAAGCTCTGCGCCCAGATTTTGTTGCTCTCGGCAGAGGACCCTAACCGGGACATTTCCCTCTACATCAATAGCCCTGGTGGTTCCGTCACCGCCGGCATGGCTATCTTCGACACCATGAAGTACGCCCCGTGCGACGTTGCCACCTATGGCATGGGCCTTGCGGCATCGATGGGGCAGTTCCTGCTTTCTGCCGGCACCAAGGGCAAGCGCTTCGCTTTGCCCCACGCCCGCATCATGATGCACCAGCCCTCCGCAGGCGTGGGAGGCACCGCGGCGGATATCGCTATTCAGGCGGAACAGTTCGCCTATACCAAGAAGGAAATGGCCGAGCTCATCGCCGAGCACACCGGCCAGCCCGTGGAGCAGATTGTGAAAGACTCCGACCGTGACCGCTGGTTCACCGCCCAGCAGGCGAAGGACTATGGTTTCGTGGATCACGTGATCGAGTCCGCCAAGGGCGCTATTAATAACTAATCCACCCCCACGAATAAGGAGCCTTTCACTATGCAGATGCCACAGTCCCGCTATATCCTGCCGTCCTTCCTTGAGCAGTCCGCTTATGGCACCAAGGAGTCGAATCCTTATAACAAGCTTTTCGAGGAGCGCATCATCTTCCTCGGCGCCCAGGTGGATGACACCTCGGCCAATGACATCATGGCGCAGTTGCTGGTGCTGGAGTCGCAGGACCCGGACCGCGATATCACCATGTACATCAATAGCCCCGGCGGATCCTTCACCTCGCTGATGGCGATTTATGACACCATGCAGTACGTCCGCCCCGACGTATCGACCGTCTGCCTCGGCCAGGCTGCGTCCGCGGCCGCCGTGTTGCTCGCCGCCGGCGCCCCCGGTAAGCGTGCCGCGCTGCCGAATGCCCGCGTGCTTATTCACCAGCCCGCCACCCAGGGCATTCAGGGCCAGGTCTCGGATCTCGAGATCCAGGCTGCGGAGATCGAGCGCATGCGCACCCTCATGGAGGAGACGCTGGCCCGTCACACCGGTCAGAGCGCGGAGCAGATCCGTATTGATACCGACCGCGATAAGATCCTCACCGCCGAGGCGGCCAAGGACTACGGCATCGTGGACCAAGTCTTCGACTACCGCAAGCTCAACGGCTAGTCCGTCCAGAGCCTGCACACAACGGCGGGCGATACCTTCCCTGACAGAGGGTATCGCCCGCCGTTGTCATGGCGTGGCGGCGTCAGCGGCGGCTGCCGGAGCGCGCGTGCACCACACAGACAACAGCTCCCCTCCTCGCATAGGCGAGGAGGGGAGCTGTGTTGCGAGCACCCAGCTGGGACCGCCTAGCGGCGGAGGTGGATGCTCAGCGAATGCCTATTAGCTGAAGGACTCAACGAAGGTGCCTTCTTCATTCGGCATGATGTGAATGGTCTTGCCGGTGAAGGTCTGCTCCCAGCCGCCATCGACCTCGCGCTCAGCCTCGGTCGGGGCGCCGATCTCGGAGTCCAGGCCGCCCTCGTTCTGCCATACCTTCCACATACCGCCGATGACGGGGTAGGTGCCGGCGTCGCTCTTGACGAAGGCAGCGTTCTCGTACTCGGCAACGGTCACGCCGTCGCGCTCATAAGCGGAGACGAAAGCTCCGGCGTTCTCGCCGTACATGTCGTAGGACTCAGCGGCCTCGGTGATCTCGGAGGGCAGGTCAGCCTCGGCGACATCCATGGCATCCTTGTGGTCCATAGCGTCCTTGGCGTCGTCCATGGCATCCTCAGCCTTGTCCTTGGCGTCGCCAGCGGCATCCTCAGCCTTGTCCTTGGCGTCGCCAGCGGCATCCTCGGCCTCGTCCTTGGCGTCGCCGGCGGCGTCGCTGACCTCAGAGGCGGCAGAGCTGACGGAATCGGTGGCATCGGATACGGCGTCAGAGGCGTCATCGCTAGAGCAGGCGGCAAGGCCAAGCAATAGGGTGGAACCAGCGATGGCGGTAACGGTGCGCAGGGTGTTTTTACGCATAATTTAACTCCTTGAGTAAATAGGTTTGTTGAGAAAATCGGGCCATGCTGGGCTGTTAGGCTGTGCAGCAGGCCTTCTGCCCTAACTGTAGTGCCCATTCGTCCAATATCAAATTAAATCTGAGAATGTTATAGATATGTGACGATTATGGAAGTGGTGCACAATCGCCATATTTCACTGAGACCTGCTTTTTAATGTGTTTAATTGCAATTAAGGGGAGATGTAAATCACGTTAAAGAAAGGGTTGCATTTCTTAATACTTTCCTGCTGGAGGTTCCATCGGCACCGCGGGGTGGGGCCGTGCACGGGGTGAGGAATAGCTCCGGGTGCAGAATGGTTGAAGGATGGTGTGCTCGGCGCTGCCGCTGCCTCTCCTAGGGGTGGAGGCGCTAGAGTAGGTAGGACGCACTCGGCTCCTGCCGCACAACACACGAGACTTAAATGAGGGTTTTTCCAGCTTATGGCACATATGCAAGAGACTGCTGACCTGTTGAAGTGCTCCTTCTGTGGAAAGAGCCAGAAGCAGGTGAAAAAGCTCATTGCAGGTGGCGGAGTCTACATCTGCGATGAGTGCATCGAGCTGTGTAATGAGATCATCGAGGAGGAGCTCAATACCGCCGCCCAAGAGGAGGCGGAGGAGAGCCGCCTGCCTCGCCCGCGGGAGATCGCGGAGTTCCTTGATGAGTACGTGATCGGGCAAGACGAGGCCAAGCGGGTTCTCGCTGTGGCGGTGTACAACCACTACAAGCGCATGCGCCAGGTCGGCGCCTCCTTCTCCATGGATGAGGACGAGGTGGAGATCGCCAAGTCCAATATCCTCATGTTGGGGCCCACCGGTTCGGGCAAGACCTATCTCGCCCAAACCTTGGCTCGGTTGCTCAATGTTCCCTTCGCTATCGCCGACGCCACCTCCCTCACCGAGGCCGGCTATGTGGGCGAGGACGTGGAGAACATTCTGCTGAAGCTGCTGCAGGCCGCAGAATTTGATGTGGATCGCGCGCAAACGGGCATCATCTACATCGATGAGATCGACAAGATCTCGCGAAAGTCCGAAAACCCCTCCATCACCCGCGATGTCTCGGGCGAGGGCGTGCAGCAGGCTCTGTTGAAGATCCTGGAAGGCACCGTGGCTGCTATCCCACCGCAGGGTGGGCGCAAGCACCCGAACCAAGAGTTCATCCAGCTGGATACCTCTAATATTCTCTTCATCGTGGCCGGTGCATTCTCTGGTTTGGAGAAGGTGATCGAGGAGCGCCGCGGTAAGAAGGGCTTGGGCTTCGGTGCTGAGGTGCGCTCCCTCAAGCCGGAGACCACGGAGAATATTTTCACCGAGGTGCGCCCGGAGGATCTGGTGAAGTTTGGGCTGATCCCCGAGTTCATTGGCCGTTTGCCCGTCGTGGCATCGGTGGGCAACCTCGACCGCGAGGCGTTGGTGAAGGTTCTCACCGAGCCGCGCAACGCCCTGGTGAAGCAGTATGAGCGGCTCTTCGAGATGGATGGGGTGTCCCTCCACTTCACGGAGGAGGCATTGGCCTCCATCGCCGATCAGGCCCTGGAGCGCAAGACCGGCGCCCGCGGCCTGCGCGCAATTATGGAAGAGATTTTGGTGCCGATCATGTACACGGTCCCAGATCGCGAGGATGTCTCCACCGTCACGATCACCGGCCCCGCCGCCCGTGGCGAAGAGGAGCCGGAATACTCCGCAGAGGGAGACGGCGCGGAAAAAACTGCCTAAGACCGCGGCGCCCTAGTGGCGCCCTAGCGGCAGACAATTTAAGGCCAGCCCCGAGGGGCTGGCCTTTTTTGGTGTGAGGATGGCTGGGGGAGGGTGGCGTCGATAAGCGCCGATCCTAAGAGCTGCCGTAGAGGCTGTCTTCCATGGAATAGATGTCCTCGCCGCCGGCCTGATTGTCGTGCTTGAGATGCGTGGTGGCATCGGCGCTGAGATAGCTCATCCCGCCGCTGGACTGCATATTGGAGGTCAAGAAGCTCAGCACAGTATCCACCGCCATGCGGCGCATGCCCTCGGTATTCTCCTGGGACAAGAGGTTCACGTTGTAGAGATTGAGGTATGCGGAATAGTAGGTGCTGCGCATGAGCGTGGGCGCGATGATGATGGTGTAGATATCGATCACCGAAATTCCCGGCCGGAATGCTCCCGAATCCTGGCCGAGCATCAGCAGCTTCTCCATGTGCAGCATCGCCTGGGACTGATCCGCGAAGGGGCCGGAGAGCTCCATATTGGCCTGATTCTGCTGGGATTCCATCACCAATAGCCGTGCCGCCAGGGGGTGCGCGGTGATTTGGTCATAGATCGCTTCCGCCATGGAGCGCATACCCTCCACCGGCACGGCGGTCTCGAGGGCCTGTTCATCAATGACTGGGCGCAGATCGGCGATGGCGCGCTGGATCACCCGCACATACAGCCCGCGCTTATCGCCAAAGTGATAGTGGATCATGCGCTTGGACATCCCGGACTCGCTGGCGATGGCCTTGAGCCGGGAATCTTTGAAGCCGTGCGTGGCGAATGTGCGCAGCGCTACCTTCACCACATGCTCCGGAGTGACGCCCTCCTCATTCTCTGGGGCGGTGGCCGCGGCGGAGTCCGCCTCGGGGGTGGTGGGTAGTGGCATGCTGCCATCTTCGAAGTTCAAGGGAGCGAGATCTTCTCCCGCATACACCGAGGACTGCGCGGCGTCCGCAGAGGTGTATTTATAGGGCGAGGAGTCAGATGTCATGATTGCGCGTTATCCTCCTTGAGATCGGGCCACTGACGTCCGTTCTGGGTGGGTCGTGCGGCCGTCACGTGCGGTGTTCCTTCAACTATTCAATCGTGCCCTCACGCTCCTCGCGGTGAAGCACAACGGGCAGGGGTGGCGTCTTTTCCACCCCAAATTATGGTACTACCCGCATATTCTTCCGACCGCGAGTACGAAGCTCGTCACACCATTTAGGGGTTGGAATTCCCTCACCCGCGTGTGGTGTTAGATCCGTACTTTTTCGCTTATCGACGCTCACTCGGCGGGGCCAGCACCATGCCCGTTTTGTTGGCCTACACGCAAGGGTTCGGACAGGAAAGTTCCGAGTTTGTGGTGTTTCCGTGGGTATTATCCCAGATTTCAGACATGTGATGTGTGCAATCAAACAAGCAAAACACGATCGGACTCGCTATGCTGGGCTCAAAGTACTCTACTAAGAAAGGGCAAGGCCACATCATGTCCCAGTCCCCCAAGAAAATCGTCGTCACCGGTGCCGCCGGCCAGATCTCCTACTCCCTGCTGTGGCGCATCGCCAACGGCGATGTCTACGGCAAGGATGTTCCCGTGGAGCTGAAGCTCCTCGAGATCCCTGAGGCCGTCAAGGCCACGGAGGGCGTGGCCATGGAGCTGCTGGATTCCGCCTTCCCGCTGGTGAAGAACATCGACATCACCGATGACGCCGCTGTAGCCTTCGATGGCGCTAACGCAGCGTTCCTCGTGGGCGCCAAGCCCCGCGGCAAGGGCGAGGAGCGCTCCGCGCTGCTGCAGGCCAATGGCAAGATCTTTGGCCCGCAGGGCAAGGCTATTAACGATCACGCCGCTGATGATGTGCGCGTGCTCGTGGTGGGCAACCCGGCCAATACCAACGCCCTGATCGCCATGTCTGCCGCCAAGGACGTGCCCCACGAGCGCTTCAACGCCATGATGCGCCTGGATCACAACCGTTCCATTTCGCAGCTGGCCACCAAGCTGGACAAGGATTCCGCCGATTTCGAGAACATGGTCGTCTGGGGCAACCACTCCGCCACCCAGTTCCCGGACATCACCTACGCCACCGTGAATGGCGAGAAGGTCTCCGATCTGGTGGATCACGAGTGGTACGTCAACGAGTTCGTGCCGCGCGTGGCCAAGCGTGGTGCAGAAATTATCGAGGTGCGCGGCAAGTCCTCCGCTGCCTCCGCTGCCTCCTCCGCCATTGACCACATGCACGACTGGATCAACGGCACCAGCAGCTGGGCCTCCGCCGCGGTTCCGGGCACCGGCGCCTATGGCGTGCCCGAGGGCATCCTCGCCGGCCAGCCCACCATCTGTGAGAACGGTGAGTGGAAGATCGTCGAGGGTCTCGAGACCTCCGAGTTCCAGGCTGAGCGTATTGCCGCGAACGTCAAGGAGCTGCTCGGGGAGCGCGCCGCCGTAGAGAACGCCGGCCTGCTCTAAACCTCGTGCGCCCCAGCGGGTGCGCACTCCTGCTACCGCCAGATTCCCTTATGTGGGATCTGGCGGTTTTTGCTTGCTTCCTCCTTCTGCGGCGATGTACATTAGACAAAGTTAGCCAAACCTAAAATTAGGAGGACTAAGATGAGCGCCCCGACGCGCACCAGTGAGCTTCCGGTTGAGCGCTCGCTCAATAGCCACCACCTCTCCCCACACGAGTCCGCGGCCATTGCCGCAGCCTTCAAGGTCTTGGGTGATCCCACCCGCCTGCGCCTGCTCTCTCTCGTGGCCTCGGATAGCTCGATGTCCTCGGCACAATTGGAAGAGATTCTGGAGATTTCCCAGCCCACAGTGAGCCATCACCTCAAGAAGTTGCACGAGGTGGGGCTCATTCATCGTTATCAGCAGGGTCGGCGGGTGCGCTACACCATCAGCGATGAGCAGTTCGCCCATTTGGCTCGTTTGCTCATGCCTTAAAGGCTCGGGTGGGCGTCGATAAGCGACGGGCTAAGATGGGAGAAATACGAACGACTTCTATCTTGAAGGGGGAGTGCCAACCCGTATGGCCAACCGCAGCGAGCAGCTTCCACAAAGCTGGGACCCATCGACCGTTGAACCCGAGCTCTACCAGCGGTGGGTAGACGCCGGATACTTTACTGCGGACCCGGCCTCCGAGAAGCCGCCGTTTTCTATTGTGCTGCCGCCGCCGAATGTCACCGGCCAGCTCCACATGGGCCACGCGCTCGACCACACCCTGATGGACTCCATCGTGCGCCGCAAGCGCATGCAGGGCTATGAGGTGCTGTGGCTGCCGGGCATGGACCACGCGGGCATCGCCACCCAGACCAAGGTGGAGGCGATGCTCAAGGAGACCGAGGGCAAGGATCGCTTCGACTACAGCCGCGAGGAGTTTGTCGAGAAGGTCTGGGAGTGGAAGCGCCAATACGGCGGCACCATTACCCGCCAGATGCGCGCCATCGGTGACTCCGTGGATTGGTCCAAGGAACGCTTCACCATGGACGAGGGACTGTCCGAGGCGGTACAGACCATCTTCAAGCAGCTCTATGACGCCGGCATGATCTACCGGGCGAACCGCTTGGTCAACTGGTCGCCGGTGCTGGAGACAGCCGTGTCCGATATCGAGGTCGAGTACAAGGACGTGGAAGGCGAGCTCGTCTCCATGCGCTATGGCTCCCTCGACGATGCCGAGCCGCACGTCATTGTGGCCACCACCCGTGTAGAGACGATGCTCGGCGATGTCGCCGTGGCCGTCCACCCCGATGATGAGCGCTACCGCGATCTCGTCGGCACCACCCTGCCGCACCCCTTCCGTGATGATCTCTCCCTGCAGGTCATCGCCGATGATTATGTGGACCCGGAGTTCGGTACCGGCGCGGTGAAGATCACCCCGGCCCATGATCCCAATGACTATGAGATGGGCCTGCGCCACGATCTGGACATGCCCATCATCATGGACAAGAAGGGCCGCATCGCCGATACCGGCACCCAATTCGATGGCCTGACCCGCGAAGAGGCCCGCGTCGCCGTGCGCGAGGCGCTCGCCGCCGAGGGACGCATCGTCAAGGAAATCCGGCCCTATGTGCACTCCGTGGGCCACTCCGAGCGCAGCGGCGAGCCGATCGAGCCGCGCCTGTCCCAGCAGTGGTGGGTGAAGGTCGAGGAGCTGGCCCGCATGGCCGGCGACGCGATCCGCGAGGGAGATACCGCCGTGCACCCCACCTCCTTGGAGCCGCGCTACTTCGAGTGGGTCGACAATATGCACGATTGGTGCATCTCCCGCCAGCTGTGGTGGGGGCATCGCATCCCCATCTGGTACGGCCCCGAGGGCGATGTGCTCTGCCTCGGCCCAGGCGAGGAAGCCCCCGCCGGCTATGAGCAGGACCCCGATGTATTGGACACCTGGTTCAGCTCGGCGCTGTGGCCGTTTTCCACCATGGGTTGGCCCGCCGATACCGAGATGCTGGCCAAGTTCTATCCCACCTCGGTGCTGGTGACCGCCTATGACATCCTCTTCTTCTGGGTGGCGCGCATGATGATGTTCGGCACCTTCGCCGCCACCCAAACCGAGTTGGGTACCGCGGCGGAGGGGCGTCCGCAGATTCCCTTCCGCGACCTCTACCTGCACGGCCTGGTGCGCGATGAGCGTGGCCGCAAGATGTCGAAGTCTTTGGGCAATGGCATTGATCCGATGGAGTGGGTGGAGCGCTTCGGCGCCGATGCCCTGCGCTTCGCTCTTGCCCGCGGCGCCAACCCTGGGGTGGATTTGCCCCTGGGTGAGGATGCCGCCCAGAGCGCCCGCAACTTCTCCACCAAGCTATTCAACGCCACCCGCTTCGCCCTGATGAATGGCGCCGAGGTGGGCGAGCTGCCCGCACGCGCCGAGCTGAGCGATGCCGACCGGTGGATCCTCGACCGCCTCAACGAGGTGGTGGGCACCGTCAATCGCTATCTCGACGACTATCAATTCGCGAAGGCGAATGAGGAGCTCTACCACTTCACCTGGGACGAGCTCTGCGACTGGTACCTCGAGATCGCCAAGGTGCAGATCCCGCGCGATAACGACACCGCCAGCGAGGCCGAGCGTCACCGTGGCGCCATCACCCAGCGGGTGCTGGGCCACGCCCTCGACACCGTGCTGCGGCTGCTGCACCCCACCATGCCCTTCGTCACCGAGGTGCTGTGGACCGCGCTCACTGATGGCGAGAGCCTCGTGATCGCCTCCTGGCCGGAGGCCGAGGAGCGAGACAGCGATGAGACCGCGCAGCGCCGCATCGACGATACGGTCAAGCTCATCACCGAGATCCGCCGCTTCCGCTCCGATCAAGGCGTCAAGCCCTCGCAGAAGGTGCCGGCTCGGGTGGACTTTGCCCGCGCCGACCTCGATAACCAGCGCGAGATCATCACCTCCCTGGCGCGCCTCGATGCCCCCGGTGAGGGCTTCAATGCCAGCGCCAGCGTGGAGGTGCGCCTCAGCGCCGCCACCGTCAGCGTGGACCTCGATACCTCCGGCACCGTGGACACTGCGGCCGAGCGCAAGCGCTTGGAAAAGGATCTGAAGAACGCCGAGAAGGAACTCGAGACCACCGCGAAGAAGCTGGGCAATGAGAACTTCCTCGCCAAGGCCCCCGAGGCCGTGGTGGAGAAGATTCGCACCCGCCAGCAGGTGGCCCGCGAAGAGTTCGACCGCATTAGCAAGCGACTTGAGCAGCTCTCATGAAGGATCAGGAAGAATTCGGAGAGCTAGAACTCTCCGAGACCGGGTTGAGTTTGCCTATCGACGTCAACCAGGAGGTAGAGCAGCCAGAATCCCAGGAGATCACGCCTGCGGATATGCAGGCGCTCGCCGCCTGCGAGGCGGAGCTGGATCTGCGCTGGCCAGAAACCAAGCTGGATCCCAGCCTGGAGCGCATCGAAAAGCTCATGGATCTGCTGGGTTCGCCGCAGCGCAGCTATCCCACCATTCACGTGGCGGGCACCAATGGTAAAACCTCCACGGTGCGGATGATCGAATCCCTGCTGCGGGCGTTCCACCGGCGTACCGGCCGCACCACTAGCCCGCATCTGCAGCTGGTGACCGAGCGCATCGCCATCGACGGCCAGCCGATCCACCCGCGCGACTATGTGCGCACCTGGGAGGAGATCAAGCCCTACGTGGAGATGGTGGACGCCTCCTCGGAGGTGCCCATGTCCAAGTTCGAGGTGCTCACCGCCATGGCCTACGCCGCCTTCGCCGACGCCCCCGTGGACGTCGCCGTGGTGGAAGTGGGCATGGGCGGCCGCTGGGATGCCACCAACGTGATCAACGCGGATGTGGCCGTGATTATGCCCATCGGGGTCGATCACACGGACTATCTCGGCGACACCCTCGAGGAGATCGCCGCGGAAAAAGCTGGCATCATCAAGCCCCGCTGGGATGCCTCCGATCTACTCACCCCGCCCGATAATGTGGTGGTCGTGGGCAATCAGGAGCCGGCGGCGATGGACGTGGTGCTGCACCGCGCCGTGGAATCCGATGCCGCCGTGGCCCGCTATGGCCACGAGTGCGGCGTACTCAGCTCCACCGTGGCGGTGGGCGGCCAAGACATCAGCATCCGCGGCCTAGCTGGGGATTATGAGGATATTTTCCTGCCGCTCTCGGGTGCACACATGGCACACAATGCTGCCTGCGCTCTGGCCGCCGTGGAGGCATTCTTCGGCGCCGGTCCGGGACGCCCCCTCGATCTGAACACGGTGCGCGAGGGCTTCGGCACGGTCAGCTCCCCTGGCCGTTTGGAGCGCGTGCGCTCCACCCCGAGCGTGTTCGTCGATGCCACCCACAACCCGCACGGCGCGGCAGCACTGGCCCAGGCACTCGACCGCGACTTCAACTTCCGCCGCCTCGTCGGCGTGCTCGGGATTCTCGGAGATAAGGACGCCCGCGGCCTGATGCAGGCGGTCGAGCCGGTGCTGGATGAGGTGGTTATTACCCAGAACACCTCGCCGCGGGCCAGCGATGTCTATGAGCTCGCGGAGATCGCCCGCGAAATCTTCGGGGAAGAGCGCGTGCATGTGGCCGAGCAGCTGCCCACCGCCGTCGAGCTAGCCATCGAGTTGGCCGAAGACACCGGCGAGGTAGGGGAGATGGTCTCTGGCTCCGGTGTGGTGATTACCGGATCGGTGGTCACCGCCGGGGAGGCCCGCGCCCTGTTTGGAAAGGAACCAACATGAGCAAGAACGTGGAATATGGTCCCCTCGGTCCAGGCCATGCCCCCGATAAAGACCCCATGAAGGGTCTGCGCGGGGTGATGGCGGGCATTTTGAGCATGGAGTCCATCTCTTTGCTGCTGGTACTCACCGTGATCCTGCGCGTGGATGGCGGCTCCTATTGGACCACTTTCAACTGGGTGTATGTGAGCGCGGTCGGCGTGGCGCATATGGTGCTGGCCTTCATGATGAAAGCCCGCTGGGCGCTGCCCGCCATTTGGGTGCTCCAAATCTTCGCCCTGGCAGGGATTATCGTGCACGTGTCCATGGGCATCATGGCCGTGGTCTTCATCGTGGTGTGGGCCTATGTATTCTACCTGCGCAAGAACATTCTTGAGCGGATGCGGCGCGGCTATCTCGCCAGCCAGCACACCTAAAGCGGGGAAGACCTATGCGTAATTCCCAACGCGATCTCTATCAGCTCATCGGCCTATCGGCGCTGATCGTGGGCGCCTCGCTGCTCGGGGCGCATCCCCTCATTACCCTGGCGTTATTGGTGCTCATGCCGGTGATACTCGCCGCATGGACGCGGCATCGCCGAGAAGAGCAGCGCGGCATCATCCGGCTGTCTCGGCCGCAGCGGAAGCAGCTGGCAGAGCTCGACGATCCCGCCGCGGCCACCCGGCTCGCGTATTGGTTTCCCGGCGCCGGGGCCAAGGCGGTCAAAGCCGCCCTCGATAAGGAGCGACATGAATAAAGAAATAATCATCAGCCTCCTCGGAGTAGTCATCACTGCCATCGGGGTGGTGCTCATGCTTATCGACGGCAACTTCGGTGGCTGGATGTTTATCGCCAGCCTCATCCTGCTGGTGATCTTCGCGGTCACCTCCTGGTCGCAGTACACCCGGGCGAAGAACCCGCGCCCCGTGGAGCTCGGCGTCGAGCAGCGTCGGCATGTGCGTGAACTCAAAGCCACGGACACCGCGGCGGCCGTCAAACAGGTGCGGCGCTATGACCGCCGGGTCACCCTCCAAGAGGCCATCGACTACGTCGACGGGCTCTGACCTGCATTCACGCCGGCGTTGGGGAGGATTCTGCCCGCGCGCGATCTTGGTGCATTAGAGTAGGAAACCATGACTGAACGTACACTCATCCTGATTAAGCCCGACGGTGTGAACCGTGGACTGGTGGGCGAGATTATCGCCCGTATCGAGCGCAAAGGCCTGAAGTTCGCGGCACTGGATCTGCGCGTCGCCGATAAGGAGACCGCCGAGAAGCACTATGCCGAGCACTCCGATAAGCCTTTCTTCGGCGAGCTGGTGGACTTCATCACCTCCGCACCGCTGATCGCTGGTGTGGTGGAGGGGCCCCGCGCCATCGAGGCATGGCGCCAGCTGGCCGGCGGCACCGATCCGGTGTCCAAGGCCGCCCCGGGCTCCATCCGCGGCGACTACGCCCTGGAGGTAGCCGAGAACGTGGTGCACGGCTCCGACTCTCCCGAGTCCGCCGAGCGTGAGATCTCCATCTGGTTCCCGAACCTCTAAACCCCGCGCTTCATACATAACAGCCCTCCCCGCCGCTTGGCGGGAAGGGCTGTTGGCGTATGCGGGCTAATCCAGTGCAGCGCGGATGGCCTCCACCGACGCCCGGGCATCGCCGAGCAGCATATCGGTGTTGTCTTTGTAGAACAGCGGATTGGGCACTCCGGCGTAGCCGGCGCCCATGGAGCGTTTGAATACCACCACCCGTTGTGCCTCCCATACTTTGAGCACCGGCATGCCGGCAATCGGGGAGCCCGGCTCATAAGCAATGGGATTGACGGTGTCATTAGCGCCGATCACCAACACCACATCCACATCAGCGAAGTCATCATTGACTTCGTCCATCTCCAGCACGATGTCATAGGGCACCTTGGCCTCGGCGAGAAGGACGTTCATATGCCCGGGTAGACGCCCCGCCACGGGGTGAATGCCGAAGCGTACCTCCACGCCACGCTCCCGCAGGGCAGCGGTGAGCGCGGCCACCGGGTACTGGGCTTGGGCCACCGCCATGCCATAGCCCGGGGTGATCATCACTGTGCGTGCCGTGGCCAGCAGCTGCGCCACCTCCTCGGGGGTGGTTTCCGTATGTGCACCCATGTCCTGCTGCGCCCCAGAGCTGGCCGATTCGGCACCAAAACCGCCGAGGATCACCGAGATGAAGGAGCGATTCATCGCCTGACACATGATGTAGGAGAGATAGGCACCAGAGGAACCGACGAGCGCACCGACAATAATGAGCAGGTTATTGCTCAGCATGAAGCCGGCGGCTGCGGCCGCCCATCCCGAGTAGGAGTTGAGCATGGACACCACCACGGGCATATCGCCGCCGCCGATCGCTGCCACCAAGTGCAGGCCGAGGATGAGCGCGAGGATGGTCACCAGCAGCAGCGCCATCCATGCCCACACCGAGTGGGACTCGCCGATGCGGATAAATACCACCGTCGCCAGCAGCGCGAGTACCACGATCGCGAGGTTGATCATATTGCGGCCGGGCAGCTCCAGCGGTGCACCCTTCATGCGTGCGGAGAGCTTGAGATAGGCCACGATGGAGCCGGTGAAGGTGACGGCACCGATAAAGATGCCCACGCTCACCTCGCCCAAGTGGAAGCCCAGCATATCCGCGGGCACGGCATGGGCGTGCAGGTAGGAATTGAATCCGATGAGCACCGCGGCGAGACCCACGAAGCTGTGCAGGGCGGCGATGAGCTCGGGCATGCCGGTCATCTCCACCTTATTCGCCCGTACCCAGCCGATGAGCCCGCCGAGCGCCATGGCCAGGACCACCAGCAGCAGCGTGACCACGGGAGAGCGGTAGTGGACGGGGTCGGCGGTGGAGTTCATCAGTGCCTGGGCGATGGTGGCAAGTACCGCAATGGCCATGCCGAGGGCGCCGAAGCGATTACCGCGGGCCGCGGTGCTTTGTCGCGATAGTCCCGCGAGCGCGAGAATAAAGAGCAGCGCCGCCGCCAGATACGCGACCTGAGTGATGCGTTCGATAAGAAGTGCGCTATCCATTGTCTACCCCTCCTGCCGGAACATGGTGAGCATGCGGGAGGTCACGTGGAACCCGCCGAAAATATTGATCGAGGCCACCATGATGGCCACAAAGGACAAGGCCGATACCAGCACATTCGTGGATCCCACTTGCAGGATCGCGCCGAGAATCACAATGCCGGAGATCGCATTGGTCTCACTCATCAGTGGTGTGTGCAGCGAGTGTGTGACTGCGGTGATCACATAAAAGCCCACCACGATCGCGAGCAGCAGCACGATATAGTGCGAGGCCACCGCGAGTGGACTCGACAGTACTAATGCCACTGCCGCCACCGCGCCGAGGAGATACCAGAGGCGAGAAGACGCCGTCTTCGGTTCTTCTGCAGGTTCTGCTGGCGCCGGTTCCGCTGCGGGCGCCTGCGGCGTGTGGGATACCGTTACCGGAGGCGGCGGCCAGTAGATCTGGTTGTCGTGAGTGACGGTGATGGCGCGGATAATCTCATCCTCAAGATCCAAGGCAATCTGGCCGTTGCGCTCGGGGCAGAGCAGGCCGAGGAGATTGACGATATTTTGGCCATAGAGCTGGCTGGCCTGCGCGGGCAGGCGGCCCGCGAGATCCTTGAAGCCTAAGATGGTGACCCCGCCGGCTGTGGTCACAACCTCACCGGGGCGGGTGAGCTCGCAGTTGCCGCCACTGGCGGCGGCCATATCCACGATCACACTGCCGGGAGCCATCTGTGCCACATCCTCACCCCGCAGCAGGATAGGGGCGCGCCGGCCCGGGATGCTGGCGGTGGTAATGACGATATCGGCGCCGGCGGCTTCGCGGGCGTAGAGCTGAGCGGCGGCCTCGGCCTGGGCGGAGGTCATCTCCTTGGCATAGCCATCCGTGGAGGTCTCCGCAGCCACGGGGATGGGCACAAACTCTGCCCCCATGGACTCCACTTGTTCGGCCGTTTCGGGGCGCAGATCAGTAGCGCGCACAATTGCGCCCATCGAGTGGGCGGTGCCGATAGCGGCAAGCCCCGCCACGCCCGCGCCGATGACGTAGACGGTGGCCGGCGGCATCTTACCGGCGGCGGTGACTTGGCCGGTGAAGAGCCGGCCAAAGGCGGTGGCCGCCTCAATCACGGCGCGATAGCCGGCAATATTGGCCATGGAGGAGAGGACATCCATGGACTGGGCGCGAGAGATGCGGGGAATAGCGTCCATAGCGAGCGCGGTGATGCCGCGTTCGCTCAGATACGTCAGTACATCCTCATTGCGGGCGGGGTCCATGCGGGCGATGAGCGTGGCCCCCGACCGCAGGGCGCTGAGTGATTCTTTGTCCGGGGTATCGAGACACGTGACGATGTCTGCATGCCAGACGTCCTCTCCCACCAGCTGTGCCCCAGCCTGCTCATACAGCTCGTCCGGATAGGCGCTGGCCACACCGGCGCCCCGCTGAACCTGCACCTCAAAACCCTTTTTTAAGAGCTTGGCGACGGTATCAGGGGTGGCGGAGACGAGGGGCTGTGCGGGATCGGTCTCCCGCGGGATACCTATCAGCATGACGCTGTTTCTCCTCACCTTGATGCAACGTGTTGAATTTCTCTTTAGATTAACGCGGGCGTGAAGGGGATCCCTACCCCGCTAGCTGTGTTACCTGCCACACATGTGTTCGGTTCGGGCGATCTGCAACGCCGGGCCGGTCTAACTCCAAGGGTGGGCTCGGGGATGTGCCACAATAGGAAGACGGAGATTTCACCAAGCAATAACTTCACACCGAACTTTCATCCCCATCTGAATCGCGCGTGGTCGAGCAGAGCTCCCTCGCGGATTCGCATAAAGGAGTAGAACGTGGCCGAAAAGCCCAACACAACTGAACTTGATATCAACCAGCTGGGGGAGCGAACCCGAGTCTTTGCCATGGCGAAGATGCTGGGAATGAGCTCCAAGGAACTCATCATTGAGCTGGACAAGATCGGACTGGTCAAGGTGGCGCAGTCCTCGCTCACCAAGGACGAGGCCGCCCAGCTGCTCGAGGCCCTCCGCAGCGACACCCCAGGTCCGGAGCCCGAGAACGGGGAGGAATCCCCGGAGGTGCGGATCCGTAAGCGCGTGGAAAACAACGTGAAAAACGAGATCAGCCAGATCGAAGAAAAGGTGGACAAGCAGCTCGCGAGCTATGCCTCTGAGGAGCTCCTCGAGGAGATCGTCCCCGAGATCACCCCAGCGCCGGAGGATCCCTCCGCCGCAGCAGCGCCCATGCCGCTGTTCATCCCTCCCGCCGTCGACGCCGCCACCCCGGAGGAGGACGCACCGGCCGCGGAGAAGGAGAAGCCGCGTCGCGAGGACAAGCCGCGCGAGCGCAAGTCCCGCAAGTCGAATGAGGACAAGCGCGAGGATAAGCCGGCAAAGTCCAAGAAGTCGCCGCAGAAGGACGCCGATCCCGAACCGATTGATGAGCCCAAGGCCATCAAGGGCTCGACCCGTTTGGAGGCGCAGCGTCGCCGCCGGAGTGAGCGTCGAGAAGCGCGCAAGAATGAACGCCATATCGTCAGCGAGGCCGAGTTCCTGGCGCGCCGCGAGTCCGTGGAGCGCACCATGGTGGTGCGGGAGAAGGAACGCACCGATCACCCAGGACGGGTGACGCAGGTGGGCGTGCTGGAAGACGGCATGCTGGTGGAACATTTCGTGACCTCCGATACCCAGTCCTCGATGGTGGGCAATATCTATCTGGGCCGCGTCCAAAATGTGCTGCCCAGCATGGAGGCCGCGTTCATCGACATCGGCAAGGGCCGCAATGGTGTGCTCTACGCCGGTGAGGTGGATTGGCGCGCCGCTGGTCTCGGCGGGCGTCGTCGCACCATCGAACACGCTCTCAAGAGCGGCGATCAGGTGCTCGTGCAGGTGGTGAAGGACCCGATCGGGCACAAGGGTGCACGCCTCTCCACCCAGATCTCGCTGGCCGGTCGATTCTTGGTGTATGTCCCGGGTGGTCGTACCGCAGGTATTTCCCGCAAGCTGCCCGCCCCGGAGCGGGCACGGCTGAAGGACATTCTCAAGCGCGTTGTTCCCGAGCAGGGTGGGGCCATCATCCGCACCGCTGCGGAAGGGGTGAGCGAGGAGGCCATCGCTGCTGATGTGGCCCGCCTGCACGCCCAGTGGGAGCAGATCGATGAGCGCACCAAGAAGGAGAAGTCCTCTAAGGGTGCGAAGCCGGTCGCCATGTATGAAGAGCCCAACATGCTGGTGAAGGTGATCCGCGACCTCTTCAATGAAGACTTCTCCCACCTCGTGGTGGATGGTTCGAAGGCGTGGAATACCGTCTACGCCTATGTGCACTCCGTGGCCTCCGATCTGGAGGATCGCATGGAAAAGTATGACCCCAACAAACACGGTGGGGTGGATGCCTTCGAGCACTACCGCGTGGATGAGCAGCTCTCCAAGGCCCTCTCCCGCAAGGTGTGGCTGCCGTCTGGCGGCACCCTGGTGATCGATCGCACCGAAGCCATGACCGTGGTGGATGTGAACACCGGAAAGTTCACCGGCACCGGCGGCAATCTTGAGGAGACCGTCACCCAGAACAACCTCGAGGCTGCGGAGGAGATCGTGCGCCAAATGCGCCTGCGTGACCTCGGCGGCATGATCGTGGTGGACTTCATCGATATGGTCCTGCCCGAGAACCAGGATCTCGTGCTGCGCCGCCTCAAGGAGGCACTGGGCCGGGACCGTACCCGCCACCAGGTGTCCGAGGTGACCTCGCTGGGTCTGGTGCAGATGACCCGCAAGAAGCTGGGTACCGGGCTGCTCGATACCTTTGCCACCGAGTGTGAGCACTGCGATGGCCGTGGCCTGATTATTCACACCGACCCGGTCGAGCAGAGCGAGCAGCCGACGCGCAAGCCGCGCCGCCGCGGCGATAAGGGCGAGAAGTCCGATCGCTCCGAGCGTCGTGAGAAGAACGAGAAGAACGACAAGCAGGACAAGAAGCACTCCTCCCACGATCCGGCTTCGCACCCCGCAGCCCTCGCGATGCACCGCGAGGAGGAGTCGGAGAAGAGCATCGAGGAGCTTGCCGACGCCGTCATCTCGCTCAATTCCCAAGCGGATAACGCGGAGGACTCGGCGGAGAACGCTGAGCGCGAAGAGAAATCCGAGAAGCGTCAGCGCCGCGGCCGTCGCCGCAGCACCAAGCGCACGAACACGAAGCGTTCTGCTGATAATAAGGACTCTGCCCAAGCTGAGGAGCCGGCCAAGAAGAAGCGTTCCGAGAAGAAGCGCTCCGAAGAGAGCAGCGCCGAGGATGTACAGGCCATCGCCGCCAAGGCGGTTCACACCGCCGATGCGGAAGACCCGGACGAGCCCTCGGGTGCGGACTACACCCCGGCCAGCTTCGACGAGGCTATGGCGGAGTTCGAACGCTCCCCGCGCCGCAAGCGCGCTACCCGCGGGAACTCCCGCTCGGATCACGCGCCCAAGCGCGAGGACTTCGAGCCTGCCCAGCCCAGCGCTGACAAGGCCGAGGAGACCGAGGACGCAGCGGAGTCGCGTGACTCACGCGACTCCGGTGATGGTTCCCGTCGCCAGTCCTCGCGGCGTAGCCGCGGCGGCAGGCGCCGTAGCTCCACGCGGGGCGCTCGCTCCGAGGAGAACCGTAGCCCCGCACCGCAGTCTGAGCCGGCCCCCGAGTCGCAGCAGCAGGCGGATAAGGACGAGTCCGAGGACTCCTCCCCGCGGCGCCGACGTGGTCGTCGCCGGGTGGTGCGCAAGAACAGCCGTGCGGAGCAGGCACCCGCGAAGGAGCAGGCGCCGGAGAAGCGCCAGTCCGAGAAGCGACAGCCGGAGAAGCGCCAGTCCGAGCAGCGCCAGGCGGCGTCGACAAGCAAGGGCCGGAGGCGTCGCGCGACACGCCGGAGCACAAACAAAAAGTAGCGGTTTGTGTTTTGCTAGCCGATAAAGGTAGTCTTGGACAGTCGCTGTTCGCAGTGCGTTCAGCATGAAATAAAGTACAAGTCCTTAAATCGGGCGCCTTGAGTGCCCGAGCCGAGTTTTTAGAAAAAGGGGTAGCCCTCCTATGTACGCGATCGTCAAGACCGGCGGCAAGCAGTACAAGGTTGCCGAAGGTGACCTCGTCAAGGTCGAGAAGATCGAGGGTGAGCCGGGTTCGTCCGTGGCTCTCACCCCGGTTCTTCTCGTCGACGGCGCCGATGTGACCACCGACGCCGACAAGCTTGCCAAGGTGGAAGTTTCCGCGGAGATTATCGAGCACGTCAAGGGCCCGAAGATCCGTAACCTGAAGTACAAGAACAAGAGCCGTTACATGAAGCGTCAGGGTCACCGTCAGAACCTGACCGTTATCAAGATTAGCGGCATCAAGTAGGCCGAGAAGGCTTAAAGGAGAAAAACCGTCATGGCACACAAGAAGGGTGCATCCAGCTCCAGCAACGGTCGTGACTCCGAAGCAAAGCGCCTCGGCGTGAAGCGCTTCGGCGGCCAGAAGGTGAACGCAGGCGAGATCCTCATCCGTCAGCGCGGCACCAAGTTCCACCCCGGCGAGAACGTCGGCCGCGGTGGCGACGATACCCTGTTCGCTCTTGCAGCAGGCTCCGTCGAGTTCACCACCAAGCGCAACCGTCGCATGGTGAACATCGTTCCGACCGAAGCTGCCTAAAGCTTGTAGAGCTTCAGATCTAAGCCGCTTGTTTCCCCGCACGGGGAGGCAGGCGGCTTTAATCTTTCTCGGGTGGGCTACGCGCGGCGTTAGGGCCGGCATGAAGGTGCGGCCCGTGCTCTCCGGAACGGGGATCGTGTGGATTGCTGCGGCTGTGAGTTACAATCAGGTGCTTAATCTTCCTCGATCTAAAGGACCACATGAACCGTTTCGTAGACCGCGTTGTACTGCACCTGCAGGCTGGTGACGGCGGGCATGGCTGTGCTTCTGTGCACCGCGAAAAGTTCAAGCCCCTCGGCGGGCCGGATGGCGGCAATGGCGGGCACGGTGGAGACATCATCCTTGAGGTCTCTGACCAAGCCCACACCCTGCTCGATTTCCACTATCGCCCCCACCTGAAGGCCTCCCGCGGCAATAATGGCGCCGGCGATCACCGCAATGGCGCCCGCGGTGAGGACCTCGTGCTCGAGGTGCCGCCGGGCACTGTTGTGCTCAATGAGGACGGCGAGGTGCTGGCGGATCTGGTGGCCGTGGGTACCCGCTTCGTGGCCGCCTCGGGCGGCTTCGGTGGTCTCGGCAATGCGGCGCTGGCTAATAAGCAGCGCAAGGCCCCGGGCTTTGCGCTGAAGGGCGAGCCGGGGGAGCAACGCGATCTGATCCTGGAGCTCAAGTCCATGGCAGACGTGGGGCTCGTGGGCTTTCCCTCTGCCGGTAAGTCGTCGTTGATTTCGGTGCTCTCCGCGGCGCGGCCCAAGATTGGCGATTACCCCTTTACCACCCTGCAGCCCAATCTTGGGGTGGTGGACATGGGCAATGATTCCTTCACCATCGCGGATGTTCCGGGGCTGATCCCGGGCGCCTCCGAGGGCAAGGGCCTTGGTCTGGACTTTTTGCGCCATATCGAACGCACCGCCGTGCTCGCCCATGTGGTGGACCTTGCCACGCTCGAGCCGGGGCGCGATCCGGTCTCAGATATCGAGGCGCTGGAAAATGAGCTGGCCGCCTACCAGTCGGTGCTCGACCATGACACCGGCTTGGGCGATCTGCGCGAACGCCCCCGCGTTATCATCTTGAATAAGGCCGATATCCCCGAGGCGCGGGAGCTGGCCGAGTTTGTGATGGAGGATCTCCGCGAGGCCTTCGGCTGGCCGGTATTCATCATCTCTGCCGTGGCGCATCAGGGCCTCGACCCGCTGCGCTATCGCCTCATGGAGCTGGTGAAGGAACACCGGAAGAAGCATCCCAAGCAGCGCCAACAGCGCACCGTGGTGCGCCCCGTTGCGGTGGACGCCCATAAGAAGGATGATTTCCGCGTGGTGGCCGATCCGAATAACCCCGGCGGCTACGAGGTGCTGGGCGAAAAGCCGCGCCGCTGGATTCAACAAACCGACTTCGAGAACGATGAGGCGGTGGGCTATCTCGCGGATCGTCTGGCCAAGTTGGGTGTAGAGGACGCCCTGTATAAGATGGGCGCTCGCGAGGGAGCCGAGGTGACCATTGGTGAGATCACCTTCGAGTGGGAGCCGCTGACCACCGCTGGTGTCAGTGACTCCGGTTCCCCAGCCACCGCCCGTGGCACCGATGCCCGCATTGGGCGTTCCACCCGTTCTACTGCCGCAGAGCGTAAGCGCGCCTCCCAGGCGCGCCGCGGCCTGATCGATGAGTTCGACTTTGGTGACGAAGAAGCCTCCCGCGACCGCTGGGAGGGTTAGGAATAGATGAACGAAGACACACTGCTGCCCACTACTCCCTATGCCCTGCAGGACACCCCATCGGCTGAGTTCCCGCCCGCCGGAATACCGGAGACGGTGCTCGACGAACCCGCTGGAGAAGGACTGCGTGGGGAGATTGCCAAGGCCAAGAAGATCGTGGTCAAGCTGGGCAGCTCCTCGGTGACAGACGAGAACTATGCGGTCTCGGCGGAGAAGATCAACCGTTTCGTGGACGCCTGCCAAGCCCGCATGGAAGCCGGCACCGATGTCATTATCGTCAGTTCCGGTGCGGTGGCCGCCGGTATGGCCCCCATGGGGCTGAAAAGCCGGCCGGGGGATCTGGCCACCAAGCAGGCGGCCGCCTCGGTAGGCCAGGTGCACTTGGCCTATCAGTGGGGTCGCTCCTTCGCCCGCTATGGCCGCACCACCGGCCAGGTGCTGCTCACCGCCTCCGACGCGGCGGAGCGTTCCCGCGCCCGCAACGCCCAGCGCACCGTGGAGCGGCTGCGGCAGCTGCGCTGTGTGCCCATCATCAACGAAAACGATACGGTGGCTACCTCCGAGCTGCGCTTCGGCGACAATGATCGCCTCGCCGCGATCGTCGCCCACCTCATCAGGGCCGATGCGCTGGTGCTGCTCTCGGATGTGGATGGTCTCTATGATCGCAACCCCGCCGAGCCCGGAGCGAAGTTCGTCTCCGATGTCACTGGGCCGGAGGATCTCGCAGGTGTTGTGGCCGGCGACGGCGGCAAAGTGGGTACCGGCGGCATGGCCTCTAAGGTCTCGGCGGCCCGGCTCGCCTCCCGCGGCGGTATCCCCGTCCTGCTCGCCAGCGCCGATAATATCGGCCCGGCACTCGCCTCCGCCCAGGTGGGCACGGTATTCCACCCGGAGCAGGGACGTTTGAAGGCCTGGAACTTCTGGGCGCTCTATGCCGCAGATGTCTCTGGCGTGGTGCGCGTGGACGAGGGCGCGGCGCGCGTGGTGCAGCGTGGCGGCTCCTCGCTCTTGGCCGTGGGCATCACCGAGGTGGATGGCGAGTTCCGCTCCGGCGATATTGTGGAAATTCAGGACCCCAAGGGCACCACCATTGCCCGCGGCGAGGTTTCCTATGATGCCAAGACCCTGCACGGAATGCTGGGCAAGCACACCCACGAGCTGCCGGAGGGCATGAAGCGACCGGTAATCCACGCGGATTACCTGTCGAGCTATTCCTCACATGCGTAGTGTGGGGTGCATGAAATATGCAATGGGACCGACGCACTGGGACACCGTAGAAGAACAACTCGCTGCCGTCGGTGGTGAATTGACCGAGGATCTCTCCGAGGCAGAGCTGCTCGTGTATAACGGCTCGGCCGAGGATTTTCCCGAGCTGCCCGACTCCGTGAAGTGGGTGCAGTTTGGGCTCGCCGGTATCGATGCCTACTTCACGCATGGCGTTATCGATGGCTCGCGCCGCTACTCTAATTGCTCCGGCACCTTCGCCCGCCCAGTGGCGGAGTCCGCCGTGGCGCTCCTGCTGGCCCAATTGCACCAGCACACCCCGGTGGCCCGCGCCCAGTCGTGGAGCTGCCAAAAACAGGTGGATAGCGCCACCCGCTGGCTCTTCGATAGCACCGTGAGCATCATCGGTGCCGGTGGTATCGGCCGCGAGCTGGTGCCCATGCTCAAAGGCTTCGGCTGCACTGTCCTCGCGGTCAATAATTCCGGTAACCCCGTGGAGGGGGCCGATAAGACCTATTCCTCGGAGCATCGCGATGAGGTGCTGTCCTCCTCGGACGCGGTGATTCTCGCCGCCCCGCTCACAGACGACACCCACCACATGATCAACGAGCGCACCTTAAAGCTCATGCCCGAGCATGCGGTGCTCATCAACGTTGGCCGTGGCCCGCTCGTAGATAGCGACGCCCTGGTGGATGCCCTCAATCGTGGGGAGATCGCCGGCGCCGGACTCGATGTGACCGAGCCGGAGCCGCTGCCGGATGGCCACCCCCTATGGGAGATGGAGCAGGTAGTGATCACCCCTCATACCGCCAATACGAAGGACTCGATCCGCCGGCTGATTGCTCCCCAGATCGTGGAGAATTTCACCGCCTATCAGGCGGGGGAGGCCATGCCCACCGAGGTGACGGTGGATCAGGGCTATTAGTGGCCTGCCGGGCTGCTGTGGCTGCGAGATGGCGTCGTCAAGCGTCAGTGCACGCTACAGTTGTGAGCTATGAACGCTAATACAACGACTATGGACCTAGCCCGCGCCGCGCGTGAGGCAAGCACGAGCATCGCGCAGCTGCGCACCCCGGCGAAGGATGAGGTGCTGCTGGCGGCCGCCGCGGCCCTCGAAGAGCGCGCCGAGGAGATTATTGACGCCAATGAGCGCGACCTAGAACGGGAACGCGCCGCCGGCACCTCGGAGGCGCTGCTCGACCGCCTCGCCCTGAGCACCGAGCGCATTAGCGGCATCGCCGATGGCCTCCGCCAAGTGGCGGCACTGAGCGATCCTGTCGGGGAGATCACCCGCGGCCACACCCTGCCGAATGGGCTGGTACTCAGCCAGGTGCGGGTGCCGCTCGGAGTGATTGGCATGGTGTACGAGGCACGCCCCAATGTCACCGTTGATGCCTTTGGCCTCTGCCTGAAGTCCGGCAACGTGGCGCTGCTGCGCGGCTCTAAGTCTGCGGTGGAATCCAACCGGGCGCTGGTGGCCATCCTGCAGGATGTGCTCGCCGCGCATGATCTGCCGCGTGCAGCCGCGCAGCTGGTGCCCTGCGAGAGCCGCGAGAGCGTCACGGAACTGATCACTGCCCGTGGGCTGGTGGATCTGGTGATCCCGCGGGGCGGGGCCGGCCTGATCAATGCTGTGGTCACCGGCGCCACGGTGCCCACCATCGAAACCGGCACCGGCAACTGCCACCTCTATATTGATGCCTCGGCAGATCTGGAGCAGGCCATCGCCCTGCTACTCAATGGCAAAACCCGTCGGGTGAGCGTGTGCAACGCCACCGAGACCGTGCTTATCGACGCCGCCCTCGACACCTCCAGCCGCCGCGCCATCATCGACGCCCTGGTGGCTGCCGGGGTGCGCGTGCACGCCGATGAGCAGCTGCTGGAGCTCAATGATGAGGCCGTGGCCGCCACGGCAGAGGACCTGGACACCGAGTATCTCTCCATGGACATCACCGCCGTGGTAGTGGAGGGTGTCGCTGGGGCGATCGAGCACATCCGCGCCCACTCCTCGGGCCACACCGAGGCCATTGCCGCCCAAGACAGCGGCGTGGTGGAGCGCTTCGGCCGCGAAGTGGACGCCGCGGCTGTGATGCTCAACGCCTCTACCGCTTTTACCGATGGCGAGCAGTTCGGCTTCGGCGCGGAGATCGGAATTTCTACCCAGAAGCTGCACGCCCGCGGCCCCGTGGGGCTGCCGGAGCTGACCTCCACCAAGTGGATTGTGCGTGGGGAAGGCCACACCCGCCCGTGAGCGCCCCTGCACGTATCGGAATCATGGGTGGCACCTTCGACCCGATTCACCACGGCCACCTCGTGGCCGCCAGCGAAGTGGCCGATCGTTTCCAGCTGGACCAGGTGCTCTTTGTGCCCACCGGCCAGCCCTGGCAAAAAGCAGGGCGCGATGTCTCTGATGCGGAGGATCGCTACCTGATGACGGTGATCGCCACCGCCTCCAATCCACGCTTCGCGACCTCACGGGTGGATATCGACCGCGGTGGAAGCACCTATACCATCGACACCCTGCATGATCTGCGGGAACAGTTTCCCCGCGCCGAGCTCTTCTTTATTACCGGCGCGGATGCCTTGGCGAAGATCGTCACCTGGCGGGACTGGGAAGAGATGTTTAATCTCGCGCACTTCGTGGGGGTGAGCCGCCCCGGCTATGAGCTGGAGGAGGATATTCTTCCCGAAGTCGATCATGAGCACCTGTCCATCGTGGAAATTCCCGCAATGGCGATCAGCTCCACCGATTGCCGCGCCCGGGCGCGGGCCGGCCGGCCGGTCTGGTACCTTGTGCCGGATGGAGTGGTGCAATACATAGCCAAGCGGCAGCTCTACCGGCCCGAGGGGCGGGATCGCCTATCGCAGCCGTCCTATGAGGGCGCGGGCGCTGCCGAGGACGGCGCGGGCCGCGCGGGCGCGGAAACTCACGCCGAGGGCAGTCGATAGATTACGGTAGAAGAAGAATTTTAAAGGAGTTTTATTAAGTGACAGCACGAGAATCCGCCATTAAGTACGCGTCGATTGCAGCGCTTGCCGCCAGCGAGAAGCTGGCCGAAGAGATCGCCGTGATCGATGTGTCCGAGCGCCTCGCCATTACCGAGTGTTTTGTGATCGCCAGCGCCGATAACGAGCGCCAGGTCAGCGCCATCGTGGAGGAGGTGGAGGACCAGCTGGCCAAGGCTGGCCGGAACCACCCCACGCGCCGCGAAGGTACCCGTGAGGGACGCTGGGCGCTGCTGGATTATGAAGACATCGTGGTCCACATCTTCCGCGGGCCCGAGCGCCAGTTCTACGGCCTCGATCGTCTCTGGGCGGACTGTCCGCTGGTAGACGTCGAGGGTTTGGAAACGCTCACCCGCCCCGAGGACTGGGGCGACGAGGTGGATATCCGCGAGGTCAACGACATCGGACAGATCCCGCTCGCCGGCGAGGATCCCTCCGAGAACGAAATCTAGCGCGATGGGCCGACGACTCGTCCTGCTACGCCACGGAGAGACCGAATATAACGCCACCGCTCGCATGCAAGGCCAGCTCGATACGAAGCTCAGCGAGCGTGGTGTGATTCAGGCGCGCCAAGCCGCCCGCTATCTATCGGGGCTGAACTTCGTGCGCGTGGTCTGCTCTGATTTGCAGCGCGCCCACGATACGGCGCGGGAAGTCGCCACACTGCTGGACGTTCCCCTCATCACCGATGAGCGGCTGCGCGAAACCCATCTCGGGGAGTGGCAGGGCAAAACCCACGCGGAGATCGACGCCGCCACCCCTGGGGCGCGCGCCCGCTGGCGCCATGATGTGTCCTGGGCGCCGCCGGGTGGGGAAACCCGCCTTGAGGTCGCCGCCCGGGCGCGGGCCGTAGTGGATGAGGCCATGGCCGAGGTAGAGGAGTGGGAAGACAAGTCCATTCTGTGTGTCGCCCACGGCGGCACGATCAACGCGCTCACCGGCTCGCTGCTCGGCTTCGCCACGGCCGAGGAATTCTCCCGGCTGTCCACCGTGTCTAATACCTGCTGGGCACAGCTACAGGCCCGCCCGCACTATGACCCCAGTTCCCCCCAGCCGCAGTCCTTCACCGCCGATAATCTGGACAACGCCCAGTGGTATCTCGAGGGATGGAACGTGGGTGTGACCCCGGGGCTGACGGTGTGTGAAAGCACGCATCCATGACGGTGCGCATCGTCACCGACTCCACCGCCTGCCTGCCGCCCGCGCTCGCGGAGCAGCTCGGCATCACGGTGGTAGACATTCACGTCACCCACTCGGACAAAGACCGCACCACCGCGGGGCTATCCGCGCTCGAGCTCGTGGCCGCCTATGCCCGCCAGCTAGAACGCGGCGGCGACGAGGGCGTGCTCGCCCTGCACATGTCCAAGGAGATCTCCTCCACATGGTCTGCGGCCGTCACCGCCGCCGGGGTATTTGAGGATAGCCGCGTCCGCGTGCTCGACACCGAATCCTTGGGGCCCACCATTGGTATTGCCTGTATTGCCGCTGCCCTCAAGGCCCGCGAGGGCGCCGATCTTGATGCCTGCTATGACGCCGCTTTGGAGGTGCTCGAGCATTCCGAGGTGTGGTTTTATGTGCACAAGATCGATGAGCTGCGCAAGTCTGGGCGTCTCTCGGCCGCCAATGTGCTCTTTTCTGCCACGCTCGCGATCCGCCCGCTCATGCATCTCAAACAGGGCCGCATCGAGATCGCCGCAAAAACCCGTACCCAAGCCAAGGCGCTAGCGAAGCTCGCCGAGGTCGTGGAGCTGTATTGCTGCGAGGAACCGGCGGTGGTGACGGTGCTGCACCACGAGGCCCGCGAATCCGCCCGCCAGCTGGCCATTCACATCGTGGAGCGCATCCACGTTGATTCCACGGTGCGGCTGGATCGCCTCGAACCGGCCCTCGCCACCCACACTGGGCCGGGCACCATAGCGGTGAGCGTGACTCGCGGCAACCCCAGCGCCGTCATCGAGGCCCTAGCTGTGGAAAACGAACTGTAGTCCACAGCCCGCACCGCACGCTTATCGACGCCACCTCGCCCGCCACCTAGCCTGCGGGGCATGACTTCCGCCTCCCCGCTTGATCGCCTGCGCGAGCTGACTCGCCCCACCGGCGAAGAAGACCTCCTGCAGGTCCGCTATCCCGATAATCCCCGCCTGCGGCTGAGCCCGCGCCACGGCCTGATCGCCGCCGTGGTACTGCTGCTCCTCGGCGGGGTATTTCTCGTGCCCCAGCTCCGCGATGCATCTCCACCGCCGGTCGAATCGGTGGCTGTCTATGAGGACGAGACCACCACCGAGCAACCTAAGGAGATCGTGGTGGCCGTGGTCGGGCACGTCGCCAATCCTGGGCTGCAGCACCTGCCCGCAGGTGCGCGCACCGATGATGCGCTCCGCCATGCCGCCCCGCTGCCGGAGGCGCAGCTCAGCGCAATCAACCTAGCCCAAAAACTCAGCGACGGCCAGCAACTCTATGTGCCCGGCCCCGAGGAAGATCTCCCCATCGCTGGCGCAGCCCCACTCAACCCCGCCGCACCGGGCGCTGCGCCGGGCGGGAAGGTAGCGCTCAACAGCGCCGATAGCGCCGCACTAGAGACACTGCCCGGGGTGGGGGCAGCAACCGCCGCAGCGATCATCGCCCATCGCGAGGCATCCGGGCCTTTTGAGAGCGTCGATCAGCTGCTGGAGGTCAAAGGAATCGGCCCCGCCAAATTCGAGGCAATAAAGGACCTGGTCACCTTGTGAACCCTCCCGTCGCCTTCATCGAGCTGCGCCTCATCCCGATCGCCTGCATGGCGTGGGCATCCACATGGGTGGTGGTGGCCACCGAGCACGGGCCGCTGCTCCTCGCGGTGCTGGGGGTGGTCGCTGTCGCCGCCGCGTGGGCGTATCGCGCGCCGGGAAGTGCCCTACTGCTGGCCGCTACGGTCGTGGTGCACGGTGGCGTCGCCCAGCTGCGGCGCCTGCTCATCCAGCAGCACCCCATAACCCAGGCCCGCGGCCACTACGAGCTTGCCGGACGAGTAATCAGCAGCACGGACGTATCCGGCGGCAGCACCTGCCTTACCCGCCTGCGCCTTGCCCGCTACCCGGCCGAGCTGCCCGTCTTTCACCCGTGTGAACGCTGGCAGCCCCACCGCGGCGAACAGGTAGTCGCCAGCGTGCAGCTGCAGGAGGACACCCGCGTCGGGCTGAACGCCGTGGTGGCGCGGCTGCAGCACGGCCGTGTTGTGGGCGAGCCGAGCTGGTGGGATCACTGCGCGCACACCGTGCGGGCACGATTCATGGAGCTTGTGCAGCAGAACGTGGGGCAGCGCTCGGTGGGGCTCATCCCCGGCATGGTCTTTGGCGATACCTCCCTGCAAAGCGAGGAGGAAACCGCGGCCTATCTCGCCACGGGGCTCAGCCACCTCTCGGCGGTCTCGGGGGCGAATGTGGCCATCGTGACCACCGCGTGCGTGATCGCTTGCCGGCTCGCCGGCTGCGGGCCGCGCTGGCAATGCGCGGCTGCGGGTCTAGCGCTGGTGGCCTTTGTGGTGCTGGTGGGGCCGGAGCCTTCGGTGAAAAGAGCGGCCGTAACTGGGGTGGTGGGGCTGGTGGCGGTGGTGAGCGTCTCTCGGGCTGAACCCCTGCACGCGCTCGCTGTGGCGATAACGGGGCTGTTGCTATGGGACAGCGATTTGGCGGTGAGCTATGGTTTTGCCCTCTCCTGTGCCGCCACCGCGGGGATTGTGGCCTTGCACCCGTATCTCTACCCGCGGCTGGCATGGCTGCCGCTGCCTGATGTGTGTATCCGAGCATTGTCTGTAGCGATTGCCGCGGACATCGTGACTATGCCCCTGCTCGCCTTGATGGTGGGGCGGGTCTCTGCTGTGGCGGTGGCGGCCAATGTGTGCGTGGCTGCGGCGGTGGCGCCGGTGACAATCGTCGGTTTGTTCGCTGTGGTCTTAGTGGCGCTGCGAGCGGAGCCGCTGGCCGCTGTGGCAGTGCGGATTATCGAGCCCTGCACGTGGTGGATTCACCGCTGCGCCGAGTTCTTTGCCGGCATGCCTTGGGCGGTGATTGAGAGCGGTTCCGGGCCCTATTCGGTGGTGGGGGTGGTCCTCGCCTGTTGTTGGTTTCTCGTGTTGCTGCCCGCGCGGCGGCGCGTGGCATGATGGAGGGCGTGTCTGTACCAGCCCTGCACCTCGTTCTGGGCGAGGAGGAGTTCCTCGCCGAGCGCGCCCAGCGCGCGGTTATTCACGCCGTGTCTGAGCAGGCCGGCCACCCAGTGCCGGTGACCAAGCTGCGCGCGGGTGAGGTGACGACGAGCGAGCTCATTGAGCTGCTCAGTCCCTCCCTCTTCGCCGAGGAGCGGGTGGTGGTATTCACCCATGCCCACGAGGCAGGGGAGGAGGCCGCGAAGCTCCTGCTCGAGGCGGCCGTGGACCCAGCGGATGGCATCACGCTGATCGTTGTGCATTCTGGCGGCGGACGGCAGAAAAAGATGGCCACCAAGCTGGCGAAGATCGCCACCGTGCACGAGGCCCATAAGGTCAAGCGCAATGAGCTGCCGAGCTTCGTTAATAAAGAGTTCCGCTCCCATGGGGTGCGTCCCACCCCAGATGTGGTCACGGCCGTGTTGGAGGGTGTGGGCTCGGATCTTCGCGAGCTTGCCGGCGCCGTGAGCCAGTTGGTCTCTGACACCAATGGCGATGTCACCCTACAAGCGGTGCGCGCCTTCTATTCCGGGGTGGCGGAAGTCTCGGGCTTCGATATCGCGGACCTGGCCTGCGCTGGCCGCGTGGAGCGGGCGGTGGCTTCTACTCGCCGCGCCCTGCAGTTGGGCGTGTCGCCGGTGCTGATCTCTGCGGCATTGGCCAACTCGGTGGGCGCTATCGCTCGGCTGTACTCGGTGCGGGGGCGCATCAACGGCAATGAGCTGGCCCGCGTGGTGGGGCTGCCGCCATGGAAGGTGGAAAAGGTGGCCGCGGCTGCCCGCCGCTGGAGCAGCCGTAATGTCAGCGAGGCCGTCATCGTGGTGGCCGAGCTCGATGCCGCGGTCAAGGGCCAAGGCCTCGAGCCCAATTACGCCGTGGAATTCGCGGTGCGTCGCATCGCAGAATTGGCCCGCTAGGCACCCTCCACGCTCAGCACCCCCAAGACCCAAAAGAGGGCGGGCATGAAAAAACCGCGCCGGGCCAGCGAGTGCTGGTGGCGCGGTAAGGCAGAAGGCTACTTAGCCCTCCATCTTGTTGAAGGCACGAGCCATATTGGACTTCTTGTTCGCAGCGTTGTTGCGGTGGAACACGCCCTTGGACACGGCCTTGTCCAGCTTGCGGGAAGCAGCGCGCAGCTGGGCCTCAGCGGCAGCCTTGTCGCCGGACTCGACGGCGGCGCGGAACTTGCGGATCTCGGTGCGCACGGCGGAGCGCACGGACTTGTTGCGCAGACGAGCCTTCTCGTTGGTCAGGATGCGCTTCTTCTGAGACTTGATGTTTGCCATGGTCTAGAACCTCTTTATCGTTGGCGGAAACGGTATGGTCACTGTCAGCCACGTTCGCGCTGGTATAAGCCGTGCCCGCACCATTCTGGGCGGGCGCGTGGGGCAGGGAGGTGAACTCAAGGTACTGAACACCTAATGCGCCACTCTGGCTCGGCGGCGGCCATGGGGCATACTGCCTGCTGGCGCCGCGCGCGCGAAAATGAACAACTCGACACACTCTAGCAGGGCGATGAAGGCCCGACCAAACAGTTGCTAACTCCAGCCAAACTCGGAGCGCAGGCGGTGGGCGATTTTTCCGAAGCGCCGCCGCGGCAGAATCGCCCCTTGGCGCCGGATTCCGAGCTCGGAGGCTTCGATGACGCGGTCGATGCGCACCCAGGACTGCTCGCCGGCGAGATCCCAGTTGCCCGAGCCGATATCGAGCCACGAGGGATCGTTTTGGTGTTCGGGGTTGGAGGAGATGAGGAGCCCTAAAATGGTTTGTCGGGTGCGTCCCACCACCACGAGGGCGCGGTCTTCTGGCTCGGAGGTGGGTTCGGTGCGCAGCCACACCCACACCACTTCGCCCGGCTCGGCTTGGCCGTCCATGTCTGCTGCGTAGTAGATATTGCGGGAGAGCACGCGGCTGTCGTGCACCAGTACGGAGGTGGCGGCGCGCAGGCGGCGCAGATCTTCGTTGGTTTCGGTGCCGGATATGCCGAGGCGTTCCCGTACCGTGGCGAGGGTATCGTCAAGGTCTTCATCGCTAGGGGGCTGGAATTGTTCCGCGACATAGCACACCGAATCCCGCAGCGAGGAGGCGATGGCGCCGAGTCTGTCACCCATGCTTGCCCAGTTTATACGCCGTTGCCGTGGGCGTCGATACGGCTCAGGTAGGGTATGAGGGGCTAAAACAGGGAAGGTTGAGATATGGCTATCAATTGTGCGGAAACTACGTTCACGGATCCGGCGCAGATCCGTAATTTCTGCATCATCGCGCACATTGACCACGGTAAGTCCACGCTGGCGGATCGTATTCTGCAGCTGACGGGCGTGGTGGATGCGCGCGATATGCGTGATCAGTACCTCGACAATATGGATATTGAGCGCGAGCGCGGTATCACCATCAAGGCGCAGAACGTGCGTTTGCCGTGGGTGCCGCGCACCGGCGCGCACGCCGGTGAGAACATTGTGCTGCAGATGATCGACACCCCAGGCCACGTGGACTTCACCTATGAGGTCTCCCGCGCCTTGGAGGCCTGTGAGGGCGCAATTTTGCTTGTCGACGCCGCCCAGGGCATCGAAGCCCAAACCTTGGCGAATCTCTATCTGGCGATGGAAAACGATCTTGAGATCATCCCTGTGCTCAACAAGATCGACCTTCCCGCCGCCGACCCGGAAAAATACGCCTTCGAAATCGCCCACATCATCGGCTGCGAACCCGAGGAGGTGCTGCGGGTCTCCGGCAAGACCGGCGAGGGCGTCGAGGCCCTGCTGGATAGGGTGTGCGAGCTGGTGCCCGCCCCCGCCAGCGAGATGCCGGATTCCGCGCCGGCGCGCGCCATGATTTTCGATTCGGTCTATGACACCTACCGCGGTGTGGTCACCTATATTCGTGTCTTTGATGGCCGCCTCGAGCCGCGCCAGAAGCTGAAGATGATGTCTACGGGCGCCACCCACGAAACCCTTGAGATCGGCGTGATGAGCCCGACGGCGAAGAAATGCCAGGGCCTCGGCCCGGGCGAGGTGGGCTATCTGATCACGGGCGTGAAGGATGTGCGTCAGTCCAAGGTGGGTGACACCGTCACCTGGGCCACCGGGGGTGCTGAGAAGCCGCTGCGGGGCTACCAAGAGCCCAAGCCGATGGTGTACTCCGGCCTATTCCCGATCTCGCAGGAGCAATACCCGGACCTCCGCGACGCCTTGGAGAAGCTGCAGCTCAACGACGCCTCGTTGACCTATGAGCCGGAGACCTCGGTGGCGCTGGGCTTCGGGTTCCGCTGCGGCTTCCTCGGCCTGCTGCACATGGAGATCACCCGCGATCGCCTCGAGCGCGAATTCGATCTGGACTTGATCTCCACCGCGCCGAGCGTGAACTATCGCGTGCTCGATGAGGCGGGGGAGGAATCCATCGTCTACAACCCCTCGGATTGGCCTTCGGGCAAGCTGCGGGAGGTGTGGGAGCCGATCGTGAAAACCACGATAATCATCCCCGCCGATTTCGTCGGCCCCACCATGGAGCTGTGTCAGTCCAAGCGCGGCCAGCTCGGTGGGATGGACTATCTTTCCGAGGACCGCGTCGAGCTGCGCTATACGATGCCGCTGGGCGAGATCATCTTCGATTTCTTCGACACCCTCAAGTCCCGCACTAAGGGCTATGCCTCCCTCAACTATGAGGAAGCCGGCGAGCAAGAAGCCGATCTGGTGAAGGTGGATATCCTGCTCCAGGGTGAGCCGGTGGATGCCTTCAGCGCCATCGTCCACCGCGATCACGCTCGCACCTATGGCAATAAGATGACGGTGAAGCTCAAGGAGCTGATCCCGCGCCAGCAGTTCGAAGTGCCGGTGCAGGCGGCGATCGGCTCGAAGGTGATTGCGCGTGAGAATATTCGGGCGCTGCGCAAGGACGTGCTCTCGAAGTGCTATGGCGGCGATATTTCGCGTAAGCGCAAGCTGCTGGAGAAGCAGAAGGCCGGTAAGAAGCGCATGAAGAATATCGGTTCGGTGTCGGTGCCGCAGGAGGCCTTCGTGGCGGCGCTGTCCACCGACGAGGGAAAGTAGCGTCCCCCTAGCGACGTCGAAGGGTGCGGGGCCAGAGCAGCAACTCTGGCCCCGCACCCTTAATTTTTTGAGGTGGGATGCTGGCTACCAGCTGGTGGGGTCGGTCTTGCGGACCCAGCCGATCACGGCATAGGTGATGGGCATGACCACGATCTCGATGGCGGTCTTCCACAGGAAGCCGACGATGGTGTAGTTGAGGGCATCGCCCCAGGTGGTGATGCCAATGACGGAGGCGGCGATGGCGCAGAAAATGATGGTATCGGCTAGCTCGCCCACGACGGTGGAGCCGAGCAGGCGCGACCAGAGCCGCTTCTGGCCGCTGCGCTTTTTCATGGTGGCCAGCACATAGGAGTTGAGCAACTGGCCCACCAGATAGCCGGCGAGGGAGGCGACAACAATCTGCGGCACCAATCCCAGAACCGTGGCGAAGGCCTCGTCGTTCTCGTAGAAGTCGGCCGCCGGCAGCCAGATGGCGATATAGAAGGTGATAATGGCCAGCACGGCGGTGCCGAAGCCGGTGAAGATCATCCGGCGGGCGTTTTTAAAGCCGTAGCACTCGGTGAGCACATCACCAATCACATAGGCGAGGGGGAAGAGGAAGAAGGCACCGTCGGTCACCAGCGGGCCGATGGTCACCCCCTTGGTGGCGGTGATATTAGAGAGCAGGAATACCGCGACGAACACGGCACCGAAGATGGGAAACAGCGAGCGTTGTGGCATGGGGCCACCGGAGTGAGTAGCGGCGGCGGAGGCTGTTGGCTCCGCCGCCTGCCCAGATGCGGGCGTCGTAGATGAAGTCATAGCCAAGCATTTTAAGGCCGCACCGTCAGCGTCTGTGACAACACCCCAATCGGACCTTTTTCATCATGCAGATGGGTGTGGGTGAGGCCGTGCCCCGCAGGCCCGATGCTCATGGTGGTATCCGCGCCAAACCAGTGCCCTTCGGGGGCGCGGAAGAGGTGGATGCTGAGATCGATATTGGGATAGGCCACCTCTTTCGGGTTGTGCTTGAGCACAAGGCCATTGACGATGTCCATCACCGTCATCAGCTTCACCAGTGGCGAGACCTCCACTCCCTCCAGCAGGGGAGTGCGGGAGGAGAGCCAGCCCTGGGCGTGACCGGGGCTGAGCACCGTGCGGTGGGCGTCCACGCTATCGACAAAGGCTCCTTCCCAGGCCTCGAGGAAGTTCCAGCTGGGGATGGCGTAGCGGGAGGGCATGCGCTCTACTGTGGTGGATTCGATGCTACCGGTATCGAAGGCGGCGGAGAACCAGCCGCGGGCGATCACCACGGGGCGCTCGGCGATGATCAGCCGCGCCTGCACCAACTCGATGGTGCGACCGGGGCGGATCACCTCGGTATCCACTCGCACCTCGCCGATGGGGGCGGTGCCAAGAATGTCAAAGCTGATGCGGGAGAGATCCAGGGTGTCGCCGGGGCGGCGGGCGGCGAAATCCTCCTGCAGGATGTAGGTGAGTAGCCCCAGGGCGGGCGCTATGTGAATCTCTTGGGGATTCCACGCGCCGGCGGTGAGTTCCGTGGCGACGAACTCGCTGGCACTCGTGCGGGTGAAATAGGAGTTTGACATAGATCACACTCTACTCGGGCTGTAGCCGCGTTTAGGGCCATGTCCCCCGTTTTTGGGCTACTCGAGATGCAGCTCCAGCGCTGGTCGATGCCCCGCCGCCCACTCGGCCTCCACGGCGCGGTAGCACTGGTCGTCCACCGTCAGGCTATCGCCGGCCGCGATGGGCTGATGGGCCAGCGCCCATTGGCACACATCGGCCAGCTGGTTATATACCTCGCTGGGCTGGGCGCTCGAGTGCAGCTGCAGCTCTGGGTGGCCTGCTTCCACCATGCCGATGCTCATGCCTTGGGCGCCCTCGTCGGTGCGGGTGACTATCAGGTCCACGATGTAGGCGGAGACAACGTCGTGACGCACTGCCTCGCTAAACACCTGCGGATCTACTGCGAAGGGGCGGCTGGCGCCGCGAAACACGTGGCACACCGCCACCGCGTCCTCTCGCACGGCCAGGGCGGCGGCTACTTCGGCGTGCATATAGTTCAGCTCCCGCAGGGTCTCGCGGGCGCGCACCAGCGGCTGCACCTCCGAATGCACCCGCACCTCGAGCTGGGTGCTGGCGCTGGACAGCGGCGTGCGGGGCCCAAGTACCGCGTGGGAGTGGGGCGCGGGATCCTCGGCGCTCTGGGCGCTCAGTACATACTCCACCTGCCCGTCCAGCACGCACACCAGCCTGGCATGCTCCTCGAGGCGGGTCTGCAGCCGATCAGCGAAGATCTCGTGCAGATGCTCGCGCACCTCGTGCGGGGAGGGGCTGCTGCTGAGCAGCACCCGATAGTGGGGGCGCGGGGTGAGAACGGCGGGGTCGACGCTGATGGGAGTCAGCGGCGCGGGGGTAGACGGGCTCATGGGGCTTCTCCTTCTACTGAGGGTCAGTATCCATGCTAGGGATGCGCCGGTTTAGTCGATGTCGGTGAACTTCCGATCCCAGGCGGAACGCGTGGGATTAGCGTCGGCAAGCACCATGTCAAAGCGGTCATTGGCGATTTCGACGATTTCGCTGAGGGTGCGGCGCAGCTCCTGTGCCTCGGAATTTTCCAGTCGGCGCACGCCATCGGCGATGATGGTGTCGATGCTGTCATCGGTGCGCAGGCACGCCACCCAGGGCATACCAAACTTTTCGCGATAGGTCTCGGCCAGCACGTGCAGCTGTTCGGTCTCCACGTCATCGGCTTCGCCCAGACTCACCGAGCCGCGGGCCTGGTTGAGGCGCGAGTCCTCAGAGTCGGTGCTGCTGAGCACCAGGGTGGCCATATCGGGGTAGTCGGCGATCAAGCGGCTGCGCTCCGCGGGCTCGGCCATGAGCACCGCCACCTGCACGGCCTCGCGCAGCGCCTGCACATCCTCAAAGGGGCGGGCCTCCCAGGCGCGGTGCAGCGGCCACTGCTCCTCGTTGAAGAGCGGGGCCAGGGTGGACACAAACTCCTCGCGCTCCATGGCGTTGATGGTCTCCAGCGAGACCTGGCGGCCCTCGTGGCGGGCCACATCCGAGCCGGATTGTGCGCCGAGGTGGAAGAACACGATATTGAGCACGATGGCGGTGATCGCGCCGATGGTCATGCCGGAGGAAACGAAGATGCGCGCCCACTCGGGCAGGGCCTCGGCAATATCGGGCTTGAAGGTCACCAGCATGGCCAAACCGAGGGCGGTGGTGACGATCACGGCATTGCGGTCATCTTTCCAATCAGCCTTGCCGATGGTCTGCATGCCCACCCACGCCACATTGGCAAAAAGCGCCAGGGAGGCGCCGCCGAGCACAGGCGCGGGAATGGAGGCCACGATCGCCCCAGCCTTGGGCAGCAGGCCCAGCAGAATCATGAAGCCCGCCGCGGACGCCGCCACCCAGCGCGATTTCACACCCGTGATGCGCACCAGGCCGACATTCTGGGCGAAGCAGGTATAGGGGAAGGAGTTGAGCACGCCGCCGAGCAGGGTGGAGAGGCCATCGGCGCGGATGGCGCGCTCCACATCGGGTTTGCCGATGCGCTTGCGCACGATCTCGCCGGTGGCGAAGACATCGCCGGTGGTTTCCACCATGGTGATCACCATGACGATGAGCAGCGACACAATCGCGGCGGCATTGAACTCGGGGATACCGAAATAGAAGGGGGTGGTGATGCCCAGCGGGGCGGCGTCGCCCACCTTGGACAGATCGGCGTCGCCAAGCAGCAGCGCCGCGGCAGTGCCCAGCACCAGACCGAAGAGCACCGAGAGCGTGCCCAAGAAGCCGCGGAAGAAGCGCTGCACCAGCACGATCACGGCCAAGGTGGCGAAGGCATAGCTCAGATCGCGGGGATCGGGCGTGCCCTCGGCATAGTTGGTGAAGTCATTGGCAGACACCGCCAGCAGGGAGGTGCCCATCACCAGCAGCACGGTGCCGGTGACCACCGGCGGGAAGAAGCGCAGCAGCCGCCCGAAGAGCGGGGCCACAAAGAAGGTGAAGAGGCCGGCGGCGATCACCGCGCCATAGATGGTGGGCAGGGATTCCACCCCGCCCTCGCCATCGGTGACGCCGAGGCCGATCGCGATAATCGGCGCCACCGCGGTGGTGGTCACGCCCTGCACCAAGGGCAGGCGCACACCGACGTGCTTGCCGATGCCCACCACCTGAATCAAGGTGGCGATACCGCAGGTGAGCAGATCGGCGTTGATGAGGTGAATGGTGGTTTCCGCATCCAGATTCAGCGAGCTGGCGATCAACAGCGGCACGATCACCGCGCCTGCGTAGAAGGCCAGCACGTGCTGCAGGCCGAGGGCCGCGAGCTTGCCGGGGGCGGGAACGTGATGGACAGGATGGGTGCGCTGCACGGCGGTGGGGGTGGAAGTGGCCACGAGTGGCGTCTCTCCTTGTCTCAGAAAAGAAGCTGGAAAGGGCGAATTATGCGCCTTACACCTTAAAGCCTGCTAAGAAGTGAACCTAGCTGCGGGGCCACGAACTCACCCCCGTGCGCATGGCTTATCGACGCCACGAAGCCGTGAACAGTGTTCGAGTGCTTGTGTTATCGTTGACACATCTGTTGCTAAACGATGTTCATCTCATGCAACACCTATTGCCCACGACACAGGAGTACAGCTATGACCACGGCTACGCAGGACGCCCAGGGTAGCGCCCTTGATGAGAGCACTATTCTCGAGCACGCACGCACCAAGGTGCTCGAGCGCGGCGAGGGATTGAACTATGAGGAGACCCTCGCAGTACTGAATCTGCCCGATGAGAAGATCGAAGAACTCCTCGAGTTGGCCCACCAGGTGCGCCTGAAGTGGTGCGGTGACGAAGTTGAGGTCGAGGGCATTGTGTCGCTGAAGACCGGCGGCTGCCCCGAGGATTGCCACTTCTGTTCCCAGTCGGCCATGTTCAATAGCCCGGTTCGTGCCGCCCGCATCGATATTCCCGAGCTGATTGAATCCGCCAAGCAGACCCGCAAGACCGGAGCCAGCGAATTCTGCATCGTTGCCGCGGTGCGTGGCCCGGACGAGCGGCTGATGAATGACCTCATCGACGCCACCCACGCCATCAAGGACGAGGTGGATATCGAGATCGCCGCCTCGGTCGGCATGGTCACCCTGGAGCAGGCGCAGCGCCTCAAGGACGCCGGCGTACACCGCTATAACCACAACCTCGAGACCAGCGAGTCCTACTTCCCGCAGGTGGTGACCACCCACACCTTTGATGAGCGCATCGACACCCTGAAGAACGTGCGCCAGGTGGGCATGGAGGTCTGCACCGGCGGCATCTTGGGCCTTGGTGAGTCCCGCGAGCAGCGCGCCGAGTTCGCCCAGAACTTGGCCTCGGTGGATCCCACCGAGGTGCCCATGAACTTCCTCGATCCGCGCCCCGGCACCCCCTTCGCCGACAAGGAGCCCATGGAGGCCAATGAGGCGCTGCGTGCCATCGGTGCCTTCCGTCTCGCCCTGCCGAAGACCACGCTGCGCTTCGCCGGCGGCCGCGAGCTCACCCTGGGTGATCTCGGCGCCGAGCAGGGCCTGCTGGGCGGTATCAACGCGGTGATCGTGGGCAACTACCTCACCACCCTCGGCCGCCCCGCCGAAACCGACCTCGACATGCTGGGCAAGCTGCGTCTCCCGATCCGAGCCCTCAATGAGACGATCTGATTCGGACGAGCTGCTCATGGCGGTTCTCACCGGCGAGGAACCGATCTATCACCCCAATACGGGGCAGCCGCTGGATGAGAACGCCGAGCGTAATAAGAAGGGCCTCGCGGAGCTGAGCCGCGGCGCCAAGATCGGGCTCGAGCCGCCGCGCTTCTGCCAGATTTGCGGACGCCGCATGGTCGTCCAGATCATGCCCATGGGCTGGGTGGCGCACTGCTCCCGGCACGGCGAGCTCGACTCCCGCGCTTTAGAGCGCTAGGAGGGCAGCTCCTCCGCGGTGCTCGGATACGAGGTTTGGGCCCCGGCGCGGGTCGCGGCAAAGGCACCGACACGGCAGCCGAGGGCCGTGGCCTCGATCAGGTCCGCGCCTTCATCCAGCGCCGCGACGAGTGCGCCCGCGCAGGCATCCCCGCAGCCGGTGGTATCCACGGCCTCGACCCGCGGGGAGGGCACCTGCTGGATTCCTTCCGCCGTGGCCACCAGCGCGCCCGCGGCGCCTAATGTGATGATGACGCTGGCGAAGCCTGCCTCGCGCAGCTGCGTCGCCAGCTCTTCTGGGCTGCCCTGGCCCTGTTTCTTATAGAGCTGCGCGATCAGCCCCGCCTCGTGTTCATTGGCGATGAGCGGATCGGCGTGCAGCAGCGCCGCGGGATCCATCTCGATCACGGGCGCCAGATTCACCACCACCCGCACTCCATGGCGGGTGGCCACAGCGATGGCCCGTTCGATGGCGGCGGCCGGAATCTCGCCCTGCACCAGCAGGATGGAGGCCGCGGCAATAAGCTCCTCGTGGGCATCCACCAGCTCTGGGCTCATCGCGGCATTCGCCCCCGGCACCACCACGATGCTGTTCTCCCCATCTGCGGCGACAGTGATCACCGCCAGGCCCGTGGGCCCCTCCACGCTCGTGATGCCCTCCTCACTCATGCCGCTTTCGCGCATGATGGCGCAGGCCGGTTCCGCATAGGAATCCGTGCCCACCGCGCCGATCATATGGACCTGCGCCCCCATCCGGGCCGCGGCCACCGCCTGATTGGCGCCTTTGCCGCCTGGGGCGACCGTACTGCTGTGCCCGAGAAGCGTTTCTCCAGGGGCGGGGTGCCGCGTCACGCGCACGGTGAGATCGGCATTGATAGAACCTACGACAGCGATGCTCATGCCCCAGATTTTAGCCGATACCTGCGCCGTCGATGCCGCGGGCGAAGCAGGACGGGGCTGGTGTCTCAGCGCTGTCCTAGAATGCGAAGAGTCAAGGATTGTGCGAGGAAGGTGGGTCTATAGCCATGGTGAGAACACATCGACTCGAGCGCGCCCGCGGTGCACTCTATGGGCAATTGATTGGAGATTCTCTCGGCAGTTTGGTCGAGTTCCGCTCGGCGGAGTCGATCCAGGCGCACTACCCGAAGGGGGTACGGCAGCTCGCCGATGGCGGCACCTATGGGCTCAGCGCCGGCCAGCCCACTGATGATTCCGAGATGGCCTTATCCCTCGCCGCCTCCTTGGTGCGGCAGGGCACCTTCGTGCTCGAGGACGTGGCCGCGGCTTATCGACGCTGGGCACAATCCGAGCCTTTCGATATCGGCATTACGTGCTCCTCGGCGCTCAACCGCGGCCAGAAGAATCCCGAGTCCCAAGCCAATGGCGCCCTCATGCGCGTCAGCCCGCTCGGGATCTTCGGCGCCCGGGTGTTGGAGGAGGACCCGCAGGGCGCGGAGCGGCTTGCCGAGTGGGCGCGTCAAGAATGCTCGCTCACCCACATCAATCCGCTGTGCATGGATATTCAGAGCGTGTACGTGCTCACCATCGCCCGCATCATTGCTACCGGCGCGGACCGTGCCGAGGCCCTCGAGATTCTGCAGGCCGAGGCCGCATCCTATCCAGAGGTAGCGGCGCTGGTGGAGGCCCATTGCGAGGTCCCGCCGGCCGAGTACCTCGAACACGAAGGCTGGGTGACCATCGCCTTCGGCAACGCGGTTTACGAGCTGGCCTCGGTCCTGCGCGCCGAGGAGTCGCTGGTGCGCACCGTGGGCAGGGGAGGAGACACCGACACCAATGCGGCCATCACCGGCGCGCTACTGGGCGCGGTCGATGGCATGCACGCCTGGCCCTCGCGCTGGGTGGATGTGATTGATTGCTTCCACCAGAATGAGGCCTCGCCGCGGCCGCGGCCACGGGAGTACTGGCCCAATCACGCCTATGCCCTGGCCGGCCAACTCCTGGGCGCTTAGGGGCTCAGCCGCGGCACGGCGTCGATAAGCGCGCGGGTATAGCTCTGCTGGGGCTGGGCGAAAAGCTCGGCGGTCGCGCCCTCCTCGATCAGCTGGCCCTGTTTGAGCACCATTACCTCCGAGCACAGGGCCTGCACCACGCCGAGGTCGTGGGAGACGAACACCAAGGCCAGCTGATATTCGCGCACCACCTCGGTGAGCAGGTTGATCACCTGGGCCCGGGCGGAGACATCGAGGGCGGAGACAGGCTCATCGGCCAGCAATATCCGCGGTCGCGGGGCGAGGGCGCGCGCCAAAGAGATGCGCTGGCGCTGCCCGCCGGAAAACTCGTGGGGATAACGCCGCGCCACCTCGGCGTCGAGGCCGACATCGGCCAGCACCTCCTGCACCCGCGCGGTCCGCTCCGCCGCACCGAGGCGCGCGGCCCGCAGCGGTTCGGCGATGCTTTCGCCGACGCGCATCCGCGGATCCAGGGACGCAGCCGGGTCCTGGAACACGATCTGCGCAACCTGCTGCAGCGTGCGCGCTGTGGCGGCACGTCCATCGACGAGGATCTCGCCGCTGCGGCTCGACTCGAGCCCCGCCAGCAGCTTCAAGAGCGTGGACTTGCCCGAGCCGGATTCGCCCACCACCCCGAGGCGCTGGCCGGCGCGCAGGCTCAGCGATAGCGGCTCCAAGGCCTGGGTGGTGCGGCGCTGCCGGGCGCGCCAGCCGCGGGAGCGATAGCTTTGGGAGATCTGCTGTGCCTCCAGCACCACCGGCCCCGGGGTGGGAAACTCCGGCTGGGCATAGGCGTGGCCCGGGCGATAGCTCTCATCGGCGCTGCCCACCGTGTACAAGTGCCCGCGGGAATCGCGTGCCGCCAGATCCGAGGCGGCCACCAGCCCGCGGGTGTAGTCGCCGGGCTCGCGCAATACCTGTTGGGTCGTGCCGCGTTCCACGATCTCGCCCTCGCGCATCACCAGCACCCGCTCGCAGATCTGCGCCATCACTCCGAGATCGTGGGTGATGAACAACACGGCCGTACCGCGCTGCTCAGTGAGGCGGTTGAGGGTGGCCAGAATGGAGGCTTGCACCGTGGCGTCGAGCGCGGTGGTGGGCTCATCGCAGACGATGAGCTCGGGATCATTCGCCAAGGCGATGGCGATAAGCACGCGCTGGCGCTGCCCGCCCGAAAGCTGGTGCGGATAGCGCTCGTAGAGGGCGTCTGGATCGGGCAAGCGCACCTCCTCCAGCAGCGCCAGGGCGCGCCGCTTCAGGGCGGCGGAATCGAGATCCTGCTGGTGCAGCTGCACGGCCTCGCGTACTTGGGGGCCGATCTTCATGAGCGGATTCAGTGCCGTCATGGGCTCCTGAAACACCATGGATATCCGGCGGCCCCGCAGGCTGGCGTAGCGGGCAGGGGAGTAGTCCACTAGGTTGCCCGGCTCGCCGCGCAGCGTGATCCTGCCGCTGGTGTGCAGCGTGTGGGAGTGCAGCCCCATGATGCTCAGCGCGGTCAGCGATTTACCCGAACCGGATTCGCCGATGATTCCGACTTTCTCCCCGGCCGCGATGCTAAAGCTCACCCCGCGCAGCAGCTGGTGCCCATCGCGGGTGCGCACCTGAAGATCGTCTACGTCCAGCACTGTGTCACTCATTGGCCGGCCTTTCGTGTCGAGTGCAGCCTGGGGTCGAGCAGATCCCGCAGACCGTCGCCGAGCAGGTTGAAGCCCAGCACCGTCAGCGCGATCGCCAACCCTGGCCACAGCGCCAGCTGCGGGGCGGTATAAAGCGAGGCCTGCGCCGATTGCAGCATCCGCCCCCACGACGGCTCCGGCGGTGGGGTGCCGAGGCCGAGGAAGCTCAAGGCCGCCTCGGCGAGAATGGCCAGCGCAAAGGCCACCGAGGCCTGCACGATCACGAGGCTGAGGATATTTGGCAGCACATGCCGCAGCGCGATCGCCCGCCCCGATGCCTGGGACATCCGGGCGGCGGCGATGAAGTCCAGAGAGAGCACGCTGAGGGTGCCCGCACGGGCGACGCGCGCAAACCCGGGAATGGCCGCGATACCGATGGCCGCCATGGCCGACCACGTGGAGGTGCCAAAGACCGCGCCGAGCACGATGGCCAAGAGCAGCGCGGGGAAGGCGAGAAGGAGATCGGCGCCGCGCATCACCAGCGCATCCATCGCCCCGCCGCGCATGCCGGCGATAATGCCCAGCGGTACTCCACAGAGCATGCCGATGCCCACCGCCACCACGCCCACGGCGAGGGTGATATGCGCCCCAGCCATCAGCTGTGATGCCACGTCCCGGCCATAGCGATCAGTGCCCAGCCAGTGCTGCGCGCTGGGGCCGAGCAGCCGCTCCTCGGGCACCGCGTGGATCGGATCGAAGGGGGTCCACACCAGCGCGATGAGCGCGGTGAGCACCACCGCCGCCACGATGCCGCCGCCGATGAACAGACTGGCCGGCGGGCGCTTGCGCTGCCGCGTGCGGACGGCGCCTGCATCCGGAGATTCTGTATGCATCTCTTCTTCCCTCCCGGTGTTAGCGACCGGCGCGGATGCGCGGATCGAGAAGGCTATAGGACAGATCGACGATAGAGGTGGTGAGCAGGGTGATGAGCACGAGCACCATCACCACGGATTGCACCGCGGTGAGATCACGGCCGGTGACCGCGTCGAGAAGATAGCTCCCCACCCCGGGCAGTACGAAGACGCGCTCAATCACGACCGCGCCCACGATCAGCGCCGCCATCTGCAGCCCGGTGACCGTCACCACCGGCAGGGCGGCATTACGCAGCCCATGGGCGCGCATCGCCTGCCAGACGGTCATGCCCTTGGCGAGGGCGGTGCGCATGAAATCCTGGTGCAGCACATCGAGCACAGCGGAGCGCACATAGCGGGTCATGATGGCCGCCTGCACACTGGCCAGCGCCATAGTGGGCAGGATGAGCCGGGCGATAAACCCCGCCGGGTCGGCATTGGGTGGCACCCAGCCATTAGCGGGCAGCAGCCCCCAGCGCACGGAGACGATCGTGACCAAGAGGATGCCGGCGAGGAAGCTCGGCAGTGCCACCCCCACCTGACTCAACGCGGTGATGGCCACTCCATCCGCGCGGTGGCGTCGAATAGCGGCCCACATTCCCAGTGGCACGGCGATCATGAGCGCCAGCGTCATCGAGCAGCCCATGAGGATCAGGCTCACCTGCAGCCGGTCCCACACGATGGGGGTGATGTCCTCGCCCGATTGCATGGACACTCCCCAGTGGCCGGTGAAAAACCCGCCAATCCAGGTCAGATACTGCAGCAGCAGCGGGCGATCGGTGCCGAGCTCCGCCTGCTTTTGGCGGATGAGCTCATCAGTGGCATTGACGCCGAGAGCAATGGCGGCCGGATCGCCGGGGATCAGTCGCAGCAGCGCGAAAATCACCACGGAGGCTACAAGCGCGGTGAGCACGAAGCGCATGCCCGCGCGTAGGAGCAGTCGAAACATTAGCTGCGCTCCTTCCCAGACTTCCCATAATCGGGGTCGCGGTGCATCGTGGCCAGCTCGAGGCCCTCGGTGATCTGATCGGCGCGCACGCCACTGACCGCGCGGTCGGTAACCACAATATTGGGGAAATTAAAGAGGGTATCGGCGCCGGCTTCGGCCATGATCTGATCGACCGCCTCTTTCATATAGCGCACCTGCTCTTGGGCAGTGCCGCGATCGGCCTTCTCCAGCAGGGCGCGCACCTCGGGCGAATCAAAGCCCAAATAGTACTCGGGATTGCCAAAAAGCTGCGGAATATCGCGCGGCTCGATGTGCATCACCAGCGACATGTCATAATCCTGCTGCTTGAGCACCTCGTTCAGCCACACCGCCGGGAACTCGGTGGAGCGGATGCTCACATCCAAGCCAATATCGCGCAGCTGCGAGACCACGATCTCACTCGCCGCCACCGCATAGGGCAGCGAGGGCACGGAGAAGACCACGTGGTTATTGCTCTCATCGATGCCCGCCTCGGCGAGCAGCTGCCGCGCGCGCTCCGGGTCGAAGGGATAGCGGGTGGAGGCTTCATACCAGGGATCCGTGGGCGGCACTGGGGCGCCGCCGGTGTCGATACCGTGCCCGTCCCATGCGGTGTCGATCACGGCCTGGCGGTCGATGCCATACATCACCGCCTGGCGCACGCGGACATCATTAAAGGGGGCGCGGTTGTTGTTCATCGACAACAGCACCTCGCCATTGGTGGTACCCACCTCGACCGTATAGCGGGCGGGGTCGAAGGTGTGGAGCAGCTCGGGCGACTGCATGGAATAGACCACGTCCACGTCTCCGGAGCGCAGCGCGTTCATGGCTGCCACTGCATCGGCGAAATAGCGGATCGCGGCGCCCTGGTTCTGCGGGGCCGGGCCCCAATAGTCATTCCGGGCCCGAAAAGAAATGGAGTGGCCGATAGCAAAGTTCTCCACCTCATAGGGGCCCGTGCCTACGGGGGCGCTGGCGAGGGTGTCCATGGCCGAGGGCGTCATCATCGCCCCCACGAGGGTGGCCATATCCCACAGCCATTGATTCGACGACGCCGCCAGCTGCACCGAGACCTCGGTGGGGCTGAGCACCTCGACGGACTCGACGATGTCCATCTTCTTCTTCAATCCATTGCTCCACGCCTCGGAGCGGACACGGTCGATGGAAAACTTCACCGTCTCGGCGGTGAAGGCATCGCCATTGGAAAAGGTGACATCATCGCGCAGGGTGAAGGTGTAGCGGCGACCATCCTCCGAGACCTCCCAGGAGGTGGCCAGCCAGGGCACAATCTGGCCCTCATCGTCGATGCGCACCAAGGTTTCATACACGTTGCTCATCAGCGCGCCGGGAATGGCCGCGCCGGAGTTGGTGGTGAAGTCGAGGGAGACTGGGGACGCCGAGGCAGCCACCACAATGTCGTTAGCCCCAGCCACGCGGCCCACCTGTACTGCGGTGGAGCCGGCGCTGCAGCCGCTGACTCCCACGGCGAGTGCCGTGGCGAGCGCGGCGGTCCTTAGGCCCGTGCGGTCGCGCCGCGAGCGGCGAGAGGGGAGATTCATACTTGCACAGGCTAGTCGGCTGAGTGGCGTTCTCAGGAATGCGGGGGATCGGTGCAGACGCGGGTTGAAGCGCGGCTAAGGGAGAAAGCCTGCCTAGAATGAGCCCCATGACTGAGGCAGGACAACCAGCGGCACGACGCGGCACAGACCGAGACATCATTGCGGTGCGGATGAGTGGCGGGGCGATCCTGCGCTCGAGAACCACCGCGCTGTGCGTGGTGTTTGTGCTTGTTCTCGGCCTGATCGGGGCGGCGCTGCTGGGGGCGTGGGCCTCGGAAACCCACGAGACTCTCCGCACCCTCTATGGGGTGGCGGCGGCCCTACCGATCGTCGGCGTGGTCATCACGCTGCTGCAATTTATTCGCTTCGTCTTTCACGCCCGCCGGCGGCGAGTGATCGTGGGACGCATGATCACGATCCCCGCCTCGGGGGTGAGCTTTCACCGCGATCAGCTGCACCGCATAGACATCTGGTCGGAGCATCGCGACGGGGCGATCACCACCTACATGACGCTGGTGCCGGCGCATATCGAGCAGCGGGTGGACGCGCACCAGCTGGCCCATGAGGTGCCCGCCATTCTGCGGGATTATTGTGTGCGCCTGCCCCGCGGCAGCCGGCCCACCGCCTATGAGCTGGCGGATAGCCTCCGCGAGGACAATCCGCAGCTCGAGGTGAATAAGATCGGCAAGATCGCCTAGGCCGGCACCACTGTCTCGCGGACCGGAGCGGGCAGGGGGCGACGCGGCGGGAGAGCGCTATCGAGGATGAGCCCGACGATGATGAGGGCGAGGACCGGCAGCACCCATCCCAGCTGTTGTTCATGCATCGGCGCCCAGCCGAGGAGACGCTCAATGCTCTCGCTGGCCACGCCGACCGAGGACAGGGAAGCGAGCAGCGACCACACCACCGCGCCCCACACGCCCAGACGGAAGGTGTAGAACAGCCGGCGGCTCTTCCACAGCGGCGCCAGCAACGTGATGGCCACCAAGGTGATCGCGGGCGGGTAGAGGAAGCCGATGATGGGGCCGGCGATCGCCAATACGGACTGCAGGCCCACCGTGGACACGGCGAAGGAGATGAGGGTGAAGACCAGCACCCACTGCTGATAGCTCACGGCTGGCAGCAGGCGGTGGAAGAACCCAGAGGTGGAACCGATAAGTCCGGCGGCGGTACCGATGCACGCCAGCAGCACCACCATGCCGAAGAGCACACGCCCGGGCTGGCCCATGGTCACATAGGCGATATCGGTGAGGATCGCGGCACCGTCCTCGTACTGCTCGGGGTTGGGCACCACGCGGCCCACCATGCCGAGGGCGATATAGACCGCGCCGAGCAGCACCCCGGCGCCGACGGCGGCGATGATGGCGCCCCGCTTCAGGCCCATGCCATCGGGGGAGCCCAGGCCCTTTTCGCGCAGCGCGGAGATCACCACGATGCCGAAGGCGAGGGCGGCCACCGAGTCCATGGTCAGATAGCCCTCGATCAGTCCGGTGGGGCCGGGGTGCTCGGCGAACTTCTCGGCGGCAGGCACTCCAGTGGGATCGAGCTGGCGCAGCGCCATGACCACCATGAGCACCAGCAGGATGAGGAGCACGGGGGTGAGCCACTTGCCGATGCGATCAATCAGGCCGGTCTCGCGGTAGCACATGAGCCAGACCACCACGAAGTACACCGCGGAGAAGGCCACGGTGGCGGCGCGGGAGTCCACGCCGAATACGGGGGAGAAGGCGGTGGAGTAGCTCACCACCGCGGTGCGCGGCACGGCGTAGAACGCGCCGATGGAGAGATAGATGAGCACGGGGAAGACCACGCCGAAGAATCGACCCGCCTGGCGCGATAAGTCCAGCACGTCCTCGCCGGAGATCACCACCGCGATCATCGACACCACGGGCAGGGCCACCCCGGCGGCGAGGAAGCCAAGAATGGCGGGGGCGAAGTGGGTGCCGGCTTGGGCGCCGAGAATGGGCGGGAAAATGAGGTTGCCGGCACCAAAGAACATCGAGAACAGCATGAGTGTCGCCGTGGTGAGGGTGGCGAACACTGCCGTGGATTGCACAGCCGAGCGAGCGGAGTCAGACATCGGAAGAGAGCTTTCTAGACAGAATGTGAGCTATCGACTCAGCAGCCTAGCAGTACTGGTCCTACCACTCGTTCTTCGGTATGCGCTGCGTGCTCAACGTCACTGTGCCCGACGCAGCAGTTCCACGAAGGTCTCGAGGTTCTCCGGCGGGGTCGCGAAGTTCAACCGGGCGCAGTGCGCATAGCGCTCCGCGGGGGCGAAGGTGGCGCCATCGTTGAGCACCACGCGGCAGTGGTGCTCGAGATATTCCGCGGCCGTCTCCTCGCCCGCGGCGAGGGCGGTATCACCGAAGTCGAGCCACATCAGGTAGGTGGCCTCGGGGGCGCTGGCCTTAATTCCAGGGAGGGCCTCGGGTAGGGCGTGGAGCAGGTAATCGCGATTGCGGCGCAGCAGTTCTAGCTGCTCATCGAGATAATCGGTGGAGGCGGTATAGGCGGCCGCAGCGCCGACGAGGCCAAGCGTGGAATAGCCGTCGGTGACCAGCGGCCCCGCCGCCTGAAACGCTGCCTGGTGGTCCGGGTTGGTGAAATACATTTGGGCGCATTTCAGCCCAGCGATATTCCATGCCTTCGAGGTGGCGGTGGCGGTCACGCACACCCGGCGGGCGTTCTCGCTCACCGAGGCCACCGGCACATAGGGGCGCTCATAGCAGATGGGGGCGTGGATTTCGTCCACGATCACGAGCATGCCCAGCTCGGCGGCGAGATCGGTGAGCTGCACCAGATATTCGCGCTCATAGATCACGCCCAGGGGATTGTGCGGGGAGCAGAGAATGAGCACCCGGCCACCGCGGGCGTGAGCCTGCCGGATCTGCTCCAGACTGGGCTGGGGGTCTGCGTCGATACACAGCATCTCGCGGCCGGTGATCCGCGGCAGCTCAAGGAAGGGCATATAGGCCGGCACGGGCACGATGATGGCGTCCTCGGGTGAGCTGAGCAGCTCAATGGCCAGCTGCACCGAGCGGACCACGTCGGCGGTGACCTCTACCTGGTCGGGCTCGGGCGCCCAGCCATAGCGCTGGCGATAGAAGGCGCTCATCCCTTCTTTCACGCCCTCAACCTGCACGGGGTAGCCGAAGGCTTCGCGCTCCACCGCCTGCCGCAGCGCAGTGATCACATCGGGGTGGGTGGAGAAGTCAGATTCGGCGATCCACAGCGGCAGCAGCGCCGGGTCATAGGTATTCCACTTGCGGGTGCCTCGCCGGCGCAGCGTGTCGTTATCGAGGAAGTGACAAACCATGGCCTCTATTGTGCATGTGCCCGACCGCCTATGCCTAGCCGCTATGGTGGGTGAGTATGAACGCCCCCGAACTCGTGGTTGTGCTTGATAGCCACAATCAGCCCATCGGCACCGCACTGAAGTCCGAGGTGCACAGCACGGACACCCCCTATCATCTGGCCTTTTCCTGCTATGTCCAGGATACGCAGGGCAGGGTGTTGCTCACTCGCCGGGCGCTGAGCAAGGCCACGTGGCCGGGGGTGTGGACCAATAGTTTTTGTGGGCATCCCGCCCCTGGTGAGGAGGCTGTGGAGGCGATCGCGCGCCGCGCCCGCTATGAGCTCGGGATTGAGGGGCTGCACGGGATCGAGCAGGTACTACCCACCTATTCTTATCGCGCGGTGGATTCCAGCGGCATCGTGGAGCACGAGTTCTGCCCCGTCTACATTGCGCGTATCGACGCCACCTCCCAGCTGCAGCCCGCCCCTTCCGAGGTCGATTCCTATGGCTGGGCCACCCCGGCCGAGCTGGCGGCCGCGGTGGATGCCACTGGCTTTGCCTTCAGCCCCTGGATGGTGGACCAGCTCAGCCACCGCGCGCTCCGCGATGCACTGGGCTGTCCCTGATAGGGGCCGGAGTTAGCCGGCGATAGAACGGACCGCACCCAGCGGCAGCCACATCCAGTCGGGGCGGTTATTGGCCTCATAGGCCACCTCGTAGAGCGCCTTATCGAGCACGAAAGCATCCAGGATATCGAAGTTATCTTGGTTGCTCGGATCGAAGTGATAGCCATCCAGCAGGGAGGCGGTGGCGGTATCAGACCACAGCTGCCGGCTCTCTGCGGTGCCGGTGTGCTCGAAATTGGCGGCGTAGTCGAGAGAGCGGATCAGCCCCGCGAGGTCCCGCAGTGGGCTGTCCATGCGCCGGCGTTCCGCCAGCGGCCGGGCGGGCTCGCCCTCAAAGTCGATGAGAATATATTTCTCGCCCTGTTTCAGGGTTTGTCCTAGGTGGAGATCGCCGTGGACCCGCTGCACCGGTACCTCGAGATCCTGCAGGCGCTGATACACGGCCCGCGCCTGCTCGGCGAAGGGAGCCAGATCGGGCACCTGGGCCAGCACATCCTCCAAACGGTTACTGAGGGCCTGCGCCACTTGGGAGCCGGGCACGGTCTCCGTGCCGAAATGACGGGCCAGCAGCTGGTGCACCTCGGCGGTGGCCACACCGAGGTTGCGGGCGGAGTCAGAGAAGTCCGCGCCCGCGCGGACCGCGGCGAGGGCATCGACCCAGCCATCGGTGGCGTGGTGCACAAAGTCCTGCACCATGCCGGTAATCATTGTCTCGCCCTCGATCTCGTGGGTGAGATATCCCCGCAGCGGGGCGATATGGCTGCAGTGATGCTCCGAGAGCCCAGCCAAAAGCTCCACATCGGGGTTGATGCCGCCGGCGAGCTTGCGGAAGAACTTCACGATCACCGTCTCGCCGAAGATGATGGAGGTATTGGACTGCTCGCCCTCGATCACGCGGCCGAGTGCCCCCGCTGGCAGGAGCGGCTGAGTGGCGCCGGGCACGGCATGAACCGCGCCGCCGCCGGGCAGGGAGTCGCTGGTGATGAGCTCACCCATGCGGGCCGCATAGGCCGGCTGGGAGAGCACATCGGCGTTGTTCTCGTCGAGAAGCAACTGATATAGATCGGAGCCGCTCGCTCGGTGCACCCGTGCCACCACCCATCTGATGGCGTCGCTGCCGGTGAGCGGGGCGGTCTGCACCACCTCAATATCGGTGATGGCCTCAGATTTTGCGCCATAGAAGCGCTGGGCGGCCAGCATGGTTGCGAGTGCGGAATCCATGATCAGCTCCTAAGCGTCGGGATCGGTGAGTTCGAACCAGAAGAATCCGTGCGGGGCCAGGGTGACCACCCAGGGCTGCTCGGTGATCTCGGGGAAGTGCTCGCCGCCGCTGAGCTCCACCGGCACGCGGCCGGCGAACTCAGAGAGGTCGAGGGAGACGGCCTGCGGGCGGCGCGACATATTGTTCACGCAGAGCAGGGTTTCCTTCTCATCGCGCAGCAGATAGCTGAGGATGGCGAAGTTCTTGGCGGGCACCTCGGTGAACTCGCCGAAGCCGAAGGCGGAGTGCTGCTTGCGGGTCTGAATCAGATTGCGGGTCCAGTGCAGCAGCGAGTTCTCCCCGGCCATCTGGGCCTCCACGTTGAGGGCATCGTAGCCGTATTGGGAGTTCTGGATGACCGGCAGGTAGAGCCGCTCCGGATCGGCCTTGGAGAAACCACCATTGCGGTCGCTGCTCCACTGCATGGGGGTGCGCACGCCGTCGCGGTCTCCGAGCCAGATGTTATCGCCCATGCCGATCTCATCGCCGTAGTAGAGCACCGGGGATCCGGGCAGGGAGAGCAGCAGGCCGGTGAAGAGCTCCAGCTGGTTGCGATCGCCCTCGAGCAGCGGGGCGAGGCGGCGGCGAATACCCACATTCGCCTTCATGCGCGGCTCCTTGGCGAATTGCTCGTACATGAAGGCGCGCTCCTCGTCCGTCACCATCTCGAGCGTCAGCTCATCGTGGTTGCGCAGGAAGATACCCCACTGCGCCGAGGACGGAATGGAGGGGGTGTCCTGGAGGATCTCGGAAATGGGGCGACGAGACTCGCGTCGCACCGCCATGAAGATGCGCGGCATGAGGGGGAAGTGGAAGGCCATATGGCACTCATCGCCCTCGACGGGCTCGCCGAAGTATTCCACCACATCGGCCGGCCACTGATTGGCCTCCGCGAGCAGCACCCGGCCCGGGTACTCCTCGTCGATGACCTCGCGGCAGCGCTTGAGGAAGTCGTGGGTTTTGGGCAGGTTCTCGCAATTGGTGCCCTCTTCCTCGAAGAGATAGGGCACCGCATCGAGGCGGAATCCGTCCAAGCCGAGGTCGAGCCAGAAGCGCAGCACATCCAGCATGGCCTCCTGCACCTCGGGGTTTTCGTAGTTGAGATCCGGCTGGTGGGAGAAGAAGCGGTGCCAATAATACTGCTCGCGCTCCGGATCCCAGCTCCAGTTGGAGGTCTCGGTATCGACGAAGATGATGCGGGCATCGGCGTATTTCTTGTCGGAATCGCTCCACACATAGAAATCCCCATAGGGCCCCTCGGGGTCCTTGCGGGACTCCACAAACCACGGGTGCTGGTCGGAGGTGTGGTTCATCACCAAATCAGTAATGATGCGGATGCCGCGCTTGTGGGCCTTGTCCACCAGCTCCACGAAATCATCCACCGTGCCGAACTCGGGCAGCACCTCGCGGAAGTTGCGGATATCGTAGCCGCCATCGCGCAGCGGGGAGTCATAGAAGGGCGGAAGCCAGAGGCAGTCCACGCCCAGCCACTCCAAATAATCCAGCTTGGAGATCAGACCCTGGAGGTCACCGGAGCCGGAATTTGTGGAGTCATGGAAGGCGCGGACGAGCACCTCGTAGAAGACGGCCTCCTTGTACCATCCCGGCTCGAGGCTATTCTCGGCCATTTTCGGGGTGGCATAGTCCTCGGAGGAGGGTTCTACGACATAGCCTTCCGCATCCACTTCCGTTTCAGCGGCGGGCTCCTGGTGTGCGAGTTTCAAAGGGTCTTCAGCCATACAGACCAGATTAGAGAAAACTCCCGGCGCGCGCGGCAGCGGATCCCCTTTAGGCTTCGAGGGCGGCGCGCCGGCGAATGCGGTGCTGGCCGATATCGGTGGCCGTCGCTTCGTCCATGCCGCGGGAGTAGGCGTGCGGATCGAAGGTCCGGCCCTCGGCGCTGCGGGTGCTTAAGGAGGCATCGCCGATAAATTCGGCACGGGCGGCGCGTGCCAGGGAGGCGTCGTCGATAAGCGCCAGCTCATAGCTGCTGGAGGACTCGGCGGCCTGCTCCTCGGCCTCGGCAAGCCGGCTGGAGATCATGGTGATGAAGCCGCGCATGAAACTGCGGCGCAGCGTCACCGTGGAGGAATAGCCGCCGCTGTGGGCATCGTGGCGGAGAGTGCTGGCCCGCACCAGCATGATCGGGTTGATGAGGGTGTAGAGGGTAGAGACCCGTTCAAGGTGCCGGAGGCGGCCAAAGACAACAGCCTCGCCGACTTTTACCGAGCGGTAGGTGGAGTAGACAAAACCCTCGCAATGCAGGGAGCGGGCGATCGCCATGAGGAGTGTGCTTTGCATATCTGTATAGGAGCCGCCGAACTCGATATGCATATGGCTGACGGTATCGCTGGGATCCTCGGTGTCGAGGTCGCGTTCGTCGAGCTCGTAGCGCGCCATGAGCTCGAAGGCTTTGGCGAAGTAGGTATCGCCTTCCTCGGTGCCGGCGCGATCGCGGGCCTGGCTGAGGATTTTCTGGATTTTGTCTTTGATGGTGTCGAGTGAGCTGGCCATGGGAAATCTCCTGAAGTGGGTGTAGCTAGAAAGCGGATGAGTGATGTATCCGCAGACTAAATGCCCGAGCCCCGCCGTGGGTGCCCGTTGGCCAGAATGCGGGCAAGGCTGTGCATAAGGGGTTTTCCTATCCACAGCCTGCCGCCGTCTATGGGCTAGTATCCGCAGGCCACCGTGGTTATTCCCAGGCCTCGCGCCGGGCCGCTCTGCGCTGCTGCACCGGCAGCCGGAAGTGCACGCGCACCCCGTAGAGCGGATCGCTGACCACCTGCGGCGGCGCGGCGGGATCGCTTAAAGACAGCGACAGAGCCGCCCGGTTGCCGCGGCCGGGCTCATGGCAGGGCCAGGAGGGGCGCTGGCCGTGGGCGAAGTCCACCAGCAGCTGGTGCACTTGGCCGGCCCGCGGGGCCAGCCGCTGCGGATCGCCCGCGGCGAAGGTGGCGACCATGGGGGAGGAATGCTCCAGCATGTCGAAGGCGAGAAGCAGATCCACACAGTGCAGCGCCGGTGTCCCGTTCTCGGCATCGCCGGCAAACTGCACTAGCCACGTGGAGCCGGATGTGCGCTCTGTCGCGGCCTGCACCCAGCGGGTAATAGAGGAATCGGAGGCGAAGCGGCGCGCCACCTGCTTCGGGTAGTGTGTGTCCGCCCAGTGCAGATAGCTGCGGGCGCTATGCAACAGGAATTGCCCGGCCAGCAGCCGTATCCCGAGCTTCGCCAGCCACGGCGCGTGCTCATCCATCCACGCGGCGCTGGGTTCGAGATACATCTCGTGCTCGGTGTAGGTGAGCAGAATATCCACATCCGCCAGCTCACCGGGGATGAAGGGATAGGGGCCCACCGCGGGGCCATAAAAATAGCGCCGCCGCAGCGAGGCATAGCCCTTTGCCAGCTTTCCGGGCTTGCGCGCGGCCAGGTTATTCAGCGAGGTCTGGGTGATCGGGGCGCCGAGGGCGCTGCGCAGCCAGCCGCGGCGGGCGAAGAAATCCTGCGGCGGATAACCGGGCGACATCGCCACCAGCCGGCGAAAGGTGCCGGTGTAGTGGTCGCGCCGGGCCAGCCACAGCGCGATGCCGGCCCCGGCGGATTGGCCCACCAGGGTGACATTGGTGGGGTCGCCCCCGAAGGATTCGATGCAGCGCTGGATCCAGTCGAGCCCCAGCTGCACATCACTGACCCCGCGGTAGGCAAAGCTCTCATCGGCGCGGAATTGGGCGAAGCCCTCGAGCCGCATGCGATAGCCGATAGAGACCACGATGGCCCCGGAGTGGGCGAAGGCGTGGGAGCGATACCAGGAGCCGTCATAGTGGTCGGATTCATAGCGCCCGCCGTGCACATAGGCGATCACCGGGAGATCGGCGGGCACCCCATGCTCTGCGCGCGGCACCGCGGACACGGGGGCGATCACGCTCAGCCCCACCGGGCGCTGGCGTGGGGTGGTGGCATCGATGACCTCAGTGGCGGCGTCGGCCCGCTCAGGGAAGTCAAAGGGCTGCTCGTAGTGCACGTGGGGAATACCGCAGAATTCGGCCACCCCGTCCTCGTAGACTCGCCCGCGGATCGATCCCGCGGGAGTCGATACGGTGATCGTGTTCTCACTCATGGCTGTCCATGCTATCGCAGGGGCGAGTCTTTTCCCCAAGAAAAGCACTGGCGATCGCTTATCGACGCCGCCTCGCCGGCGTGCTCCTTATTGATAGTCTTCGTTACTATTGGCGGCTATGACATCTACCACTGAGCACAACCCGCTGCTGTCCCCCTCCACTCTGGACTATCAGCTGCCCGATTTCGCCGCCATCCGTTTCGAGCACTTTCGCCCCGCGTTTACTGAGGCCATGCGCCGGCACGAGGAGGAGATCCGCGAGATTCTCCGCAGCGAGGGCTGGGAGGACGTGGTAGAGCGGCTCGAGGCCTCGGGGCGCGATCTCGCCCGCGTGGAGTCGGTCTTTTTCAACCTGTGCAATACCGATTCCACGGAGGAGATGCTCGAGCTGGCCGCCGAGCTCGCCCCAGAGTTGGCGGCCCACCGCGACGCCATCATTCAGAACACCGAGCTCTACCAGCTGGTGCGCGATGCCGAGGTGCCGGAGGATGAGGAGTCCCGCCGGCTGCACGAGTACTATCTGCGGCTTTTTGCCCGCTCCGGCGCCACCCTCGATGCGGAGAAGAAGGCGGAGTTGGCCGAGCTCAACCGCGAGCTGTCCTCGCTCTCGGAGCGTTTCGGCTCCCAGCTGCTCAGCGATACCCAGAAGCTCGCCGTCAGCTTCGACTCCGAGGAGGAGCTCGCTGGGCTTTCGGCCTCGGCGATTGCCTCGGCACGCGAAGAGGATGGCAGCTATGTGCTGCACCTGAACCTGCCGAGCGTGCAGTCTGTGCAGGCGCAGCTCGAGCGGCCGGAGTCGCGCCGCCGCGTCTACGAGGCCTCGCTGGCCCGCGGCGTGGAATCCACCACCCCCGTGGCGGTGCGCATGGCCCAGCTGCGGGCACGCAAGGCCGAGCTGCTCGGCTATAGCAGCCACGCCGAGCTGGTGGTGGAAGAAGAAACCGCCCCCGATACCGCCGCGGTGTGGACCCTGCTGCGGGATCTCGCCCCGGCCGCCGCAGCTAATGCGCATGGCGAGTACAAGCGCATCCAGGATGTGGCCGGCGGCGAGGAGATCACCGCCGCCGATTGGCCCTATTGGGAAAATAAGCTGCGCGAGCAGGACTACGCCCTCGACGAGTCCCAGCTGCGCGAGTACTTCCCGCTGCGCAGCGTGGTGGAAAAGGGCGTGTTCTTCGCCGCCGAGCGCCTCTATGGCATCACCGTGCACCCGCGCGAGGACCTGCGCGGCTATCACGAGGATGTGCAGGTATGGGAGGTGCGCGATAGCGATGGCACCGGCATTGGCCTGCTGCTCACCGACTACTATGCCCGCCCCTCCAAGCGCGGCGGGGCGTGGATGTCCGGCTTCGTCGAGCAATCGGAGCTGCTCGGCACCAAGCCGGTGGTGATCAACGTCTTGAACATCACCAAGCCGGCCGATGGTTCCGAGGCGCTGCTCAGCATGGATGAAGTGACCACTCTCTTCCACGAGTTTGGCCACGGCCTGCACGGGCTGCTCTCTCAGGTGCGCTATCCCAGCTTCTCCGGCACGAGCGTGCCCCGCGACTATGTGGAGTTCCCCTCCCAGATCAACGAGAACTGGGCGCTGGAGCCGGTGGTGCTGGACAATTACGCCCGCCACCACGTCACCGGCGAGGTCATTCCCGCAGAACTCGTCTCCGCGATCCACGCCTCCCGCACCTTCGGCCAGGGCTTCGCCACCAGCGAATATCTGGGTGCTGCGATTATCGATTACGCCTGGCATAGCCTCAGCGCCGCCGCGGCCGAAAAGATCGCCGCCACCCCGGAGGCCGTCGCCGAGTTCGAGCGCGCCGCGCTGAGCGACGCCGGGCTAGAGGTAGAGCACCTCGCCCCGCGCTATCAGACCCGCTATTTCAACCACATCTTCGCCGGTGGCTACTCGGCGGGCTACTACTCCTACCTTTGGGCGGAGGCGCTCGATGCCGATGGCTTCGAATGGTTCAAGGAGGTGGGCGCCGCCATCGCTGCCGAGCGCAGCGAGGATGGCCCCAGCGGCGTCGATGCCGCCTCGGTGCGCGCGGCGGGGCAGCGTTTTAGGGAGCTGGTGCTCTCCCGCGGCGCCTCCCGCGATTTCACTGAGGCCTTCACCACGCTGCGCGGCCGCGAGAAGGATATCCAGCCGCTCCTGCAGCGGCGCGGCCTGGCGGGAGCGACCCGCTAAACTACATAGCCATGGATGCGCTGCGAGAGATCTACGTTGAGATCACCAATGAGCTCGGCCAGTGGATCGTCTCCTTGCCCGTGTGGCTGCAGGCGCCCGTGGTCACCACCGTCACGCTCGTTCTCTGCGGGATTGGGGCGGTGGTGCTCTTGCGCGTGATCGACCTTGCGGGCTCCCGCATTCACGCCCGCGTGCACGCCGAGGACACCTCCCGCAGCAGCAGCGCCGCGGCCGTCCGGCCGGGCCCGGCGGCGCGGGGTACTAAGATCGTGATGAACCAAGAACCCGTCGCCTGGAAAGAGCCCACCACCGAATGAAGAATAAGCCCCGTCGCCGCCGCCCGCGCAGTACCTATGGCAAGTCGCGGGTCACGCTCGCACTCATCGCGCTGCTGCTATTCGTCGTGGTGATGGCGCTACTCGGCCATCTCTAACGCGTCGCCGCCGCGGCGATGGTGCGGAAGAACTCCGCATCCGCCAGATCCTCGATAAGCACCGGCTCGCCGGTGGCAGTGCGCAGCGGCACACACCAGTTGGGGTAGTGCTCCTTCGTGGTGCCCGGCTGATTCTGCACTGCCTTATCGCCCACCAAGTCCACCAGCGCGGTGCAGGTGAGTAGCGAGGGGGTGGCGGCCACATAGCGGTGCAGGGCAGCCACCAAGTCCACCAGCTGCCCGCGCTCACCGCGCTCGGCGCCCAGGAAGGTCTCGACGGGGCTGTGCCCGCGGAAGTAGCCCCGCTCGCGGACGCGCTCCAGCACCTCGTTTTGCCACGCCAGATCCTCGGCGTTTTCCTCTTCCTTGGAACGGCTGAACAATCCCAGCTGATCCCGCAGCTCCACATGGGTACCGGCCAGATAGCCGGCGGTGGGAGGCAGATCGTGGGTGGTGACCGAGGTGAGACACAGCTCGCGGTAGTGCTCGGGCAGGCGCGGGCCGCCGCCTTCGGGCTCGGACTCGAACCACAAAATAGAGGTGCCCATGATGCCGCGCTCGGCGAGCACATCCTGCACCCAGGATTCGAAGGTACCGAGATCCTCGCCGATCACCACCGCCCCGGCGCGCTCGGCCTCAAGGACCAGGATGCCGACGAGGGCGTTGTAGTCGAAGTGCACATAGGTGCCGTGGGTGGGCGCCTGCATGCGGGGAATCCACCACAGGCGGAATAGGCCCAGAATGTGATCGATGCGGATGCCGCCGCTGTGGCGCAGAATCGTGCGCAACATGTCGCGCCAGGCCGCATAGCCGGACTCCGCCAGCTTGAAGGGATCCCACGGCGGCTGGGACCAATCCTGACCCTGCTGGTTATAGGCGTCCGGTGGAGCACCCACCGATGCCTGCGGGGCCAGCACCTCGGCGAGGGTGTGGGCATCGGCGCCACCGGGGTGCACCCCGACGGCGAGATCGGCCATGATGCCGATGCGCATGCCGGCGTCGAGGGCGCGGTGATGCGCCTGGCGCATCTGGGCATCGCAGAGCCATTGCACCCAGGCGTAGAAGGCGGCCACCTCCATCGGCTCCTCGCTCAGGGCGTGGTTGCCATTCTGCGCGGCGTGCTCGGCCTCGGCGGCGAGATCCTGTTCGGCGCACCACAGGGAGAAATCGATGAGGCCCTGGCCCTCCATCTCCACATACTCGCGGAACTGTTGCTCGCGCTCGGGGGAGCGCGGAGTGTTATAGAGCTCGCGCAGCACCTGCAGCTTGGTGGCGTAGATCGGATTGCGATCAATAAGCCCGCCCGAGTGGTTGAGCTCCTTCAGCGGCGCGGCCAGCTGCTGGATCTCTGCCTGGGTCTGGGCGTCGAGGGCCTGATACTCCGGAATGGACTCGATGTGCAGGTAGATCGGGTTCATGAAGCGCCGGGTGGTGGGCAGGTAGGGGGAATCCTCCACCGGCGGGAAAGGCTCGGCCGCGTGCAGCGGATTGACCAGCACGTAGTCGGCGTCGGCATGCGTCGCGAGCACCTCGGCGAGGGTGCCGAGATCATGGAAATCGCCGATGCCCCACGAGTCGGCGGAACGCACTGAATAGAGCTGCGCCATCACGCCGCTGCAGGGCTGCTCGCGCAGGGAGGCGGTGGTGCTCAACATGGTGGGGGTGACTACCAGCTGGCACTCCTCCTCGATATCCTCGGAGCGCAACTGCAGCGTGTGCCAGCCCAGGGGGAGATCATCGGGGGTAGAGAAGGTTGCCTCGCCCCAGGCGCAGCCATCGACGGTGCGTGGGGGAGTCCAATTATCCTCTTGGCGGGGGCGCACCTCGCCGCCGTCTTCGAGCAGGATCCGCACATCGGCTGCGGCGCCGTCGTGCACGTGCACATTAAAGAAGTGGCGATCCCCTTCTCGGGCCACTACGCAGCGCGGCAGGGGGCGCGTGGCTTCCGCATCCTCCACGCGGGCGCGTAACTGCGCTAACTCCTGCTCAGAGGAGTCGGCGGACAGCTCATAACCTAAGGCCCCAATGATGGAGATGAGGGTGTCCTCACTCACCTCCACTACGGAACCGTCGTTGGCGGTGTACTGCGTCGCAACACTCAGGGTACTGGCTAAATTACGAAGTTCGTCTCTAGAGCTCACAGGAACCATAGTGCCATTGACCGCTGAGGATCGTGCAATAATTGCCCGCTATCGTTGGCGAGCTATGTGCGCTCGGCCAGTGGGGGCGGGTAGCTTACAACATGAAGGTTTCTTCAAAATAGGCAACGGCGTTGCCGCCCGGTTGAAAGAAAGGTCCACAATAAGCATGGTGAATGAGTACTCCACCCCCGCGAAGTACAGCATCGGCGAGCATGACACATGCCTGACCGCCATGCTGGAGACCGCCCGCTCCCGCCCTTACGGCATTATGTTTACCCGGCCGCAGAACTTCGAATGGGTTAATGTCACCGGCCAGGAATTTGCGGAGGAAGTCTATGCGGTGGCCAAGGGCTTAATTGCCAATGGAGTGCAGAAGGGCGATCGCGTGGCCCTGCTCTGCGAGACCCGCTATGAGTGGACGCTCATTGATTTCGCTATTTGGGCGGCCGGGGCGGTGTCGGTGCCGATTTATGGCTCCTCCTCGCTCAGCCAAGTGCAGTGGATTATTGAGGATTCCGGCGCGGTCTTCGCCTTTACCGAATCCCAAGAACACACTGCGCTCATGCGTAACCTGCTGGTGGATGAGAATGGTGTGCCGCGGCTGTCCGGCTCGGCCTCGAAGCTGCGCCGCATCCTCGAAATTAATGCCTCCGCCGTGGACACCATCATGTTTGAAGGCCGTGAGGTAGACGACGCCGAGGTGGAAAAACGCATCGCCGAGACCCGCTCCGAGGATCTCGCCTCCTTGGTCTATACCTCCGGCACCACCGGCCGCCCCAAGGGCTGCATGCTGACGCACCACAATTGGTTGGCCGAGGCCTATGCCTTGCTTACTCACCCCATCGGCCAGGTGGCCACCCCGGGCAATAGGGTGCTCACCTTCCTGCCGTTGGCCCACGTGTTCTCCCGCGCCGTGTCTTTGGGCGTGGTGATCTCGGGCGCCACTCAGAGCCACTGGTCCGATTTCTCCACCTTGTCGGTGGAGTTCCAGCGCTCCCGCCCGCATCTCATCTTGGGTGTGCCGCGCGTGTTCGAGAAGGTGCGCAACGGCGCCGCGCTCAACGCCAAGCAGGCCGGCCCGATCAAGGATGCGATCTTTGAGAAGGCGGAAAAGACCGCCCGCGAATACTCCAAGGCCCTCGATACCGAGGAAGGCCCCAGCAAGACCCTGCAGTGGCGGCACGCCACCTACGACAAGCTGGTCTATTCCAAGCTCCGCGCCGCGCTGGGTAACTCGGTGCGCTATTGCATCTCCGGTGGCGCCGCCATGGACCGGGATCTCTTGCACTTCTACCGCGGCATCGGTGTGACGGTCTATGAGGGCTATGGCCTCACCGAGCTCACCGCCGCCGCTGCGGTGAACTTTGATGACAACATCATCGGCACCGTCGGCCGCCCCGTCGGTGGCGTCTCCGCCCGGCTCTCCTCGGAGGGCGAGGTGATGTTCAAGGGGCAGACCCTCTTCCGCGGCTACTGGAACAACGAGGAGGCCAATCGTGAGTCCTTCGACGAGGATGGCTGGTTCAACACCGGCGACCTCGGCGAGATCTACGAATCCGGCCACATCGAGATCACTGGGCGCAAGAAGGATCTCATCGTCACCGCCGGCGGCAAGAATATCTCGCCCGGCCCGCTGGAGGACCAGCTGCGCTCCCACCCGTTGATCTCCCAGGCGCTGGTGGTGGGCGATGGCAAGCCCTTCGTCGGCGTGCTCATCACCCTGGAGCCGGAGGCCTTCGAGCACTTCAAGGCCCAGCGCAATATCCCGCTCTCCAAGTCGGTGAAGGATGTGGCCCTCGATCCCATGCTCCGTGCCGAAATCCAGGACGCGATCAACTCCGCCAATATGATGGTCTCCCACGCCGAGGCGATCAAGAAGTTCTACATCCTGGACCGGGACCTCAAGGAAGAAGAAAACGAGCTCACTCCCACTTTGAAGGTCAAGCGCAACGTGGTGGTGCGGCGCTTCTCGGAAGAGATCGACGTGCTCTACCGCACGAACTAGCCGCAGGACTACCCAGGGCGGATGTCTCCATCGGGCCACACCCGGCGAGGCATCCCCCTTTTTTCTTAGAACTGGCTTAAAGTCGTACGCGCAGAAGACAACCCGCCCGTCCCAGCGAGTAAAGGAGCAGCACGTGGAGCTACTTGACGCCAAGCTGCGCCTCAAAGAGCTCACTCAAGAGATGTACAACATCGGCGATGAAGTGGCCGAATACATCGAGCACATCGCCGAAGCCATCACCGACTGGGACGCCGAGCTCGTGGAGGAATGCCTCCTCGAATTCGACGAGATCGCGGTGGAAGCCATCAACGACGCCCGCGTGGTGGTCTCGGAGCTCTACGGCATCCGCCAGGCCCTCATCAGCGGGCTGCGCGCCGGGTCCATGGGCGTGTGGGAATCCAGCAAGCGCACGGAGCGATATGCGCGCCCGCAGCTTGTCGACGCCCACCTGCTCTCCACCTCTTTCGCGCTATCGAGTCCGATGTCGGTGCCGGCGCTGAGCGACGCCATGCAGGGTCGCACCGAACTGGCCACCCAGCAGCTCGCCGCGATTGTGGAATGGGAGCTGGACCAGACTGCCTGCGCCGCCGCAGACCTTGAGAGCGTGAGCCTCGCCACTATGTTCACCCGCACCCGCCGGCTGGTGCACGCCTGCGCCGAGGGTTGGCTGGAGACCGTCGCCCGCGCCCACCCCTCCTATGCCGCGGCTGCCCGCGGCTCCCACCCGCCCGAGTTCCTCGCCGAGCGGGCGTGGATCGACGGCGTGGTGGCCTCGGTGCGGCGCCGCATGCACGCCAGCGACCGGGGTGCATGAGAGCAGCCATGAGCACCTTTGGCGTGTATATTCACGTGCCCTTTTGCGCCACGCGCTGTGGATATTGCGATTTCAATACCTACACCCCGGGCGAGCTCGGTAGCGCCTCCTCCCCGGAGTCCTATCTCCAGGCCCTCGCCATCGAGCTGGAGCTCTCGGCCGCCGCCACCAGCCATCGCGTGGTGGACACGGTCTTTATTGGCGGAGGCACGCCCTCGCTGCTCGGCGCGGAGAAACTCGTCTCCATTCTGGGCATGATCCGCCAGCACTATGATCTCGCCCCCGATGCGGAGATCACCACCGAGTCCAATCCGGAATCCACCTCGGCCCGCTATTTCGAGCAGCTGCGCGCGGGCGGTTTCACCCGCGTGTCTTTGGGGATGCAATCCGCCAGCGAGTCGGTGCTGGCCACCCTCGATCGCACCCACACCCCAGGCCGTGCCGCCGCGGCGGCCGAGCAGGCGCATGCCGCCGGTTTCGAGCACGTGAACCTGGACATGATCTACGGCACCCCGGGCGAAACGGATGATGATGTGCGCCTCACCCTCGATACGATCTTAGGGGCCGGGGTGGACCATGTTTCGGCCTATGCGCTGATCGTGGAACCGAATACCAAAATGGGGCGGCTGGTGCGCACCGGGCAGCTGCCCGCCCCCGACGATGATGTGATGGCCCGCCGCTATGAGCTCATCTCCCACAGCCTCGAAGCGGCCGGACTCGACTGGTATGAGGTATCCAATTGGGCCCGCCCGGGCGGGGAGTGCCGGCACAATATCGGCTACTGGCGCGATGCCGACTGGTGGGGTGCCGGGCCGGGGGCGCACTCGCATATCGGCAACCAGCGCTTCTATAACGTCAAGCATCCGCGGCGCTACTATGAGCGGCTCGGCCGCGGCGAGTTGCCGATTCAGGAGACGGAGCAGCTCAGCGCTAGCGACCGCCACACCGAGCAGATTATGCTGGGCCTGCGCATGCGCGAGGGAATAGCGCGGAGCGCGCTGGACCCGGCTGCTGCGGAGACGATCGACCGCTACGTTGATCGCCAGCTACTGAGCGTCGATAAGCACCGGCTCAGACTGAGTAATCAGGGTCGCCTCTTGGCCGATGGGATCATCGCCGATCTGTTGCTCGCGGAGGAGGAGCACTAGGCTGGTGCGTTAAGAGGGAGGTAGATGCATGTCCACAGCCACTGATGCGCGGCGCGTCCGCGTGCTGCGCGCGATTGTTGCCGATTACATCAGCTCTCAGGAGCCCGTGGGGTCGAAGTCGCTGGTGGAGCGCTATAACCTCGGGGTGTCCTCGGCCACCATCCGCAATGACATGGCGGTGCTGGAGTCGGAGGGTTTTATCACCCAGCCCCATGCCTCCTCGGGGCGCGTGCCCACGGAGAAGGCCTATCGCAGCTTCGTGGACTCCATTCATGACGTCAAACCGCTCTCGCTGCCCGAACGGCGCGCCATCCTCTCCTTCCTGGAGGAAGGGGTGGATCTGGAGGATGTGCTGCGACGCGCCGTGCAGCTGCTCTCCCAACTCACCCGCCAGGCGGCGGTGGTGCAGATGCCGATGCTGCAGGTCTCGCGGGTCAAGCACTGCGAGGTGGTGCTGCTCAGCCCCGTGCGGCTCTTGCTCGTGCTCATCACCGATACCGGCCGGGTGGAGCAACGCAATGTGGAACTCGAGGATGTGATCGAGCCGGAACAGGTGGCGCAGCTGCGCCACGCCCTCAACCGGGCCCTGGGCAATCACACCCTCTCCGATGCCTCGGTGGCGCTGGCGGATCTGGCCTCGCACGCCCCGCACGACATCCGTATTCCCGTGATCACTTGCGCCACCGTGCTTATCGAGACCCTCGTCGAGGCGCCTTCCGATCGCCTCATTCTGGCCGGCGCCTCCAATCTCAGCCGCGCCCGCGGCGACTTTCCCCAGGGGCTTCCCGAGGTGCTCGAGGCGCTGGAGGAGCAGGTGGTGGTGCTCAAACTGCTCTCCAATGCCCACGATCTTGGTTCCGTGCGCGTCTCCATCGGCGGCGAGCACGAGGAATCGGAGCTGAAGCACACCTCGCTGGTGGCTACCGGCTATGGCACCGGCGAACGCCTGGGCGGCATGGGGGTGATGGGGCCGACCTATATGGATTATTACGGCACCATGTCCAAGGTGCAGGCCGTGGCCAGCTATGTGTCGCGGGTGCTCACAGACGAATATCACGGGGAATAATTCCGCGAAGTTTCTCCTTGTAGGGGAGGAGACTAAGCTATCGGTGTTTGAGCACTGTCAATATACAACTACTTAGGGGAAAGATTAAGACTCGTGGCTCGTGACTATTACGGAATCTTGGGCGTGGACTCGTCGGCAAGCGATGCGCAGATTAAAAAGGCGTACCGCAAGCTGGCCCGCAAGTACCACCCGGATGTCAACGATACCGAGGAAGCAGCGGAGAAGTTCCGCGAGATCTCGGTGGCCCAAGAGGTCCTGCTCGATCCCGAGAAACGCCGCATCGTGGACATGGGCGGGGACCCGATGGAGCAGCGCGCCCAGGGCGGCTATGGCGGTGGCTTCTCCGGTGGCGGCTTCGGCGATATCTTCGAAGCCTTCTTCGGTGGCGCCGGTGGGGGCGGCCGTGGCCCGCGCTCGCGAGTGCAGCCCGGCAACGATGCCCTGCTGCGCACCGAGATCTCCCTGGAGGAGGCCTTCCGCGGAGTCAAGAAGGACATCACCGTCGATACTGCCGTGCTCTGCGATCGCTGCGAGGGCACCGGTTCGGAGTCCAAGGCTGCGCCCGAGACCTGCGGGACGTGTCATGGCAGCGGCGAGATCCAAGAGGTGCAGCGCAGCATCCTCGGCAATGTGATGACCTCCCGCCCCTGCCGCGCCTGCCAGGGCTTCGGCGAGATTATCAAGGATCCCTGCTCGGAGTGCTCGGGCGAGGGACGGGTGCGCAAGCGCCGCGATCTCGTGGTGTCTATTCCGCAGGGCATCGCCGACGGCATGCGCATCCGCATGGCCGGCCAGGGCGAGGTCGGACACGGTGGTGGGCCGGCCGGCGATCTCTACGTGGAGGTCAGCACCACCCCGCACCCGGTATTCACCCGCGATGGCGATACCCTGCACTTCACCGCGAAGGTGCCCATGGTGGATGCGGCGCTCGGCGCTGCTCTCACCGTCACCGATCTTCGCGGCGAGGAGCTGACGGTGGATATCCAGCCCGGCTCCCAGCCCGGACAGACCGTGCGCATGCACGGCGCCGGCATGCCGAAGCTGCGCGCCGAGGGCGCCGGTGACATGGTGGCGCACCTCGACGTCACCGTGCCCACCGAGCTCAATGACGCCTCCCGCGAGCTGCTGGAGAAGGTGCGTGCCCAGTCCTCCGAGTCGGTCAAGGTGCATAGCCAGGACCGTGAGGGCGAGGGCTTCTTCGACCGCGTCCGCAGCCGCTTCCGCAGGTAAAAGCAGTGTCCCTTCCGCTCTTTTTGGACCCCGAGCTCGCGGCGGCCGCGCCGGTGGGTGCGCGCGTGGAGCTGCGCGGCCAAGAGGCCACCCATGCCGGCACCGTGATGCGACTCGGCGTGGGCGAGCAGCTGCGGCTGAGCAATGGCCGCGGCCTCGTGCTGCGCTGCGAGATCGCCGCCCCGCCCAGCAAGCAGCGCGTGGAGCTGACTGTCTGCGCGGTGGAGGAGGTGGCCGCGCCGCGGCCGCGGGTGAGTATCGTCCAGGCGCTGCCCAAATCCGAGCGGGCGGAGCTCGCCGTGGATCTGGCCACCCAGGGCGGGGTCGATGCCCTCATTCCCTGGCAGGCCAGCAGGTGTATCGCCAAGTGGCCGGCGCAGAAGCGGGCGAAGTTGCACGGCAAATGGGTGAGCACGGCGGTGGCGGCCGCCAAGCAGTCCCGCCGCCCCGTCGTGCCCGAGGTGGAGCAGCTGCACCAGACCGCCGAGATTGTGCAGCGCATCGAGGCCCTCACCGCCGCCGGCGGGCTGGCCTATGTGTTGCACGAGGAGGCCACCGAGTCGCTGGGCACCGCCCCTGTTGATGCCCCAGAGATTATGCTCATCGTCGGCCCCGAGGGCGGGATCAGTGAGGAGGAGCTGGCGGCCTTTCGCGCGGCGGGCGCCCAGCCGGTGCTGCTCGGCCCCGAGGTGCTGCGCACCGCCAGCGCCGGGCTGGTGGCATTGGCCGCGATTGGTTCGCGCACTCCGCGCTGGCATCTACGTTAAGCTGCAGTGGACACTCCGGAAAGGACAAGAAAGAGAGCACGTGGGAATCTACGAGCGCACCGAAACCGCATCGCTGAGCTATAGCATCGAGCCGCAGCTAGCCCAGGCGGTCTGCGGGATCAATGACGAGAACATCAAGGTCCTCGACAACCAGCTGGCCTGCGATTTCTTCGTGCGCGGCAACGAGGTCACCCTCACCGGGCCCGCCCCCGTGGTGGCCCGGGCGCGCCGCGTGCTGAACGAGCTGCAGGCCATGGCTCGGCGGGGGCACGTCATCACCCGCGACGCGGTCAAGCACACCATTACTATGGTGAGCGTCGAGGCCCCCGAGGGCGTCAATCGCCGCTTGGCCCAGGAGATCGTGGCCCGCCGGGGCAAGGTGATTCGCCCCAAGACTCGTGGCCAGCAGGACTATGTGGATGCCATCGACCAGCACACCGTGGTCTTCGGTATCGGCCCGGCCGGTTCCGGTAAAACCTATTTGGCCATGGCCAAGGCCGTGCAGGCCCTGCAGTCCAAGGCTGTCTCGCGCATCATTCTTACTCGTCCCGCCGTGGAGGCAGGGGAGAAGCTGGGCTTTTTGCCCGGCACCTTAAATGACAAGATCGACCCCTATCTGCGGCCGCTCTATGATGCGCTGCGCGACATGATGGACCCCGAGGCCATCACCAAGCTCATGGAGGCCGGTGTGATCGAGGTAGCCCCCTTGGCCTATATGCGCGGCCGCACCCTCAATGATGCATTCGTGATCCTCGACGAGGCCCAGAACACCACGCCGGCGCAGATGAAGATGTTTCTTACCCGCCTCGGCTTCGGCTCCACGATGGTGGTCACCGGCGATATCACGCAGGTGGATCTGCCCGGTGGGCAGAAGTCCGGGTTGCGCATTGTCCGCGAGATCCTCTCCGGGGTAGAGGATATCTACTTTGCCGATCTCGGCGCCGAGGACGTGGTGCGCCACCAGCTCGTGGGCGCCATCGTGGACGCCTATGACGATTATGATGAACGCCAGCTCAAGCGGAAGGCCCAGCAGTGAGCATCGAGATTTTTAATGAGTCCGGATACCCGGGAGTCAATGAGGAAGCACTCATCGACGTCGCCGGTTTCGCTTTGCGACGCATGGACATCAACCCAGCCGCAGAGCTATCCATCCACATCGTGGACCTCGACACCATCGCCGATTTGCATGTGCGCTGGCTGGATCTCGAAGGCCCCACCGATGTGATGAGCTTCCCCGTGGACGAGCTCACCCCCGGTTCCGGTGGGCGCCCCGACGCCGCCGATCCCGGCCCGGCCATGCTGGGCGATATCGTGCTCTGCCCCGAGTTCGCGGAGCGCCAAGCCACCAAGGCTGGCCACAATCTTTCCCACGAATTGGCGCTGCTCACTGTGCACGGCTGCCTGCACCTGATGGGCTTCGATCACCTCGAGCCCGAGCAGGAACGGGAGATGTTCGCGCTGCAAAATGAGCTTTTGGCCGACTGGTACGATGACATCCACGAGCGCGAGCTCGAGTTTCCCGCCAAGCCCTCGGGGGCATCTGCTTTTCCCAGCGCGGCCGATCGCGCCGAGTTGGATGAGACCCTGACCGATACAGAAGGACACATTCCGCCGATCGCGGAGCCCCGCCCCTAACTTATGGAACCCACCTTATTGCTCATCTTCGTCCTCGGGGCGGTGGTCGCCACCATCGCCTCCGCGGCTTTCGGCACCATCGAATCCGCCGTCAATTCCATCTCTCCCGCCCGCGTGGAAGAGATGGTCAAAAGCGAGAAGGAGGGTTCCAAAACCCTCCTGAAAGTGTTGCAGCGCCGCGCCGACAACATCAATCTTCTGGTGTTGCTGCGCACGCTTCTCGACGCCATCGCCGCGGTACTCATCGCCCTGTTTACCGTGGACCTGATCGATGGCAAGGCCTGGGCGCTGCTGATCGCGGTGCTCGGCTTCAGCCTCATCAACTATCTCGTGGTGGGCGTGTTCTCCCGCACCGTGGGGCGCAAGAACCCCTACACGGTCTCGTTGCGTTCCGCCGTGGTGCTCTCCGCCATCGGCTATGTGCTGGGCCCGATCAGCCGCATTCTCATCTGGGTGGGCAATAAGCTCACCCCCGGTGATGGTTTCCGCGATGGCCCCTTCGCCTCCGAGGTGGAGGTGCGCGAGATGGTGGACATGGCCCTCGAAAACGGCATCGTGGAAAACTCCGAGCGCAAGATGATCCAGTCCGTCTTTGACCTCACCTCCACCACGGCCCGCCAAGTGATGGTGCCGCGGCCGGAGATGGTGTGGATCGAGCAGGACAAGAATGCCGGCCAGGCCACCTCGCTATGCGTGCGCTCCGGCTACTCCCGCATCCCCGTGATCGGGGAAAACGTGGACGATATCGTGGGCGTGGTCTATCTCAAGGACCTCGTGCAGCAGACCTACTATTCCACCGATGGCGGCCGTAGCGTCGCCGTCACCGACCTGATGCGCGAGCCCAGCTTCGTGCCCGATTCGAAGTCCCTCGACGAGCTGCTGCAGGAGATGCAGCTGCAGCGCTTCCACATCGCGATGTTGGTGGACGAATACGGCGGCATCGCCGGGTTGATCTCCATCGAGGACATCTTGGAGGAGATCGTGGGCGAGATCGCCGACGAGTACGACTCCGATGAGATCGCCCCCATCGAGAAGATCTCCGAGCGGTGCTACCGCGTGCACGCCAAGCTCTCCCTCGACGAGCTCGAGGAGTTTGTGGCCGAGGAACTCGAGCAGGATCTCGAGTTTGACGATGACCTCGACGTGGACACCGTGGGCGGGCTCATGGCCTTCGGCCTGGGGCGCGTGCCCCTGCCCGGCTCCAGCACCCATACCCACGGGCTCACCCTGACCGCGGAAGGCGGCACGGATCGCAAGGGCCGGATGCGTATTGTCACCGTGGTGGTCAGCGTCGATAAGCCAGCGGAGCAGGACGAAGAGCCGCAACGCTGATCGCGTATGCTTAAGCGCATGTTCACCGATACACCTGAAGGTTTCCGCTCTGGCTTTGTGAGTTTCGTGGGAAGGCCCAATACCGGCAAGTCCACGCTGATGAACGCCCTGGTGGGCGAGAAAGTGGCCATTACTGCCGATCAGCCGGAAACCACGCGGCACACCATTCGCGGGCTCGTGCACCGCGAGGACGCGCAGGTAGTCATCGTGGATACCCCAGGGCTGCACCGTCCGCGCACCCTGCTGGGTGAGCGCCTCAATGAGATGGTGGCCGAGACCTATGCCGATGTGGATGTCATCGGCATCACCATTCCCGCCGATGAGAAGATCGGGCCCGGCGATCGGTGGATCGTGGAGAACGTGCGCAAGGTGGCGCCGCACACCACCCTGCTGGGCGTGATCACCAAGGTGGATAAGGTCAGCCGGGATACCATCGCCGAGCGGCTGCTGCAGGCCCATGAGCTGCTCGGGCCCGAGGCGGAACTCGTGCCGGTCTCCTCGATGTCGGGCGAGCAGCTCGATGTGCTCATGGACGTGATTGTGGGGCTGCTGCCCGAGGGGCCGAAGTTCTATCCCGACGATCACATCACCGACGACTCCACCGAGAAGCGCATGGCCGAGCTCATCCGCGAGGCCGCCCTCAGCGGGCTCAAAGAGGAATTGCCGCACTCGGTGGCCGTGGAGATCGACGAGGTGCTGGACGATCCCGAGCGCCCCGGGGTGAAAAACGTGCACGCCGTGATCTATGTGGAGCGGCCCGGGCAGAAGAAGATCCTCATGGGCAAGGCCGATCGCCGCTATGGGCGCATCGTGCACAACGCCCGCCAAGAGATCATCCAGCTGCTGGGCCATAATATCTATCTCGACCTGCGTATTAAGGTGCTCAAAGACTGGCAGCAGGATCCCAAATCCTTGGGACGACTCGGGTTTTAGGGGAGGTCCTCACGCGTGCGACGCGGCAGCTTCCGCGACCGCGCCCTCGTGGTGCGCACCTATGATTTCGGCGAGGCCGATCGCATCGTCGTGCTGCTCACGCGCGCACACGGTCTGGTGCGCGCCGTGGCCAAAGGAGTACGCCGCGCCCGCTCGCGTTTCGGCTCCCGGATCCAGCGCTTCGTGCTTCTCGACGTCGAGTGCTACCCAGGCAAAAACCTGGCGCTCATCACCGGCGCAGACACGGTGAACTACTACGCATCCGGCATCATCGAGGACTACCAACGCTATAGCGCGGCCTGCGCGGTGCTCGAAACCGCCGAAAAGCTCTCCTTGGCGGATCTGCCCGATGCGGCTCTGTTCGATCTCGCCGCCGCCGCCCTCGACTCCTTGCGCCACGATGACACTCCGCTGCTCAGCCTCGATATTTTCCTCTTGCAGGCGATGGGCAGCGCCGGCTGGTTGCCCGAAATGTTCAACTGCGCCCACTGCGATAAACCGGGGCCCCACCGCGGCTTCGACCCCGGCTCCGGCGGGGCCGTATGCGCCGAATGCCGCCCACCCGGTGCCGCCACCGTGCCCACCGAGGCGCTTCGGCTCATGTGGTGGATGGCGCACGGCCGCTACGATGCCATGGCCCGCGCCCAGCAGGCCGATCCGGTGCAATGGGCGGCACTGGTGGATACAGCGCACCGCTTGATCACCGATCACGTGCAATACCACCTCGAACGGGGCGTGCTCAGCCTGCGGGCGGATTAATGGCACAATGAGGGAGTGAATTCATCTGAACTTACCCCGCCGAACATTCCCGCCGAGTTTATTCCGCGCCATATTGCGCTGGTCATGGACGGAAATGGGCGCTGGGCTAAGGAACGCGGCCTCAAGCGCACCGAAGGCCACAAACGCGGCGAAGCCGTGCTCATGGATGTGGTGGATGCCTGCCTCGCATTGGGCGTGGAGTATCTCTCCGCCTACGCCTTCTCCACCGAGAACTGGCGGCGCAGCACGGACGAGGTGCGCTTCCTCATGGGCTTCAATCGCGATGTGCTGCGGCGGCAGCGCGACGTACTCAACGAGAAGGGCGTGCGAGTGCGGTGGGCAGGCCGCCGGCCGCGGCTATGGCGCAGCGTCATCCGCGAGCTGGAAGAAGCCGAGCAGCTCACCGCGTCCAACACCCGCATGACCCTGGCTATGTGCGTGAACTACGGCGGCCGAGCCGAGATCGTCGACGCCGCCCGCGAGATCGCCCGCCAAGCCCGTGCCGGGACGCTCTCGCCTGGGGCTATCACCGAGGAGCGCTTCTCCGAGTTCCTCGACGAGCCCGATATGCCTGATGTGGACCTCTTCTTGCGGCCCTCGGGGGAGAAGCGCACCTCAAACTTTTTGCTCTGGCAATCCGCGTATGCCGAGATGGTCTACCAAGACAAACTCTTCCCCGATTTCACTCCCCAGGACCTTTTCGCCGCAGTGGAGGAATATGCCCGCCGCGATCGCCGATTCGGTGGAGTGAAATAAAAATTTCACCCATATCCCATGATCAACCCCGGTTGGCAGCGCCGCCACGAGGGGTTAAGATACCGGCGATCACGTGGTAATCGGCCACGTATCGTCGTCATGAGCCGCGGCACGTGAACATAACGCGCGCGACGTGGCGCACGCATGAGCTGGGAGAGAAATGTCAGACAAAGCGACGTCCGCAGGAAGCCATGAGGCGGGAGGGAAGAAGGCTGCGCGGCTGCTCAGTACTGCCAGCCCCAAGCAAGTAAAGCGCTGGCGCCAATACCTCGCCAATGAACGCGCCGAGGCGGCCGTGTACCGCGAGCTCGCCCGCGGTAAGACGGGGGAGGAGCGCGAGATCCTGCTGCGCATCGCCCAAGCGGAGTCGCGGCACGAGCAGCACTGGCACACCCTCCTCGGCGACGAAGTGGGCATGCCCCTGCGGCCTGATTTCTCCACGCGGTTTATGGCTTTCATGGCGCGCCACTTCGGATCAGTCTTCACCTTGGCGCTCATGCAAAACGCGGAGTCCCGTAGCCCCTATGAGGAGGACCAAGACGCCACCGGCCAAATGCAGGCCGATGAGCGCATCCACGCCGAGGTCGTTCGCGGCCTCGCGGCGCGCTCCCGGGAACGCATGTCCGGCGGCTTCCGCGCCGGGGTCTTTGGGCTCAACGATGGTCTCGTCTCTAACCTCGCGCTCGTGCTCGGCATCGCGGGATCCGGGGTGTCGCAGAACGTCATTCTGCTCACCGGTGTGTCCGGACTTTTGGCCGGCGCCCTCTCGATGGCGGCGGGGGAGTACGTCTCGGTGCAGTCCCAAAAAGAGCTCCTCGAGGCATCCACCCCCGACCCCGAGGTACGCCGCGCCCTGCCGCAGCTCGACTTCGACGCCAATGAGCTCGCCTTGGTCTATCGTGCCCGCGGAATCGATCAGCAGGAGGCCGAAGACAAAGCTCGGGCCGTGCTGCAGCGCATCCGCACCGCACATGATGTTCAGACCCCGGGCGAATTGAGCGATGCGTCCTCCGATACCAGATCCGTGGGTACAGGGATAACCGCGGCGCTGTCGAGCTTCGCGTTCTTTGCCGGCGGTGCCCTCATCCCCATCCTGCCCTTCCTCTTTGCCCTCTCCACCACCACGGCTGCGGTGATCAGCACCGTGCTCGTTGGTATCGCCCTGCTGCTCACCGGTGGCATCGTGGGCGTACTCTCCGGCGGGCCGCCGGCCAAGCGGGCGCTGCGGCAGCTGGCCATTGGTCTCGGAGCGGCAGGCGTGACCTGGCTATTGGGCACGATCTTCGGTACCAGTATCTCCTAGCTGGGCTGCTGGCTGAGCTGCCCTGTCTAAAAAAAACTCGTGCGCAGCTATTGACTATCGAACACCTATGCGAGAATATAGTTCTAAGGGGAAAAGTTTAGGATAGAAATAGCGTGCAGGGGGAATAATGTTTGCGCAGCTAGAAGAAGATCAATTACCCGCAGAGGCCCGTACTATCTACAGCTCCCATTCGCTATGGGGCGCGGTGTTCGAACGTATTAACAATACAGACTGTCGCTATAGTCACGAGCTGGCGACACTACCGTATAGCGCCCTCGAGGTGAATCGTCGTCGCATCGAGCTGATCGATTATCTCGCGGAGAGGGCGGGGGAGGGCGATGCGGTGGAATATACCGCGGCGCGCTTCGCCGGGCCTTTAGGGTGTACCGAGAATTTCGTGGTGACGCTCCTGGAGCTCTCCCAGCTTTTCCGGGACTTCCCGTTGCTCGCGGCGGTGTTGCGCCTGAGGCCGATTTTCAATGACTCCCACCTGCTTGCTCTCGCCTCGGCATTGGTGGGGATTGCGCCGGAGAAAAGGGTGGACTTTGAGCTGAATTTCCTGCTCGATGTGCTGCCGCGGCGCAATAATCAGCAGCTCAAAGGGCGCTACTGGTTGCGCCGGCGCATCAATGACATCCTGGTGCGGGTGGATCCGCTCGGGGTGGATTCCAGTGGGGAGAAAGATCCGCGCCGAACAACGCAGGAATCAGTGAGCTTTTGGGACAATCCCGAGGGCGATACCGGCTATATCGACATCGAGCTGAAGAATCATCGCTATCACCAGGTGATGGGGACGATCGCCCAAGTGGCCGCGCAGCGGGGGATCTCGCGGACGGATGCGCTCGTGGAGCTGATGACGCAGAACACCAACACCAAGGTGGTCTTTCATGTCTACGCCAACTGGTATGAGAAGCAGGCGTGGACTCCCGAGCAGGGGTGGCTATCGGAGTACGCCACAGACGAGCTGCTCAAGCAGGTGACCGCGCTCCAGTTGCTCTCTGATTCGGAGGTGGGTTCCTATCAGCCCACGGAGTCGCAGCGGCACGAGGTGATCGCCCGCTATGGCTGCTGCAACTTCCCTGGGTGTACCACGGCGGCATCGAAATGCCAGATGGACCACCTCCAGGAATATAACCGAGGTGGCCCGACGGCGACGTGGAATCTGCATCCACTGTGCACCAAGCATCACCGGCTCAAGACGCTCGGGGAGTACACCGTCGAGATGGATCCGCAGGGTAACACTATCTGGCGCTCCAAGGACGGTGAGGAAGCCACCTCCGTGCCGGAGGGAGTGATCAAGGATATGCGCCGGCTGACGCTGGAGGAGCGGATGCGCCACAAGCACCAGGTGCGGCGCGAGAAGAATGAGGCGATCTACGGCAGTGAGGTGCACCCCGAGGCGGACGAGCCCGCCCCGTTCTAGTGCTTAAGGGGCGGAGTGGCGAGGGGCGCACTCGGCGCAGAAGCCGAAGACCTCGGCGGTATGGGCAGTGAGCTTGAAACCATGAGCCTGGGCGGCCTGCTGGGCCCATTCCTCCACAGGGCCACCCTCGATTTCCTCGGTCTTGCCGCAGTCGGTGCAGACCAGGTGGTGATGGTGTCCTTCCGTGTCGCAATGGCGGTAGCGCGTCTCCCCGGAAGCCATGTTCAGCACGTCCACGGCCTCAATATCAGCCAAGGACTGCAGGGTGCGGTAGACGGTGGTCAGGCCCACTCGGTAATTACGGCGGGTGAGCTCCTCGTGGATCGTTTTCGCAGAAGCGAAAGCGTCCAAGTCGCGGAGAACATTCACCACGGCTGCACGCTGCCTCGTGCTACGCACGCCAAGCTTGGGGATGGTCGGGTCGTTACGGGTAGCCATCGAACTGACTCCTTCGAGTTACAGGGGAACAATCACTCGGCGGGGCTGTTATCGCCGAGACGGGGATCATCAGGCATTAGTGTAAGCCCCACAATGGGGCCGACACAGTATTGTCATCTGTTTCCTTTAAGGTTTATCGAAATTGAAATGAAAACGGTTACATCAGGGAAGGGACGTCTCTCGGGCGAGGAGATGACAGCGGCTGTGGCCCCTAGCGATAGTATGGTTGAGACTTACATGTGTAGACGCTAAAAGAGGAGCTTCCTGTGGCACAGCAATCTGTTGTCGATTCCGTGGTCAATCTCTGCAAACGCCGAGGTCTGGTGTATCCATGCGGTGAGATCTACGGCGGCACCCGCTCGGCCTGGGACTACGGCCCGCTGGGTGTGGAACTGAAGGAAAACATCAAGAAGCAGTGGTGGCGCACCTTCGTTCAAGGCCGCGCCGATGTGGTGGGCCTGGACTCCTCGATCATCCTGCCGCGCCAGGTGTGGGAGGCCTCCGGCCACGTCGAGACCTTCACCGACCCGCTGGTGGAGTCCCTGCACACGCACAAGCGCTACCGCGCCGACCACTTGCTCGAGGCCTATGAGGCGAAGCACGGCCACCCGCCGGCGAATGGCCTCGCCGATGTCAAGGATCCCGAGACCGGCCAGGACGGCAAGTGGACCGAACCGCAGCTCTTCTCGGGCCTGATGAAGACCTACCTCGGCCCCGTCGATAACGAGCAGGGCCTGCACTACATGCGCCCCGAAACCGCCCAGGGTATCTTCATCAACTTCAAAAACGTGATGACGACCGCCCGCCTCAAGCCGCCCTTCGGTATCGGCCAGGTGGGTAAGGCCTTCCGTAACGAGATCACCCCGGGCAACTTCATCTTCCGTACCCGCGAGTTCGAGCAGATGGAGATCGAGTACTTCGTCAAGCCGGAAGAAGCACCGGAGAAGTTCGACGAGTGGGTCGATGCCTGCTGGAACTGGTTTATCGATCTGGGCATCAACCCCGAGAACATCCGCCAATTCGATGTGCCGCAGGACGAGCGCGCCCACTACTCCGATCGCACCATCGATTTCGAGTACAAATTCGACTTCAGCGGCAACCCCTGGGGCGAGCTCATGGGCGTGGCTAACCGCACCGATTTCGATCTCTCCAGCCACATCACCGCCTCCGGCGAGGACCTGTCCTACTTCGACCAGGCGAGCGGCGATCGCTATGTGCCCTACGTGATCGAGCCCTCCTTCGGCCTCACCCGCGCCCTCATGGCCTTCCTCTGCGATGCCTACACCGAGGACGAGGCCCCGAATGCCAAGGGTGGCGTCGATAAGCGCACCGTGCTGAAGCTCGATCCGCGCCTGTCTCCGATCAAGGTGGCTGTGCTGCCCCTGTCCAAGAAGGAAACGCTCACCCCGACCGCCGAAAAGGTGGCCGATGAGCTGCGTAAGTACTGGACCATCGACTATGACGTCTCCGGTGCCATTGGCCGCCGCTACCGTCGTCACGACGAGATCGGCACCCCCTTCTGCGTCACCGTGGACTTCGACACGCTCGAGGACAACGCAGTTACCGTGCGTGAGCGCGACACCATGGAGCAGGAGCGCGTCTCCATCGACCAGCTGCAGGGCTATCTGGCCCAGCGCCTCATTGGCTGCTAAGGAGTAGGACACATGGAGAATCTGCAGTGGTCGCGCCGCGAAAAGGGCGAGTCCGGCACCGTCATGAAGCTGCGTCAAGGCGCGGATGTGGTGGCCGTGGACGTGATTACCCAAGAGGGCGTATCCGGGCGCATGAGCGTGGGCGGCAGCGAGCCGTGGCGCCTCCATGTGGCCCCCGATGACGGCGCCTCTGCCACCACCCCGGACGGCCGCGTCTACAGCGCGAAGCCCGAAGAGGCTGGCACCAAGTTCACCAAGGCCAAGGCATTCGCCGTGGACGCTAATGGCCGGGCCATGCGTGTGGTCAATGAATCCTCCAATAACTGGGTGGTGGAGGATCACGACGGTACTAAGCTGGGCCAATTCACTGGCTTCAACTCGGGAGTTCGCGACGTCGAGCTGGATCTGAGCGATCTTCCCTCCGATGATCTGCTTAGCCAGGAGGAAGCCGTGTTTCTCGCTTGGCTGGCGCGCATCGCATTGGAGAACCGTCTCGAGTCGCGTTCCACCATCATCATCGCCACCTTGGTGTTGCTCACCATCTTGGCGCTGGCCGTGTTCCTGCTTTAAGCACCGATAGAAAGGGCGCACGATCATGGTTGAGCAGCGAGTCTCCACCACCCCCGGGCAATCGCCGTGGGTGTGGGTATGGGATGAAAACGAGCTGCTCGACCGCGATGATCTCCTCATCGCCCACGTGCGCTCCGATGTGATCTACGTGGACGGCCAGCGCCTCCTCGTGGAATACACCCCCGGCACCACCTCCTTCAGCTTCCGCGCCACCGCCGCAGACGGGGAGATGATGTGCGTGCGCCAATCAGGCTTTACCATTACCTCTCTCGAGGCCGAATGCGGCGACCGGCGCTACAAGCTGGATCGCTGCTCGGTCTGGCGCAAAGAACGCGCCATCACCACCGCCGATGGCGCCATTGCGGCCTTCACCCGGCCGCGGGTGTCCGGCCGCGTCGAGATAGAAAACGGCCCGGCCCATGCCGAGATTCCGCTTATCGACGCCGTCGTGCTGACATGGGCCTGCGTGGTGGTGGATTCGCCGATCAGACGGCCGCGCTACTAGAAACGGCCGCCGCCACCGAAGGAGCCTCCACCGCCACCGCCGCCGAAGGAACCGCCACCACCGCTGAAGCCGCCGCCACCGCCGCCACTGAGCAGGCTGTTGATCACCATGCCAGCCACAAAGGCACCCGAGGTGCTGCCCGAAGAGCGGTGCCGATCGTTGTACTTGGAAATCTCGTCTTCTGCCGCGCGATAGGCGCGATCAGCGGCGCGATGCGCCTCCACAGCGGTATCAGCCGCGCCCCGCAGATTCGTGCCGCGCAGCTGCTGCGCCCGCGAGCGCAGCTGGATGGCCTCGGCCAGCAGGGTGCGTGGCCGCGCCCCAATGACTCGGCCACGGGTGGCCACCAGATCCTCGGTGGACTGAATGAGACGATCCGCAGACGCCAAGGTGCTGTCGAGACGCCGCAGCAGTTCCTCACCCACGCGCGAGGTGGTGCGCAGGGTCTCGAGCAGCAGGTCGAGCTCGCCATCGGCCTCGGTGAGGGTGGCGTGGCTGGCCAAGGGATCGGCCTCACCCTGCTCCTGTGCGTGGGCTACCGCCTGCTCGGCCTGCTGGGTGACGGAGCTGACACGCTGCTCATCTACCCGCACGCCGGTGCTGCGGCTGCGCCGCATGAGATCCTCGGTCTCGCGCAGCTCCGCGCGGACCTCCTCGATCAGCCCCGGCAGGGCGGCACGCGCGCCGGCGATATTCGTCTCGGCGTGCTCCACGCCAGCCAGCAGCTGATCGGCCTGGTCCACGAGCTTTTCGGTACCGGTGATCAAATCCACCACATCGGACTGCTCGCCCGCCGGCAGCTGGGCGCGGTCGCGGGCGGTATCGAGGGTGGACTCGGCTTCGGAGAGGTGCTTCTCCGCCATCTCCACGTTGTCGGTGATCGACCCCAAGGTGCTGGCGCTATAGCGGGAACGCAGCTGCTCCAGCTGCTCCTCGGCGCGCGGCAGTCGAGTGCGCAAATCCACGATGCGCTGGGTGAGTCGATCCAGATTCTCTGGGGCGTTGAGCAAGACATTGCGCATCCGCGCAAAATCCTCGGAGCGGGCGTCGAGAATATCATCGGCGCTCGCGCAGGAGGTCACGATCCGCACCAGCCCATCGCGCCGCTCGCCGCGGAAATTCCCCGCATCGAGGGCGCTCTTGATGGCAAAAGCCTCGTGCAGGGTGCGCTGTGAGGACTCGAGAGCTTGGGTGAATTGGCGGGTGCGGATCTCACCGAACTCGGCCTTCGCCAGACGCAGCTCCTCGTGGGCGCGGCGAATGGACTCATCGGTCGAGACCAGCTCTTCTTCCGCGAGCTCGGCCAGCACCTCGGTATCGAGGCTGCGGAAGCTATCCACATCATCGGAGCGGAACTGTCGGGCCTGTTCAATCTGCTGGCGTTGCTCCTGCTTACGCCGCCGCTTCGAGGCGTACCACAGCCCGCCGCCGGCGCCCACCACGGCAACGGCACCGCCGCCGAGCCAGCCAATCTCCTCGCCGCTCAAAGAACCGGAGGAGGCATAAGTATCAGCCATTGTCTGCGCCCCCGCAGCCCAGTTACTGTCTCCCAGGGCGGGCAGGCCGGCATTAACAATGTCTTTGAGCTCCGACTCCGACCACTCGGAACCAGCGTGGTAGCCATAGGCGCGCGAGGACACATCCACCGAGATGATCGCCACGTTATCGCCGGACATCTGCTGGAACCACTGCTCGGCCCGCTCGGTGCCGGTGCCTTGATAATCAGACTCGAAAATCAGATAAAGCAGCCGCCCATGATCCTGAAAGCCCTGGCGTAGTGAGTCGCTAATCGCGGTAGCCTCCGCGGAGGAGAACACCCCCGCAAAATCACCCACATAATTGTCTCTCAACTGTTGATAATCCGCGGAGGACACCATGGTCACTGGCGGTGCTTCCGCATGGGCGCTGGGACCAGCGGCAAGCAGGCCGATAGCGCCGGCAGCAATCATGGTGGCGGACAGGGGACCAACTATGCGCGTGCTCATACGTGCCAGAGTAGTGCACTCTGCGCCGTGCTAGTCTCGGCACCACTATGACCACGTCCCCCACAGCGCTCGTGCTGGGAACCTCCCAGTACGATGGCGTGCCCTCCCAGGTCTTCGCCGCGCGCCTCGGCGCCGCCCACCGGCTCTATCAGGACCACACCGTGCAGAGGATTGTCATCGTCGGCGGGAAATTACCCGGGGATCGCTTCAGCGAAGCCGAAGCGGGGGCGAACTATCTCGCGGAGCGCGGGGTGCCGCGCTGCGACCTCGTCGAGGTGCCGGAAGGCCACGATACGCGCAGCTCCTTGGAAGCGGTGGGGGCAAGCGTCGATAAGCGAACACCGCTGATCGTGGTGACGGATCGGACTCATCTGCTGCGAGCGCGGTGGGTGGCGCGTCGGGAAGGATATGCCGCCACCGGGCATGGGGTGCGGGCGAGGCTGCGCGTCTATGGGCTGCTGCATGAGGCCGGTGGGCTGGCGGTGCTGGTGGTGGAGACCGTGGCCGGTCGGCGCTGGGCGCGACGTGTCGAGCGGTGTTTTCGCACGCTTGGCTCATTTTATCGGCCAAGTCTGCGGGCCCGAATGAAGCAACTCTACTAGCGTCACTAGGGTGAACGTCTACTCCGCCAGCGATTATGAACGCCGCCTGAGCGAAGCGGCCAAAAGCGCGCAGCTCCCTGGGGCCGCACCCGACGAGCGCAGCGACTTCTCCCGCGACCGGGCGCGCGTCCTCCACTCGGCGGCACTGCGACGACTCGCGGACAAAACCCAAGTGGTGGGGCCCCGCGATGGCGACACCCCGCGCACCCGGCTCACGCACTCCCTCGAGGTGGCGCAGATTGCGCGCGGAATCGGCAGCGGCCTCGGGCTGGACCCCGACCTCTGCGAACTCGCTGGGCTCTGCCACGATATCGGCCACCCGCCCTATGGGCACAATGGGGAAGTGGCGCTCAACACCGTCGCCCAAGACGCCGGCGGCTTCGAAGGCAATGCCCAAACCCTGCGGATCATCACCCGCCTCGAACCGAAGGTGCTCGACGCCGCCGGGAATAGCTATGGGCTGAACCTATCGCGCGCCGCCATCGACGCCTCCTGCAAATACCCCTGGACCGCCAGCGAAGGACGCCGCAAATACGGTGCCTACGATGAGGATCGCGAGATTCTCCGCTGGGCGCGCGCCGGGGTGAGCGGGCAGAAAAAGTGCATGGAAGCCCAGGTGATGGACTTCTCCGATGACGTCGCCTACTCCGTGCACGATGTGGAAGACGGCATTCTCTCCGGCCGCATCCGTCTCGGCGTGCTCTGGGATCTGGTGGAACTTGCCGCCCTCGCCCAGCAAGGCGCCCACGCCTTTGGCGGCAGCCCCGAGGAGCTTATCGACGCCGCCGACCGGCTACGTCAGCTCTCCTGTGTGGCCCAAGCCGCCGACTTCGATGGCTCCCTGCGCGCCCTCACCGGATTAAAAGCCATGACCTCGCAGCTGGTCGGCCGCTATGTCGGTGCCGCCATTAGCGCCACCCTTAACGCCCACGACGGGGCGCCCCTAGGCCGGCATCACGGAGAGCTGGTGGTCTCCGCCGAGGTGGCCGCCGAGGTGCGCATGCTCAAAACCATCGCCGTGTTATACGTGATGGAAGAAGACCAGCACCAGCGCCGCCAAACCCGGCAGCGCAACCTCATCTATCGGGTGTACGACTACCTGCATCTCAGCGCGCCCGGCTCGCTCGACCCGATGTTCGCCGCCTGGTACACCCAGGCCGAGAACGAGCAACAGCGCCAGAGGGTGCTCGTGGATCAGATCGCATCCATGACAGAATCCCGGCTCGAACGCACCGCCCGCAACGCCGCCGATATCTCCGTGTTCTACTGCTAGGTATTCTCCCCTTCGAGGGAGGCCAAGGGCCCGCCCGAGCGATCCCCGCGGATCCGCTTGAGCACGTTCTCCGCCGAGATCAAACACATCGGCACACCCACCCCAGGCACCGTGGTGGCACCCGCATAGTAGAGGCCGCGGAGCTCGGAGGAGGCATTAGCGCCGCGCAGAAAAGCCGACTGGCGCAGCGTGTGGGCAGGGCCGATCGCGCCGCCGCACCAGGCATGATAGCGATCCGCGAAATCCGTTGGGCCAATCGTGCGCAGCACCTCCACCCGGGAACGCAGCGCCGACTCGCCGATGGCGTCCCCCAACTGCGCCAGCGCGGAGTCCGCAATCGCCTGCACCGCTGCGCTGGGGGAGTGCCCATAGGCGTCGCCGTGGCCGAGGCTGATATCCGCGGGCACCGGAACCAGCAGGAAAAGATTCTCCTTACCCGTCGGGGCGACGCTCGGGTCCGTGGCCGAGGGGCGGCATACATACATTGACTGCGACGCGCCCAGGGGACGATCCGGGTGGGGGCCGGAAAAGACCGCATCGAAATCCGGGGTCCAGTCACGCGAGAAGAACAGATTGTGGTGCTCGAGCTGCTCCAGCGGGCCATCCACCCCGGCCAGCACGAGCACCGTGCCGATACCGGGATCCCGCCGGGCGAAGGAACGCTCCGAGTAGCTGCGCAGCCGCTCGGGCACCAGCGTGGTTTCGGTGTGGTGGAGATCCGCGCCGGAGACCACCACGTCCGCGGTGAGCGTGGCGGCCGTGCCCTGGGCGTCGAGGACGCGCACCCCTGTGGCCCGCTTCCCCTCATGGGTGATGGCGGTGACACGGGTAGAGAGATGAAAGCGCACCCCCGCGTCGCGGGCGAGGCGGTAGAGGGCGTCGATCACGGCCGCGAAACCACCCATGGGATAGCGCACCCCCTGGGTGAGATCGGTGTGGCTCATCAGGTGATACATCGCCGGGGTGCGTTCGGGGCGGGAGCTGAGAAACACGGCCGGGTAGCTGAGAATGTGGTGTAGCCGCGGATCACTAAAACGCCGCCGCACATGCTTATCCAGCGAGGTGCTCAGCAAGTAGCTGAGGGTGCCGAGTCGTCGCAGCACGCTGGAATCGAGCAGCGGCCCCGGCGAGGAGAAGGTGGTGTAGAGGAAACGCTGCATGGCGATGTCATAGGCGTCCTCGGCCTGATCCAAGTAGGTCTCCAGAGTGGCGCCGGCCCCCGGCTCGAGGGACTCAAAGAGCTCCACAGCGGCGTCTCGGCCGAAGGGCACATCGAGCGGCTCATAGGGGTCGATAAACACCCGATAGCCAGGATCGAGCAGCCGCAGATCCAGCTGCTCGGCAGTCGAGGTACCCATGAGCTCGAAGAAGTGGTCGAAGGCATCCGGCATGAGATACCAGGAGGGGCCGGTATCCCAGCGATAGCCGTCCTCCACGAGCAGCCCGGCACGGCCGCCCACCTCGTCATTCTTTTCCACCACATCCACCTGCATGCCGCTGCGGGCTAAGAGCGCGGCGGTGGCCAGTCCGGCGACGCCGGCGCCAATCACGAGGGCACTAGAGGGATACATGGGGGCCTTTCCGGTGGAGTGCACCTTGGGCGAGGGAGCGGGCAATGATGCCCGCCTTGCGGGCGGGGCTCAGGCGCAGTCGCTGCCGATAGAGTTGCTCGGCGGGGGCCTGCTCCAGCTCATCGCTGAGGGCGGCGAAAAGATTAGTGGCCGAGCGCACCGCCAGCGCCGAGGAGGTGGGCAGCAGCGGGATCGATGTATAGGAGACCTGCAGGTCCGCGCGGATCTCGGCGATGAGCGCGGCCTTGGATTCCTCTGTCAGCTCGCCCAGATAGGCGCGGCCGAGACTAGCGCTGTCCTCGGAGAGATCCCGCAGGAAGTTGATTTTTTGAAATGCCGCGCCGAGACTGCGGGCGCCGCGCTCCATCGTGTCCCGATCCGCGGCCGGCACCTCCCGGCCGGCGAGGAAGATCTGCACACACATCAGACCGATCACCTCAGCCGAGCCATAAATATAGCGAGCGAGGCTCTCCGGGGTGTGCTCGCTGCGGTCCAGATCTTGGCGCATGGAGGCGAAGAAGGCGGCCATGTGCTCGCGCTGGAAATCGCAGCGGCGGGCGGTTGCGGCATAGGCGTGCAGCACCGGGTCGGTATGAAAACCGCGCTCGGGGGCAGCCAGCACCGCCGCCTCATAGCGATCCAGCTCGGCACGGATCTCGGCGGGGCTCATGCCCGCCACCGTGGCGGTGCCGTCGACGATCTCATCGGCGATGCGCACCACCGCATAGAGGTTGTGGATATCGCGGCGCACGGCTGGGGCGAGCAGCTGGCTGCTCAAGCCGAAGCTAGTGGAATAGGAGCGGATGACCTGGCTGGCGGCCGCATCGGCGCAGTCTTGGAAGCGCCGCAAATAATCGGGATGGGAGACACTCATACTCAGCGGCACACCACCGTCACCGCGGCGGCGCGGGCCACCGTCTCGATCGGATTCACCTCGGCCGCACTCAGCCGCACCCCACGCAGCAGCAGGTGGGTGACTGGGTGCTCCTTGAACGCATCATGCAGCCCGTCGAGGTTGCTGGCCCGCTGATGCGGCTGGGCGCTGAGCGCATCAGAGATCAGCGCAATCAGCTCGCTGCGACTGCGTGCGCGCCGACAATCCACTGCCACTAGCTGCATGCCTAAACTCCCGTCATCCTGCAGAAACTCTCATAATGATCGGCCGTGTAGTACCACACATCGGGTGCGTCTCCGCCGGTGACGATGCGCCGCGGCCCGCGATGATTGAGCCCTGGGGTCTCCACCGTGTACTCGCGGTAGTAGTCCTGGGCGCGCTGCGGCAGCAGCTGCTCGTAGTTACCGAAGTGGGTGCCGTCGTTCTCGGGGTAGTCGAAAGGGCCGCCGGCCTCGATGCGCTCCACTACCTCCGCGGCCTCCGGCGGCAGGGTATCGAGCGCGCAGGTATCGCCGCTGGCGCTGCTGGCGCTGCTATCGGTGGACGGCTCCGAGCCATCGAGCCCGATATAGGCGCCGAGACCGGCGAGGAGGACGGCGCCGACGGACAGCGCCACTCGACGCAGGGAGCCGCGTGGCCCCGAAGAACGTTCATCAGCCATAAACACGTAGTGTATTAGCCTCCGTTGATAGAGATCAGCAGCGGTGGCATGATTCGTGTCTCAGCCGCACGCTAATGTAGGGGCCATGGGTAAAGGACGTATCCCTGAGCGGGACATTCAAGCGATCAGAGAGGCCACGCCGATCGACGAGATCGTTGGCGACTATGTGCAGCTCAAGCCCGCTGGTGTGGACTCGCTGAAGGGGCTATCGCCCTTCAAGGATGAGAAAACACCTTCCTTCCACGTGCGCCCAGCCCGCGGCTATTTTCATTGCTTCTCCTCCGGTGAGGGCGGGGATGTCTTCTCCTTCCTCATGAAGATGGAACACCTCAGCTTCCCCGAAGCCGTGGAGGCCTGCGCGGAGAAAATTGGCTACCAGATTTCCTATGAGGGCGGGGGACCGGGCCGGCGGGAAGACGTGGGCACGCGGCAGCGGCTGATCTTGGTGAATAAGATCGCCCACGAGTTCTATCAAGAGCAGCTGGGCTCCGCCGAGGCGCAGACCGCCCGCGATTTTCTCACCGAGCGCGGATTCAGCTCCGAGCACGCCCGCGAGTTCGGCTGCGGCTATGCGCCGGCGGGCTGGGACACCCTGACCAAGCACCTGCTGCGCAAGGGCTTCGACGTCACCGAGATTGAGGCGGCGGGTCTGGGCAAGATGGGCCGCCGCGGCCCGATCGATCGCTTCCACCGCCGCCTGCTGTGGCCGATCAAGAACCTGGCCGGGGATGTGATCGGCTTCGGTGCCCGCAAGCTTTTCGACGATGACAAGCTGGGTAAGTACATGAACACCCCCGATACCCTGCTGTATAAGAAGTCCAAGGTGCTCTTCGGGCTGGACATGGCCAAAAAGCATATCGCCGCCTCCCACCAGGCGGTGGTGGTGGAGGGCTACACGGACGTGATGGCCATGCATGCCGCCGGCATCCAGACCGCCGTGGCGGCCTGCGGCACCGCCTTCGGCGAGGAGCACCTGCAGATGCTGCGCCGGCTCATGCTGGACGATTCCTACTTCCGCGGCGAGCTGATTTATACCTTCGATGGCGATGAGGCAGGGCAGAAGGCCGCGATGCGCGCCTTCGATGGCGATCAGCAATTCACCGGCCAGTCCTATGTCTCGGTGGCCCCGGAGGGGCTGGACCCCTGCGATCTGCGCCTAGAGAAGGGCGATGCCGCAGTCCGCGAGCTCGTGGCCAGCCGCGAGCCCATGTTCGAGTTCGTGGTGCGCTCGATCATCGAGGATTATGACTTGGACTCCGTCGAGGGGCGCTTGCAGGCGCTCAGGCGCACGATCCCCGTCATCGCCGATATTCACGACCACACCCTGCGGGACGAGTACGCCCGCCAGCTTGCCGGCTGGCTGGGCTGGCGCGATATCGACGAGGTGGTGCGCCGGGTGCGGGAACAGGCGCGGGCCCCACGCCCGCAGCAGCAGTCGAAGCGGCGTCCACAAGCGGCCCCGCAGGAGGAGCCACGGGTGCCGCGGCCGGATCCGCGCGATAGCCGTCTCTGGCCGGAGCGGGAGGCGATTAAATTGGCGCTGCAGCACCCCGAGATCGCGGTGCCCTATATGCGGGCCTTTGATGATTCCACCTTCACGCATCCCTCGTATGTGGCGGTGAAACAGGCCGTGGATAAGGTCCTGCAGGCGGACGGTGATCACGAGGGCGTGGACTGGCTCGCAGCGGTGGCCGGGGAAATCCCGGATATTCACGGCCGCGGCCTAGTTTCTGAACTGGCCGTGGAAACCATCCGCGTGGATGCCGCCCATCTGGTGCGCTACGCGGACTCGGTGTATTCACGGCTGCAGGAAGTGCGCGTGGGGCAGATTATCGCTCAGCTCAAAGGGCAGCTGGAACGGATGAACCCCACGAAAGACGAAAAGGCCTATGACAGCCTCTTCGCGGATGTGGTGGCGCTGGAACAGCAGCGCCGCCAGTTGCTGGAGCGGGCGAACCGCTACTAGTCCTCGTCCGGCTCCAGCACGGACTGGTTATCAGAGCGCAGGTTCTTCACCTCGCGCATCCGCGGCTGCGGATCGAGCTTATTGGCGATGGCCTTGCGCGTCGCGTTGACCGCCGCCTTCGAGGCGGGGGAGTTCACCGCCGCCTGATAGGCGTTTTTGATCTGGGAATAACGTTTACGGCCTGCTTTCGTGCCGAAGACATAACCGGCGGCAGCGCCGACAACGAACTGAATCATTCCTGTCCTTTCCTATACACAACGTGTATCGAACCACTGTAGCAAGAGGCGGTCAGGACAGTCGGGTCGCGCTAGCTCTGGTCTTGGTCCAGGGTGGCGGGGTCCGGCAGCCAGCGGGGCACCACCTTGCCGCTGTCATTACGCGGCAGATCATCCACCCAGAAGATGTACTCCGGCACATTGTGCTCGGCCAGGGCGACGCGCACCTTCTCGCGCAGCTCGTCCTTCGTGAGCGCCGTGGCAGAGTCCGACTTGACCACCCAGGCCTCGAGGTGGGCGATCACATCGTCCTGCTTGCCCGAGACATAGACATCGGCGACCTCATCGAGCGCCCCGAGATACTCCTCGACCTCGCGGGGGAAGACATTCTCGCCGCCCTTGATCACCATGTCATCGGCGCGGCCTTCCAAGTGCAGGAAGCCGTCCTCGTCCAGGTAGCCCAGGTCGCCGGTGGCCAGCAGGCCATCGTGGGTAGAGGGGGTGTACTTATCGGAGAGGAAGCCCACCATGGTCATGGAGTTAGCCGAGTAGATCTCGCCCAGCTCGCCGACGCCGGCCTCGGAGCCGTCCTCTTTGAAGATCTTCAGCACGGTGCCCAGGTTGGGGCGGCCGGCATTGGAGGAATCAGCCAGCATCTGCTCGGAGGTCGAAATCGAGATCTGGGAGTGCTCGGTGGAGCCATAGAGGCTGTAGAGCACTGGGCCGAAGGCATCCACGAGCTCCTCCACCAGATAGGCGGGCACAGCATTGCCGGAGTTCGCGATGAACTCGAAGGGGCCGATCTTAGCGCCGGTCTTCTTCGCCTCGGCCACGAAGCCGCGCAGGAATACGGCGGAGGAGATGATGGCGTTGACCTTGTAGCGCTCGCAATCGGCCACGGCCTCGACCGGGTCGTAGTGGCGGCGCAGGATCTGGGTGCTGCCGGTGATGAGTGCGGCCAGCAGGTTGCCATAGCCCCAGGCGTGGAAGATCGAGGCGGTGGCCTGAATGGTCATGTTCATGCGCCACGGGATTACGCGCGTCACGCCGGCCAGGGCCTTCGGGGTGAGCGGGATAGGCATGACGACGCCCTTGGGGATGCCGCGGGTGCCGGAGGACATAATCACCGTATTCTGCGGCTTCGGGCGCTTCGGCAGCGTGAAGCTCTGGGCGGGAGTGGAGGTCAGCTCCGCGATCGTGGGGCTGCTGGAAATGTCCACCTGCTCCTCGCCCTCGGCGGCTACCGCACCCTCGACCACATAGTGCGGCACATCCGGGTTGGCATAGGCGACCTCGGCGTATTCGGCGTCCACAATGAACACGTCCGCGCCATAGGCGTTGAAGATATTGGTGATCTGGGTGGTCGACGATGCCGGATTGACGATCATGGGCTGCGCGCCGATATAGCCGGCGGCGGCGAGCGGCAGGATGATGCCGCGGGAGTTACGGGCCTGGATGGCGATCATGTCGCCCTCCTTCACCCCGTTGAGGGCGAGGTTAATGGCCATGTTCCGGGCCTGCTCGCGCAGCTCGGCGAAGGTGAGCTCGCCGAAGTCATCGATGATGGCGGTGCGATCGCCAAATTCGACGGTGGACTGTTCCACGAGCGAGGTAATGCTGAGTCCCCAGCGGCCCACAGCCGTGAGCGTATCCTTCCAGCCGCTGAGCGAGCGATTGCGGAGTACGCCGGTCTTCTTCAGGGGCTTAATGCTGCGCACGAGCTGATCTGCATGGGTGGCTGCGCTCACGCGTGTGGGACGTTGGGACATCGTCTTTTCGGGCCTTTCCTCTGGGATACATGGCGCTGGGCTGAACGCCTCATCTAGGTGTATCGCTCTAAATAAGCGCAAGGTTACAAAATGATAAAAAGCTATTGCTCACCTACACTTTAGGGATCCGTGGGGCAAAACCAAGACAGGGCCGCCTAAGAATCCAGCGAGCAGGCTATATATGCAGCACCCCCACGGCCAGCGGGTGTGGCCAGTGGGGGTGGTGTTGCGCTTGTGAAAGAAGTGTAGTGGTGGGGCCGCCGGGGCTCGAACCCGGGACCAGCGGATTATGAGTCCGCGGCTCTAACCGACTGAGCTACAGCCCCACGCGCCATCGAGTGCAAAGCCTTAGGCGCGAGGGTCATTATAGCCCGTCGTTCTGCTGTGGTGATAGTTGCTCTTCTTAAGCCTCAAAAATTGGAATAAGCAGCGAGTTTGCTTGTGATTGTAGGGGCGGGCTATAGTTATTTCTCGTTGCCAGCGAGGTCCGCTACAGGACTTAGTTGAAAACACAATCCCCCATAGCTCAACGGCAGAGCATTCGACTGTTAATCGAAGGGTTGTTGGTTCGAATCCAACTGGGGGAGCTTTTTCATGTCTGGGGTAAGGAAAAAGTATCGATGACTGCTGTAGTTTCCCCCTCTATTCTCACTCTCTGGGCCGTGCTGGATCTTATCGGCGTGGTACTCAATGGAGTCATCGGCGGCACGATCGCCCGCCAGCGTGGTTTCGACGTGGTGGGTTTTTTCTTTCTCGCCGTCTTCTCAGCTCTCGGCGGCGGCATGCTGCGCGATGTCCTCATCCAAGAAGGCGCCCCCGTAGCCATTACTAATCCCATTTATCTGCCCATGGCCGGCGTGGGGGCGCTCATTGCCTTTGTGCTTGATCTGCACGCGCGGTGGTGGACGATGTTTCGGGTGCATGCCGACGCCATCATCTTGGGCGTCTGGGCCGTGACCGGCACCTCGAAGGCCTTGGCTTTTGATCTGCCGGTCGCCTCGGCCGTGTTCCTCGGGCTCATCACCGCCGTGGGCGGTGGCATGATCCGCGATGTCTTTGCCGGCAATCCGCCCGCCGTCTTTGGCGGGCAGCCCCTCTATGCGGTGCCGGCGCTCGTGGCCTCGGCCGTGCTCGTGGTCTTTGATTCTTATGGCCTCTCGGGCATTGGCATGGTGGTGGCCGGTCTCACCGGCGCGCTCATGGCCATCTTTGCCTTCTGGATGGGGTGGGTGCTGCCACAAAATTCCACCCTGAGTGCCCGCAAGGTATGGATGCGCACGCGCACTCTCGCCAACCCCCGCCGAGTGCGCGGCTCCATGGCGGCGCGGGCCCGCCAGACCTGGAATACCTACATGAAAAAGAAATAGACTAAGCTGTCTTAATTGTCTGAACGGATCGGTTCGGTTTAGGATGTGGAACTTGGCGCAGCACGGTGCTGCGCCGGCCCCGAGTGGGCGTCGACAAGCATCAACGAGAAAGACAGCGACTATGACTGCCACATCCTCGCCGAGCTGGAAAAAGTTCACCAGCTTCGGCGCACAAGTTATCTATGGCCTCATCATTGGCCTCATTCTGGGATTCTTCGCCCGCCGTATGGGCGACGACTCGTGGCTGACGGAGGTTGTGAGCTCCGTCGGCTCGACCTATGTGAGCCTGCTGAAGCTCCTTATTCCGCCACTCGTGGTTACCGCCGTGATCACGTCGGTGGCTAATCTGCGGGAAGTGACCAATGCCGCCCGGCTGGCGGGGCAGACCATCATCTGGTTCGCCATCACGGCCTTGGTGTCGGTGGTGGCCGGTCTGATTATCGGCACCGTCCTGCGCCCAGGCGCCAATAGCAGCGTGGATGCCGCCAGTGCCGCGGAGCCGGACAGCGTGGGCTCTTGGCTCGGCTTTATCTCCTCGCTCGTGCCGGACAATATGCTCGGCTTGAGCGTGCGCGTCAGTGAGGGGGCGGACGGCTTCAGCGCCACCCCGAACTTCAACGTGCTGCAGCTGCTGCTGCTCTCCATCGCCTTCGGTATCGCCGCGGTGCAGGTGGGCAAGAAGGCCGAGCCCGTGATTGAGTTCTCCCGCTCCCTGCTGGAGCTGGTGCAGAAGGTGCTGTGGTGGATCATCCGGCTGGCGCCGATTGGCTCCGCCGCGCTGATCGCCCGCGCCGTGGCCACCTATGGGTGGGATACCATCGGCTCGCTTGGCGCCTTCGTTCTCGCCATCTACCTCGGCCTCACGGTGGTGATCGGCGTGATCTACCCGAGCGTTCTCGCCCTCAACGGTTTGAGCGTGCGCACCTTCTTCCGCAAGGTGTGGCCGGTGACCTCCCTCGGCTTTGTTACCCGCTCCTCCATGGGCGTGATGCCCGTGACTGAGCGCACCACCGAGCAGGCCCTCGGCGTGCCCCGCAGCTACACCAGCTTCGCGGTGCCGCTCGGAGCCACCACCAAGATGGACGGCTGCGCCGCGATCTACCCGGCCATCGCCGCGCTCTTTGTGGCGCAGTTCTATGGCATCGACCTCGGCGTGAAGGAATATCTGCTCATCGTCTTCGTGTCCGTGATCGGCTCGGCAGCGACCGCCGGCACTACCGGCGCGACCGTGATGCTCACCCTCACCCTCTCCACGCTGGGGCTGCCGCTGGCCGGTGTCGGCCTGCTGCTCGCCGTGGACCCGATCCTGGATATGGGCCGTACCGCCGTGAACGTCACCGGTCAGGCGCTGGTGCCCACTGTGGTGGCCAAGCGCGAGGGCATCCTCGATGAGCACACCTACGACAATGAGGAGGTCTCGACCTATGAGGAGGAGCGCAGCCACGCGGACGTGACGTCCTAGCGTCTCAAGAAGGCCAAACGCTGCCCGCCAAGGTATTACCATGGCGGGTATGCAGCTTCTGGAGGAGATCACGCAGTGGCCCGTGGACAATGTCGCCGGCGCCCTGGTCCAACTCGATCGCGAGACCGGCGCCGCCACCCTCACCGAGACCGTCGGTGACACGAAAAAGGTGGTGCCGCTGGCCAGCGTGAGCAAGCTCCTCTCCGCCTATGCCTTCCTCATTGCCGTGGAGGAAGGCGTCTTTGACCTCGATACTCCGGCACCCGCACCCGCCCCCGCAGGCTCGACTGTGCGCCATCTTCTGGCGCATGCCTCGGGGGTGGGTTTTCATGAGGGCGATCGCATGCGCGGGGTAGAAGAGCGCCGGATCTACTCTTCCTATGGGTTTGAATTGCTCGCCGAGTTCCTTGAGCAGGAGTCGGGGATCAGCTTTCCCGAGTATTTCCACGAGGCCCTGTGCGAGCCTCTAGGCATGGCCACCACGGTGCTCAAGGGCTCACCCGGGCACGGCATCGAATCGAGTGTGTCGGATGTGGCCAAGTTCGCCCAGGAGCTGCTCGTGCCCTCCCTGCTCTCGCAGCAGATGAGCCGCGAGCTCGCCACCGTGCAGTATCCGGAACTCATCGGCATTGTGCCCGGCTATGGCATGCAGAAGCCCTGCCCGTGGGGTCTCGGATTCGAGATTAAAGGGCAGAAGGATCCGCACTGGACGGGGGCCTCCATGCCGCCGGAAACCATCGGCCACTTCGGCGTCAGTGGCACCTATATGTGGTTCGTTCCGGAGACCCGCACCGCGCTCGTCGTGCTCACCGACCGCGACTTCGGTGACTGGGCCAAGCCACTGTGGTCCGAGTTCAATGACGGGGTGTGGCGCCGGCTGCAGCAGCGGAATTAAGAGCGGCCTCAGAGAGCGCTGTGAACCTCAAGTACCACTTGAGAAAAAGGGGGTATCAACTGGTGGTTGAGGGTTGCTGGGGTGCTCTCTTTTTCAGCACTATTGCTTCTAGACGCGCGGCCACGTGCCGCGCCACCATGAGAGGTCGTTGGGGAAGACGTACCTCGTCTTAGGGCACCCGCACCGCGGGGTTTGCCCATTGCTTATCGACGCCACCTGCTCGCCAGCGCCACCGCGCTGTACGGCGAGCTGGGTCCCGCAGAGAAGAAACGAGCCAGCACCATGACCTTCCCCGCTACCTGCCATCACTTCGCCCACCGCGCCGCGCTGCGGCCAGCCCTGCGGGCGCTTCCTCGCCCCCGGGTGGATGATATTCAGATCGCCGTCGTGGATATCGCGGGGCTGCCTCGCTCCCGGCGCATGGCCGTGGAGGAGCTGTTTTATACCCACCTGCGCTCGGAGCCGGCGGTGCCGGCCAGCGCCACCGTGGATTATGAGGCGAATTGGTGCACCCAGTGGCAGAGCGACCCGCGTAGCCGCACTGTGAGCTGCTCTCAGTTACTCAGCGGCACGGCCACGGAATTAGACACGCTCGCGACTGCCCTGACTGAGCTCGGCGAGAGCCTCAGTGCACAGGTCAGCACGAGCGTGCGGATCGTCTCGGCCTAGTTCTTCTTCTTAGAGCCCTTCTTCTTGCCGGAGCTGGCGGTGGAGGACTTCTTGGCGCCATCGGTGTAGAAGCCGTCCTCGAAGGGATCCAGGGTGTGACCCACCAGATCGGCGACCGAATCCACCACCTTGGTGGGGCGGTAGGGGAACTTGGTGATCGAGAGATCATCGGAAATACCGGAGCGCACGAGAACGGTGCGCATCCCGGCCTCGAGGCCGCACTTGACGTCGGTATCCATGCGATCGCCGATCATCACGGTGGACTCGGAGTGCACACCGAGCTCATTCAAGGCGCTGCGCATCATCACCGGGTTGGGCTTGCCCACAAAGTAGGGCTTCTGGTCGGTGGCGGAGGTGATCAGCGCCGCCACGGCGCCGGTGGCCGGCAAAATGCCCTCGGGGGAGGGGCCGGTGACATCGGGGTTGGTGCAGATGAACTTGGCGCCATCGCGAATCAAGCGGATGGCGCGGGTGATCGCCTCGAAGGAGTAGGTGCGGGTTTCACCCAGGATCACATACTCCGGCTCCTTGTCGGAGATGATCCAGCCGGCCTCGTGCATGGCGGTGGTCAGCCCAGATTCACCCACCACGAAGGCGGTGGTTTCGCCCACCTGGCTGGAGAGGAACCGGGCGGTGGACAGCGCCGAGGTCCAGATGCGCTCCTCGGGGATCTCCAGGCCGGTGTTGCGCAGGCGGGCCGCGAGATCGCGGGGTGTGTGGATCGAGTTATTGGTGAGCACCATGTACTCGATCTCATTGGACTCGAGCTCGGCGATGAAGCTATCGGCACCGTCGATCATCTTGCCCTCTTGGATGAGGACACCGTCCATGTCGGTCAAAAAGGAAATATGAGCAGTCATAGCTCCTATTGTGCCCTGTTCTGCTTATCCACAGCGGCTATCACTTCGGCGGCGGTGCTGAAGGTGAAGGCGTCTTCGTCGCCTACCTGCAGGCCGGTGGCCTGTTCTACCCGCAGCGCTAGCTCCAGCAGCTCCAGTCGCGAGAACCCGAGATCCTCTCTGAAGTCGGCATCGACGTCCACGGCTTCCCGGTCCATGTCCTTCACCCGGGCGATGAGGCGGGTGATCTGGGTACGGGTATCGGAGGTGTCCTCGGGTTCCTCGCTCGCGGCCGGCTGCGCGCCCAAGGCGCGGGCAAGCTGTTCTCCTAGTTGGCTCATGATTCTTAGCTTAACGGTGCGACTAGGATGGACACTTATGGATCTCGTTCCCCGCCGCTTTGAACAGCTCACCCAAGCCATGGTGTGGCGGCTCACCCCCAGCGGGCGAAAGAAGCTCCGCGAGAGCCGTTATCGCCACGCCTCCGACCAGCACGCCCCCGGGCTGACCAACCCCACCGCCACGGGCACCGTCGATGTCGATGACATCGCAGTGCAGTACTATCAGCTCGGCTGTGAGCAGGACCCCGACGCCACCGTCGTGTTCGTCCACGGCTTCACCCTCACCGCCGATTCCTTCTTCCTGCAGATCGATCACCTGCGCGAGCGCTATCCGCGGATCCGCAGCCTCGCCGTGGACCTGCGCGGGCACGGCGAGACGGGGGAAGTGGATCCCCGGCTGTGCACCATCTCCGGCGCCGCCGATGATGTCTATGCCGCCATCAGCGCCCGCACCGAGGACGAGCCGCTCATCCTCGTCGGGCACTCCCTCGGTGGCTTCGTCGTGTTCAATATGCTGCGCCGCTATCACGAGCACCTCGCCGGGCGAGTGAAGGGACTCGTGCTCGTCGATACCGCCATCGATTCCTTCTCCGCCCAGGGCGTGCCGCAGGTGCTGGCCTCGCCGATCGCGGATATGGCCTATAACGCCGTCGAGGCCGCGCCCGAGGTGGTGCAAAAATATCGTGACTCCATGAGCGAGCTGCTCGGCCCGGCGCTGGCGACCTCTGTGTTCAAGGCGCACGACATCGAATACCCCATCGTGGAGTTCCATGCGGAAATGATTCGCCATACCCCCTTGGCCACGCTGGTGGGCTTCTTCGACGATCTCCAGGAACACGAAGAGCTCGCCGCCGCCCAGTACCTGCGGGGGATTCCCGGCTTCATTCTGGTGGGCAAAAAGGACATCTTTACCCCCGTCAGCCAGTCCGAGCGGATCCACGAGGTATGGCCCTATGCCACGTTGAAGATCGTGGCCGATACCGGCCACATGCTGCCGCTGGAGCAACCGGAGCTGCTCAGCGCCTGCATCGATGAGTTGATCGAGGCTCTCGACTAGTTTTCTCCGGAACACACAGCAACGCCCCCATACCGCGTGAGCGGCATGGGGGCGTGTGTGCTTCTTAGGCCTCGGTGGGATCGTCGAGCTTATACTCCCGTGCGGCCTGGGCCACGACGTCCTCGTCTACCTTGCCCTCGCGGGCAAGCGCGGCCAGGGTGGCGACCACGATGGACTCGGCGTCGATATTGAAGTAGCGGCGGGCTGCCGGGCGGGTATCCGAGAAGCCGAAGCCATCGGCACCCAGCACGGTGTAGTCGCCGGGCACCCACTTGCGGATCTGATCCGGCAGAGCGGTAGCGAAGTCCGAGACGGCCACAAACGGGCCCTCGGCGTCGGCAAGCGCGCGGCTGACAAAGGGCTTCTCGTGCTTCTCATCAGGGTGGCGCAGCGCGGCCAGCTCATAGGCTTGGCCATCGCGGGCCAGCTCCGTCCAGCTGGTCACCGAGTAGATATTGGCGGCAACATCGTAGTTCTCGCGCAGCATCTCCTGGGCCTTCAGCGCGGCCTGCATGCCGATACCGGAGGCGAGGATATTCGCGGAGTGCTCGGCATCCTCGGCATCGTCGAAGAGATAGATGCCCTTGAGCAGGCCCTCGACATCGAGGTTCTCCGGCACGGCCGGCTGGGAGGTCGGCTCGTTGTAGATGGTGAGGTAGTAGATCACATCCTCGCCCCGACCCTCGCCGTACATGCGGTCGATGCCCTCGCGGACGATATAGGCCAGCTCATACGCGAAGGCCGGATCATAGGAGATCACCGAGGGGTTGGTGGAGGCCAGCACAGGGGAGTGGCCGTCCATGTGCTGCAGACCCTCGCCGGTGAGGGTGGTGCGGCCGGCGGTGGCGCCGAGCAGGAAGCCGCGGGCCATTTGGTCCGCCGCTGCCCAGATGGAGTCGCCGGTGCGCTGGAAGCCGAACATCGAGTAGAAGATGTACAGCGGGATCATCGGCACGCCGTGGGTGGCATAGGAGGTGCCGGCGGCGATGAACTCGCCCATGGAACCGGCCTCGTTGATGCCCTCGTGCATGATCTGTCCGTCGGTGGCCTCCCGGTAGGAGAGCATGAGGTCATGGTCCACCGGGGTGTAGTTCTGGCCGTGCGGGTTGTAGATCTTCAGCGTCGGGAACCACGAGTCCATACCGAAGGTGCGGGCCTCATCGGGGATGATCGGCACGAAGTGCGGAGCCAGCTCCTTATCGCGCATCAGATCCTTGAAGATGCGCACAATCGCCATGGTGGTGGCGACCTTCTGCTTACCCGAGCCCTTGAGCGCGGACTTCAGCTTCTCGATCGGCGGAACGCTCAGCGGCTGGTAGCTATCGCGACGCTCAGGCAGGAAGCCGCCGAGCTCCTTGCGGCGCTCCAGCATGTACTTGACTTCCTCGGACTCCGGGCCGGGGTTGTAGTACGGCGGCAGGTAGGGATCCTTCTCCAATTCCTCATCGGAGATCGGGATTTCCTGCTTATCGCGGAACTTCTTCAGATCCTCCGCGGTGAGCTTCTTCATCTGGTGGGTGGCGTTGCGGCCCTCGAAGTTGTGGCCCAGGCCGTAGCCCTTAATGGTGTGCGCCAGGATCACGGTGGGGCGATCCTTGGTCTCCATGGCGCGCTTGAAGGCGGCATAGATCTTGCGGTAGTCGTGGCCGCCGCGGCGCAGATTCCAGATTTCCTCATCGCTCATGTCCTCGACCAGCTTGGCGGTGCGCTCATCGCGGCCGAAGAAGTGCTCGCGCACATAGGCGCCGTCATTGGCCTTGAAGGTCTGGAAATCGCCGTCCGGGGTGTGGTTCATCAGGTGAACCAGGGCGCCTTCCTTGTCCTTTTCGAAGAGCTTGTCCCATTCGCGGCCCCACACGACCTTCACCACGGACCAGCCGGCGCCGCGGAAGAAGGACTCGAGTTCCTGAATGATCTGGGTATTACCGCGCACCGGGCCGTCGAGGCGCTGCAGGTTGCAGTTGATGACGAAGGTGAGGTTGTCCAGGTTGTCCAAGGCAGCCATGTGGATGAGGCCGCGAGATTCGGGCTCGTCCATCTCGCCATCGCCAAGGAAGGCCCAGACATGCTGATCGGAGGTGTCCTTGATGCCGCGGTTCTCTAGGTAGCGGTTGAAGCGAGCCTGGTAGATCGCGTTCATCGGGCCCAAGCCCATGGACACGGTGGGGAACTCCCAGAATTTCGGCATCAGGTGCGGGTGCGGGTAGGAGGGCATGCCGCCTTGGGGGCGGGAGACCTCCTGGCGGAAGCCATCCAGATCGTCCTCGCTGAGGCGTCCCTCGAGGAAGGCGCGGGCATACATGCCGGGGGAGGCGTGGCCCTGGAAGAAGATCTGGTCGCCACCGCCGGGGTGATCCTTGCCGCGGAAGAAGTGGTTGAAGCCCACCTCATAGAGCGGGGCAGCGCCGGCATAGGTGGAAATGTGGCCGCCCACCTCGATGCCGGGGCGCTGGGCGCGGTGCACCATGATGGCGGCGTTCCAGCGGATCCAGCGGCGATAACGCTTCTCAATGGTCTCATCGCCGGGAAACTCCGGCTCCATGCTGGTGGGAATGGTGTTCACGTAGTCCGTGGACGTCAATGAGGGCAGCGGTACGCGGCGGGCGCTGGCGCGCTCCAGCAGGCGCAGCATCAGGAAGCGGGCACGGGTGATGTCCGACTCCGCGAGCATGCCATCGAGGGAGTCCAGCCATTCGCGGGTCTCCTCTGGGTCCACGTCATTGAGATAGGACGCGACGCCATCACGAATGAGGGAGAAGTTTGTTTGGTCTTGAGAGCTGTCGCCGGCGGTGGAAGCCATGCCTTAAACCTCCTAGGGTCAAAAAATTGTTCCTTCGTCGAATGCCCCATCACCCTCTAAAAGGGGGCGCGCAGCGGCGCAATGGGGTGTCCGCGGAGACTCTGTCTACTCACTAGAATACGGATCTATCCGCGGTGGCATGGCACTGCGTTCCACTGATCCTTTTGTGCACAATGCTTATCGACGCCGCCCCGCCGCCTTTTATGCTTCGTGCCTGCAGATTGGCCATGCTCTTTGTGCAGCTAAGCGCCTCGCGCCGCCACACAGTGGCCCCAGGGCGGCCGCAGAACAAGAGCGGCGCGCGGGTCCGCACTGTGTGTAGTGAACGGGGGTGCGGCCCCGCGCTAGTGGTGGGACGTGTGGGCACGGGAGGGTCTTTTTTAGTTTGGGATGAGATAAAAGGCTCTCAGGGCTGTAGTCTCTGAAGGGTGACCTCAACTAAAGCTCAGGAAGGAACCAACCCAGTGGGCGACGCCCCCGGCGCCGTAAACAACAGCGGAGCAGGCTATGCCCAGCTGATGGATGTAAAGACCGGCGACATTATCCAAGAAGTCGGCTGGGACGAGGATGCGGACAGCACGATCAGCGAGGCCCTCGAGGACGCTATCGGCGCCGAGCTCCTCCAAGAAGACACTGATGAACTCTGTGATGTCGTGCTGTTGTGGTGGCGTGAAGAGGACGGCGACTTAGTCGACGGCCTCGTAGACTCCCTTCGCTCCCTCGCCGACAGTGGCGCAGTGTGGCTGCTGACCCCCGGCGCCGGCCAGCCCGGCACCATCGAACCGGGCGTGATCGCGGAATCCGCGCAGCTCGCCGGGCTGGTGCAAACCAAGGCAGAGCGCCTCGGCGATTGGCAGGGTTCCTGCTTGGTACAGCGCGGCTATAAGCGCTAGTTTCTTTTCTCATTCGCGCAGCTAGAGGGCATTGTTTAAGGATTGCCCTCGGGCTGTGCTACTGTGTCCACACAGCTCACAATGGTGAGCGTGCGCGCCTTTAGCTCAGCTGGAAGAGCAGCTGGTTTACACCCAGCAGGTCGGCGGTTCGAGCCCGTCAGGGCGCACAGATTCACAGCCCCATCGCAGCAGTGCGGTGGGGCTGTGTGTATGTGTGGGGGAGATTCGCTGTGGCACATGTGGTGGGTGTGAAAATTGGGAATTTTGAACCCAAAAGGGTGTTGCAGAAAGTTTATTTTTAGCAGCTATATAGCTGCTGTGTCACCGTCGCTACGGTCACTAATAAAAGGGGCAATGCGCTGGGGGAATGGCCTCTGTGGGGCTGAGAAGAAAATAAGGGCGCAGCGGCCGTGTCGCTGCCTGCCCCGCTAGATAACGGTTGTGTCACGATTATCTATGATCTATCCTCAACACGTGATTTAAAACCCTCTGTGCTGCGTTCCTGTCGGGATCGTGGCGAGGGTGTCAATATGACCGCCGTGCAGTCTCGGCCGCCTCGATGAGCGCTCTTCTCAGCTTCTGCTGAGGGGGAGTTCAGTCTGGGCGGGGGCTGCATATTCTTAGGAAATGTGAGTTATGCGTCGTTTCTCCTCCTCCATCCTTAAGGCCACCGTCGCCGCGGTGACTGTGGCCACCATCGGCTTGGGCTCCGCCAACGTGGCCTCTGCCCAGCTTCCGCAGCTGCCGCCGCTGCCGGAGGTGCCGCAGATCCCGGGTCTGCCTGCTGCCCCGGCACTGCCGCCGGCACCGGGCCTGCCCTTCCAGCCGGTTCACTCGGGGGAGAAGGAGATGGTGACCTTCGGTGACTCCTTCACCGCCAACGCCGGTAAGGGTGGCCCGCGTGGCCTGGCTCCTGCGCAGAGCCCGCTGGTGCCGAACTGCGCCACCGATATGGATAACTGGCCCAAGACCGCTGCCCGCGACCTCGGCTACTCCCTCGCTGACTGGTCCTGCAATGGCACCGGCGGCGCCCCCGTCATTCAGCTGCGCGCCTACCTGGAGCTCGCCATCCAGCAGGGATCCATCGGCCCCGGCACCAAGGAAGTCGCCATGATGTACGGTGGCCTCGATACCCTGCAGTGGGTCGATGCCGGCATGGACATGGCCAATATCCCCACCCCGGATTCCACTCTCTTCCGCGAGACCATGCGCGAGACCGCTAACCGCATCCGCCAGGTGGCCCCGAACGCTCGCGTTTCCCTGGTGTCCTACCCCGAGTTCGCTACCAACGATCAGGTCTGCCTCTACAACGAGCAGCACGTGCTGCACCCCATCGCCACCCCGGGCGCTACCCAGGTGCAGGAGAAGTTCCGCGACTCCCTGCGTAATGCCGCTCACTTCGCTGGCATGAACTTCGTGGACATCTACCCCGAGAGCATCGGCCACGGCACCTGCGCTCCCCGCAATGAGGATCGCTGGGTCGCCGGCGTGGCGGACCCGGTGATCGGGCCGCTGCCGAACCACCCGACCGTCCAGGGCACCAAGGCTATGGGCCACATCGTGGCCAATAAGCTGCGCTAAGTCGCTCTGAGTGCCTGCCACCGCCCCCACGCCCTGCATGGTGTGGGGGCGGTTGTCGTAGGCTAGACGCTTATGACTGCTCCTACGCACGGCCGCGCCGGCGCCTGCGGCATTATCGCTGGGGTCGCCGCCGACCGGATCATCGGCGATCCGCAGCGCGGGCACCCCGTGGCGCTATTCGGCCGTTATGCGCTGTGGCTGGAGCGCCGCCTCTATGCCGACTCGGTGGCCCGCGGCGCCCTCTATTGGGGCGCGGCGCTGGCCCCTGTGGTGCTCGCGACGCACGCGGCGGCGAAACGCGCCCCGGAGCTCACCATGGCGGCGGTGCTGTGGGCCAGTCTCGGCGGCACCACCCTCGAGCGCGTCGGCAGCAGCTTGGCCGATGCCCTTGAGGCCGGAGAGAGCGAGAGCGCCCGCGCCTGGATCCCTTGGCTCTGCTCCCGAGATCCCGCGCTGCTTGATCTGCCGGCCATGGCCCGCGCCGGCACCGAATCCCTGGCGGAGAATACCTCCGATGCCGCGGTGGTGCCGCTGGTGCTCGCCGCCACCGGCCGCCCCGAGCTGGTGGCCGCCCACCGCGCGATTAACACCCTCGACGCCATGGTGGGCTATCGCTCCGAGCGTTATCTCCGCTTCGGGCGCGTCGCCGCGGTCATCGATGATGTCGTTGCCTATATCCCCGCCCGTATCAATGGGGCGCTGCACGTGGCCTTGGCCGCCACTCGCGGCCGGGGGCGTGCGACGCTGCGTTTTTGGCGGGAGCAGGCCCCGCAGCATCCCAGCCCCAATGCCGGGGTGGTGGAGTCCACCGCCGCCGGGTATCTCGGGGTGCGCTTGGGCGGGCCCACCGTCTATGCCCATGGCACAGAAAACCGGCCCCACTTGGGGGCCGGGTCGCCGCCGCAGGCTCAGGATCTGCGGGCGGCAGTACAGCTGGCGCGGCGCACCCAAGCGCTCGCGGCGCTCGGGGCGGTGCTGCTGGCTCAGAAGCGCTCTTCGTCCTGTTCCGCGCGCCGCTGGAAGGCGCTGTGGCGCTTCTCGCTATAGCGGGCCCGTTTCGGGCTCGGCGTGGCCGGAGTGTCGCTGAGATAGGGCTGCGGCTGAGAGAGCGGATCCAAGGCGGAGGTGTGCTCCGTTTCCTCCTCATCGCGGCGGCGCTCCCGCAGCTCGGCATAGATGAAATAGCCCAGCGCGAGCGGCGCCATGATGCCAAAGGCAATCCACTGCAAACCATAGGAGAGATAGGGGCCACTCTCCTTTGAGGGCAGCGGCTGGGCGGTGAGCACCCCCGGCTGATCCGCGGTGAGCTGCACAAAATCGCGGCCCAGCGGCAGTCCGGTGAGCTCCGCTATCTGCTCGGTATTAATGCCCCATACCTGCTCATAGCCCTGATCGAGCATCGGCTCCTGAGTGGGGGTGGGCTCATTGACGCGCACATGGGTGGTGATCGTCACCTCGCCGTTGGGCGCGGGCGCAATGGAGGGCACCTCGGTATTGCGGGCCGGCACATAGCCGCGATTGACCAGCACCACCTCGCCGGAATCCAGCTCGAAGGGGGTCAGCGCGTTGAAGGCCGGGCCGCCGCCGACAGGGCGCATACGCAAAAGCACCTCGTGCTCGGGGAGATAGTGCCCGCGCAGAATCGCGCGATGCCACTCATCTGCCGGATCAATGCGGCCGGTGGAGTCCACCAGCTCGCTATAGTCCACCGGCTCCACCGCAAAAGCGGCATCCAGCTGCTCATTGCGTTCATTGGTATCGGAGTTCTTGCCCAGCTGCCACGGTGCGAGCACCGCAATAGCAAGATAGGTGAAGGCCACCACAAGGACGGCGGCGATCACCCAGCCAGGATTGAGAAAAGCCTTCAGGCCCGCAGAGCTGCGGCTGCTTTCGGCGCTGTTATGTCCAGACACGGTGCTTAGCTTAGCGAAGTCGCGTGACGAACCCAGTCCACAATGCCCGGGGTGGCCGCCTCGATCTGCCTGCGGGTGATGCTAAAGCCCTCGCTGCCGCCATAATAGGGATCCTCCACGATGGCCCCCGGAGCGGAGTCCGGATCAAAGGAGCGCAATAAACGAATGCGCTCTTCAGCGGCGCCCTGGGAGAGAAGGTCATCGATGTGGCCATCGTCGAGAGCGATGAGCAGGTCGGCGTCGATAAGCGCACTGCTCAGCTGCTGGGCGCGATGGGACTCGCCATCATAGCCATGCGCAGCCAATTCGGCGCGGGCGCGACGATCCGCCTGTTGGCCGCTATGCCAGCCGCCGATACCGCAGGAGGAGATCTCGACGGCGTCGGCCATGCCCGCATCCTCGACTGCGGCGCGCACGATGACCTCGGCCATGGGGGAGCGGCAAATATTGCCGGTGCAGACGAACACGATGTGGGGCTTAGCTGAAGTAGTCACTGAGAATCCTTTCGGTGGCTGCAAAATCGGAAGCCGAGTGGGTGGCCGCCGCGTACTCGTCCGGGCGCCCATATCCCCACTCAGCCGCGATGGAATCGATCGACCGGGCGTGGGCCGCCTCAAAATCGTGGATGCGATCGCCCACCAGCACCACTGTGTCGCGCTGCGGATCGATCTCGAGGCGGTCCATGACATAGTCGAGCACCGCAATCTTAGTGCGGCGGGTGCCGTGCTCCTCGGCCGCCCCAAGGAAGGCGAGATGCTCCATCATGTCGAAGTGCTCCAGGGTCTGGCGAGCAAAGCCTTCGCCCTTGCTCGAACAGGTGGCCACGGTCAGCCCCGGGGTGGCGGCGGCGCGGCGCAGAAACTCGAGCGCGCCGGGGTAGGGCTGCGACATCGACCAGCCCGACTCGCCAAAATAACGCAGATAGGCGTGCAGGCCACGGCGCGCCGTCTGCTCATCCAGACCGAGCCGGCCGAGGGTCTGCTCCATCGGCGGACCAGCGATAGTGGAGAGGAACTCCTCGCTGGGGTGCTCCACACCCAGCTCGTCGAGCGCGAGCAGCAGGCTATGGCGGATGCCGCGAAAGGAATCCACGAGGGTGCCATCAATATCGAGCAGCAGAAATGTCCCAGAACTCATGCTGTCCAGTCTGTCAGAAACACCCACGCCATGCTTTAGGCTTGAAGCTTGTGTCCCTCTATGATCTGCACTTCCACGGCGATGTGCCCGCGGCCACCGCGGAGCTCGACTTCGCGGTGAATGTCGCCGCCCGCACCCCGGAGTGGCTGCTCGCGCCGCTGCGCGCCGAGGTGGATAATCTGCGCGGCTATCCGGACCACGGCCTCGCCGCCCAGGCCCAGGAGGCGATCGCGGCGATGCACGGGGTACGGGCAGAAAATGTGCTCCTGCTCAACGGCGCCGCGGAAGGCTTTGCGCTGCTGGGGCGCTGCGAGCCGCGCCATCCCGTGGTGCTCAGCCCCGGCTTCACCGAGCCCGCGGCCCAGCTGCTCGACCAAGGCTTTGAGGTCGAGCTGTGTCGGACCGCCGCCGATTTCTCGCTCCCGCCGATTCCTGCGGCAGCCGACATGGTGGTGCTCGGCAATCCCACCAACCCCACCGGCCGGCTCTACAGCGCCGAGGAGATCGCCGCGCTGCGCGCCCCGCAGCGCACCGTGGTGGTGGATGAGGCCTTCATGGATATCGCCGGCGATGAGCAGAGCGTGATCACTCAGGCCGCGGCGGGGGAGTATGTGGTGCTGCGCTCGCTCACCAAAACCTTCGCCCTGGCTGGGCTGCGCTGTGGCTATGCGGTGGGCAGCCCCGAGATTCTCCAGCGCTGGGCGCGCTACCGTCCGCACTGGCCGCTGAGCACGCTGCAGTACCGGGCCTTTCTTACTGTGGCCGCCCGGGGCGAGGAGTTCCTCCGCCAGGAGCGGCAGCGGCTGGCGGCGGCGAAACAACGCCAGTGCGCCCTGCTCGCCCCGCATGCGCGGATCCACCTGCCCACCTCGCCTGCGCCCTTTATGCTCATCGAGCCGCGCTGCCACCACCCCGAGCAGGTGCGCCTGGCCCTCGCCCGTGACGGGATTAGTGTGCGCCCCTGCCAGAGCTTCCCTGGGTTGGATGAGCGCTATTGGCGGCTTGCGGTGCGCGAGGAGGCCGCCGTGCGCACGCTTATCGACGCCTTCCTCGAGGCCTGCGCCACCATCCCGGACTAGGCACGTACGCTGGGGTGGACGAGATCCCACAGCGACTGAGGAGAGCCGATGAGCTATACCGTGGCCGATATCCGCACCATCCTAGACCGCGCCTACCCGCCCTATCTGGCGGAATCCTGGGACAAGGTGGGCCTGATCTGCGGCGACCCGGCAGCCCCGGTGCGCTCTGTGGGCTTCGCTTTGGATGTCACCCTCGAGGTGGCCCAGCGCGCCGTGGAGCAGGGAGTGGACATGCTCATCGTGCACCACCCGCTGCTGCTACGGGGCGTGAACTCGGTGGCCGCCGACACCCCGAAGGGGCAGGTGCTGCACACCCTTATCCGCGGCGGGGTGGCGCTTTTTGCGGCGCACACCAACGCCGATTCGGCGCGGCCCGGAGTGAACGATAAGCTCGCCGAGCTCGTCGGCATTCGCCCCGGCCGGCCCATCAAGCCGATCGATCCCGCTGGGCTGGACAAGTGGGGCGTGCAGGTGCCCGAGAGCCATCTGGAGCAGGTCAAGCAGGCGCTATTTAGCGCTGGTGCGGGCGAGATCGGGCACTATGCCAAGTGCGCCTATAGCTTCCCCGGCACCGGCCAATTTGAGCCCCAAGACGGCGCCGATCCCTATGACGGCGAGGTGGGCACCCTGCAGCGCACCGCCGAGTGGCGGGTGGAATGCGTGGCCCCGCGCCGGGTCCGCCAGGCCATCCATGACGCGCTACAGCAGGCCCATCCCTATGAGGAGGTGGCCTTCGATATCGTCGAGCTCGCCGGCATCACCGATCCCGAGCAGGCCTATGGTTTGGGGCGCATCGGACAGCTGCCCGAGCCGATGCGGCTCGCCGATTTTGTGCAGCAGGTGGCGAACGCCCTGCCCGAAACCGCCTGGGGGATTCGCGCCGCCGGCGATCCCGAGCAGCTCGTGCAGCGCGTGGCGGTCTCCTCCGGGGCGGGGGATAGCTTCCTCGATACGGTGCGCGGATTGGACGTGGACGTCTACGTCACCTCCGATCTGCGCCATCACCCCGTGGACGAGTATCTGCGCGCCGGTGGCCCCGCCGTGATCGATACCGCGCACTGGGCCAGCGAGTTCCCCTGGACGGCGCAGGTCAGTGAGCTGATCGCTACGGAAACGGGGCTAGACACTACAATCATCGACATCCGTACTGATCCGTGGACGATGTCCGCACACCCGCACCACCACTAGAGGAGAATCATGCGCCTAGCTGCGCACTTGCAGCCCATGCTCGCCGAATTAGCTCGCCGCGAACGCGTCGGAGCCGGCCCGCTGAAAAAAGAAGAGCAGGCCGAGCGCGAGGTGTTGGAGGCGTTGCTCGCCCAGCGCGCCGAGGAGCGCAATGCTCGCGCCGCCTCGCAGATGTCCACCGAGGATCAGCGCTGGGCAGTGAGCCGGATCGAGGCGGATATCCGCAAGCTACGCCGCCGCGAAAAGGCCAATGTGCAGGCCCTGGGGGCGTCGACGGATACCGCCACCCGCCGCGATCTCGAGCACGATCTCCGCTCCACTCGCCAAAAACTGGGCGAGCAGCAGGACCTGCTGCAGGAGGCGGAGCAGCGGGTGGCTGCCGCCGAGATGAACACCATGGCCAGCGGCGCGGAATCCGATGAGCTGGACCGCAAGATCGAGGCCGCGGAGCGGGCCGTGGCCGCCGCCCAACACGCCACCGAGGCCGCCGAGGCCTCGAATGCGGAGCGCATCACGGAGATCCGCGCCGAGCTTCCCGAGGACGCGCTGCGGCTGCTCGCGGCGAGCGCCTCCGCCTTCGGCGCCGCATTCTTTAATGGGCGCACCTGTGGCGGGTGTTCCATTATCCTGCCGGTGGCGCAGGCATCCGCCATCATGTCTGCCCCCAGCGATAGCGTTCCCACCTGCCCAGAGTGTGGCACCTACCTGGTGCGTGAGCGCGGCTAGGGGGCATCTATGAAGCTGGTTATTGAATCCGATGGCGGCTCGCGCGGCAATCCCGGCATCGCTGGGGCCGGCACCGTGGTGTATAACGCCACCCGCAGCCGCGAGCTGGCCACCGTGGTGGAATACCTGGGCTCGGCGAGCAATAACGTAGCCGAGTACCACGGCATGATTAACGGCCTGCGGGTCGCCCGCGACCTTGGCGCCTCCGAGGTGGAGGTGTACATGGACTCCAAGCTGGTGGTGCAGCAGATGTCTGGGGCGTGGAAGATCAAGCACGCCGATATGCAGAAGCTGGCACTGGCGGCGCGCTCCCTGGCCCAGGAGATCGGGGCAGTGAGCTATCACTGGATTCCGCGCGCCAAGAATAAGCGGGCCGATGAGCTCTCTAATGAGGCCATGGATCTGCACGGCACCGGGGTGAAGCCGGGGCATATGGTGCTCGGCGGGGAGGATCGCCCGCAGCCGCGGGCGGTACATCCGCTACTGGCCACCGACGAGCCCGGCACCGTTCAGGAACTGCCGCTCGACCCCGCGCCGAGCGCCCCCAGCACCGCGGCGCGCTGGACTGGGGCGACGAGCACGCCGACGCGGCTGATCCTGCTGCGCCACGGCCAAACCGAGATGTCCGCGCAGAAACTCTATGCCGGCCACTCCGATGCCCCGCTTACGGAGCTCGGCGAACAGCAGGTGCGGGCGGCCGCACAGCGCATTGCCGCCGGCCTCGACGGCGAGGGCTTCTATGGGGCCCAGCACATCGACGCCATCGTGGCCTCGCCGCTGAGCCGCGCCCAGCGCAGCGCCGAGATCCTCGCCGAGACGGTCGACGGCCCGGCGGTGGAGACCGCCGAATGCCTGCGCGAGATGGACTTTGGCGACTGGGATGGGCTGAGCTTCGCCGACGCCCACGCCCGCGATCCACAGCTGCACAGCACCTGGCTGAACGACCCCACCACGGCCGCCCCCGGTGGGGAATCCGTACTCGACGCCGATCAGCGCGTATGGGAGGGTGTGCAGCAGCTCATTGAGAACCACCGCGAACGCAACCTTGCCCTCGTCGCCCATGTCACCCCCATCAAGGCGGTGCTGCGGCATGCACTTGGCGCGGATGAGCGCTTCTTCCACCGGCTGCACCTCGACCTCGCCTCCATTTCTGTGGTGGAGTTCTATGCCGATGGCCCAGTGAGTGTGCGCATTGTGAATCTCACCGGCTAAGCTAACTTCTTGCGAATGAGTCGGCTGGGTAATCGCGGCGGGCGTAACTGCGCGGAAGCGTGTACGTCGCCTCGTCGAGGAAAGTCCGGACTCCACAGAGCACGGTGGTTGCTAACGGCAACCCAGGGCGACCTGCGGGAATAGTGCCACAGAAAGGAAACCGCCTCCCAGCTGCACTGGATGATATGCACTGGCAGGTAAGGGTGAAAGGGTGTGTTAAGAGCGCACCAGCGCCCGCAGTGATGCGGGCGGCTAGGTAAACCCCACCGGGAGCAAGGCCGAAGGGCGCACCTCTGGTGTGCCTGCACACGGACAGCCACGTGAAAGGCTGAAGTTGCTCGACTTCTTGAGCCGTGTGGGTTGGCCGCGTGAGGCCCGTCAGCAATGGCGGGTCCAGATGGATGATTACCGCCCACGGCAGCAGCCGCGGGAACAGAATCCGGCTCATAGGCCGGCTCATTCGCCCCTTTTTTTTTACTCGCCCAGCAGCCCAGCCTGCCGGTAGAGCTGGTGGAAGTGGTGCACCGGCCCGTGGCCGTGGCCGACCTCCAGCTCATCGGCGTGCGCGATGGCCTCATGCAGCCACACCGTGGCCCAATGCACCGCCTCGGAGGCGTGCTCGCCGGCGCCAAGCCGCGTCGCAATAGCCGAGGACAAGGAGCAGCCGGTGCCGTGGGTATTGCGGGTATCGATCCGCTCGACGGGGGTATGCCACTGGGCGCCATCGGGGGTGATCAGGGTGTTACCGGCGTCCGCATCGGAGATATGGCCGCCCTTGCACACCACGGCGGTGTGCAGCGTGCGCGCCACCTCGGTGGCATAGGCCAGCGATTCCTCGCGATTCGCACAGGCCCCAGCGTGGAACGGGCCACCGCCGTTCATGGCCTGCCGGAGCACCGCCAGCTCCCCAGCATTGGGCGTGATCAGATCGGCGCGGGGGAGCAGCTCGATCAAGGCATCGGCCGAGCGCTCATCGTGTAGCAGATCCCCCGAGGAGGCCTTCATCACAGGGTCGATCACCACCGGGATATCGGCGTCGATACGCCCCAGAAAATCCGCCACCTCGGTGATGGTCTCGCGATCGCCGAGCATGCCGATCTTGATGGCGTCAATATCCACATCGCTGCGCACCGCCTCTAGCTGCTCGCGCAGGAAAGAGCGGGGCGGGGTAAAAATCTCGCGCACCCCGCGGGTGTTTTGCGATACCAGGGAGGTCACCACCGTCATGGCGAAACCACCGGCCGCGGAGATGGCCTTGATATCGGCTTGGATACCGGCGCCGCCGGTGGGATCCGTACCGGCGATGGACAGGACGCGAGGGATGGAGTCGAAGGTCATAGGCTCTCGTATCGGTGGGGCTAGTGCATACAGGCGGTGGTTCCGGTGCCCAACGCGACGACGACACACCCGTCCTCGCTGAGCTCGGCAATGGTGTGCTGGGCGCGGGACTGGGGGACAACGGCGAGCACCGCGGGCGAGACGCCCCACTCTAAGGGACGGGCCGCCACGGCCCCGCGGGTGCGGCAGAGCTGCACCAGCGCGGTGAGGTGCTCATCGAGGGGGCTGCCGGTGGCGCAGTGCGCCGCCAGCGCTGCCGCCGAGGCATTCAACGCCTCATAGGCTTGGGATTCGCGCCGGGAGCGCAAAAACATGGCGGTGTGCTGGGCGCGCTCATCTTCCGCCGCGAAAAACTCGGCCCACTCCTGTGCCTCGCGGGCGCTGGGCACATAGTCCGGCACGGGGGTATCGCTGTGGGAATGGTGAATATGCAGCGCCTGCACCCAGTCATGGATACGCTCCGGGGCATCGGGCAGACTTCGCAGTGTCGTCACCCCGAAAGTAGAACAGGCCGCAGCCATGCAGGCGCGGCGGGTGGCGCTCGCCTCCGCAGGCGCGGGGCGCTCGCCCGGGGCATACACCCCGATCACCACGTGCGGCTGCCCGCCGTCCTGGCTGAGATGCGCGGCGGCCGTCACCGAGCCATCGGCGTGATCGAGCACCACCAGATGCGGCTTCGTGGTCGCCCCGGCGCTGCGCAGCGCCGCATGGTAGCGGGCGGGAAGTACCGGCTGCGGGGCCAGCGTGGCGGCATGATGCACCAAGGTGTCCACCACGCGGGTGCGCCCGGGCGCATCGTCCTTGGCCGTGGACTCGCTGTGAATGAGCAGCGCCAGCGCCGCCTCGGTGGCCTCGAAGCGGCCAAAGCCCTCGACGTCGGGAATATCGGTGAAGACAGTGATCTCCAGGCCGGCGTGACCGGAGGTGGTGGAGGGGCGCCAGCCGAGGCTGGCAATGAGCGTCGATAAGCGCCATGCCCACGGATATGCGGCGCGCAGCTCCGCGTGGGCAGCGGGCGGCTGATCCATGAGCTCGACCACCCGCGACCAGCCAATGGTCTCGCTGAACGTGGTGGTGGTGCCGTCCACATCGCGGGCGTGCACCTGCACCCGCACCACATCCTCGGCGATGGGGCTGGCGGCTACCGCGCTGCGATAGGTCGTGTGCGCAATGATCACGGTGCCGCCGGTGTCATCGCCATATTCGCCCATGACCGGCACAGTCGCAGGGGCCGAGGCCACCGGAGCGGCGGTGGGGTGTAGCCGTGCCACCTCCGCTGCGTGATCAGGATGTGCGCTCGGCCACAACACCTTGGCCCCTCCTTAGGACTCTGCGGGAACATAACTTCTCACCCACTCTAGGACAGCGTGTTCCCGCATGTGCCGACATGGGGGCGCTAAGGCCCCTACAATGGGCATAATGCCCAATACACATAGTTTTTAAGGAGACTGCATGACTGAGAAAAAGTGGTACTACAACACCTCCACCGGAGAAGTGTCCACCGACAAGGTGGGATCGTGGGACGATCGCATGGGTCCCTATGCCACCGAAGAAGAGGCCCGCAACGCCTTCGAGATCGCGCACCAGCGCAACGAGGCCGCCGATGAGCGCGAGCGCGAGGACGACTGGAACGACGACGACTGGGGATAAAACCAGCAGTCGCAGCGCTTATCGACGCCGCCCTCGCATCTTTGTATAGGCGGCGCGAATAGCGTCGAAAGACTCTTCATAGCCACTGAGGGCCTGCAGCCCCAGCTGGCGTTCTTTTTGATAGAGCAGCCCATAGGCGAAGGTATCCTCGCCCTTCGCGCGGGCGCGCAGCGCGAGCCGCACGATCATATCCCGCGAGGTAACGGTGTCCTGGAAATCGCCGAGCACAGACTGCATGCGCTTACAGGCCTTCACCACCTTCTTCGTTTTCAAGGAGGTGGCCGCACCGGCGGCATCCGCCGAATAGCGGAGCTTCTTCGCCGCCTTGCGCATATTGTGCACCGCGTTTTCGCGGGTGTGCAGATCCAGCTCCTGGTCGGCCCACAACGCCACCGCTTTCTTATGGCGCTTCACCAAGCGGCGGTAGGCGTCGTCGAGATGGCTGGCCAGCACCTGCTCCGGCTCAGCCGCGGCGGCCGTGTCGCCGGCCTCATGCGCGTCGTCGGCCAGCGGCGGATGGGCGAGCAGCTCGTCGAGATCTCGCAATAAGGTGAGATAGCGCTCGCTATCAAGCACCTTCACCACCCGGGCGTGGGCGCGGCGATAATCGCGGTGGAGACCCTGGAGCACGCGGGTGCGGGTGGTCTCATCGATCATGCCGCTGTCCTCGGCCTCAATCAGGTGAGCCATGCGCTCGGCCACCACCTCCGCATCGCGGGCCTGGCCGAGGATGCCGGCCAGGGCCTTGAGCTCCTGCTCAATATGGCCATAGGCCTCGCCCACGAGAATGCCCTCGAAGGTGCGCATGTGGCTGCGCAGCTCGCGGGTGGCCACCCGCATCTGGTGGATCGAATCCCATTCATCGCGGCGCACCCGCGGATCCATCTCCACGATGCGATCGCGATTCTGTGCCAGCGCCGCCACCACGCCCGCCGCGGGGGAGGAAGAGGGCAGCTCGGCCAGCTGCGGGGGAGTGGGGGCGGCAGCAATCGACTCGCCCAGCGCCGCCACCAGCTTGGAGGGGCTATCGGAGTCGCTGGCGCCAGCGGCGCGCACCACCTTGCTGGCCTTGCGCAAGAACTTCGCCCCGCGCTTGGTCTCGGCGGCCGGCCCGGCGAGCTCGATCTCCCACTCGCGCCAGCGCCGCGCCGTGCCCGTGGGCAGGAAAGAGCGGGCAGAAACGTGATCATCGCAGAACTCGGCCAGCGCTTCTCCCGCCGCATCCTCATACACCGTCTCGTGGCGCTCATTATCCACTCGGGCGATAGGCTCGAGGCTCTGGCCGCGGCTTAAGGCCCGCACCGTCGCCAGAATCTCCGCGGGGATGCGTTCCGGATCTGCGGGATCACTATCGGCGTGAATCTCCAGCCGGCCCTGCTCGCCGGGCAGCTTGATATGCCAGCCGTCATCCTTGCCGCCGGTACGGCGCCGCAGCGTCACTTTCGCCCGCGTCAGCCGCAGATCGGGGGTGTCAAAATACACCGCCGATAAACGGTGCACCACGGTCTCGCGCGCGGCCGCACAGCCAGAGACATGCGTCAGATCCGGAACCGCGAGCTCCTCGGTGGCGGAGAACTTTATTTCAACCTCAAGATTCGTGGCAGTGCCCATGCCCAATATCTACCAGTTTTGCTCCGTGTTAGCTGCGTAAACACCACTCGGGGGTGTGCCGAGTCGCGGCTGTAGATCAGGGCAGGATACTGGACCAACTCGATCGCCGAACTCAAGTAGGTTGGAATATATGAACAGCCAACAGGAATTCGTGCTCCGCGCCATTGAAGAACGAGACATCCGCTACGTGCGCCTCTGGTTTACCGATATTCTCGGCTACCTGAAGTCCGTGGCCATCGCCCCCGCAGAGCTCGAGATCGCGCTCGAAGACGGCATCGGTTTCGATGGCTCGGCCGTGGAGGGCTTTTCCCGCATCTCTGAATCGGACACCCTGGCCAAGCCCGATCCCTCCACCTTCCAGATGCTGCCGGATTCCTATGGCGAAGGGCTGGAGAATACCGCCCGCATGTTCTGCGATATCGTCATGCCCGATGGCCAGCCCTCGTGGGTGGATCCCCGCCAGGTGCTGCGGCGCCAGACTGAAAGGCTGGCGGATGAAGGCTTCCGGGCGTTGCTGCACCCCGAGATTGAGTTCTACATGGTGCGTAGCCTCGATACCGATGGCAAAGAGCCCGTCCCCACCGATAACGGCGGCTACTTCGACCACGCCACCTACGACGATGCCCCGCGTTTCCGTCGCGACGCCATGGCCGCGCTCGAATCCATGGGCATCGCCGTGGAGTTCTCGCACCACGAGACCGCGCCGGGCCAGCAGGAGATTGATCTCCGCTATGCCGAGGCGCTGAATATGGCGGATAACATCATGACCTTCCGCTACCTGATTAAGGATGTGGCCGCCCACCACGGCGTGAAGGCCACCTTTATGCCGAAGCCCTTCCGGGATTTCGCCGGCTCGGCCATGCACACCCACATGTCGCTCTTCGAGGGCGATACCAATGCCTTCCACGACTCCGATGACATGTACAACCTCTCGCGCACCGCGAAGCAGTTCATCGCCGGAATCCTCTACCACGCCCCGGAGATCTCCGCGGTCACCAACCAGTGGGTGAACTCCTATAAGCGCATCATGTTTGGCAATGAGGCCCCCACCGCGGCCACGTGGGGAGTGTCGAATCGTTCCGCCATGGTGCGCGTGCCCACCTATCGCCCCACGAAGGTCTCCTCCCGGCGCATCGAGGTGCGCTCCCCAGACACCGGTTGCAACCCCTACCTAGCCTATTCGGTGCTGCTTGCCGCCGGTCTGCGGGGCATTAAAGAAAGCTATGAGCTCCCCGATCCGGCCGAGGACGATATCTCGCAGCTGACCCGCCGGGAGCGCCGCGCCCTCGGCTATCAGGACCTGCCGGCCAGCTTGGACCAGGCATTGCACATGATGGAGCAGTCCGAGTTCCTCGCCGAGGTATTGGGCGAGCACGTCTTCGAGTTCTTCCTGCGCAGCAAGTGGAGCGAGTGGCGGGACTATCAAAGCCAGATCAGCGCGTGGGAATTGCGCACCAATCTGCACTACTAAGATCGAGCATTCCACCGCCCGCAGTCGAGGATAAAGATCATGCGCACTAGCCTGCCCACCCCAGCCAGCTTGTCCCTCCAGCGCCCCACGGCCGCCGATGACCTCAAGGAGCTGGGGTGGTACAACGAGGAGTCCCTCGAGCTGCTGCGGCAGCTCTCCGGTGCCGCCGACCCGGATCTGGCGCTCAATACCCTCATCCGCTTGGTCGCCAACCTCGACGATGCGGAACGCGCCGAGTTTGATCGCAGCATGCGCGAGCACCGCGAGCTGCGGGTCCGGCTCATCGCGCTGCTCGGCGGTTCCACCGCGCTCGGCGATCATCTGGTGGCCCATCCGGAGACGTGGCGCAGCCTCAAAGAGCCGATGCCCACCAAGGAGGAGATGCTGCGTCTCATGCTCGGCGCGGTGGATGCCCATCCCGCCCGCTTCGCCGAGGATGTCTCCGCGCAGCCTGCGGCCGAGAACTGCTCCGAGGTGGGCATGTATGTGGCCGGCATGGTGGGCACCGAGGCCGAGCGGGCGCTGAAGGTAGCCTATCGCAGCATCATCATGCGCATTGCCGCCGCGGATCTTGCCGGCACCTATCCCGAGACCAGCCGCCGCTCCGGCCTAGAGATGGTGGCGTTTAAAACCGTCTCGGCGCGGCTGTCCGATGCGGCCGATGCCGCGCTTACCGCGGGGCTCGCCGTGGCCGCCGCCGGGGTCTATGGCGAGGATCCCCTGGACTGCGCGCTCGGGGTGATCGCCATGGGCAAGTGCGGGGCGCGGGAATTGAACTATATCTCCGATGTCGATGTGATCTTCGTGGCCGAACCCGCCACCCCGAAGGCCACCCGCCTGGCCAGCGAACTCATCCGCATCGGCGGCAAGGCCTTCTTCGAGGTCGATGCCGCCCTGCGCCCCGAGGGCAAGCAGGGGGCGCTGGTACGCACCCTCGAATCGCATGTGAGCTACTACAAGCGCTGGGCGGAAACCTGGGAATTTCAGGCGCTGCTCAAGGCCCGCCCCCTCACCGGCGATATGGAGCTGGGACAACGCTATATCGAGGCGCTCGAGCCCATGGTGTGGGAGGCCAGCCAGCGGGATAATTTCGTGGAGGGCGTGCAACACATGCGCTCTCGAGTGCTGAATAATGTGCCCTCCGATATGCAGGAGCGCGAGCTCAAACTCGGCCGCGGCGGGCTGCGCGATGTGGAATTTGCCGTGCAGCTGCTGCAGATGGTGCACGGTCGCGTGGATGAGACCCTGCGCACCAAGGCGACCGTGTCTGCACTCGAGGCGCTTATCGACGCCGGCTATGTGGGCCGAGAAGACGGCAAGGTACTCATCGAGGACTATGAGTTTCTCCGCACCATTGAACACCGCCTGCAATTGCAGCGCCTGCGGCGCACACATGCCCTGCCCAAGCCGGAGGACACCACCGCCCTGCGGTGGCTGGCGCGCTCTGCCGGGCTGCGCGGGGAGGGGCGCGGCACCAGCGCGGAAACCCTGTTGAAGAAGCTCAAGCGCGTCTCCATTCAGGTCCGTGGGCTGCATACGCGGCTGTTCTACCGCCCGCTGCTGGGCTCGGTGGCCGCCCTCGATACCGGCACGCTCACCTTGAGTAAGGAATCCGCGAAGCTGCAGCTGGCCGCCTTGGGCTATCAATTCCCGGATCGGGCCTATGAGCATCTGACGGCGCTTGCCTCGGGCTCCTCCCGCAAGGCCAAGATCCAGGCGATGCTGCTGCCCACCCTGATGGAGTGGCTGGGCGATACCGCCAACCCGGACCAGGGTCTGCTCAACTATCGCAAGCTCTCGGATGCGGCCTATGACCGCACGTGGTTCTTGCGTACCCTGCGCGATGAGGGGATCGTGGGGCAGCGCCTGATGAAAGTGCTGGGGACCTCGCCCTATGCGGCGAATCTGGTGGTCTCCGCCCCCGAGGTGCTCAAGCTCTTTAGCGACTCCGCCAAGGGGCCGCGGCTTTTGGAGCAATCGCCGGAGACCATTGCCAAGTCACTGCGTGCGGCCGCGGCCCGGCACGATGATCCCGACCGGGCGATCACCGTGGCCCGCTCGCTGCGTCGAGTAGAGCTGGCGCGTATCGCCTCCGCGGATCTGCTCGGGCTGATCGACGTGCAGACGGTGTGCGCGAGCCTTTCGGAGATCTGGGATGCGGTGCTCGACGCCGCCCTCGCCGCCGAGATCCGCGGCTCCGTGCATAAGGGCGAGGTGGAGAAACCCCTTGCCCGCATCGCGGTGATTGGTATGGGCCGGTTGGGCGGTAAGGAGCTGGGATATGGCTCCGATGCCGATGTGATGTTTGTGGCCGAGCCCGTGGAGTCGGTGGGGGAGAATGAGGCGCTGATGTGGGCGAAGCGCATCGTCGATCGCATGCGCCGCCGGCTGAGCAAGCCCTCCAGCGATCCCTCTCTCGAGGTGGATTTGGGCCTGCGCCCCGAAGGGAAATCGGGGGCCGTGGCCCGCACCGTGGAAAGCTATCAGCGCTACTACTCCTCGTGGGGCGCGGTATGGGAGAAACAGGCGCTGCTGCGGGCCACCGACATTGCCGGCGATAAGGAGCTGGGCGTGCAGTTCCTCGCCGCCATCGACGAGTTCCGCTATCCCCCTGGGGGCGTGGATGAAAAGACCGTGCGCGAGGTGCGCCGCATGAAGGCGCGCGTGGACAATGAACGCTTGCCGCGCGGCGCGGATCGTAAAACCCACACCAAGCTGGGGCGGGGCGCGCTCACCGATATCGAGTGGACGGTGCAGCTCGTGAGCATGCTTGAGGCGCACAAGCACCCAGCCCTGCACACCACCTCCACCTTGGAGGCGCTGGATGTGATGGAACATGAGGGCATCGTGGACGCGGAGAAGGTACAGATTCTGCGCTCCGCATGGCTGGCCGCCACTCGTGCCCGCAATGCGCTGGTGCTGGTGCGGGGCAAGCGCACCGATCAGCTGCCGCAGCCCGGGCCGCAGCTCGCGGAAACCGCGGCGGCCGCCGGCTGGAACCCCATGAATTACCAAGAATTCTTGGAGGACTATCTGAAAAAGACCCGCCGCGCCCGGCAGGTGGTGGACGAGGTGTTCTGGGGCGAGTCCACCATCAGTGATGAGATTGCCGATTCGGAGGGGATGGAGCACCGATTCGGGCCCATGGGGTCTTTCTCCGGTGGCGGCCAGCAGCGACCCCAACAGATGCGGCGCATTCCCCGGGGGAGTGAGCGTTTCTAGATCGCTACACTGGGGTGCACCTAGCGCCTAGAAGGAGCAGTGCAATGAATATTTCCATGCGTATCGGGCTCGAAATGGATAGCCCCACCGTCGGTGATCTCATCGAGTTCGCCGATACCCTCCGTAACCTCGGGGTCGATCCCGAGGAGTTTCTCGTGATCGATCAGGACGACCGCGAGATCTATGTGGAGCACAACGGCGTGCCCGGTGCTCCCGCCGCCGCCTCGGCCGGCGAGGATGTGGTGGACGCGGAGGAAGTCGAGGATGCCGAATCCGCAGCGGCGACCCCGCCCACCGGAGATGAGGGCGCGGACAGGATCGAATTTCCGCGCGGGACGAGCTTCGACGCCGCCAAGGTCTATGACGCCGTGCGCCAAACCCTCGGCGACCAAGCCGTGCACAGCGTGGTGGATGCGCTGCTGCGGGGCCGTGGTGGCCCCAGCCCGCGCTAGCGGCGCTCGCGGCGGCGCGCCCACACCAAAGCACTGGCGCCCAGCGCCCACACGATGAGGGCGGCGAGCCCAGCGAAGCGGAAATCGCCCCACGTGTAGTGGGTGCTGTCCGTGGCGGCGACGTCGAGAAGCATGCCATAGCCCTGGGCGACGATCATCCCCGCGGTGAAGCCGCCCATATTGGCCAAGCCGGTGCCCGTGGCGAGCACCTCGTGGGGCACGGCCTCGCGCACCTGGTCGAAGCCATAATTGGCCACCGGGGCGAGCGCGCCCATCACCACATTGAGCACCACGATCCACGCCACTCCGCGCGGGGAGGCGCTAGCGAAAAAGAGCGCCCATAGCGCCATGGTGATGCCCGAGCTCACCAGCGCCAGCAGCCAGCGATTCGCCCCGAAGCGCGCCGAGATGAGCCCGTGGAGCGGGCCGGCAAGAACCTGCACCACGGTATTGACCACCAGCACCCAGCCGGCGACGTGGGCGCTGATCCCCATGCCGAGGGTCATCAGCGGCATGCCCCAGGTGAGGGTGAAGACCACCTGGGGGAATAAGCCGATGCCGTGAATGAAGAAGCCCTGCCAGCAGGCCGGATGGGTGGCCACGATGCGCAGGCGGGTCCGCAGCGGCTGGGTGGAACTCACCAGCCGGCGGGGCGGCTCCTGAATAGCCACCCAGGCCGCCAGCGCCACCAGCACGCCCGCCGCAGCCGCGGAAATAAAGGCCACTTCCCAGCCCGCGGCGTGGAGAATACCGAGAAATACCACCGCGGAAAGGAACTGGCCCACCTGCCCCAATGCGGCCGTCAGCTGGGTGAAAATGGGTGCCCGGTGCAAGGGAAACCACTGCGGAATGATGCGCATCACCGACAAAAATGCGGTGGCATCGCCCATCGCCACCAGCACTCGGGCGATGATGGCCACCGTAAAGCTCGTGCTCAGCGCGAGCAGCAGCTGGCCGCCGGCCATGACGAGGGCGCCGGCAACAAGCAGGCGGCGGGCACCGAAACGATCAATCAGCACGCCGGTGGGAATCTGGGCGAGGGCGTACACCCCCATCTGCACCGCGGTGAACACGGCGAGCCCGCTGGCAGAAGCGGAAAAACGCTCAAAAGCCTCGACGCTGGCCACGCCGAAGGAACCGCGGCCCATGATGGCCACGATGTAGACCACGACGGCCGCCAGCCACACCACCATCGCCTGCCGCTGGCTGACGGCAGCGGTGGGGTCAGTGGGGTCGGGGGCGCCAGCAGAGGACGCGGAGGACGCGGCAGCGGAGGTGTTCATCATCCACCACGATAGTGCTGGCACGAGCGCCGCTGGCAGGCGGGTCATAGGCAGGGGGCGAGCGTTGGTAGTGTCGAGTCTGTCCCGTCTGTGGCCCCGCAGCGATAAGGAAGGCTTTGGAGCTGAGTATGTCTACCCCGATTCACGATTACCTGTCGCTCGCACTCGAGTCCATCGACTATGACGCCGAAGGCATGGTCGCCGACTATATCCCCGTGCTGGCGCAGGCCGATCCGGAGCGCAAGGCCATCGGCCTATGCACCTCGCATGGCCGTATCTACTGTGTCGGCGATGCCGAGCAGGAATTCTCCATGCAGTCGGTGTCCAAGCCCTTCGCCTACGCCCTCGCCCTCGAGGAATGCGGCCTGCAGACGGTTCTGGAGACTGTGGGCGTAGAGCCATCCGGCGAGGCGTTTAATGAGCTCTCTTTGGATACGCCCACCAACCGCCCGGTCAATCCCATGATCAACGCTGGGGCGATCGCTATTAATCAGCTGATTAATGGCGTGGACTCCACCATTGAAGAACGCGTGGAGAAGATCCTCGCCCAATTCTCTCGGCTGGCCGGGCGCGAGCTCAGCGTGGACATGGCGGTGGCCTATTCGGAATTGGATAACTCGGATCGCAATTTCGCCATCGCGCATATGCTGCGCTCCTATGGGATTATCGGCGACGACGCCCATGACGCCGTGGTGTCCTATGTGTATCAGTGCTCCATTAATGTCACCGTGCGGGATCTCGCGGTCATGGCCGCCACCCTGTCCAATGGTGGGGTGCAGCCGCTCACCGGCGAGCAGGTCGTGAGCGAGGATGTGTGCCACCAAACCTTGGCCGTGATGGCCTCGGCGGGCATGTATGACGCCGCCGGACGGTGGATGACCTCCGTGGGCATTCCCGCTAAATCGGGGGTCTCGGGCGGCATGATGGGCTGTCTGCCTGGGCAGCTGGGCATTGCCACTTTCTCCCCGCCGCTCGACGTCAATGGCAACTCGGTACTGGGGCGCAAAGTATTTCAGCGGCTCTCCCGCGATTGGGGCCTGCACTTAATGGCCACCGACCGGCGTGGCGTGAACGCGGTGCGCGAGCTGGTCCAAGAGGGAGATATCTCCCTTCTCAAGCTGCAGGGAACGCTCAACTTCTCGGCCGGCGAGGCCTTGTTGCACGCCATGCGCACCCGCGAGATTCGCGGTCCGATTTTCGCCGTGGATATCTCTCGCGTTATCTCCCTGGCGCCGGTGGCCTTGCGCATGCTGCTCGAGGGGCTGCGGCGGCTGCGCGAGGAGGGCCACCGCGTGGTAATTATCGACCCCGATTCGCAGGTGGACCAATCCTCCCTCAGTGGGGAGGAGTGCTTCGAAGTGGTCACCGATATCGGCCTCATTCGGCACTAGCGCCGGGCTGGCGCCGCCACGGTGGGGGTAGTGGCGGCCGCGCCGCGGCTCGCTCCGACAGCTCCGCCCAATAGGGGGTAGACGGCCGAGAAAATGTGAAGAACTTTGCATAAGTTACGTTGGGGAAGGGGGTGTATCGGGCGCGAAATACGGCACGGTTACCCCCATTAAGGCAGATTCTTGATACATAAAAGTATTTTTTAGTCCATTTTCTCCGTCGCTTGCGGTGTGTCCTGCGGTGGGCGCGTGGCGCGCCTTTGCAGGCCTGCAAAGAAGATTAGGCGAGGCTCATTTTTTCGCGGGGGTGATGCGCTCGGATGGGAAAGGAAAGTCGCTTCACAGTCTTCACATCTGCCTGTAGTGTCTCACTTCACAACGACCGCACACTATGAGGTCCACGTCACGTGCATGGAGGCGCGTGGTGGGTCACAGGTGTCGGTCGCTATGAGCCCAACCTTTGACAATAGGAAGTGAGACACCCATGCCTGTGTCCCCATCCCCCTCCTCGCAGGGTAGGGATCCGGTCGTGCCCCGGACTCCCACCGAGCAGGATTTCATCGAGACCGCCCAGACAGAAGACTTCACACGCCTGCGTAGTACCTTCCGTGGATTCGTCTTCCCCGTCTTCGTCGCCTTCATCACCTGGTATCTGCTCTATATCGTCACCGCCACCTTCTTGGTGGATGTGGTGACCATCAAGGTGTTCGGGTATATCAACCTCGGCATGGTCCTCGGCATCGCCCAGTTCCTCACCGCCGGGATTGTTACCTGGGCCTATCTGCGCTTCGCCGATAACACGCTGGATCCCGCTTCCGCGTTGATCCGTGAGCAGATGAACGAGCGCCTCAGTGAACCCCAGCAGCACTAGCGCCGCCCCCTCCTAGCAGATACCAAGGACTACTTATGACTCACTCCACAACAGTGCTCGCGACTGAAGCGATCAGCACCGGCAACCCGGTGCTCAATATCTCCATCTTCGTGGCATTCATCGTGGCCACCATGGGCATCGTGATCCGCGTGACCCGCCAGACCTCGCAGAAGGGCTCCGATTTCTACACCGGCGGCGCCTCCTTCTCCGGCAAGCAAAACGGCCTCGCCATCGCTGGCGACTACCTCTCCGCCGCCGCCTTCCTCGGCGTGACCGGCGCCATCGCCCTCTATGGCTATGACGGCTTCCTCTACTCGGTGGGCTTCCTCGTGGCCCTGCTGGTGGCCCTGGTGCTCGTGGCCGAACCGCTGCGCAATACCGGCCGCTTCACCATGGCCGATGTGCTCTCCTTCCGGCTGAAGCAAGGCCCGGTGCGTACCGCGGCCGCGATCTCGACGCTGTCTATTTCGCTGTTCTATCTCATCGCCCAGATGGCCGGCGCCGGCGGACTCGTCGCCCTGCTGCTGGGAATCGAGGGCAAGGTCGCGCAGTCGGGCGTGGTCGCCATCGTCGGCGTGCTCATGATCGTCTACGTGCTCGTCGGCGGTATGAAGGGCACCACCTATGTGCAGATGATCAAGGCGGTGCTGCTGGTGGGCGGCTCCATCCTCATCACCCTGCTGACCTTCTTCGCCGTCAAGGGTGGCTTCAATGAGCTGCTCGGATCCGCCGTGGCCAATCACCCCAAGGGCGAGGACATCCTCGGCCCGGGCCTGAAATACGGCGCCTCCACGCTGACCAAGCTGGACTTCGTCTCCCTCGGCATGGCGCTCGTCTTCGGCACCGCTGGCCTGCCGCACGTGCTCATGCGTTTCTACACCGTGCCCACCGCCCATGAGGCGCGCCGCTCGGTGGCGTGGACCATCGGCATCGTCGCGCTCTTCTTCCTGCTCACCGTGTTCATGGGCTATGGCGCCGCCGCGCTGGTGGGGCCTGAGCAGATCCAGGCCGCGCCCGGTGGAGTGAACTCCGCTGTGCTGCTGCTCTCGGCGCGGGTCGGTGGCACGATCTTCATGGCCGTGATCTCTGCCATCGCTTTCGCCACCATCCTCGCCGTGGTCGCCGGTCTGGCCATCACCGCTTCGGCCTCGGTGGCCCACGACCTCTACAACAACGTGATCCGTAAGGGGCAGGCCACCGAAGAGGAGCAGGTGCGAGTCTCGCGGATCACCGTGGTGGTCATTGGCGTGCTCGCCATCGTTATGGGCATTGGTGCCATGGGCCAAAATATCGCCTTCCTGGTCGCCCTGGCCTTCGGTATCGCCGCCGCGGCGAACCTGCCCACCATCATTTACTCGCTCTACTGGAAGCGCTTCAACACCACCGGCGCCCTGTTCTCCATGTACGGCGGCCTGCTCACCTCCGTCATTCTCATCGTGCTCTCCCCAGCATTCTCCGGCACGGAGACGGCCATGCTGCCGAATGCGGACTTCGCGATCTTCCCGATTACCAATCCCTCGATCGTCGCGATCCCTGCCGGCTTCCTCCTCGGCATTATCGGCACCTACCTCGGTAAGCCCGATAACTTCGAGGGCAAGGCGGCAGAGATGGAAGTGCGCGCCCTCACCGGAATCGGCGCCGCCAAGGCGGTGCAGCACTAGCTGCTTCTCGCTTATCGACGCCACCCCGCGCCACACCGGCCCACCACCTCAGTGCAGACTCGAGGGGTGGGCCGGTGGTGGTTTTAGCGGGCGGTAGTTAGCCGCGAAATATGCCAGGTCATGCCCAGCGCGCCCAAGGGGAACAGGGTGTAGACGAGCACATGATCCACTCGCCAGATGGCAAGAGCCACGGCCAGCCATATCGTGGTGAGGGTGAAAATCTTGTGCTTTTTGCTCATCGCCCCAGATTGATAGTTGGTGATATAGGGGCCGAGTTGCGGGTGGGAGAGCAGCCAGTCGTGCATCCGCGGAGAGCTTTTGGCAAAGCAATACGCTGCGAGGAGCAAAAACGGCGTCGTGGGAAACAGCGGCAACACTATGCCGATGATTCCGCATCCGGTGGCGATCACACCGACCGCCCGCAGCATAAACTTAAGCACCCTTGCATACTAACAAGGGTGCTTTAGGCAAGACTAATGTTTGCCGCGTCGCGCTAGGCGAGCCGCTCGTCGATGAAGTCCTTGACGCGCTGGGCATCATTGGGCATGTCGAAGACGCGGAACTCCACATCTTCAATCCCGGCGAAGCGCTCCGGCAGCTCCGGGGCGGAGCCGATGGCCTCGGTGATGGTCTCGGCAAATTTCACCGGCAGCGCCGTCTCTAGGCAGATGATGGGGGAGTCGGTGGACTCGCGGTTCTGCTCGGCGGCGGCCACACCATCCGCGGTGTGGGGATCGATGAGCACCCCATAGTCGCGGTGCACGCGGGCGATGGTGCGCAGGCGATCATCGTGGGTAGACGTGCCGGCAAGGAAGCCATACTCCGCTGCGGCGCGGGCAAAGGCGGGATGCTCGCTGAGCGAGAAACCGCCCTGCTTTACCTGGGTGCCAAAGAGCTCCGCGGTGGCCGCCGCGTCGCGGTCGAGGAGATCGAAGATGAAGCGCTCGAAGTTGGAGGCCTTGGAGATATCCATCGACGGCGAGGAGGTGGCCTGGGTTTCGGCGGAGCTGCGCACCCGATAATCGCCGGTGCGGAAGAACTCCTCCAACACATTGTTTTCGTTCGTGGCCACGATCAGCTTGTCGATGGGAACGCCCATCGAACGCGCGATATGGCCGGCGCAAATATCACCGAAATTGCCGGTGGGCACGGAGAAGGACACCTGCTGCTCATTGGAGGACGTAGCGCGAATCCAGCAGGAAACGTAGTAGACCACCTGGGCCATGAGGCGGGCCCAGTTGATGGAGTTCACCGCACCAATCGACCGAGTGGATTTAAAGTCGGCATCCGCGGAGATCTCCTTGACCACATCCTGGCAGTCATCGAAGACGCCATCGAGGGCGATATTGAAGATATTGTCATCGTGCAGGCCAAACATTTGGGCCTGCTGGAAGGGAGTCATACGCCCTGCGGGGGTGAGCATGAACACGCGGATATTCTCGCGCCCGCGCATCGCATACTCCGCCGAGGATCCGGTATCGCCGGAGGTGGCACCCACGATATTCAGGGACTGCCCGCGCCGGGCCAGCTCGTATTCAAAGAGCTCGCCCAGCAGCTGCATGGCCATGTCCTTAAAAGCGGCCGTAGGCCCCATGGACAAGCGCCCGAGCAGCAGGCCATCGCCGAGGGTGCGCACCGGAACGATCTCCGGGTCCGAGAACTTCGGGGTGGTGTAGGCGCGCTCGCAGATACCGCGCAGATCCTCCGCGGGAATGTCATCGACGAATAGTTGCAGCACCTCGAAAGCGAGTGCGGCATAGCCCTGCTCATTCAGTACAGCTCGCCACTGAGTGAGCTGCTCGTCGCTGAGCTGCGGGTAGCTTTCGGGCAAAAAGAGCCCGCCGTCGGGGGCGAGGCCGCCGAGGAGAATATCGGTGAAGGAATACGGGGTGGCCGAGGTATCGCGAGTAGAAATGTAGTGCACCTCACCCAGCTTAGGGGGTTGGTGCAGTGAGCAAAACTTCGACCCCGCTCCGGCGGCGGATATCTCCCCTGAAGCGGGTGAGGGCGCGGGCGCACCGGCTATCCGTGCAGCGTGTGCGGGTAGAGTCAGGTGATATGCCTACACCTGACTATATTCTCAGTCTTCGTGAAAAAATCGGCCACGAGCCGCTGCTTCTTCCAGGGGTGACCGCGATCGTGTTACGCGAGTCCACCACCGGCAACTTTCTCAATGCTCCCGAAGTATTGCTCGTCCGCCGGGCAGACAATGACATGTGGACGCCGGTCACCGGCATTGCCGATGCGGGAGAAGAACCCACCACCACCGCCGTGCGCGAGGTGAAAGAGGAGGCCTGCCTTGATACCCGCGTCGCCGCTCTTCTTGGGTGCGGGGCAGTGGGGCCGGTGACCTACCCCAATGGGGATGTTGCCTCCTATATCGATATCGCCTTCCGCCTCGAGGTGGTGGGCGAAGACGAGCCGGCCGTGGGCGATGACGAATCCAGTGCGGTGGGCTGGTTCAGCATCGCCCAGCTGCCCTCCTCCGTGGCGCCGCGCTTCCGGCTGCTCATCGCCGACGCCGTCGCGCAACGACGCCGCCCGCAGGGCTTCCAGCCGCGCATGGGCTATCACAAGCGGGACAAGCCGGCCTTCTAGCGGTGGGGGAGGCCGCGCTCGCCGGCCCTTCTGGGGGAGGGGTCGGCGATGGCCGTAATAGACATAAAGGGTTCGGTTTTGGGGGAGGATGCTGGGGGTAACTGGGCGCAAAATGACAGGACATATATGCCCGCTTACCGATTAGTAGCTTTGTTTCCTGTGGGGTGGTGATCATTTTCAAATTCGCGGGGGTATAACTCATTACCATTCCGTAGCTTATGCGCATAGACATGGGATGAATTCTCTAAAACGCCAGCTAAAAGTCGGTTACTATTCCGTAGTTTTGGCGGCCCTTATTTTGAAAAAACAGGCCCCGAAAGGGGGTAGTGACGACACCGTAGGTTAGCGGTGCAATGTGCTACAAGTCACAACCAACTATGCATAGCTCGCTGCATATATGTCTTTTACCTGCGGTTATGCCCCTTTGTGTGGGACTTGCTTTGTCCTACTAATAAAAAGCACCCTTTTGGGGTGGGGTAGGCGCTGTTACTCTGGACTTTGACATTAGGGCTCAGTGCTCTAAGTGATGAGAGTGTTAGAACTTTCCTAACTCCCGCACTGCGTCCTCACATCAACCCATTGTTGGCCTCCACCGATGCGCCGAAGCTCACCCATTGGTGAGTGCAACACGAGGCGTCGACGGGCCGGAAAGGTCGTGACTTTCACATGGCTTCCACATCGAAGCAGGCACTCAACCCCGAGTACTACGAGGAATCTTGGGAGAAGTTCGGTTCAGAGAAATTTGATGTCGTCATCATCGGCGGTGGCTCGGTGGGCGCAGGTGCTGCCCTCGATGCCGCCACCCGTGGTCTCAAGGTCGCGGTGATCGAGACCCGCGACTTTGCCTCCGGCACCTCCTCTCGTTCCTCCAAGATGTTCCACGGCGGTTTGCGTTACCTGGCGATGCTGGACTTCCGCCTCGTGGCAGAATCCCTTCGCGAACGCGAGCTGAATATGTCCACCCTGGCTCCGCACCAGGTCAAGCCGCTGAAGTTCCTCTTCCCGCTGACCAACCGCGTGTGGGAGCGGGTCATGATGTTCGGCGGATTCACGCTCTACGACCTCATGGGTGGCGCCAAGACCGTCCCCATGCAGAAGCACTACACCCGCAAGGGCGCCCTCAAGGTGGTCCCGGCGCTGAAGGAAGATGCTGTGGTCGGCGGTATCCGCTACTACGACACGCTTGTCGACGACGCCCGCCACACCATGACGGTGCTGCGCACCGCCGCCGAGTACGGCGCCACCATCCGCACCTCCACCCAGGTGGTCGGTTTTGAAAAGAAGCACGGCCGCGTCGTCGGCGCTACCCTGCGCGATACTGACACTGGCCGTGAGACCACCGTGCATGGCTCGGTATTCATCAACGCCACCGGCGTGTGGAATGACGACATCCACAAGATGGCCGGCGTGGAGGGCAAGTTCTCCGTGCACGCATCCAAGGGCGTGCACATTGTGGTGCCGAAGGACAAGATCGAATCCGACGCCGCACTCTGCTTCGTCACCGAGAAGTCGGTGCTCTTCGTGATTCCGTGGGGCGAGTACTGGATCGTCGGCACCACCGACACCGAGTACACCGAGGGTCGCCCAGACCCGGCACCCACCAAGGAAGACATCGACTACATCTTGGGCGAGCTCAACGAGCGGGTGCGCACCCCGATCACCCACGGCGATATCGTGGGCGTCTACTCCGGTCTGCGCCCGCTGGTGGCCGGCTCTTCCGATACCACCACCAAGCTCTCCCGCAACCACGCTGTTGCCCGCGACCTGCCGGGCCTGATCTCCGTGGCCGGCGGTAAGTACACCACCTACCGCGTGATCGGTAAGGATGCCGTGGATCTCGCGATCGGCGACATCCCGAAGCAGGTTCCGGAGTCCATCACCGATCAGACCCCGATCCTGGGCGCCGATGGCTACCATGCGCTCGCCAACCAGGTGGACGCGCTGGCCGCCCGCTACGAGCTGCCGGCTGCGACCATCGAGCACCTGCTCGGCCGCTATGGCTCCCTCTATGAAGAGGTACTGGCCCCCGCCGCCGAGGATAAGGACCTGCTCACGCCCATCGAGGGTGCGGAGGGCTATATCTGGGCAGAGGTGCTCTATGCCGTCACCCACGAGGGTGCGCTGCACCTGGAGGACGTGCTCAACCGCCGCCTGCGCGTGGCTATGGAGTACGACGATCGCGGCACCGTCGCGGCCGAGGCCGTTGCCACCTTCATCGCCCCGCACCTGGGCTGGGATGACGCAACTGTGGAGGCAGAGCTGGAGAGCTTCCGTGGCCGCGTCGAAGCCGAGCTCAACGCCGAAAAGGCTCTCACCGATGCCGCTGCCACCGACTACATGATCAAGGCCGGCGATCCCCGAACCAACATCGACGAAAGCGTAGATATCTAATGATCACAGCAACCCAAGCGCTGGGCTGGGAATTCCTCGGCACCACACTGCTCCTGCTCCTCGGTAATGGAGTGTGCGCCGTTAATACGCTGCGCACCTCCGGCGCCCGGAACACTGGCTGGCTTCTCATTGCCCTCGGTTGGGGTATGGCCGTGTTTATCGGTGCCTCCGTGGCGAATGTCTCCGGAGGCCACCTGAACCCGGCCGTCACTGTGATGCTTGCGCTCAATGGTGCCACCCCGTGGGAGCTCGTTCCTTATTACATCGTCGGTCAGATGCTCGGCGGTCTCTTCGGAGCAGTCCTCTGCTACCTCACCTTCAAGCAGCTTTTCGACGCCAACTCGCTGGACGACAACGGCGAGAACACCGATGCGAACAGCGTGACCGGTGGCATCTTCTTCACCGGCCCCGCCCATCCGAAGAACGGCTGGAACGCATTCACCGAGTTCATGGCCACCTTCGTGCTCCTGGCCTTCATCGCCTGGGGCCCCACCGGTGGCGAGCTCGGCCCGATGACCTACTTCGCCGTGGCCTTCGTGGTGGTCTCCATCGGTATGTCGCTTGGTACCCCCACCGGTTATGCCATCAACCCGGCCCGTGACCTTGGTCCTCGTATCGCCTACGCCTTCCTCCTGCCCATCAAGGGCAAGGCCGACGCGAACTGGGGCTACGCCTGGGTGCCTGTTGTCGCCCCGATGATTGCAGCCGTCGTCGTTGGCCTCATGGCCACCGTCATGTAATCCACCTTCCCCCATCACCCCCCCACCATTGGAGAACATTATGTCCACCAAATACATTGCCGCGATTGATCAAGGTACGACCTCGACTCGCTGCATCATTTTCGATCACGACGCCAACCAGATCTCTGTCGGCCAGTACGAGCACAAGCAGTACTTCCCGCAGAAGGGCTGGGTGGAGCACGACCCCAAGGAGATTTGGGATAACACCCGCCGCGCCGTCGGCCGCGCCCTGGCCAACCAGGACATCTCCGCCCAGGACGTGCTGGCCGTCGGTATCACCAACCAGCGCGAGACCACCGTTGTCTGGGACAAGAACACCGGTGAGCCCATCTACAACGCCATCGTCTGGCAGGACACCCGCACCACCGAGATCTGCCGCAAGCTGATCGGTGAGGGCACTGCCGATAAGTGGCAGAAGCGCACCGGCCTGCTCATCAACTCCTATCCGGCTGGCCCGAAGGTGAAGTGGATTCTCGACAACGTCGAGGGTGCCCGCGAGCGTGCCGAGAAGGGCGAGCTGCTCTTCGGCACCATCGACACCTGGTTGCTGTGGAACATGACCGGCGGCGCCGAGGGCGACGATGGGGCAGAGGCGCTGCACGCCACCGATGTCACTAACGCCTCCCGTACCCTGCTCATGGACCTGGAAACCCTGGAGTGGGACGAGGAGCTGTGCGAGGCCATGGGCATTCCGATGGCCATGCTTCCCGAGATCCGTCCCTCCGTGGGCGACTTCCGCTCCATCCGTGCCCGCGGCTCGCTCTCCGGGGTGCCGATCAAGGCCATCCTGGGCGATCAGCAGGCTGCCATGTTCGGCCAGGGCTGCTTCCGCGCCGGCGATGCCAAGAACACCTATGGCACTGGCCTATTCCTGCTGCTCAACACCGGCACCAAGCCGCAGCTGAGCGAAAACGGCCTGCTCACCACCGTCTGCTACCAGCTCGAGGGCGAAAAGCCCGTCTACGCGCTGGAGGGCTCGGTATCCATGGGTGGCTCGCTGGTGCAGTGGCTGCGGGACAACCTGCAGCTGATCCCCAACTCGCCCTCCGTGGAGAATCTCGCCCGCGAGGCTAAGGACAATGGCGGCGTGTACATCGTGCCCGCCTTCTCGGGACTTTTCGCCCCGCGCTGGCGCTCCGATGCCCGCGGCGTGATCGTCGGCCTGACCCGCTTCACCAACCGCAAGCACATCGCCCGCGCCGTGCTGGAGGCCACTGCCTACCAGACCCGCGAGGTGGCCGACGCCATGGTGGCCGACTCCGGAGTGGAGATCACCAACCTGCGCGTCGACGGCGGCATGACCATGAACGAGCTGCTCATGCAGTTCCAGTCCGACATTCTGGGCACCAAGGTGGTGCGCCCGAAGAACGTGGAAACCACCGCTACCGGCGCGGCTTACGCTGCCGGCCTGGGTGTCGGCTTCTGGGAAGACCTGGCCGCATTGAAGGACCAGTCCTCTGAGGCGAAGACATGGAGTCCCTCCATGCCGCAAGAAGAGGTTGATCGTCTCTACAGCGATTGGAACCGCGCTGTGGAGCGCTCCTATAACTGGGAGGTCCCCGAGGAGGATTAACCTCCGCACGGGACAGTGTGTGAGGGAATAGATACAAGCCCCGTTCACGGTGTGCATTCGCACTCATAGCCACCGTGGGCGGGGCTTGTCCCTGTCCGTGTCCGCGCGGCACGCTACGATACTCAACTATGCGTCCCCTCAGAATCTCCCTCGCCGCCCTAGCCACCACCGCGCTCATCATGCCGCTCGCCGCCTGCGGCTCGGAGGCCGATAATTCTGCCGCGGAGTCCCCTGCGGCCGAGGCGTCCAGCACCGCCAGCGAGGAGGCTCCCGCCGCGGCGGATGCGCCCGCAGACACCGCCGGCACATGCGCCCCGATTGAGGGGCCGAGCGCGGAGGTTACTGTCGGCGATACCGGCTATACCGTGGCGATGCCCCTGCCCGAGGGCTGGGAGCGCCACCCAGAGGCCGAGGCCGATTCCATTCTGCTGTCCATGAGCTCCGGCTCGGTCACCGCCAGCATTGTGGGCGGCACCGTCGAGGTCGGCCCAGAGGAGGCCTTCCAGCAATACACCGACACCCTGAATATGCTCTCCCAGGATGGTGACCTCCAGGTCACGGACGCCCCCGAGGTCTGCGGCTATCCTGCGAAGAACATGACCTATAACACCGCCATGCTGGATGTGCAGGTCGTGCAGGAGGCGAAGATGATCGTGGTGCCGCTCGGGGAGCGCTCGATTAGCCTCGTGGCCACCGTGATCGATGAATCCGGCGAGCCGGTACAGCCAGAGCTACGGGATCAGCTGCTGGAGAATATCTACATCAACGCCCCCGCCTAAACGGGGATTACTCCGGCGAGGTGGCGTCGATAAGCGTGGCGGCAGCCGCGAGAACCTCAGGTGTCACATCCCGCTTCGCCGTGCAGCAGAATCCGGAGTTGATTTCGTTGTAGTACAGGCCATCGCCCAGCAGCAGCACGGCGATGGCCACAGTCTCGTTGGGGCAGTAGCGCCGCAGCTCGGCGAGGAAGCGTTCCTGCACCATCGACAGCGCGTTCTCCACGGTGCCGCTGTGGCTGGCGCCGATCTTCGTGACGGCCATGAGCGTGCGGCCGAAGTGGTCATCGGTGACGGCGGAGGTGCGCAGGTAGTAGTTCACCGCGCCCTCCTCGGCGGTGCGCATCGTCTCAATATCGTCGCTGGTGCGGCGCTTCAGCCTGTCGATGAGACCGTCTGCGAGCGCCTGCTTGCTGGGGAAGTGGTAGAGCAGCCCGCCCTTGGAACAGCCGGCGGTCTGCGCGATGGCCTTGATCGTGGCGGCTTGATCATCGCGTTCAATGAGCAGCGTTTCATAGGCGTCGAGGACAGCTTCGCGTGCGGACATGCCGTCATACTAGCGCAGTAAGGTGCTCTTTACCAGCAAAACTGTACCGGCTGGACGGTTTAGTCTGGGTCTGTTAGATTGTGTAGCGCTATGACTCCAGAACAGAGAGATAGGTGGAAGGCGCTGGCGGTTCTCATGCTGCCAGTGCTGCTCGTCTCCATCGATAACACGGTCCTCAGCTTCGCCCTGCCAAATATTTCCGAGCAGCTGACGCCTACCGGCACCCAGCTGCTGTGGTTGGTGGATATCTACCCGCTGGTATTGGCGGGACTGCTCATTCCCATGGGCAGTATCGGCGATCGCGTCGGTCGGCGCCTGATGCTGTTGATCGGCTGCTCCGGCTTCGCAGTGATCTCCGTGGTCGCCGCCCTCGCCCCGAGCGCCGCCCTCTTGGTGGCGGCCCGCGCGGGCATGGGACTATTCGGCGCGATGATCATGCCGGCCACGCTCTCCTTGATTCGTAATATCTTTAGTGATCCCACGGAGCGTCGCCTCGCCATTGCGATTTGGGCCGCGGGATTCTCCGGCGGCGCCGCCATCGGCCCCGTGGTGGGTGGCGTGCTGCTCGAGCACTTCTATTGGGGCTCTGTCTTCTTGATGGCCATCCCAGTGCTGGTGCCGCTGATCGTGCTGGGGCCGCTGTGGATTCCGGAATCCCGCAACCCGCATCCCGGGGCGCTGGACCTTCTCTCTATTGTGCTGGCCTTTTTCACCATGGGTCCGATCGTGCTGGCGATCAAAAGCATCGGCGCCTCCGGCTTCAGCTGGCAGCCGATCCTCTTCGCCGCCCTCGGCCTGCTCTGCGGGGTGCTCTTCGTGCGCCGACAGCTGGGCAGCTCCAATCCGATGCTGGACATGCGGCTATTTGGGCTGGGTCAATTCACCGGCGCCGTGCTGGCTAATCTCTTTGCCATTCTGTCGCTGGTGGGGTTGCTGTACTTTATCTCCCAGCACTTCCAGTTGGTGAGCGGGCACAGCCCCATGGTCGCCGGGCTCTTGCTCGTGCCGGGAATGATCGCCACGATCATCGCCGGCCTGCTGGTGGTGAGGGCCGCGATGCGTATCGACGCGCACCTGCTGGTGACCTTCGGGCTGCTGATGAATGCGGCCGGCTATCTCATGGTGCTGTTCTCGGGCCGCTCCCACTCCGACTTAGGTCTTGTGCTCGCCTTCATGGTGATCGGCATTGGCGTGGGCGTGGCGGAGACCATTTCTAATGACCTCATCCTCTCCGCTGTGCCCCCGGAGAAGTCCGGGGCGGCGTCTGCGATCTCGGAAACCGCCTATGAGGTGGGGGCCGTGCTTGGTACTGCGGTGCTCGGCTCGGTGGTTAATGCCGTCTATCGCAGCAATGTGGATGTGCCCGACGCGATCTCCGGTGCCGCCGCGGCCACCGCCCGCGATACCCTCGGCGGCGCTATTGCCACCGCGGAGTCTATCGGTGGCGAGGCGGGCGAGGCGCTCGCCGCCTCGGCGCGGGCCGCCTTCGATTCCGGTGTGGTGGTGACTTCCGCGATCGCCGTCGTGCTCATGGGCGCCACCGCGACCATGGCATTTTTCACCCTGCGCCCACAGCGTTAAGCGCATAGTGCGGCAGCGTGGTTCATGACCACCAGCCACACCGCCGCATAGTGCAGCCCGGCGGCCACCACAGTGGTGGCGTGAAAATACTCGTGATAGCCGATATAGCGGGCAGTACGGCCCGGGCGCTTGAGCCCATAGATAACAGCCCCCGCAGAATAGATCACGCCACCGGCGGCAAGGAGCCACACCACAGTCCATCCCGTGCCCGCAAGAAGTTGCGGGAGGATAGGCACCACGAGCCAGCCCAAGACGAGATATACCGCTACATCCAGCCAGCGGGGATGGTTGATCCACAACATATTCAGCGCCACCGCGGCGGCGGCGCCGCCCCATGCGGCCACGAGCATCCACTCAGCGAGGGGGGAGTCGACGCTCAATAGCAGCATGGGGGTGTAGGTGGCGGCGATAAAGACGGCGATGGTGGAATGATCGGCACGACGCCACCACATCACGGTGCTGGGGCGGCGCCACGGCCCAAGATGGTAGGTCGCCGAGACGCTAAACAGGGCCACCATGCCCGCCCCATAAATCATCACGCCGCTCGCCTGGGCTGGGGTGAGCATGATCCAGCTATAGGTAGCCAACACACTGGCGGCAATGATTCCCAGCACGGTGGCCACGGCGTGTACCCAGCCGCGCCCCCGCGGTCGCTCGCCGCGATAAGCACGAGTGCTGTGGACCGTTATTGTGGAGGGTTCCACGGGGATGCCTTTCTCTTATGTGGTGTGCCGAAGGCCGTAATAGATCGTGTATGCCTAGCCATTCTTCCTACCCGCCGCGGTGGGTGGACGTTCACAGCTTAAGCTCGGGTGAATTCACCGGCAAGGCGAGCTAGATCACGAATAAAGTTCGAGGATAGGCGGGGTATCGCCCCACTAGGGGGTAATCTATTGACACTCTTCTCCACATCGTTTTAGCCTAAGCTCAGCTTGGTTCAATCAACTGAACCCTGTCTCGAGCCGCGTCCAAAAAGATAAATTTTTTGAATGGCGGCCCGATGTAAACCGTAACTGTGCACAAAAGGAAAGGGCTCTCATGAAGCTTTCCCGCTCCATCCTCGCAATCGCCGCCGCCGGTTCCCTGGCGCTCGCTGGCTGCTCCAGCGAGGAAGCCAAGGACACTGTTTCTTCGGCAACCGAATCTGCTACCTCCGCCGCTTCCGAGGCTAGCGAGACCGCCTCCGAGGCCGCTTCCGAGGCCACCGAGGCCACCAAGGCCACCCTCGCGGACTGGGATGGCACCTACCGCAGCCTCGGTAGCTACATCGATGACCCCGAGATGGAGGAAGGCTTCACCAAGGCTGCTGAAGAGCACGGCGAGAGCATCGACGAGCTCAAGAAGGAGCTGCAGGGGTCCTACGGTGTGCCCTACGCCGGTCTGGTTGTCGATGGCGACTCCATGACCTTCGTCAAGACCGCGGACGAGCTGGAGAACCCCTCCGAGGAGCCCGTTGAGTACGAGTTCGTTGAGTCCGTAGAGAAGAGCCACAACGGCAAGGACTTCACCTGGTACGTCTTCGAGGCCAAGGGTGACACCGAGAACAAGTACGTTCTGCTCATGCCGAAGCACGGCGAGGAGACCCTCGAGCACTTCCACGCTCGTTTCGGCGATGACAAGGATGCCCTCCTCGAGGCCGAGAACTTCCCGACCTTCCTGAACCCGGACAGCGCCACCCAGGCCCAGATCCAGGAAGAACTTCTGGAGCACGCTCACTAAAAATTGATGGAGGTTGTGCCGCATAGGCACGCACTGAAGTGATGAAAAAAATCCTTCTGCTCCTCAGTTTGCTCGTCGCTCTCGCTGGTTGCGCGGTTTCACCTAGCGCAACGAACGGCGGGGGCGATGAGTCGTCTTCAGGCCCTTCAGGCGATGCTCCGCTGATTTATGCGTCGTTTTATCCGATCTACAGCCTCGTGTCCGATATTGCCGGCGAGCACGCCGAGGTACGTAGCTTCTTGCCCGAAGGCCAAGACCCGCATCTCTGGGAGCCCACACCGAAAAATATCAAGGCCCTCTCTGAGGCCGACATGCTCGTAGTCAACGGCGCCAATATGGAGCCGTGGTTACCGCAAATTCGCGACATTCTACCCAACCTGCCGGTATTGCAGCTTTCTGACTACGTGGACCTCATTAACTACAAGGGAGCAGCCGCTCTCGGCGAGTTCCAGTACATGGGGCACGGCACCATCGATAGTTCGACGAACTACACGATGCTCTTTGGCCATACCCACGAGCGCTCGCTGCGTGGCGCCTTCTTCCCCTTCGAGGAAGGGCTGAGCGAGCAGGACTACATCGACAAGGGCCGCGAGGTGATGAACGATAAGGGCGCACAGCTCCAGCAGCGAGCCGCCACCGACGTCATCCCTGGCCAGGTGTATGACATTCAGATGGGACACCAATCTGGCGAAGTGACCTTCAAATTCCCCGACTCGGGGGAGTGGGTGTTCGTCTCTGATCGCGTGTCCGAGTCCCTGCTGGAGTACAGCTTCGTGGACGGCGACGGCAATGAACTGGAGCTGAGCAATGTGGTCGACGGCGGTTCCTCCGAAACGGATACCGTGAGCTTCGATCCGCACTCCTGGCTGTCGGTGGTCAACGCCAAGCGCTACGCGAATGCCATCAACGTGGAACTGGGCAAGCTGATCCCCGATCACGAAAAAGAGATCGAGAAGAACAAGTCCAACCTGGTGCGTGAACTCACCACCATGGAGGCACAGTTCAAGGAGAAGCTGCTCGACGCCCCGCGCCGCGATTTCGTGACCGCCCACAATGCTTTCGCGTACCTCGCACGTGACTATCAGCTCACCCAGCATCCGCTGCAGGGGCTGACGACGAACTCGGCTCCGAGCCTGCGCGTGCTCACCGATTCCATTCGCTTCGCCCGTGCGCAAGACATCGACGTTGTGTATTACGAAGACGGCACCGATCCCAAGACCGCAAATGTGGTGGCCGAAGAAGTCGATGGTCGGGCGCTGCCGCTGAACTCCATGGAGTACGGCGGAGGCGACAAAGGCTACACGGGATATATGCGCATGAACCTAGAAAACCTCTACGAATCATTGGGGGAAAAGCAGTGAGCACCGCAGTTATCGAAACCAAGGACCTGCACTTTTCTTTCGGCCGTTTTCCCGTCCTCAAAGGGGTGAACTTCACCCTCAATAACGGCGAGGCTGTGTGTCTCACCGGCGAGAACGGCTGCGGCAAGTCCACCGCCCTGAAGATCTTCATCGGTGCCTATAAGCCCACCCAGGGCACCTCGACGTTGTTCGGATCGCCCTCGTCGAAGGGGGATCAGCTACACCGCGTCGGCTATGTGCCGCAGGCCACCACCACCGAGAAGATCTCCTTTCCCATCACCTCCCGCGAGTTGGTAGCCCAAGGCCTGACTCGGGAGATGGGCATGTTCACCTTCGCTCGGAAGAAGCAACGGGACAAGGCAGAGGAGACTCTCCGCTCCATGGGGCTGGAGAAGATCGTCGATGTACCTTTCTCAGAGCTGTCCGGTGGTTTGCAGCAGCGGGTGCTTATCTCCCGCGCGCTCATTACCCAACCCGATCTACTCATCCTGGATGAGCCGATCTCCGGTGTCGATGCCGGCTCTCGTGTCGAGTTCCTCACTCTCATTGAGCAGCTGCGTAAGGAGCATGGCCTCACCGTGCTCATGGTTACGCACGATCTCGACGAAATCCGCCGCCATGTCACCATTGATCGCATCCAGCGCATCGAGGAAGGACAGTTGATCGATGCTTGAGCTTTTCTTCGAATTCGAGTTCGTCCGCCGCACCCTGCTGGTGGGCCTGCTGCTCTCGATATCCATTCCCCTGATCGGCATCGTGATGGTGGCACGTCGCACCGCGATGATGGGCGATGCGCTCTCCCACACCTCGCTTGCCGGCGTGGCCCTCGGCCTGATCGCGGGCTTCAGCCCCGTCGTCGGCGCTATTGTGGTCGCCGTGATCGGCGCCTTCGGCATCGAGCTGATGCGTAAGAAGTTCCCGCAGTACGGCGACATGGCCACGGCCGTGACCCTCAGTGCCGGTCTTGGTGTGGCCGTGATCCTCGCCGACTTGGCGCCGAGTGGCCGTAGCTTCGAGTCCTATCTCTTCGGCTCGATTACCGCCGTCACCCAATTCGACGTGTGGGCCACCTCCATCGTGTTTGTGCTCGTGGTCGCCGCCAGCGTGGTGTTCTACGGCAGCCTGCAAGATATGGTCGTCGATCCTTTGCTGGCTCGTATCTCCGGCACCAAGGTGCAGTTGGTGAACACCGTGTTCACCGCGCTCGCCGCAGTCACTGTGGCATTGGCTGCCAAGGTAATCGGTGCGCTGCTCGTGGTCTCTCTCATGGTGCTGCCAGTGGCCACCGCACTCATCGTGGCCCGCAGCTACAAGCAGGCCTATCTGCTCTCGATCGTGCTGGGCATCATCTACACCATGCTCGGCATGACCCTCAGCTACACCTTCGATCTGCGCCCCGGTGGTGCGATCGTCGTCACCGCTGTGGTCGGCCTCCTGATCTTCGTTGGCTACCGCGCCATCGTGAAGCCGGATCGTAAGCAGTCGGCACTCAGCGATACCTCCGCAGTGCTCAGCCGCTCCGCCTAAACGGCGGCCGCTGGGTACAGCCACCACACGGGCCTTCGTCGGCCTGCAGGGAAGAGAACTTTTCCTGCCGCAGCCACGACGAGGGCCCGTGTTTGTGTATCGTCCGGCGCCTGACGCGCGCGGTCACTTGGGGCAATCGTAAACGGATCGTTATCTACATAGAGACTGGCGTCGATATATCTCAGGTAGCCTTGGGTGCTGTTCACCACTGTCGCAGTAGCGAAGGATATCTATTTTATGAAGAAACTACCGACGACCCTCATCGCTCTGGGCGCCGCCAGCGCAGTAGCCCTGGCCGGCTGTTCTAGCGACGAGGTCTCCGATAGCGTGTCCGATGCCACCAGCGCCGCCTCCGAGGCGGCCACTGAGGCCACCGATGCGGTCTCCGATAAGGCCGATGAGGCTGCCGCCGCCCTGCAGGATTGGGATGGCTCCTACCGTAGTCTCGGCAGCTATATCAACGATCCCGAGATGGCCGCCGACTTCGCCAAGGCCGCGATCGAGCATTCCGAGAACTGGGATGATCTGAAGAACACGATCCTCGAGACCTATGGCGATGGCAAAGAGGGGCTGGTGATCGATGGCGATCAGATGACCTTCGTGGGCAGTTATAAGGACCTGGACAACCCCGCCGACGCCCCAAGCGCCTATGAGTTCCTCGAGACCGTGGATCGTAAGGTCGGCGATGATGACGACTTCACGTGGTACGTATTCACGGCCACGGATGACTCCGCCCCGTACCCCTTCCTGCTGCTGGGCGAGAAGGAAGAGGAAGATGACACCACCTTCTTCCACGCCCGCTTTGGCGAGGACAAGGACGCGCTGCTGGACTCCCAGCAACTGCCCACCTTCGTCGATCCCGCCACCGCCGATCAGGCCAGCATCGAGGAACTACTCTTCGATCACGATCATGCCGAGCATGACCACGATGGCCATGACCACGACGATCACGACCACGACGACTAAGCCGGAAGCGCCGTAGCCGACCGCCTTCTTTCGCTCTCTGCGGGAAGGCGGTCGTCGTCTGTCTGGACGGTGATGGTGGCGCGGGTGGGCGTCGATAAGCATAAAAAACACCGCCCGCAACGGATGATGCGGACGGTGGAGCTACGCGCAGCGTTTAGCAGTCGTAGTAGAGCTCGTACTCCAGCGGGGTCGGGCCCATGCGAGACGGGGTGATCTCGGTGTCCCACTTGTACTTGACGTAGGTGTCGATGAGATCCTCGGTGAACACATCGCCTTCGGTGAGGAAGTCGGCGTCCTTCTCAAGCGCGGCCAAGGACTCCTCCAGGGAGGTCGGCGCGGTCGGAATGGATGCGGCCTCCTCCGGCGGCAGCTCGTAGAGGTCCTTATCCACGGGCGCATGCGGCTCGATGCGGTTCTTCACACCGTCCAAGCCGGCGAGCATCATCGCGGAGAACGCGAAGTAGGGGTTCGCCGAAGGATCCGGGGCGCGGAACTCGATGCGCTTGGCCTTCGGGTTCGAGCCGGTGATCGGGATGCGCACGGCGGCGGAGCGGTTGCGCTGCGAGTACACGAGGTTGATCGGGGCCTCGAAGCCCTTCACCAGGCGGTGGTAGGAGTTGAGCGTCGGGTTCGAGAACGCCAGCACAGCGCCAGCGTGCTCGAGGATGCCGCCGATGAAATAACGGGCGGTATCGGAGAGGCCAGCGTAGCCGGACTCGTCGTGGAAGAGCGGCTCGCCGTCCTTCCACAGCGACAGGTGCGCGTGCATGCCGCTACCGGCGGAGTTCGCCAGCGGCTTCGGCATGAAGGTGGCGGTCTTGCCCCACTTGATGGCGGTGTTTTTCACCACGTACTTGAAGCTCTGCAGCAGATCGGCGCTCTGGAGCAGGGTGTCGAAGCGGTAGTTGATCTCCTGCTGACCATTGCCCACCTCGTGGTGGAAGCGCTCCACATCGAAGCCGATGCGCAGCAGGTTCTTGGCCATGGCGTCACGCAGATCCATGGTCTGGTCATAGGGGGCAGTGGGGAAGTAGCCGCCTTGGTGGCGGTTCTTATAGCCCAGGTTGGGGCTGCCGTCGATCTGTGTTGCGGCGTCGCGGTTCCACCAGCCCTCGCCGGAGTCCACCTCGTAGAAGCTGCGCTGCACATCTGAGGCGTAGCGCACCTTGTCGAAGAGATAGAACTCGGCCTCGGCGCCGACGAAGCAGGTATCGGCGATGCCGGTCGAGGCTAGATACTCCTCCGCCTTGCGGGCCACATTGCGCGGGTCGCGGGTGAAGGGCTCGCGGGTGAAGGGATCGTGCACGAAGAAGCGAACGTTGAGGGTCTTCGCAGCGCGGAAGGGATCGATATAGGCGGTCGACAGATCCGGCAGAAGGTTCATGTCGGACTGGTCGATCGTGGTGAATCCGCGAATCGACGAGCCATCGAACGCCAGTCCCTCCTCCATTGCGTCCTCATTGAGCATGGACGCTGGGATAGTGAGGTGATGTTCCGTGCCGGGAACATCGGTAAAGCGCACGTCTACAAACTCAACGTTTTCGTCCTGAATAAATTTGACTACGTCGCTCGGGGTTTCAAACTCCACGGGTATTAGCTCCTTGGGGCTATTTTATTGGGTTGAGATCTCCTCCCCAGTGTAGGTGCTACATCACTGCCGTGGGGCCGCTATGGCGTGTGAGTTATACGCGCTTATCGACGCAGCCCTCCAGCTTAGGAACACCGTCAGGTATGAGGAGAACGGCGCGGGCTATATTGCGATATGGCGCGTGCCGCTGGAACCCCATAGTACCCGAATATCTATAGCTCGAACGAAAAGGGGGTGGGCGTTTCGCCCAGCCGTCATAGCGCTGCTGAGGCCCCGCGGCCGTGGGGTTGATGAGAAAAAGGATAATGCGAATAGTTTCATTTCTCTCGTGTCCCCGATTACATTGGGATCATGGCAGAAAAGAGGCGTAGCTGGCTTGACGGTCCCGCAATTCCTAGTTCGGCCGAGAACGCCGATCGACCCGCCAAGTGGGCTGGTGAAAAGCTCGGGTTCCCAGAGACGGGGCCCGGCGCTTTGGCATCGGTGATGCGGCGGTCCGTCGGTGTCCTGGTGGACTGGACCCTGTGTTGGGGTACCGCCATCATCATTGATCAGTTCTCTGATTTCTTCACCGGTACGGCCACGCTGACCTATCTGTGCTACTTCATCCTGGGCACGATCAGCGTGACGCTGCTCGCCCGTACTCCCGGCCAGGCTTTGCTGGGAATTGGTGTGGCCCGCATTGATGAGGAAACCACAGTGGGGCTGTGGAGGGCCGCCGCCCGCACTGCTCTCACCCTACTGATCTTCCCCGCCGCAATGGTGGATGAGGACGGCCGCGGCATCCACGACCGTGTCACCAAAACCGCAGTAATCTTCGGCTAAAAGAACACCACAGGCCCCTGGTTATGTACCAGGGGCCTGAACTATGAGGTGCGTCGCGGCGCTCGCTAGAGCAGCATGAACACCAAGACCTGGGCCAGGACGATCTTCGCCACCATGGAAACGGGATAGACCGTGGTGTAGCCGATTGCGGGCAGTTCATTCTTGGTTTGGTCAGAGACGTAGCTGAGCACGGCAGGGTGGGTTTGTACGCCGGCGAGAATACCGGCGACCTGACCGAAAGGAATCTTCATCCAGAAGTAGCCGGCGAGAATCGTGATCGTAGAGACCAGAACGGTGATGATGAAACCCACGCCGATGATGGTCAATGAGGCAGGGTCGCTGAGCGCAGTTTTAAAGCCTGCCCCCGCCGTGGTACCAATTCCCGCGAGAAAGAGCGTGATACCGGTGGTGCGGAGGACGTTATTCGCGCTATAGGAAATCTGCCAGACCACCGGCCCGGTGCGGCCAATCGCGCCCAAGATCAGCGCGACGAGGAGCGGGCCACCCGCGCTGCCCAGTTTGAGCTCAGAACCACCGGGCAGTGGGAAGGGGATAAGTCCAACGAGCAGTCCCAAGGCCAAGCCCGCCAGCAGCGGCAGCATGTCGGCATTGGATACTCGCGCATAGGAGTCGCCGAAAATACGGTTCGCGCGGCGCAGCGTCTGTGGGTCGGCCACCACGCGGACGCGGTCGCCGAGCTGCAGCATCATATCGGGAGTGGCCACCATGTCGGCGTCGCCGCGGCGAACACGGGTCACCAGCATGCCCTGGAGCTTCGGTTCCAGCTTCGACAGCGGCACCCCCACGACGTCCTTCGAGGAGACGAAGATACGGCGAAAGTCCAGATCTTCATCATGCGAGGGGCCGCCTTCGAGCGGTTTTCCGAGGCGTTCGACGGCACGCTCGACCTCGGTCGGCTCGCCGACGAGTGTGAGGATATCGCCGGGGCGCACCCGATCGCCATACTCCGCCAGCCCTTCCCGATGCCCGTGCTGGACGCGGGAGATGATGACGCGCAGCTGCCATAGCAGCGGAATATTGTCCACCGCCGGAACATCATTCGCGATCACTAGGACGCGCTGTGAGACCAGCTCGTGGGGCGCCACGCCGGCGTCAATGGCTTCCTGCTCATGATCGATCTTGAGCACTTTCGCCAAGATGGCGATCACCATGATCACGCCGAGCACACCCAGTGGATAGGCGAGGGAGTAGGCCACCACGGGCAGATCGAGGTGCTCCGGTTGTGAGATTTCGGCCAGTGAATCCACCACGGCGGCCAGCGCCGGGGTGTTGGTGACCGCGCCGGTAAACATGCCGGCACCGGTAGACACCCCCAAGCCGGTGAGGGTGATCAATCCCCACGATATGGCCGTGACCAGAGACAGCACCGCGAGGATAAACGCGTTGTGCTTGAGCCCCCGGGTACGTAAAGAGGCGAAGAATGTCGGCCCTGCCTCGAGCCCGATGGTATAGACGAATAATGCCAATCCCAGCAGGTACACCACCTCGGGAAGCTTGACGCCCGGTTCAACGGTGGCGAAGCCCAGTCCGACAAAGAGTACAGCGGCCACCCCGAGGCGAAATCCCCCGATGTTGATCCTGCCGATAATCAGCCCCACCGCCATGATGACAGTGAGCGCGAGCAGGTGGTTCTCAGCAAAGATACTCACCCATCCATCATTGCACGTCGGCGCTCTAAAACATAGAACGTCCACCGGTGCTATGCAGGGCTGGGGGAGGGCAGAGAAAAACCTCCGCGCCCGAGGGGCAGCGGAGGTAAGAGGCAGTGCTCGTGGCTGATTTTTAGGCGCGGCCTACTTGGAGCGACGCTGGGCGGCGCGGCGGGCGCGGCGGTTCATACCGGCCATGGATGCGCCCTTGGGCACAGGTCCCTTCGGCATGCCAGCGGCCTGGAGCGGGTCGCGGTCCATCGCTTCGAAACGAGCAGAAAGGGCGCCCAGCTCCTTCTTCTTATAGTTGCGGGGCAGCTTCATCATTTCCTTTTGCAGGTTGCGCACTCGCACCTGGTCCTCGCCCTCACCGGCGAAGATCTCATAGATCGGGGTCTGCCCGGCGATACGCACGAGGCGGCGCTTGTAATTCGCCATGAGCGGGCGGACCCGCTTGATGTCGCCCTCACCAACGAGCACCACACCGGCGGGGCCGATGACGCGGTGCACGGCATCCATGTGGTGGTTGGTGGCCACCGCAGTGCGGGTATGCCACTCCACGCCGGGGCCGCTCCGCAGATTCTCGAGCGCCCAGCCGGCGGCGCCGGCCTGGCCCTCGGCGCGATCGTACACAGTGTTCTCCACGCGTTTGGTGAAGATGTACATCGCCAAAGCGAAGCCCAGCACCAAGCCCAGCGGCAGCAGGAACCACTGGCCACCAAAGAGCGAACCGATGAGGAAGAAGACAAGGCCGAGGCCGATGATGGCGAGAAGCATGAGCGGAACGAGCTTTTTGTCGTTCTTCGCCTGCATCTTAAAGGCCTGCCAGACCTGCGCCCGGCTCTGCTTGCGCTGCTGTTTCTTCAGCGCCTTTTCTTCCTTGGCGGCCTGCTTTGCCGCTAGTTTCCGTTGTTTCTTATTCGTATCAGCCATGTGTTTTAGGATAGGCGATCAGCGTGCTCACGCCCGCATTGCCTCTTCCTGTGTCACCCTTTCCTCACGTGTGTCTTTTAGGGCCGCCCTAGCGGCGGGCAGAGGTTACCGGAGTGTCCTTGGACGCGCCATAGCGCTGAATGAGGCTGGAGGCCTCTTGGGCGGTAGTGCCGGTATCCTCGCCCAGGTGCGCGAGGTTCTCCGGCAGGGCCTCGCCGCGCTCGGCCATCGCCCGCGCATAGAGGCGCCCAGCGCGGTAGGAAGAGCGTACCAGCGGCCCGGACATCACGGCCTTAAATCCGATCTCCTTCGCGGCCTTGGAATGCGCCACGAACTCCTCGGGCTTCACCCAGCGGTCGATGGGGTGGAACAGCGGGCCGGGGCGGAGATACTGCGTAATGGTGAGGATCTCACAGCCGGCATCATGCAGATCCTGCATGGCCTCGCGCACTTCCTCCACCGTTTCGCCCATGCCAAGGATGAAGTTGGACTTGGTCACGAGACCATAATCACGAGCCTGGCGGATCACATCCAAAGAACGTTCATAGCGGAAGGCGGGACGGATCTTCTTAAAGATGCGCGGCACCGTTTCCACATTGTGCGCGAAGACCTCCGGCTCGGACTCGAAGACCTGCTGCAGCGCGTCTGGGTTGCCGCGGAAATCGTCGACCAATAGTTCCACACCCGTGTTGGGGTTGAGTTTGTGGATCTGGCGGCAGGTTTCGGCATAAATCCACGATGCCCCATCGGGCAGATCATCGCGGGCGACGCCAGTAATCGTGGAGTAATTCAGCTGCATCTCCTGCACGGACTCAGCAACACGACGAGGCTCATCGCGATCGACCTCGGTGGGCCGGCCCGTGGCAATCTGACAGAAATCGCAGCGCCGAGTGCACTGATCGCCGCCAACCAAGAAGGTGGCCTCGCGGTCCTCCCAGCACTCGTGAATATTGGGACAGCCGGCCTCCTGGCACACCGTGTGCAGAGAGGCGCCGGACACGCGGTTTTTCATGTCCTTATACTCCGGGCCAGTTTTGACCTGGGTGCGGATCCAGCGCGGCTTATTCTCGATCGGAGTCTCGGCGTTCCGCGCCTCGATGCGTAGTAGCTTCTTTTCGCTCACTTTGTCCTCAAATTACGGGCCCCACCGTGGGCGAGGCGTGTGTTTTATAGCGATAGTTTCCGGATGGCAGCTGGGGAGCAGGGGTCCTCGGCGGAGCCAAAGCTGTGATCGGCCACCTCCAGCCGGCCTGCAAAAGCCTCAACCAGCCAGTGGTAACACGGCTCGATCACATCCTCCACCCGCACATCGGTGTCCAGCTCCCGTGACAGGGTAGTGACCCCAGCGTCACTAATGCCACAAGGAACGATGTGATCGTAATAGTCCAAGGTGTTATCACAGTTCAGCGCAAAACCATGCATAGTTATTCCTCGCGTAATGCGAATACCCAATGCCGCGACCTTGCGATCTGGGCCGCGCTCATCGGCGGGCACCCACACCCCCGAGCGGCCATCAATCCGCCCAGCCGTGCTCAGCCCCAGCGAGCGCACCAACTGAATGAGCGCCTCCTCGACGCGGCGAACATAGTCCACCACATCCACCGGATCCCGCAATTTGATGATGGGATAGCCCACCAACTGGCCGGGGCCATGCCAGGTGATTCGCCCGCCGCGATCCACATCAATGCAGGGCACGCCGTTGGTCGGGCGATCTGATTCCTGCGTGCGCTTACCCGCCGTATAGGTAGAGGGGTGCTCGAGCATGAGCACCCGGTCAGCGATCTCATCGCGGGCGCGCGCCGCCGCCAGATCCGCCTGCTCGTGCCACATCTCCACATAGTCGCGGGTGCCTAGCCGATGCAGCTCAATAGGGGTATCGAGATGCCTGATTGCTTGGCTTGCGGGGGTAAAAGGCTCGCGCGGTGCAGTCATAATGACTCAAGGGTACACGCGCCCTGTGGCGTGCACCTCACTCGCCTTGCTGCCGTGGGCGGCAGCTGGTTGTGGGGCAGAGGTGGGCGTCGATAAGCAGGAAAAGGCCGCTCCACACAATAAGCGTGAAGCGGCTGATAGACGAGTTAGGCGTTCTGTGCCTCGTACTCGGCGGCATCCATGAGCTCGCCGACCTCCTGCACCTCGACCTCGAAGAGATAACCGCCCGCGAAGGGCTCGTCATTGATCAGGCCCGGGTTGTCCTCGAGCTCCTCGTTGACGGCGGTGACGGTGCCGGTGACCGGGGCGTAGATATCCGAGACGGACTTGGTGGATTCGACTTCACCGCAGATCTCGCCGGCCTCCACGGAATCGCCCACAGCGGGCAGATCCACGAAGACGATCTCGCCGAGACGATCCGCGGCGATGGACGTCAGACCAACTTTGACGGTGGTGCCGGCGGCGTCATCCGCGGCGCGATCGATCCACTCGTGATCCTCGGAGTAGGAGAAAGTGGAGGGCAGCTGGGACATGGGTGAGTCCTTTCTGTCGAGCTGGAGAACGTAATGGTAAATAGTTTAGCCGCGCTTGTAGAAGGGGCGGGCAACAATGGTCATTGGCTGGCGCTTGCCACGCACATCCGCCTCGAGGGTGGTGCCCTCTGCAGCGTGATCGGCGTCTACATAGGCCAAAGCGATGGGGTGGCCGAGGGTGGGGGAGAGCTGGCCGGAGGTGATCTCGCCAACGCGCTCCTCACCGACATACAGCACGGAGCCGGCACGGGCGGCGCGACGCCCCTCGCCCCGCAGCCCCACGAGCTTGCGCTGCGGGGTGGGCAGCTCACGGAGCTGATCGCCGTAGAACTCGCCCGTCTTATTCTTGCCCACGAGCACACGCAAGCCGGCATCTACGGGGGTGAGATCCTCGCTCAACTCATGGCCATAGAGCGGCATAGCGGCCTCGAGCCGCAGGGAGTCCCGAGCGGCAAGGCCACAGACGGCACCCTCATAGGCCTCGAGCTTGTCGACCACCGCAGAGAACACAGCGGGGGCGTGCTCCTTGTCCACATACACCTCGAAACCATCCTCGCCGGTGTAGCCGGTACGGGCCACGAGGGTATCCACCCCGGCCACCGCGAGCGGGGCGGCGGAGTAGTAGCTGAGCCCATTGAGGGTGTCAGCCGAATCGGCGGGAACCAGTTCGCTGAGCAGCTCGGCGCTGCGCGGGCCCTGGACGGCGATGAGGGCGGTGTCCAGGCTCTGGTTCTCGAGCACCAGATCGGCATCGGCGAAGCGCTCGCGGGCGCGGTCCTCGAAGGCGGCCCACACTGCGGGCTGGTTGCCGGCGTTGGGCACCACCAAGAACTCGTCCTCGGCGAGGCGATAGCTGATGAGATCATCGATGATGCCGCCCTCGGCGTTGACAATCATCGAATACTTCGCCTTGCCCACCGGCAAGGTGGATAGCTGCGAGACGAGCACATAATCCAAGAATGCGGCGGCATCGCTACCGCGCACCGAGAGCTCGCCCATATGGGACAGGTCGAACACACCGACACGCTCGCGCACGGCGCGGTGTTCTTCGAGCTCGCGGCCGTACTTCAGCGGCATATTCCAGCCCCCGAAGTCGGTGAAGCTGGCGCCGAGCTTCTCGTTGAGATCGTGCAACGGGGAGTGCAAAAGATCAGTCATGGTGAGCCTTTCGGGTTAAGCGTGGTCGGAGTCGATGTCGAAGGCCTCCGGCGGCGGGCAGGAGCAGACCAGGTTGCGATCGCCATAGGCATCATCAATACGACGGACAGCGGGGAAATACTTATCGCGGCGCAGCCCCGGCACGGGGAAGGCGGCCTTTTCGCGGCTGAACTTCTCGTTCCACTCATCACTGACGACGCTGGCCGCGGTGAAGGGGGCCTTGCGGATCACGGAGTCCTCCACGGCGACCGTGCCGTCGATGATCTCCTGGATCTCTTCGCGGATTACGAGCATCGCCTCCACGAAGCGATCGAGCTCCGCGAGGTCCTCGGACTCGGTGGGCTCCACCATGAGGGTGCCGGCCACAGGGAAAGCGAGGGTGGGGGCGTGGAAGCCGAAGTCCACCAAGCGCTTGCACACGTCGAGGGCAGTGACGCCGGACTGCTTGGTTAGCTCCTGCAGATCCACGATGCACTCGTGCGCAACCAAACCATTCTTGCCGGTATAGAGCACCGGATAGGCGCCCTCGAGCTTCTTCACGATGTAGTTGGCGGCAAGCACGGCATGGGCGGAGGCGGCGAAGAGGCCTTCGCTGCTCATCAACCGCAGGTACATCCAGGAAATGGGGGTCACACCCGCCGAGCCATAGTAGGTGGCAGAGATCGGCACGCCCTCGCCCACGGGGGCATCCTCATGCGGATTGGCGGTGCGGGCATCGGTGGGCAGGAAGGGCACCAGGTGCTCGGCCACGCCGATCGGGCCCACGCCCGGGCCGCCACCACCATGCGGAATGGTGAAGGTCTTGTGCAGATTCAGGTGGGAGACGTCGCCGCCGAATGCGCCGGGGCGGGCGATACCGGCGAGGGCATTCATGTTGGCGCCATCGATGTAGACCTGGCCGCCGGCCTCGTGCACCAGCTCGCACACCTCGCCCACATTCTCCTCATACACGCCATGAGTGGAGGGGTAGGTGATCATGATGGCGGCGACATGGCCGGCATGGACCTCCAGCTTGGCCTTGAGATCCTCGATGTCTACCGTGCCATCATCGGCGGTAGCCACCACGACCACACGCAGGTTCGCCAGCGCAGCAGAGGCGGCATTGGTGCCGTGGGCGGAGGCGGGAACAATGCACACATCGCGCTGATCATCGCCGCGGGAGACGTGGTAGCGGCGGATAGCCAGCAAACCGGCCAGCTCGCCCTGGGAGCCGGCATTGGGCTGCACCGACACTTTGGCATAGCCGGTGATTTCCGCCAGCCATGTCTCGAGATCCTCGATGATACGACGCCAGCCCTTGGTGTGCGACTCCGGGGCGAAGGGGTGCACATCTGCCAGATGAGGCCAAGTGATCGGCTCGACCGCAGAGGTGGGATTGAGCTTCATGGTGCAGGAGCCCAGCGGAATCATGGTGCGGTCGAGGGCCAGATCGCGGTCGCCAAGACGGCGAATATAGCGCATCATCTGGGTTTCGGAGTGGATCTGGGAGAAGATCTCATGCCGCAGCGGTTCATCGGCGCGCTCCTGCTCGATGCGCGACTCGGCTTCCTGCTCCAGGGTGTCGTCGGCGATACCGAAGATACGGCACAAGGCCGCCATATCGTCCTCGGTGGTGGCCTCACCGAAGTTCACACACACGCGGTCCTCATCCACCGCGCGGATGAGATAGCCCTCCTCGAGGGCGGTGGTGGCGAACTCGTCGGCACGGCCGCCCGTGGAGATGCAGACGGTATCGAAGAAGGTGGAGTGCACCAGCGATAGCTCGTCGTCCGCAGACTCGATGGCATCGGCAAAGCTGCAGGCCTTGCGGTGGATTTCGCGGGCGATGCCCTTCAGCCCCTCCGCGCCGTGATAGACGGCATACATCGAGGCCATGACGGCCAGTAATGCCTGGGCGGTACAGATATTGCTGGTGGCGCGATCGCGGCGAATATGCTGCTCGCGGGTCTGCAGGGCCAGGCGATACGCTGGGAAGCCGTCCAGATCCTTACTCACGCCCACGATGCGGCCCGGGATCTGGCGCTTCAAGGAGTCAGTGACCGCCATGAACGCGGCATGGGGCCCGCCGAAGAACAACGGCACACCGAAACGCTGGGTGGTGCCCACGCACACGTCCGCGCCGAGATCACCAGGGGCAGTGTGCAGGACCAGCATCATGGGATCTGCTACCACGGTGGCGAGACCGCCACGGTCGTGGGTGGCGTCGATAAGCGAAGAAATATCGCGCACATCGCCCTCGGTGCCGGTGTAGGCAATCACGGTGCCCACAAGATCCTCGGCGACCAACCCCACGGACAGGTCTTGGACGTGCGCCTCGAGCTCCATAACGCGGGCACGCTCGCGGGCGATGCTCAGCACCTGGGGATGCAGGCGACTGTCCAACACCACGCTGCGGCCCTTCTTCACCTTGCGGCTCATCAAGCTAATGGCCTCGGCCACGGCGGTGGCCTCATCCAGCAGCGAGGCATTCGCGATGGGCAGGTTGCACAGCTCGGAGATCATGGTCTGGAAGTTCAGCAGGGCCTCGAGGCGGCCCTGGGAGATCTCCGGCTGATAAGGGGTATAGGCGGTATAGAAGCCGGCATCCTCAAGAACACCCCGGCGGATCACCGACGGGGTGATGGTGGAGGAGAAGCCTTGGCCATAGAAGGACTTGAGGGGGATGTTCTGCTCGGCGTCGTGGGCGAGCACGCGCTGCGCCTCAAATTCCGACTGCTCGCTCGGCAGGTTCATCCGCTCGGTATTGATAATCGAGGCGGGGACGGCCTTCTCAATGAGTTCCTCCAATGAGGAGACGCCAAGCGTGTCCAGCATGATCGAAGTTTCATGAGCGTCGGGGCCGATATGGCGATCGCTGAAAGACAAAGTGGGCCTTTCCGTGGGGTTGATGTGCCTTGGGGATGAAGGACAGTAAGGAAAAGAAATGTCCCCCTCATTATAGGAGCTGGGTCACTGTTTGGGATTGAGAGTGGTGGCCCCCATTCTCGGATTGCAGACATCCTGCGGTGATGGAATGCGGGGGTAGCGGTGGGGGTGATTGTGGGGTGGTGCATAAAGACAACCACCCCGCGCTGGCGTTGACGCACTGCGCGGGGTGGTTGGGAAGAGCCCTGTGTTTAGCTCAGCTCGAGATCCTCGGTGAAGTCGATGTTCTCGAGGCGGTCACGGACGGTGGTCATGAAGCGACCAGCGTCAGCGCCGTCGATGATCTGGTGATCATAGGAGAAGGGCAGGTAGGCCATCTGGCGGATAGCGATGGCGTCATTGCCGTTCTCGCTGACCACGACCGGACGCTTGGTGATAGCGCCGGTGCCCACCATGGCTGCCTGCGGCGGAACCACGATCGGGGTATCGGAGAGCGCACCCTCGGAACCGATATTGGTGATGGTGAAGGTGCCACCGGTCAGATCGGCCGGCTTGAGCTTGTTATTGCGGGCGCGATCAGCCAAGTCCACGATCGCCTTCGCCAGCTCCGGCAGGGACAGCTTCTCGGCCTCGTGGATCACCGGGGTGAGCAGACCCTTCGGCGTGTCGACGGCGATAGCCAGTCCCACGCTCGGGTGGTAGGTGATCTCCTTGGTCTCAGCGTTGTAGGAGGCGTTGACATTCGGGTGGGACACCAAGGCCTCCACGATGGCCTTCGCGAAGAAGGGCAGGTAGGTGAGGTTCACACCATGAGCCTTGGTGAAGGCCGGCTTGGCCTCCTTGCGCAGGGCAGCAATGGTGGTCATGTCCACCTCGTGCAGCTGGGTGAGCTGCGCGGAGATCTGCAGGGCCTCGAGGGTCTTCTTCGCGGTGATCTCGCGAATACGGTTGACCTTCTGAGTGGTGCCACGCAGCTCGGCCTTCGCCGGGTCCACAGACTTGGTGGACACGCGGGGAGTCTCCTCCTTCGCCGGGGCTGCGTCCTCGGACTCGCCCTTCGACTCGCCCTTGGCGGCAGCCAGCACATCCTGCTTGCGGATGCGGCCGCCCACACCGGTGCCCTCGACAGTGGAGAGATCAATGCCGTGCTTATCAGCCAGCTTCCGCACGAGCGGGGTCACATACGGCAGGTTATCGCCGGTATTGACCTTCTCCTGCTTCTTCTCTTCCTTCTTCTCAGGCTGAGCCTCGGACTTCTCCTCCTTCTTCGGAGCAGACTCCTGCTTAGGCTCCTCCTTCTTCTCTTCCTTCTCTTCCTTGGCTTCAGCTTCTTCGGCTTCTGCCTCGTCCTCATCGTCGTCGGAGTCGGAATCGTCGGAGGAGCTGGCGGCGTCGGCGTCGCCGATGCGGGCGATAACGTCACCGACGTCGACGGTGTCGTCTTCTTCGGCGAGGATCTCGAGCAGGGTGCCGGCGACGGGGGAAGGAACCTCGGTATCAACCTTGTCGGTGGAGACTTCGAGGAGTGGTTCGTCGACCTCGACCGTATCGCCCACGGACTTCAGCCAGGAGGTGATGGTGCCTTCTGTAACGGATTCGCCAAGCTCGGGCATGGCCACGTCGGTGGCCTCGCTGGAGGAGGACTTCTTATCAGCCTTCGGCTTGTCCTCAGACTCCTTCTTCTCTTCCTTGGCTTCAGCTTCTTCGGCCTCTGCCTCGTCTTCGTCCGAGTCGTCGTCGGAGTCGGAGTCGTCGGAGGAGCTGGCGGCGTCGGCGTCGCCGATGCGGGCGATAACGTCACCGACGTCGACGGTGTCGTCTTCTTCGGCGAGGATCTCGAGCAGGGTGCCGGCGACGGGGGAAGGAACCTCGGTATCAACCTTGTCGGTGGACACTTCGAGGAGCGGTTCGTCGACCTCGACCGTATCGCCCACGGACTTCAGCCAGGAGGTGATGGTGCCTTCGCTAACGGATTCGCCCAGCTCGGGCATGGCCACGTCGGTGGCCTCGCTGGAGGAGGACTTCTTATTTGCCTTCGGCTTGTCCTCAGACTCCTTCTTCTCTTCCTCGGCGGAGGACTCTTCGGCCTCCGACTCCTCGGAATCAGAATCGGAATCGGAATCGCCGGAGGGCTCCTCGCCCTCGTCGCCGATGACGCAGATAACGTCGCCAACGTCGACGGTGTCGTCCTCGTCAGCCTTGATCTCAAGCAGGACGCCTGCCTTGGGGGAAGGAACCTCGGTATCAACCTTGTCGGTGGACACCTCGAGGAGCGGTTCGTCGACCTCGACCGTATCGCCCACGGACTTCAGCCACGTGGTGATGGTGCCTTCTGTAACTGACTCGCCCAACTCGGGCATCTCTACGGAGAACGCCATTGTTTTTAAGTCTCCTCGCATGAAAGTAGCGTGTGAAAAATCGTCAAACGGTAACAACAAAAAGAGTACCGCTTTTAACGGTCCATTGTAGGCGGTTAGGCTCCGCATTCTGTGCATAGCGTGCCCCTATCCGCGCGGCCCTGCGCGTGGGAGCGGATCTCTGCATGCTGTGCAGGCCCGCTATGCCCCCAGTGGAGAGCAGCCCCGCCTTATCGCAGGGGGCTTGTAGAATGATGTGTCATGTTCAATCTTTTCAACCGTGGCAGATCCAAAAAGGGACTCAAGGCTCCCCGCAGCGCCACCGGATCCATCCGGGACGCCGATCTCGCCGAGCTGCGCGCATGGATGCAGGGCCGTGGCTTCGTGGAGGGCTTCGTCGAGCCCGAAACGCTGGTGAATGAGATGAGCGTGGTGTTGGTGGATGAGCATGGAGACTTCATCCGCCGCCGGATTGGCGGGCCCAAGGGCATCAACGCCACCGCCTCCGCGCTGGGTATCGGCCTCTTCGATGTGGAGGAGACGGGGTATCCGCAAAGGATGCGCGAGCGAATCGAACGTGACCGTATCCTCCGCAAGCGCGAGGAACAGCGGCAGCGGCGCGAGGAATGGGAAAAGAGACACAATGAGCCCGAGGGCGGCGTCGATAAGTAGCCCTGGGTAGAAGGCAGAGAAAAGGAAAAATCCCATCCACCGAAGTGGATGGGATTAGTCATGGGTGCAGGTCTTTAACCATTGACCGAGATGTCACGGAGCAGATCCACCAAGGTGCGCACCGGAACACCGGTGGCGCGCTTCGGGGTGTAGCCGTGGACGGCGGTGGTGTTGAAGGCGGGGCCCGCGATATCGATATGGGCCCACGGGATGCCCTCGCCGACGAAGCGGCTGAGGAAATAGCCGGCCTGCATCATGCCGGCGGAGCGGTTGGTGCCAATATTGCGCAGATCCGCGGAAGGCGAGGAGAACTGCTCGGCGATCTCCTCCGGAATCGGCATGGCCCATGCCGGCTCACCTGCATCGCGACCCGTGGTGGCAATGCGCTCGCGGAGAGTCTCGTCGCCCATCACGCCGGAGGTGCGATCACCCAAGGCCACCACCTGGGCGCCGGTGAGGGTGGCGCTATCGATGAGGTAGTCCGGATTGTCCTCGCTGGCACGCACCAAGGCATCCGCCAGGATGAGGCGGCCCTCGGCGTCGGTGTTCTGGATCTCGGAGGTGGTGCCGCCATAGTGGGTGATCACATCGCCCGGACGGTAGGCCTTGCCACCCGGCATGTTCTCCGCCAGCGGGATGGTGGCGGTGATCTGCACCGGCAGCTCGAGGCGGGCGGCGGCAACGATGGTGGCGATCATGGCCGCGGAGCCGCCCATATCGGAGATCATGTTCTCCATATTGGCGCCCGGCTTAATGGAGATGCCGCCGGTATCGAAGGTCACGCCCTTGCCCACCAGGCCCACGTGGGTCTTCGCCTTCTTCGGCTTCCACTCCAGGCGCACCAGCCGCGGGGTGCGGGACGAGCCCATGCCCACGGCGAGGATGCCGCCAAAGCCGCGCTTGGCGAGCTTCTTCTCATCCAGCACGGTGGCCTGCAGCCCCACCTTCGCGGCTTCCTCGGCCACGAAGGATGCATAGGACTCGGGGTAGAGGTGCGAGGAGGGGGTATTGACGAGGTCGCGGCACAGCGCCACGGACTCGGCCACGATCACGGCGGCCTCGAATTCCTTCTTATCGGCGCCGAGGAAGGTCACCGAGCTAGGCCGGGTGCTCTCGCCCTCAGTGCGCAGTCCGCGATAGTCATACGCGCCCAGCGCGCAGCCCTCGACGGCGGCTGCGGTATTGAGCTCAGAGAGGGTGGTGGCCACAACGGCGTGCTCGGGCAGGCTGCGCATGGCGCTACCGGCGGCACGGCGAATCGTCTCCGCATCGGAGTCCTCGGCAGCGCCCAGACCCACCGCGGCGACTGCGTCTACCTTGAGCTTCTTCGGGGCGGGCACAGTGTGCACGGTGCCGGCCTTGCCGGTGGCGCCGACAGCGCTCAGCGCATCACACAGGGAGCGCGCCGAGGCATCGTCCAGCGGCCCCAGTACGGGCAGCTCCAATTCGCTCTCGCCCTCGTAGACGGGCACGAGCAGCACGGAGGTGTTCTTCTCCAGCTTTTTGCTTCGCTTCAATTCAGGCAGGTAGCCGCGCGCGGGCAGGGAGTTCGCCATATGGTTCGCAATCCTTTCTGTACAGCGGTCAATGCTTATCGACGCCCAGCTGTGGTCGGTGGCGCCGGCAACGTCTTGTGAATAAGACTTCCACCAGCCTAGCGTGAGCTAAGAAGCGCCGCCGCGAGTTGGTTGCCCGAAACTTAGGGTAATCAGGGCTTTGAAACCAGAGAGGGAGTAGCTTAATACCATGCAAGATTTAGAGTTCACCATTAGGAAGAACGAGAACCCCACCCCCGCCGCTGAGATCGCGAAGATTCTTGAGGCCCCGGGGTTTGGCAAGCACTTCACCGATCACATGGTGACCATTGAGTGGTCCCACGATAAGGGATGGCACGACGCCCAGGTGCGCCCCTATGGCCCGCTGTCCTTTGATCCGGCCACGAATGTTTTTCATTATGGCCAGGCCATTTTCGAAGGGCTGAAGGCCTATCGGCACGAGGATGGCTCCATTGTCACCTTCCGCCCCTATGCCAACGCTGCGCGTTTCCAGAACTCGGCGCACCGCTTGGCCATGCCGCAGCTGCCCCAAGAGGTATTCCTCGAGTCCATCCGCCAGCTGGTGGACATCGACCGCGACTGGGTTCCGGCCGCCGGCGGCGAGGAATCTCTGTACCTGCGCCCCTTCATGATCTCCACCGAGACCTCCCTGGGTGTGCACCCGGCGAATAGCTACACCTATGTGCTCATCGCCTCCCCGGCCGGCGCCTACTTCGCGCGGGGCATCAAGCCCGTGTCGGTGTGGATTTGCGAGGACTTCGTCCGCGCTGCCCGCGGTGGTACCGGTGCGGCCAAGTGTGCTGGCAACTACGCTGCCTCGCTTCTGGCCCAGGCCCAGGCGGAAGAAAAGGGCTGCGACCAGGTGGTGTGGCTGGACTCTATCGAGCTGAACTACATCGAGGAGATGGGCGGCATGAATCTCATGTTCGTCTACGGCGAAGGGGAGGATGTCACCGTGGTGACCCCCGCCCTGTCCGGTTCTCTGCTTCCCGGCGTGACCCGCGATTCTCTGCTTCAGGTGGCCCGCGATCTCGGCTATCAGGTCAAGGAGGAGCTGGTGTCGAAGGAGCAGTGGCGTGACGACGCCACCTCGGGGGCCATGACCGAGGCCTTGGCCTGCGGCACCGCGGCTGTGATTACCCCGGTGGGCGCGGTGAAGTCCGCTCACGGCGATTTTGAGATCGCTGGCGGTGCCACCGGCACGGTCACCATGGAGCTGCGCAATCACCTCACGGGTATCCAGCGCGGCACCGTGGAGGATACGCACGGCTGGATTCACACGCTCATCGAGGCCTAAGCAGCGTAGTCCTCATAGACAACACCGGCGCTGTCCCTCATGGGAGGGGGCGCCGGTGTTGCGGTGTGCGTGAGATGTATCGCTTAAATATAAGGATGGCTTAGAGAGCCGAGAGATCGATGTTGAGGTCGAGCAGATCGGTGGAGCCGAAGTGCGCACCGGAGAAATCTACGGTGGTGAGGTTCGGCAGGATCGCCGGTGCCGGGGGCGGGCAGCAGTTGTTGCCGCCGAACTCGAGGTACAGATCCTTGATGGGGCCATCAACGATCTCATTAATGGATAGGACGAAGGACAAAGTGTGTCTCCCTCTTGTGGTGCCACAGTCGTGGCTTTCTGAACACTTGCACAGAGGAGATTAATTGCTCGCTCACTAAGGGGCAATAAGTAAAAAATGCTGTGTGCGCTGGGGAAACAATGCTGATGTGGCCGCGGAAAATTTATTCATTACTTCGCGCTCGGGGCGGGAATTTTCTCCACGATGTCGACGTGTCCACAACAGCTGCGGCGGGAGCGCACGGAGCCACCCCCGCCGCCTCCCCCTGCACTTAAGAGGCGAGCCAGGAGAGGCTGAGTCCATAGGCCACGGCGGCAAGAGCGGTGGTGATCTCGATGATCGCGCCGGTGCAGTCTCCATTGAGTCCGCCAAAGCGGCGAGCCATGTGGCGCACCAGGCCCTCGGCGCAGAGCCAGATCACCGTGGTGCTCAGGATCGTGGCCGCAGCCATGCCAGGAGCACCCAAGGCGAGCCACCCCGCAGCGGCGATCACGACGAAACCGGCGGCCCAGGCAGCCACCCGCCACGCGGGCACGGTGCCCATGATCAGCGCCCCGAAACCGGTGGGAGAGAGCGCCTGCCGCTGTGGCGAGGCACTGCGACGACACACCACGAGTGCCGACCACCGAGAGAGAAAGAAGATACTGAGCAGGGCCAGCAGCAGCGCGGCCGAGGGGGCTGCTGCGCCGAGAACAGTGGCCAGCCCAGCCACCTGGGTGAGCAGGGCGAGCAGGACCGCGCCCATGCCCAGCGCCCCGGTATAGCGATCGCCAAGAATCTCGCGGGCCCGCTCCGGAGGGGCATAGGAGCCCAGCGCATCACCGACATCCGCCAGCCCATCGAGGTGCATGAGGCGGCTCAAGAGTTGCACCGCCACCACGATGAGCACCGCAGCCAGCGCGGCGGAGGCGGGGGCGCTCACCACAGCGATCAGGGTAGCGACGGCGCCGAGGGCGAGGCCGACGAGCGGCACGGAGGTCATGGCCCGCCGACCAGTGGTGGTATCGAATACCGTGGCCCCGCGGAGGGGGAGAACGGTGAGCCAAGAAAAGATGGTGGCTGGCCCCTCCCACAGCGGGTGGCCGTGGCGGCCACTGCCGGAGGGACCCGCTTTACCCGACACTCTCGTCCTCGTTGTGGGTGGAGACCCCAGCAGAGCTGAAGGTGGCCATATCCGTCATGATGTCTACCGCAGCCCGCACGATCGGCAGGGCAGCGGCGGCGCCGGAGCCCTCGCCGAGGCGCATACCGAAATCTAGAACTGGGGTGAGATCCAAGGCTTCGAGTGCGGCGCTGTGCGCCGGCTCCACGGAACGGTGTCCCGCGATCCACCACTGACGCGCGCCGGGAGCGAGGCGGTTAGCCCAGAGGGCGGCGGCGGTGACGACGACGCCGTCGAGGATCACCGGTGTGCGGCGCACCGCAGCCTGGGCGAGGAAACCAGCCATGGCGGCCAGATCCGGCGAGCCGATGGTGCACAGCACGCTGACGGGTTCCCGGTTGAGCAAGCGAGCGCGGAACATGGCATCCCGCACCGCTGCTACCTTGCGTTTCCAGCCTTCATCGTCGATGCCGGTGCCGCGGCCGACCACCACGACGGGCTCTAGGCGGGTGGCGACGCCGGTGAGAGCAGCCGCCGGGGTGGTATTGCCGATGCCGAGGTCGCCGGCGATGAGGAGATCCGCGCCGCGATCGATTTCTTCATCGGCGATGCGCTTGCCGATTTCGAGGGCGCGCACCACCTGCTCATTAGTCATGGCATCTTCGCGGTCAATCGACCCGCAGGAACGAGAGACGCGCTCATCGCCCCACACATCGTGGTCGAGGGAGACATCCACCAGCCGCACCTCGGCGCCGGCGGCCCGGCCCAGCACATTGATCGCGGCGCCGCCGTGGCGGATATTCTCCGCCATCTGAATCGACACCTCAGAAGGATAGGCGGAGACACCATTGGCGGCGATGCCGTGATCGCCAGCGAAAACCACAATGGTGGGCTGAGTAATGGTGCGCGGCGGGCACTGGTCCTGGCAGGAGGAGATCCAGATGCCGATCTCCTCAAAGCGGCCGAGGGCGCCCACAGGCTTCGTCAGGTCCGCTTGGTGCGCGATCGCCGCCTGCCGCGCCGCAGTGCTAGGGGGATCTACCTTGGCAAATAGATCGGAGGCGGAGGGCAGGGACTCCATGAGACAGCTCCTTATGTTGGCACGGGAAACCGCGAGTGGTTTCCGCATTGGGGATCAGACGTACCCAGAATACGGCTGCAGCACCGAGAATTTCATTTTTTTAAGGGCAGTGCCTGACCGGCGACCACCAAGGTGACGTTGTCCATCACCGCGGCGAGCTGCGCGTTGAGCCAGCCCAGCTCATCGCGAAAGAGCCGGCCGGAGCGGTGCTCGGGGATCACACCCATCCCCACCTCTGGGCTGACCACTACCAGTGTGGTGGATGCGGGCAGCGAGGAGATGGCGTCGATAAGCGCCGTGCAGCGCGGGCGGATGGTGCCGCGCGGTTTCTCCCACGCCTGGGCGTGGTCGAGCTCATGGGTGATCCACGTGCCCAGATCGTCCACCAGCAGAGTCGCGGCAGGCGGGGTGCGCAGCACCGCGAGAAGATCGGAAGAATCATCCGTGCGCCACCGCGGATCACGGCGACGCTGGTGCTCGGCGATGCGGGCGGCGAAATCCTCATCGCCCGGCCACGGCCGAGCGGTGGCCACATAGAGCACATCCGCGGCATCGCTGAGCAGCGCTTCGGCATAGCCCGACTTGCCACTGCGGGCCCCGCCGAGAATCAGATGACGCATCGCGAGCCTTTCAGCATGGCTTTAGACCTCGGCGCCGATCTCCACGCGCGGGCGCGGGGAACGCCAGCGGCGGGGCTGGCCGGCGCGGGAGAAGGCGTAGAAGCCCAAACCGAAACCAGGCTCGGTGGAGCCGGGGAACTTCGAGCGGGCGGCCCTATTGACGCGGCGGCCCATGATGATGCCTTCGACGAAGATCGCCAGCATGATGATCATCGCGATCATCGATGCCGCCATCGAAATCTGCGGCACGGCGTTCGACACCAGCATGATAAACAGCAGGATCAGGGCCAGCGGCATCATCATATTGGTGATGAACCGGCGGGCATCCACCCAATCGCGGGCGAAGCCACGCACCTCGCCCTTATCGCGCTCGAGGAGATAGCGCTCCTCGCCGCGGTCCATGCCCTCTTGGATCCGGCGCTGCTCCTCGCGGCGTTGCCGCTTCTGCCGCGCCTTGTACTCCTTGTACTCCTCCTTCGTCATCGACTCCTTGAACTTCTTCCGCCGGGCGCGGGCCTCGGCGCGCGTCTCCGGTGCGGAGAAGTGCTCGCGGCGCACCCCGCGCTCGCGCTCACGCTCATTGCGCTTCGGGGTGGGGCGGCCCTTCTTCGGGGTATAGCCCCGCGGGTGCTGCTCCTCGGAGTCGGTGGAATGCTCCTCTGCGGCGCTGGTGTCAGCGGGGGCGTCGGATGCGGTCTCGTCTTGATTCTTCTGCCACGGTAGTTTCACGCCTAATAGGCTAGTAAAAGATTCCCCAGAGATACCCATCGGCGCGCGCGAAGTACCCACGCTGGCCGGCGCGGCAGGTGATACGGGTCCGTGGTGGCGGTGGCGCACCCCCGCCCACGCCGCGGCCCAGGCAGCTGAAGCACTGCGTACAGGCAGCCGCGGGCGAACGCAGGGTGGGGAATAGGTGCCTGTGAGGATGTGTTTACACTCAGTAGAGGCACGCGGTAGCCTTGGTGCCACTGACATGACAGCAGCGTCCGCGCCTGGGGCACGGCATCAGCCCACCTCCCGCGAGGACCGCCGTGTGTCCTATGACTCAATAACTATAAGGAGAATCCACTCACCATGACTGCACCCGAATCCGCCACCGGAGTAATCCTCACCGAGGCTGCCGCCGCGAAGGCGAAGGCTCTGCTCGAGCAGGAGGGGCGCGAAGATCTCTCCCTGCGTATCGCCGTGCAGCCTGGCGGCTGCTCTGGTCTGCGTTATCAGCTCTACTTCGACGACCGTTCCCTGGACGGCGACAAGATGGATGAGGTCGGCGGCGTGAAGCTCGTCGTGGACAAGATGAGCACCCCGTATCTCGCCGGCGCCACCATTGATTTCTCCGACACCATCGAAGCCCAGGGCTTTACCATCGACAACCCGAACGCCACCGGCTCCTGTGCCTGCGGCGATTCCTTCCACTAAACACGCACTGTGAGTGGAGGGCGGCGTCGATAAGCGTCCATACACACACCACAGCCCAGCTCCCGATTGTGCGGGATGCTGGGCTGTTGTGCTGTGTGGGGTGGTTTAGAGATCCACCGGGTAGTCGCGCTGCTCGATCTGCGGATCGATGCGGTGTTCCACGAAAATGCCGTGCCAGACCATGAAGGCCAGCACCGTCCATAGGCGACGGGAGTGATCCGAGGTGCCGGCGCGGTGCTCGGCGAGCATCTTCAGCACCTCTGGCTTATTGAAGATCTCCTCTGTCTGGGACTCGTTGATGGTGTCCTGGGCCCAGCCGTGCAGCTCATCGCCGGCCAGCCAGTGACGCATCGGGACGGGGAAGCCCAGCTTCTTGCGGTGGAGCACGTGCGCGGGCACGATCTGCTCCATGGCCTTCCGCAGTGCGTACTTGGTGGTGGACTGCGCGATCTTGAGCTCGTGCGGGATCGTCTCCGCCACGGCGAATACTTCCTTATCGAGGAAGGGCACGCGCAGCTCAAGGGAGTGAGCCATATTGATCTTGTCGGCCTTGACCAAGATATCGCCGCGCATCCAGGTAAAGAGATCGAGGTGCTGCATGCGTGCTACCGGATCCATGTGGGTGGACTCAGCGTAGATCGGGGCCGTGACCTCACGGTGATCCCACTCGCGGCTCGCCCACGGGATCACCCGCTGCATCTGCTCGAAGTTAAAGGAGCGCGCATTGCCGTAGTAGCGCTCCTCCATCGTCATCGTGCCGCGCTCGAGCAGGGACTTGCCCTTCATGCCCTCGGGCAGCACAGCGCCGAGGCGACGCAGTCCCGCGCGCAGGGGAGAGGGGACCTTCTCAAAGGGCGCCAGCGACAGCGGCTCCTTATATATTGTGTAGCCGCCGAAGAGCTCATCGGCGCCCTCGCCGGAGAGCACCACCTTGACGTGCTTGCGGGCTTCCTGCGCCACGAAATACAGCGGCACCAGCGACGGGTCCGCCACCGGATCATCCAGGTACCACATGATCCGCGGAATGGCCGTGGCGTACTCCTCTGGGGAGACGATCTTCACGATGTGCTCGACACCGATGGCCTCCGCCGACTCTGCCGCCACATCCACCTCGGAATAGCCCTCCCGCTCGAAGCCGGTGGTGAAGGTCAATAGGTTCGGATTGTGCCGCTTAGCGAGAGTAGCGATGGCGGTGGAGTCGATACCGCCAGAGAGGAACGAACCGACGGTGACATCTGCTCGCATATGCTTTTCGACGCTATCCTCCAGCGCCCGCGCGATACGGTCGAAAAGATCCTGCTCGGCACCCTTGGGCACCGGGGTGGTGTTGAACTGCGGGCGGAAATAGCGCTGCTGCACCAAGTTCTCGCCCGGACGCACCGTGGCGAAGCAGCCCGACTCGAGGCGGCGAATGTCCTCGTGAAGCGACTCCGGCTCCGGCACATACTGCAAATCCACGTAGTGCTCGATGGCGCGATAGTCAAGGTCCAGGTCCAGACCGATGGCCTCCGCCATGGAGAGGATGGTCTTCTTCTCGGAGGAAAAGACCGTGCCGGCCGGGGTGGTGGCGAAGTAGAGCGGCTTAATGCCGAATTGATCGCGGGCCAGGAAGAGGACCTGCTCCTTGGTATCCCAGATAGCGATGGCGAACATGCCGCGCAGGTGCTCGACCACCTTATCGCCCCAGTGGTGATAGCCCACGGCAATGGTCTCGGTATCGCCATCGGTGTGGAAGGTATAGCCCTCCTTGCGCAGGGTCTCCCGCAATTCGATGTAGTTGTAGATCTCGCCGTTGAAGGTCATCGAGTAACGATCCGGCTCGCCCTCCGGGCCCCAGTGCAGGGGCTGATGGGAATGTGCGAGGTCGATGATAGAGAGGCGATTGAAGCCAAAGACAGCATGCTCATCGTGCCAGGTGCCCGAGGCATCGGGACCGCGGTGGTGCATGCAGGGCAGCGCCTGCTCCACGGCGTGTTGAAAGTCGGCGGCATTCGCCTCGGCGGTGAGCATTCCAAGAAGACCACACATAGTCGGGCTGGTTCCTCGATTCCTAAAGAGTGTCAGAGGGCTATAGATATTAAGGACGTAGCGTACAGTGCCGACGGTGCGCTCTGGCGCGAGCGACACTGCTGTGGAATCCCCGCGAGGGGAGTCGGTCACCGCCCGCTAAGGTGGCGCGGGCTCGGCCACAGCACCTCAGCGCGCGGCGTATCCACGACGTATCAACTCACGGGCTCGCTACGCCGTTCCCAATAGTACAGCCGTGATCACGTGGAGCCCTAAGCGTTACGTGGGCTGGGTTGAGGGCCGTGTAGCCTCGATACGCGCCATGGTGCAGCCGCGAACCTCGCTATGAAGCGAGCGCGAGCGGGGGAGCGGCTACGCCCGAACGGGGGAGAACAGCCCGCCCCAAAACTGGTGACTTAGGGCACAATATTGACGGGCGTCGCTCTCGTTGTGGCAGGAAGTGCCGAGGACAATCCTCAGAGAATTTTCAGGAATCGGCCGAATCCTTAAAGAATCATGACAAACAACATGGAAAAACAGCCGATATGCAGTACTCTGCTTAGTTAAGAGAGTGTCTTAGGACGAGCTCGCAGCTCTGGGCACTCACAAAGTTTTTGTGTGGACAGGAAGGCAGACACACGTGGAACAGCGTAAAAAGCGTGGTATTTCGCGCAAGGCGATGCTTGCAGGCGTCACCGGTGTCAGCGCACTCGCGCTGACTGGTTGTGACGTCACCCCACCTGATAACGGCTTTTTCCATGCCCTGCGCATGGGTTGGCCCGAGGGTGTGACCCCCGAGTCGTACGAGATGGGTAACTTCTGGGTGTGGGTCTGGGTTGCGGCCTGGATCATCGGCATCATCATGTGGGGACTCATGATCTACTCGATCTTCGGGTTCTCCGCGAAGCGCGCCAAGAAGGCTGGCAAGGACGAGTTCCCGCGCCAGACTCAGTACAACATCCCTCTTGAGCTCGTGCTCACCGGCGTGCCGATCATCATTGTGATGGCACTGTTCTTCTTCACCGTGCAGACCCAGGACCGCGTCACCGCTTTGGATAAGGATCCGAAGGTGACCGTGGACGTGACCGCGTATCAGTGGAACTGGAAGTTCGGCTACCAAGAGGTGGACGGCCAGTTCACCCCGACCGGTAATGAGTACCAGGGCATCGATGAGGAGCGTCAGGCTGCAGCCGAGGCATCCGCTAAGGATCCCGAGGGTGTGAAGAATCCGAACCCGATTCATGGCACGTCCCTGAACGATCGTTCCTACCTCCGCTACAACAAGATCGAGACCGTCGGCACCACCGAAGAGGTTCCGGTTCTGGTCCTGCCGACCAACACCGCGATCTCCTTCCAGTTGGCTTCCGCTGACGTCTCCCACTCCTTCTGGGTGCCGGAGTTCCTCTTCAAGCGTGACGTGTACTCCCACCCGGAGGCCAATAAGTCTCAGCGTGAGTTCCAGATCACGAGCATCGATAAGGAAGGCGCCTTCGTGGGTCGCTGCGCTGAGATGTGCGGTACCTACCACGCCATGATGAACTTCGAGGTTCGTGCAGTCTCCCCCGAGAAGTTCAAGCAGTACCTCGAGTACCGTATTAATAATCCGCAGGCCACCAATGCGGCCGCTCTGGAGTCTATCGGCGAGGCCCCCTACGCCACCTCCACCGCTCCGTTCGTCTCTGGCCGTGAGGACTCTCGCGATGGCGGGAACTTCCTCGACAAGCCCGGCGCTAACGCGGGCAACTAGGAAACGAGGTCAAGAAACATGAAGGTCAGCTCTAAACTCTTGTACGCCCTCACCGCATACATTGGTGCGGCGTCCATCATCTACATTTTCGCGACCATCTTCGTTGAAGACTCCGGAAACCTGCCGGGCGGCGAGTGGATCGGTATCACCATGCTGGTGATCTCCACCCTCATGACCCTGATGCTCGCGGGCTACTTCCACTTCACTGAGAAGCGCCAAGATATCCTCCCGCAGGACTGGGAGGAAGCAGAAGTGGAAGACGGTGCCGGCACCTACGGCTTCTTCTCCACGAGCTCCATCTGGCCGGCCGTGATGTCTGGTTCCATCTTCGTGCTGGGCGCGGGCATCATCTACATGCACTACTGGATGATTGGCTTCGGTGCGGTCCTGGTTATCTGGTCCACCACCATGCTCAACCTGCAGTACGGCATCCCGAAGGAAAAGCACTAAGTCTTTTTCCGGGCTAACGGTTAGGCGGGCCCACGGTGTGTAGGTTGTCTGCTTCCTACGCACGGCCCGCATAGCTCACAAAAACTTTCACGCGGCACCCACCTCACTCTCAGTTGAGGCGGGTGCCGCGTGTGTTATGTCTAAGGGCAGCCTAAGAACCCTAGCTGTCGCCGGCGTGGTTCGGGAGCGTGTGAGCGTCCTCTCCTCATTAAGGGTGGGGGAGGTGAATCTTCGCGCGGAAGGGGCCTCCGCATGGGGGTAACTATGGGGGGCCGAAGCCCAGTTGTGCGGGTCTGTGAGATGAATCTCGCCGTTCTTAGGGTGCATTTATGAGAGTTAATAAGCACTGATCCGCTAGCATAAACGCATACTCACTTTCGCCCGCAGAGATAGCAGAGCGCGAGAGAATTGGGCACACGCTGCTGAGATCCTTGACGATCACGCCGCGGGCCCGCCTGGGGGAGTAGTTGCCACCGCCGACGGAGGGGCGTCGGATGCGGTTCCAAAAAGTTCCCGGCTCATCGAAAACTTCTTAAATTCTTAGAAAACCCTCGAGCGCGAGCTGGGAAAACGGAAAAAGTTGGCGCTATATCGGGGGTAGATGATGAATCTTCCTTAGGAATCAGTCATACTTAGAAGCGTGACGAGCGCAGTAAATAACTCAGGAACGGCAGCAACACAGCGCGTTGCCGCACTGAACCGACCCAACATGGTCAGTGTGGGAACGATCGTGTTCCTGTCTCAGGAATTGATGTTCTTCTGTGGTCTGTTCGCCATGTACTTCGTCTCCCGCGCCAATGGCCAGGGAGTTTCGTGGGACGAGGGAACGGGCCACCTCAATGTCCCCTACGCGATGATGATCACGGCGATCCTTATTTCGTCGTCCTTCACCGCACAGTGGGGCGTCTTTGCAGCAGAAAGGGGTGACGTCTTCGGTCTCCGCCGGTGGTATGCACTGTCCGCACTGTTGGGCGCGATCTTCCTCGTTGGCCAGGCATATGAGTACTACCACTTGGTCGAGCACGGCTTGACTATTCAGAGCAGTGTCTACGGCTCGGTCTTCTTCATTACGACTGGCTTCCACGCAGCCCACGTCCTCGCGGGCGTTCTGGCCTTTGTGGTTGTCCTGCTTCGTATCGCGAAGTCCAAGTTCACGCCGGCACAGGCAACCGCAGCAATGGCAGTGTCCTACTACTGGCACTTCGTCGATGTTGTCTGGATTGCCCTGTTCGCAACCATTTACTTCATTCAGTAGGCCGTATCGGTCTCGCGCCATTTCTGGCTCTCAACCGCAGTCTGTGACAGGCAGGCAGTGATGCGGCAGGGCAGAAGGAGTGGTCGCGGATCAACAGCCCTTCACTTTCCGAAACCCGAAAAAGGAAAATGATGGATACCACACCACACGATGTTTCTGCGGCGAAGTCCGCGGAAGCAAAGAAGACCCGGACGCGGCGTAAGGCACGCCGTTCCGTCGCGGGTGCTCTTGCACTCACGGTGGGTCTGACTGGCGCCGGCCTGCTGGCTCACGCACTGACCCCCGATGCACAGGTAGCAACCGCTCAAAAAGACGATGCCGCTCTCGTTCAAGAGGGTAAGGACATCTACGACGTAGCCTGCATTACGTGCCACGGCACCAACCTTCAGGGCGTTGAGGGACGCGGTCCCTCCCTGATCGGTGTTGGCGAAGGCGCCGTGTACTTCCAGGTGCACTCTGGCCGTATGCCGATGCTGCGCAATGAGGCACAGGCACAGCGCAAGACCCCGCGCTATAACGAGCACCAAGCACTGGCACTTGCCGCATATGTGGACGCCAACGGTGGCGGTCCCGGCCTCGTGAAGAACGAGGACGGCACCATCGCCATGGAGTCGCTGCGCGGTAGCCACTACGACGGCACTATCGATCCGGCAGACGTCGCCCGCGGTGGCGAGCTCTTCCGCCTCAACTGTGCGTCGTGCCACAACTTCACCGGACGTGGCGGTGCGCTCTCCTCCGGTAAGTACGCCCCAGTTCTGGATCCCGCCAACGAGCAAGAGATCTACCAGGCTATGCTCACTGGCCCTCAGAACATGCCGAAGTTCTCCGATCGTCAGCTCTCGCTGGACGAGAAGAAGGACATCATCGCGTACATCAAGTCCACGAAGGAAACCCCGAGCCCCGGTGGTTGGAGCCTCGGCGGCCTCGGCCCAGTGGCTGAGGGTATGTTCATGTGGCTTGCCGGTATGGCAGCGCTTATCGCTGCTGCTCTGTGGATTGGATCGCGCTCATGAGCAAAAACAGCAAAGAATACACCTCGCAAGAACTCGCTGCGATGAGCAACGAGGAGCTCGCCCGTCTCGGCACCGAGCTTGATGACGTCACGGTTGCGTACCGCAAGGAACGCTTCCCGATTGAGAATGACCCCGCTGAGAAGCGAGCCGAGCGCTCGGTCGCTTTCTTCTTCATCGCGGGCATCGTTCTCATGCTCGCCTTCATGGCGATCTACCTCTTCTGGCCGTGGCAGTACAAGGCACTCGGCCAAGAGGGACTGTGGCTTTACACCTTCTACACCCCGATGTTGGGCCTGACTGCCGGTCTGGGCATCATCTCGATGGGTATGGGCGTAGTCACCTATGTGAAGAAGTTCATCCCCGAAGAGATCTCCGTCCAGCAGCGTCACGATGGCGGTTCCGCTGAGGTCGATGCAAAGACCCTCGGCGCGCTGCTCAACGACGCTTGGGAGACCTCCACTCTGGGTCGTCGCAAGATGCTCAAGGGTGTCATGGGCGCCGGCGCAGCCGTCGCCGGCCTGGGCATCCTGGCCCCGCTCGGCGGCATGGTGAAGAACCCGTGGAAGCCTCATGAGTTGGGCATCCAGGGTGACGGCACCCTCTGGACCTCCGGCTGGACCCTCGCCGAGCACGGCACCAAGCTGTACTTGGGCCGCGACACCGGCGTGACCGCGGAGAAGCACGATGGGCACTACACCACCCAGGGTGTGACCCGTCTGGTGCGTATGCGTCCCGAAGATCTGTTGGCAGCTTCGATGGAGACGGTGTTCCCGCTTCCTGACGAGTACGTCAACGACGGCGACCGCTACGACAAGCAGGCCATGGTCTACGAGGAGCACATGCACTCGATCCACGGTCCGCGTAACGCCGTCATGTTGATCCGCCTGCGCAGCGCCGACGCTGCCAAGGTGATCGAGCGTGTCGGACAGGAGAACTTCCACTACGGCGACTACTACGCCTACTCCAAGATCTGCACGCACATCGGTTGCCCGACCTCGCTCTACGAGGCTCAGACCAACCGAATCCTGTGCCCCTGTCACCAATCGCAGTTCGACGCTTTGCACTTCGGCAAGCCGGTGTTCGGCCCCGCCGCTCGTGCCCTGCCGCAGCTGCCCATTACCGTCGATGAAGATGGTTACCTCGTCGCCGCAGGCAACTTTATCGAGTCTGTCGGACCGGCATTCTGGGAGCGTAAATCATGAGCAATAAACTAGCTGAGCGCGCAGAAGCCATTGACTCTCGCTACAGCGGAGCCGGCTTCCTGCGCACCCAAATTAACAAGGTGTTCCCGACTCACTGGTCCTTCATGCTCGGTGAGATCGCGCTGTACAGCTTCATTATCCTGATCGTCACGGGTGTCTATCTGACCCTGTTCTTCGATCCGTCTATCTCCAAGGTCATCTACGACGGTGCCTACGCACCGCTCAACGGTGTGGAGATGTCTCGTGCCTACGAGACCGCGCTGAACATCTCCTTCGAGGTGCGTGGTGGTCTGTTCATTCGACAGATGCACCACTGGGCCGCCCTGGCCTTCGCGATCTCCATCATCGTGCACATGATGCGTATCTTCTTCACCGGCGCGTTCCGTCGCCCGCGTGAAGCTAACTGGATCATCGGCAGCGTGCTGATGCTGCTGTCCGTCGCCGAGGGCTTCTTCGGCTACTCCCTGCCGGACGATCTGCTCTCCGGCGTGGGTCTGCGTATTATGTCCGCCATCATCGTGGGTATGCCGATCATCGGTACTTGGATGCACTGGCTGATCTTCGGTGGCGACTTCCCCTCCGAGATCATGCTGGACCGCTTCTACATCGCCCACGTGCTGATCCTGCCGGGCATCATCTTGGCCCTGATCGGTGCACACCTGGCGATCGTCTGGTTCCAGAAGCACACCCAGTTCCCGGGCGCAGGTCGCACCGAGAACAATGTTGTGGGCGTCCGTATTCTCCCGGTGTTCGCTTTGAAGGCCTCCGCCTTCGGCATCATCACCGCCGGTGCCTTGGCCCTGATGGCAGGTATCACCACGATCAACGCCATCTGGAACATTGGCCCCTATAACCCGGCACAGGTCTCCGCTGGTTCCCAGCCTGATATCTACATGCTGTGGACTGACGGTGCCGCCCGTGTCATGCCGGCGTGGGAGCTCTACATCGGCAACCACACCATCCCGGCCGTGTTCTGGGTTGCCATCATGCTTGGCATCCTCGTGGTCCTGCTCTTCGCCTACCCGTGGATCGAGAAGAAGATCACCGGCGACGATGAGCACCACAACCTGCTGCAGCGTCCCCGCGACGTACCGGCCCGTACCGGTATCGGCGTGATGGCTCTGGTCTTCTACGGACTGCTGACCGTCTCTGGTGGTAACGACCTCTTCGCTTATCACTTCGATATCTCGCTCAACGCCATGACGTGGGTTGGTCGTATCGGCCTCATCCTGCTGCCGCCGATCTCCTACTTCATCACCTACCGCATCTGCGTTGGCCTCCAGCGCGCTGACCGCGAGGTGCTGGAGCACGGCGTCGAAACCGGCGTGATCGTGCGTCTGCCGCACGGCGAGTACGTGGAAGTTCACCAGCCCATCGGCCCAGTGGACGAGCACGGACACCAGATCCCGCTCGAGTACGCAGGCGCCAAGGTGCCGAACCAGCCGAACCAGCTTGGTTTCGGTGGGCACCCGGGTCGCGGCCTGTGGAAGGCCGACAGCGAGGATGTCGCTCGCCGCGCTGCCGAGATCGAGCACGCCAACGAAGAGGAAGAGCGCACCATGCTCGAGAACCTCAACGAGGCTAATCGCCGCGCCGACAAGGATGCCGGCCGCGAATAGCATCACACCTGAAGTACATATTCTGTACTGAGACTACTGCGTCATAGAGTCAAGGACCTTCACCCTCGGGGTGAGGGTCCTTCTCTTATGCTCGGTGTGCACCATCGAGGGCCCACACAGCCAACCGTGGTCCGACGGTGGGGTAGACACCGCCTCTACCGCCTTGGCAAGCAGCACAGTCACCTGTCCACGCGCAGTAGGGAAGCGTTCCCCACAGCGGCCTAGAGACCGCCACGCGGCCAGCACGCGGTTCTCGGGGCAGTACCGCTCTCGCCAGCCGGCGCGGTCGGTGCGCTCGGCGGGGCGCAGGGGCGTTTCCAGGGCTACTGATCAGACATCCTAGGGCTTCGTGTGGTCGCGCTGAGATAACGTTTCGGGCACGATCACGGCCCGATAACGGCCATAGTGGGGAAGGTCACAAAAAATAATTATGGAGCCCCGGCCGACGGTGGGCGGCTCCCACTATCGGTGCAGCATGGGACGAAAATATGCGAAAAACTGCAGGTAAAAGGGGTGTCATTCGAACGGTCTGGGGCCGCGTCGCCGTCGCCTGTTTCGATCACCGAATGGTCACTGGAAGATTACGACTTGATAACAGCGCCTAGATTTTGCTGAAAGCTGGACAAGTATCGTTGCCGTTTCGTAACCTAAACGAGACTTCGCGGGACGAAGCAGAGAGTAAGAAAACGATCTGGTCGCCACCGACGAACATCTACCGAAAAGAATAAGCCAGACCTAATCCGGCACAGTCTCTGATCAACTCCGATCCTGAGGATGCCGCCGGAGCCGGGGAACCACCTAAATATCTGGGGTGAAATTCTCGCAAGAGTGCTCAGTATAGAGAGCACGGCGCGAGGATGGGAGGCCTTCCGGATGCCTAGCCCGTCAGCTAACCCGGCCGGTTCAAACAAGGAAGACGTGGAAAAGTTTCAAATGGGTAATCACAATCGTCGTAGCGCAAGCCGTATCGTTCGCAACGCAGCAGCCGCAACCGCCGTTGCCGCCGGTGCCTCCGCCGCACTGGCCACTCCGGCTCAGGCCCTCGACATCAACGTGCCGGTCGTCGGCAACGTGTCCGTTCCTGGCGTGCCGAACGTTCCTAGCGTTCCGGCCGTGCCGAACATTCCCGGTGTGCCGGCAGAGATCAACAACATCGTTGATACCGGCCAGCTGAGCTCTCAGCTGCCCGTGCAGATTCCCGGCCAGGCTCAGGTCGCCCGCTCTGTCGCTCCGGCATCCTCCAACTCTGTTGGTGACCGCATCGTGAGCATCGCTCGCTCCAAGACCGGCGCTCCCTACGTCTGGGGCGCTGCCGGCCCGGACGCCTTCGACTGCTCCGGCTTCACCTCCTGGGTTTACTCCCAGGTGGGCAAGTCCATCCCGCGCACCTCTCAGCAGCAGGCAGCTGCCGGCGTCCGCGTGCCGCTGTCCCAGATCCGTCCCGGCGACATCGTTGCCTACTACGGCGGCGCTTCCCACGTCGGCATCTACGTGGGCAATGGCACCATCATCGACGCCATGCAGTCCGGCACCCCGGTGGGCGAGCGTCCGCTCGACTACATGCCGATCCACTCCGTGGTTCGCTTCTAAGAGCCACAGGCGAGGACAGCCCTGACAGCACACCGCAGACCAACGTACGGTCTGCGGTTTTGTCGTTATGGCGGCGCCTCGGCATTCGCTGGGGCGCCGGTGCTCGTAGCCCTCTTCGCTCGCCGCCTACGTTTGGGGGTGGGCAGGGCTGCGGCCTCGTCTAGCTGGCTGGGCCAATAACTTTCACCACTGTGATTTACTCTAAGCCTCAGTGGTCACATCGGGGTTGGTATTGGCGGAATTTACGCTAAACTAACCCGCTAACTGGGTGTGTGCTCCCTAGGGGAGCAGGAACACCACACAGCGCGGCCCGTGGCCCGCTGTAACTTTTATTGTGACGCTGTTGTTTCAGCGCCGGCACTTCTAACACGCACGTGGAGAACACATGAAACTCACCAAGCTCGGGCTTATTACCTGCGCCCTTGCCCTATCTGCCAGCAGCATCGCTGCGCCTCTTGCCAGCGCTGATCCCGCCCAGATGGAGAGCTTGATTAAGGAGATGGACGCGGTCTCCCACGAGGCCACTGCGAAGAACGAGGAAGTCAAGCAGCTGTCCATCGATATTGACAAGAGCAATGAGGAGGCGGCGCGCCTCGCGGAGGAGTACCGGCAAGCCTCTGCGGCTGCACAAGAAGCGGCAGAGAACGCCGAGAGCATTCGCAGCGATGTGAACCAGGTGGCTAAGGCCCGCTACCGCGGTGCGAGCCTCGATCCCCTTTCGGGCATCTCCTCGGCACATAACCCGCAGGACGCCATCGATCGCACTGCCTATATGAGCGCCCTGAGTCAGCGCAATGAGCGCATCATTGTGGAATTGCAGGAGGCGCTGCGCGAGGCAGCTCAGGAACATGAGCGTGCCGCTGCAGCCAAGGCTGTGGCCGACTTCCGCCTAGGCGACCTGAAGGCCCAGCGGGCCAAGCTCGAGCGCGAGCAGGATGAGCTGAATAAGCGCACCAGTGAGCTGGAGGCGCGTATTGACGCCCTGGAGCCGAGCCTGCGCCAGGCGTGGCAAAACAAGAACGGCCCCATCGAGGGATTCGATCTCGCCGGTATTACCAGCTCGAACCCAGGCGGGATGAGCGCGGTGAATGCCGCGATGAGCAAGCTCGGCGCTCCATATGGCTGGGGAGCCACCGGCCCCGACGCCTTCGACTGCTCTGGGCTGATGGTGTGGTCCTATGCGCAGCAGGGTAAGTCCATTCCGCGCACCTCCCAGGCCCAGATGGCCGGTGGCACGCCGGTATCCCGCGATCAGCTGCAGCCGGGCGATATCGTGGGCTACTACCCCGGAGCCACCCACGTGGGCATGTACATCGGTGATGGCAAGCTGGTCCACGCCTCGGATTATGGTATCCCCGTGCAGGTCGTCTCCGTGGATTCGATGCCCTTCTACGGCGCGCGCCGCTACTAATACCGGCACGCCCCCTCACGCCACCGTCCTCTCTGGGAGGATCGCGTGGCGTGATTTTTTTAGGCCCCACTGTGTGGCCTAGGGGCCCTCGCTAGAATGGGATGACTATGGGCCGCACGCTGCTTGTCACCAATGATTTCCCGCCCACAGTCGGCGGGATCCAGTCCTATCTCCGCGATTTCGTCTCCTATCTCGATCCCGCGGAGATTGTGGTGCTTGCCTCCACACAAGACGCTGCGGCGGCCGCAGCATGGGATGCCCAGGTCGAGTACACGGTGGTGCGCTGGCCTCGCCGGGTCATGCTGCCCACTCCCGGGCTCAGAGCGGAGATGTGTCGTCTTATCGCCCAGTACGATATCGACACCGTGTGGTTTGGGGCTGCGGCCCCTCTCGCGGTGCTCGGCTCGGCGGCGCGGGCGGCTGGGGCCCGCCAGGTGGTGGCTACCACCCACGGCCACGAGGTCGGGTGGTCGATGGTGCCCGGCGCCCGCCAGATTCTGCGGCGCATTGGCGCTTCTGCCGATGTGATCACCTATATCTCCGACTACACCTTGGGCCGGATCCGCCCGGCACTGGGTACTCATCCACGCTATGAGCCGCTGCCCTCGGGAGTGGATCCCGAGCTATTTCACCCCCTGAGCGAGAAAGAACGGCGGCAGGTACGCGCCCGCTATGGATGGGGCGATGAGCCGCTGATCATCTGTATCTCTCGGCTTGTGCCTCGCAAGGGCCAGGACCAGCTGGTGCGCGCCATGCCGCGCATTCTTGCCCGCCACCCCGAGGCGCGACTCGTGCTTGTCGGCACCGGCTCATATGAGAAGAAACTGCGCGCGCTTATCGACGCCAACTCCCAGGCCAGCGAGCGCATCCACCTCATGGGGCAGTGTGAATTCGGCGAGATGCGGCAGCTGCTCGCCGCCAGCGATGTCTTTAGTATGCCGGCCCGTACCCGCGGCAAGGGCCTCGACGTCGAGGGGCTCGGCATCGTCTACCTCGAGGCCCAAGCCAGTGGGGTGCCGGTGGTGGCGGGCGATTCCGGCGGCGCGCCAGAGACCGTGACGGAGGAGACGGGCATCGTGGTCGATGGTCGAGACATCGACAGCCTAGTGCACGCGATAGTTCGTCTGCTCGATGATGACGTTCTGCGCAGCACAATGGGGCAGCGGGGCCGCGCCCACGTGGTGCAGCACTGGGCGTGGCCGATTATGGCGGCGCGGCTGCAGCGTATTCTCCACTCGTCCAGCGATTAGAATGACGCAGTCAAGCGCATATATACTGGGTGAGTTTTAACCTCTAGAGACGGGACCCATAGAGCTTCCATTATGTCTGCCACCCACTCCATCGGTTTCGATATCGGCGGTACCAACCTTCGCGGCGCCGTAGTGACGCCCGAGGGGCGCATCATCGACTCGACCCAGGTCCCCACCCCGTCCACCCAGCGTGGACTCGACGAGGCGATTGCGTATGTGGTCACGTCTCTGCGTTCTCGCCACGATGTGGGGGCGGTGGGGCTTGCTGTCGCCGGCTTTATCGATCCCGAATGCGAGCGGGTACGTTTCGCCCCGCATCTGCCGTGGCGCGATAAGAACGTCCGCGCGGACATCGAGCGGCTCATTGACCTCCCCGTTGTCCTCGAGCATGACGCCAATGCTGCTGCGTGGGGCGAGTACCGTTTCGGTGCCGCCCGCGACGCCCAGACGTGGGTGCTTTTTGCCATCGGCACTGGGATCGGGGCGACGCTCATGCATAACGGGGAGATTTATCGTGGCGCTTTCGGCACCGCCCCCGAGTTCGGGCACATCACGGTGGTACCCGATGGGCGTCGCTGCCCCTGCGGTAAACGGGGCTGCCTAGAGCGCTATTGCTCGGGCACGGCGCTGCCGGATTTTGCCAAGGAGATCATTGGCTCCGGCGAGTTCGAGGAGTCGAGCTTTGTGCGTCGCTTCCGCTCGCAGGCCGATGAGCTCACCGGCAGGAGGATCATGCAGGCGGCCTGTAATGGGGATCCTGCTGCGGTGAAAGTGGTGGAGCACTTTAGCCATTGGCTAGGGGAGGGGTTGGCCATCGTCGCCGATATCCTCGATCCCGAGCTTATTGTGGTCGGCGGCGGCGTGGCCAAGGATTCTCCGCTGTATCTTGAGGCCGCGAAGCAGCGCTTCGCGCGGCGCATTGTGGGCGCCGGACACCGTCCGCTCGCCGATATTAAGACGGTGGAACTGGGCTCGGATGCCGGCATGATTGGCGCGGCCGATCGGGCGCGCACCCGTTTCCTCGCCCCGGTGGACTGATTCTGTGCGCACCGCGGGCGTCCTCGCGGCGAAACTTCCGGACGTGAAGGCTAGTTTCTACTAACCTATACTTACGGTCCTCGTGGGAGGACAGATCATGCATTCACCGGCGCCGAGCCGTGGTGTGCCCCGTGTAGGGCAGATCATCTACAGCGCCCCATTTGCTAGGGAAGTCGCACATGAAAAACAAGTGGTACTGGGTGTTTAAGAACATCCTCATCGGACCCTTCCTGCGGGTGTATAACCGCCCAGAGATTGAAGGCAAGGAGAATATCCCAGCGAGCGGCTCTGCGATCGTCGCCTCTAGCCATCAGTCCGTGATGGACTCCTTCTTCTTCCCGCTGCTGTGCGACCGTGAGATCACCTTCCTCGCCAAGAATGAGTATTTCACCGGTACCGGACTGGTGGGCAAGATACAGCTGTGGTTTTTCACCTCGCTACGCCAAGTGCCGATCGATCGCACCTCGGAGGATGCTGCGGCTAATGCTATTGCTGCGGCCCGTAAGGTATTCGATCGCGGCGACGTGCTCGGCGTCTACCCCGAGGGCACCCGTTCGCCGGATGGTCGCATTTATCGCGGCAAGACCGGCATGGCCCGCACCGCCTTGGAATGTCAGCAGCCCATCGTGCCGGTGGCGATGATCAATTCCCGCAAGGCCAATCCCATCGGCTCGTGGATTGTGCGCCCCGCCAAGGTGTGGATGAAAGTGGCCCCACCGATCGACCCCATCGCCTTTGTGCAGGAGCGCGGCCTGGACCCCGATAGCTATGAGGCCGCCCGCGCGCTCACCGACCACATCACGGCCCTGTTCTCGGAGATGTCCGGCTATCCCTATGTGGACCTGTATGCCGCGGATGTCAAAGAAGCACTCGCTGCGGGCAAGGGCTATCCGGAAGGGGCGGAACTCCCCGCCAATTGGGAGGGCTAAGACAGCGATTCTTAGGTTACGCTAAGGTGGCATAGTTTAACTTTTTTGAGCGGCGTCGATAGGGTTAGGGCAGTCCTGCTGAACCCCTATCGGCGCCGCTGCTGCATGCGCAGTCGCGGTGATCGTGTCGGGGAGCTGAGCGTCGATAAGCGCGCTTGGGATGACGGGGCACGAGGGAGAAAGTGTACGGGCGCATGACGCAGAATCAGCCTGCCACGCGATATAACGCTGCTGATGTGGAACAGAGGATGGAGCCGGATGCCACCGGCCACGGCATGCCGCATGTGCAGGAGCACACGGTGGTGAAAGAGCGCCTGAAATGGCCCGATGCCGCGAAGGGGCTCTCCATTGTCGGAGTAACGCTGCTGCACGTGTGCCTAGAGGTGCCCTATGGAATGGACACGTGGCTGGCAGAGCTCAACCATCTGCTGGATCCACTGCGCATGCCGCTATTCTTCTTGGTCTCCGGCTACTTCTCGGCGAAAGTGCTGCGCTTTTCCCTCCGCGAGGTCCTCACCAAACGCATCTGGTTTTTCTTTTTGCCCTACCTAGTGTGGATGCCCATCTACTTGTTCATTAAAGAATATGAGATGGTGCGCTTCGCCGACTTCGAGCACCGCGGGGCGGGGTGGGTAGTCGATAGCGTGCTCCACGGCGAGGGCATGTACTGGTTCTTGTATTGCTTGGCCGTGTTCTGCCTCTGGGCATGGGCCACCCGGCGGCTGAGCAATGGGGTGGCAGTGGCCGCCTCCTTTAGCCCAGTGCTGCTGCAACTCACCCCCGTGAGTGCGTCGATTGTGCTGCATTTCGCGCAGTATCTGCCCATCTACATGATCGGACTGCGCTACCGTGTCGCCATCACCTGGATTGCCCGCAGCTGCACTCAGCCGCGCTTCATTGCGGCCTATGGGCTCAGTGGGTTGGCGGCCTATGCCGCGCATGATTGGTGGCTGGGCTCGGCTCGCTCGGGGACGCTTGCGGGGCTGCCCGTACGTGAGGAAGGCATGTGGGGCTGGAGCACCGAGTTCATCGACCTCATCGAGGGGCTGCTGTGGCGGCTCTGGCTGCTGCCCACGGCGATTTTATTGGCGGTGGCGCTCGCCAGCGTGCCGCTGCTGTTTTCCGCGCTCGCCTTCGTCGGCCGTCACACCCTCGTGGTCTATATCGGCCACCCCATCGCAATCTCTGTGCTCTTCGGCATGCTCTTTCGCTACCGCGAGGACGTGCTCATCGAGCCGGGTAACGGGCTGCTGTCGAGTCCATCGCTGTGGGTGATCGGCGTATTCATCGTGGCAATGGCCGCCTGCTATGGCTTCTACCTGCTCTCTCGTGTGCCAGTGCTCGGCTGGACCCTAGCGCCGCCGGCGATCGAGCCGATGATCGCTGGCCGCAGGGATGCGGGGAAGAATCAGCCGGACAATAGCGCCGAGTATGCGGCGTCCGCACGCCACTCGCGCTGCTAGTTACGTGCGCCTGGGCGGCTCCGGCGAGGGTGGCTATACCCCCGCTGAGCACGTGGCGCGCCGGTGTGCTTAGACTGAAATGACACTTCGAGTACGTTCGCCTTTCTGTGCTCTGTCGGCTGCTCTTCGCCAGGCAGCGCGCAGACGGCCACGCTCGCGCCGGGGCAGAAGAGGTTCCGGGGCGTAGAAAGCAAGCAGACAACCACCGTGCGATTCTTCTACGACACCGAGTTTATTGAGGACGGGACCACCATCGAGCTGGTCTCTATCGGGATTGTTGCCGAGGACGGCCGTGAATATTACGCCGTGTCGAGCGAGTTTGATCCGCGCTCAGCCAATGACTGGGTGCGCGCGCACGTGCTCGACAAGCTGCCGGAGCGCGGCAGCCGCGAGTGGAAAACGCGGGCCACCATCCGTCGCGAGGTCTTTGAGTTCCTCACCCACGACGGCACTCGTCCCGAACTATGGGCCTGGGTGGGCGCCTATGATCACATCGTCCTCGCGCAGCTCTGGGGGGATATGCGGGGCCTGCCACGGCAGCTGCCGCGCTTTACCCGCGAGCTGAAGCAGTACTGGGAAATGGCTGGTAGGCCGCAACTGCCGGCCGTGCCGAGCGCAGTGCACGATGCGCTTGTCGACGCCAGGCACAACCGCGCCAAGTTTCTTATCTGCACCAACGCCATGCCGCTGGGCCTCGATGGGGCAGCCCAGTCCATCTCGCGCCGAAAGTAGCATCCGCCCCGCTCTGCTGGGGTAGGCAAGGGGAGGGAAGAATAGTTCGGTGTGCTAAGAATAAACGTGTGAGTTGGAGTGTAGATATATCAGAATCCGAGCTGCCCGATCTTCCCCCGCTGCCTGCGGGCATTCGGGAGCGCTTTGACGATGTCGTGGCGCGCCCAGCCAAGCAGCAGCCGTCGTGGGATGAGAAGGAAGCCCTTGCGGTGCGCAAGATCCTCGAGTCTGTGCCGCCGGTGGTGCTGCCGCCGGAGATTCACCTGCTGAAGAATCAGCTGCGTGAAGTGGCGCTCGGTAATGCATTCCTGCTGCAAGGCGGCGACTGCGCCGAGACCTTCGAGGCCAATACCGAGCCGCATATCAAGGCGAATGTGAAGACCCTGCTGCAGATGGCGGTGGTATTGACCTATGGCGCCTCCACCCCGGTGGTGAAGATGGCCCGTATCGCTGGCCAATACGCCAAGCCGCGCTCCCAGGACCTCGATGCCAATGGGCTGCCCAATTACCGCGGCGACATCGTCAATGGTGTGGAGGCGACCCCTGAGGCGCGCCGCCACGACCCGGCCCGCATGATCCGCGCCTACGCAAACTCCTCGGCCGCGATGAACTTGGTGCGCGCCCTTACTGCCTCCGGCACGGCGGATCTGTACCGCCTGACGGAGTGGAACCGCGAGTTCGTGGCGCAATCGCCGGCTGGTGCCCGCTATGAGGCCCTGGCGCGAGAGATCGAGCGCGGACTGAGCTTCATGCAGGCCTGCGGTGTCTCCGATGAGTCCCTGCGCCAAGCCAATATCTTCTGCTCCCACGAGGCGCTGCTGGTGGATTATGAGCGCGCCATGCTGCGTCTTGGCCAAGACGAAAACGGCGAGACCGGACTCTATGATCTCTCCGCACACCAGCTGTGGATCGGTGAGCGCACTCGCGGCATCGATGACTTCCACGTGAACTTCGCCGCGCTGATCTCTAACCCCGTGGGCATCAAGCTGGGGCCGAAGACCAGCCCAGAAGAGGCCGTTGCCTATGCCGAGAAGCTGGATCCGAACAAGGAGCCGGGGCGCTTGGCCATGGTGGCCCGCATGGGTCATGACAAAGTGCGCACCGTGTTGCCCGGAATCGTCCGCGCCGTGGAAGAATCCGGCCACAAGGTGGTGTGGCAGACCGACCCGATGCACGGCAACACCCACACCTCCTCGAATGGGTATAAGACCCGCCACTTCGACAAGGTGCTGGATGAGGTGCAGGGATTCTTCGAGGTGCACCGCGCCCTCGGCACCCACGCCGGCGGTATCCACGTTGAGCTCACCGGCGAGAACGTCACCGAGTGCCTCGGTGGTGCCGAGGACATCACCGATATCGATCTGCCAGGCCGCTATGAGTCGGCCTGCGATCCGCGACTGAACACGCAGCAGTCCTTGGAGCTGTCCTTCCTCGTCGCGGAGATGCTGCGTAACCAGTAGCTTCCTCCGCGCAGCACAACGGCCCGCCTCCCCGATACAGGGAGTGCGGGCCGTTGTGTTATGCCAGCTGGGCGTTAGAGGGCCGTGAGCTCGATGGTCACATCCCCGCGGGAGGAGTCTCTGCTCAGCCCGGGGAGGGGACTTTGGGCGATTACGCGATCATCATCGTCCAGCCCCGAGGTATCCACCGCGAAGCCGTCCTCGGTGAGTTGTTTCACCGCATCGGATACGCGCTTGCCCAAGACACTCGGGATCTTCACCTTTGACGCCACCTCCACGGAGACGGTGGCGTTCGACGGATCCAGACCGGAGCCGGGGGAGGGGCTTACTGCCACTACCTCATCGACCACGCGGCCGGTCTTCGATACATAGGAGGCCTCTCGGATGCTGATACCGGCGTCGGAGAGGACGTCTTTCGCCTCGTCGAGGCTCAGCCCGGTGATCTTCGGTACCTTGATGGCACTCGACATCACTAGGATCACCGAGTCGCCGCGGTTCAGCGAGGTACCGGAGGAGGGGATGGTCGATACCGCCTCGTCTGGGTCCACGCCCTCGTCGTATTCCTTGCGCACCTCGGAGACCTCCAAGCCGGCCCGCTTGAGCATAGCGCGGGCGGAGTCTTCGCTGCGGCCACGAATATCGGGTACCTCCACGGGGGCGGGGCCTTTGGACAGAATCACCGATACCGCCGATCCCACCTTCACCTCGGTGCCGGGGGCAGGGGAGGCGTCGAGGACTTTGCCGGCGGGAACGGTGTCATCATAGGCGGCCTCGCCCAGCTCCCACTCCAGGGTGCGGTCGGTGACAGCCGCCTCGTATTTCAGCGGGTCGTGGTCTTGGGGGATGGCGGGGACGGTCGGCTTGCCACGGGAGAGGAGTACCACGACATCATGACCGCGTGGTACTCGCTCGCCAAAAGGGGGCAGGGTATTCACCGCCTCCCCAGCCGCGACCTCGTCGTCATAGATCTCGTCGGTACTTACCGAAAAACCGGCCTCCTGCACGGTGGCCACGGCCTGTTCTTGGTCCATGCCGAGGACCGAGGGGATATCGCCGTAGCGTCCGGAGCCGAACCACCAACCACCCACGGCCACCGCTGCGGTGGTAAGGGCAATCACCACCAGCCATACCCAAAAGCCAATGCCGCGGCGATTGCCGGCGGGCCGGGACGGGCGCGAGGGCGCTGCCGACGCAGCGGGAGCCGGGGGATTCTCAGGGGCATCGTAGGCGGTGGGCTGTGCCGCGCCATGCGGGGTAGGGGCGTCGGGGGCGCCCATGGGGCCCGCCGGAACCGCTTGACCTGCCGGAACCGCCGGCCCAGCGGGGCCGGCCGGGGGAACGGCGCCGAAGGTGCGGGTTTCCTGCGTGGTGGCGTGCGGGCCGGCCTCCTCTTCGGCGTCGGGGAATAACCCCTCGCGCGGCTGCTGGGGCTGGCCGGGGCCCTCCATAAGGCCGTTCGGCTCTGGATTCATCGCGGGGCTCACCACGGTGGTGGCCCGGTGCGCGGCACCGTGGCGGGGCACGGGCACGGAGAAATCGGGAAGGTTCAGGGTGCGTGCGGCGTCGTTGACGGCGTCGAGGAACTCCTGGGCGTCAGCGAAGCGATCGGCGGGGTTGCGCGCACAGGCGCGGGCGACGAGCTCATCGAATTCTGGGGGGACGCCGTCGATGCGCGTGGAGGGCGGCGGCACATCCGCGTGCAGGCGGGCATAGGCGTGGGCCATGGGGTTGTCCCCAGTGAAGGGGGTATCGCCGCTCAGAAGCTCGAAGAGCACGATGCCGGCGGAGTACACATCCGAGGCGGGGCCGACCGAGGAGCCATCGACCTGCTCGGGGGAGAGATAGGAGACGGTGCCGATGATCTGGTCGGAGGTGTGGTGGGCGTGCGATGTGGCGCGCACCAGCCCGAAATCGGCGAGCTTGACCTGATGGTTGCCGTTGATCAGCACATTATCGGGCTTGACGTCGCGGTGCACCATGCCTTCGCGGTGCGCCACCGACAGCGCGGTGAGGACACTACGCATCACAGCGGTGGCCGCGTGCGGCGGCATGGGGCCGCGCTCGGAGAGCAGCTCGCGTAGGGTGCCGCCGGTGATCAGTTCCATGATGAGGAATACGTGATCGCCGGAGGAGTTCGTGTCATAGACATTCACGAGGCTCGGGTGCGAGAGCTGCGCCATGGAGCGGGCCTCGCGGCGGAAACGCTCCCGCGAGACGGGGTCATCCATGAGCCGATCATCAAGTACCTTTGCCGCCACGGGGCGCCCGAGGCGCAGGTCTAGGCACCGGTACACAGAGGACATTCCGCCCCGAGCGATAAGAGTTTCCACTCGGTAGCGCTGATCGAGAAGTGTGCCGACCGCCAGTTGAGTCATGGTGAATAGTATGCCTGCATTAACGAAGTTAAGCTAACCGTTTCTCGTCACTCTGTAATACATTAGGTGCCGTGAGTTCGATTCCAGTGTCCAAGGATGTTTTAAGCCCTGACGAGCCCCTGCTAGCCATCCCCGATGTGGCTGAGCGCATGGGTGTGGTGGTGACGAAGGTGCATCACCTCGTCCGCGATCATCAGCTGCTTGTGGTGCAGCGGGATGGCGTGAAATATGTTCCGGAGCGCTTCCTCAACGAGGACGGTTCGCTCAACCGCTTTGTGCCCGGAGTGATCGCGCTATTGTCCGATGGCCACTACACGGATGCTGAGATCCTGGAGTATCTTTTCAGCGCCGATGACTCGCTGCCCGGTCGCCCCGTCGATGCTCTCCACGGGCATCTCGCCCGCGAGGTTATGCGCCGCGCCCAGGCCATGGCTCTCTAAACTCAGCACGCTTATCGACGCCCCGTCGCCGGCACAGCATCCTTCTACCGCAACGCAGCCTCGCGTTCGGCTCAGGCTGTGCGGTGCCGGGGCTGTTGCCGTTCTGCGTCGGTGAAGATATAGCCGGTGGCGAAGTAAGCCACGATGGTGGTGGGCACCATCCAGACTGGGTTGTAGAGCTGGTGATTGCCGCTGCCGGTGAAGGCGAGCGCAATGATGATAGACAGCAGGGTGGTGGCCTTGATGACTCTCATCGAGGGGCGGAAGGTCCCGATCACATTGAGCAGGCTGGTGTAGTACCACGGGAGGGTAACGGCGTTGAATACCACGGCGCAGCCATAGGCCACGGCGATGCCGATGATATTGCGCCGATTGTTCTGGCGATAGATCCACCACGCTGCTGCGATGCCGAGAAGCATGATGACCCCGCAGATGGGGCGGGTGATGGCCAGCGCGGTGTTATAGGAAAAGTCATCGGTGATGAACAGGATCACCGGGGTGACAATGTCGGCGATGAGCGAGGGCAGCGCCAGCGGGTTGATCACCTTCGAGTTCCCCGAAAGCTGCGATACCCATCCCCAGTTTGAGCCCGAGGCGGCGGTGACCGCGATCATGACCACGGCGAACTCCACCACCATCCAGGCACCGGTAGCGAAGAAGGCGAGGAGCGCGCGGGGAGTGGGAGCGAGCCCCGTCCGGCGTTCCAGGACGGCCGCGAGATGGCGGGCTCCCATCCAGACGATAAACGGCAGCGCCAGCGCCGCCGTGGCCTTGAGCGAGACCGCGACAGACACCAGCAGCACCGCGCAGAGGAAGCGCTGGCGCAGCGCGCAGAGCAGGCCGAGGCTGACCAAGCCCACCATGAGCGATTCGTTGTGCATGCCGCCCACCAGGTGGAGCACCATCACCGGGTTGGCCACGCCCAGCCACAGCGCCAGCGCCGGTGAGCCGCCGAGGCAGCGAGCAATCTTCGGCGTGGACCACGCAATAGCGATGAAGCCGGCGATAGAGACCACCTTGTATAGCAGCACGCCGAGGGTGACGTTCTCGCCGACTAGGCTCGTAATGCCTTCGCCGATCCATAGATGCAGCGGCCCATAGGGGGTGGTGGTGTTGCGCCAGTCGTGGCTGACCTCCAAAAGGAAGGGCCCGGGGTTCACCGCAGCGCCTTGGGTATAGGGGTCGAAGCCATCGCGCAGCATCGCTCCCTGCATGAGATAGCTATAGACGTCGCGCGAGAGAATCGGGGCGGCAACAAGAAGTGGGGCGACCCAGGCGATGAGACAGCGGCGGATCTCAGCGACTTTGTCCTTCTCGGAGAGCCGCGGATTCCACATCACCTGCCGCCCTAGGAGCACCCAGGCGGCCACGGTGCCCATAATGCCGAGCCAAACCACGGTATTGGACACCCCGGCGCCATGGCCGTAGCTCATAAAGTCCAGCCCGAGTGCCTCTAATACTCCGCCGCGGTTGCGGATGGCACCTCCGCCATAGGATCCCGCGATGATCAGCACTGCGGCGACGAGACCGACCCAGCGTGCACGAGCCCAGTCCATCGCCACTACATCCTCCGCGCGGTTGCGCGTTCAGCAAGATCGCCGAGAATGCCCGCCACGGTGGGTACCGCCGTGATGGTCGCGAGCGCCTGGTTCTTTAACTCGGTGATATGGCTTTCCACCTCGTCCACGGCCCCGGAGTCAGCGATAATCTCGGCTAGCTCCTGAATATCGGAGGCGCTTTCCACGTGGCCGAGGCCTTCGCGCAGTCGGGCAGCCCGCTGCGGGGCGCGAGCATCGAGAATCGCGAGCGTGCGCGCCACCAATACGGTGCGCTTTCCCTCGCGAAGATCATCGCCGGCCGGTTTGCCGGTGACGGCTGGATCGCCGAAGACCCCGAGCACATCATCCCGCAGCTGGAACGCGATCCCCACGTCACGACCATAGGAGCGATAGGCGGCGATGGTCTTCTCGTCTGCGCCGGCGATAGCGGCGCCCAGATGCAGCGGGCGTTCGATGGTGTAGGCGGCCGTTTTATAGCGATTGACGCGCATGGGTGCCTCCACGCCCTCGACGCCTTTGGACTCGATGGTGATATCGAGGATCTGTCCCCCGATGACCTCATGGCGCATCGCCCGCCAGGGCTCACGTATGCGCCGCAGCGCGGCATCCGATAGGCCGGAATCCATCACCATGTCATCGGCGTATACCAACGCCATATCGCCGAGCAATATAGCCAGTGATTCGCCAAAGTGGGCGGCATCGCCGGAAAAGCCTTGCTCTCGGTGATAGGCCTCTACCCGGCGGTGCACGGTGGGGTAGCCGCGCCGAGTATCGGAGGAGTCGATAATGTCATCGTGAATAAGAGCGCAGGCTTGGATGAATTCGAGGGCGGATAAGGCAGTCGTAACAGCCTCAATATCCTCGGTGCATTCGGGGCTCCGAGCGCCCATGAAGCCGGTCCAGCCGAAGATGGGGCGCATGCGCTTACCGCCACTGAGCACGAAATCTTCCAGCACCGCAGTGCCGAGATGCACGTTCTCGTCCATAGCGAGGGAGTGCTGATTGCGCTGTGTGCAGTAGCTCAGCAAATGCTCACGTACCACTGGCGGAATGGCCTGAATAGGGTCGGTGAACAGCTCCGAGTGAGTCGACATCACAGTCTCTCCAGATCGATAGTGGGGTAGGGGTCAGCGAGGCCCCAGCCGGCGGCGAGGAGGGTCTAGGTTGTATCACTGTTGACTCTAGCGTGTGCAGCAGACACGAGGTGCGTGCGGGGCACATAATTTTCCGTAGGAATGAACCGCTCGGTTCACTTTTGGGGGCAATTCGCGCACAAAGCGGTTTGTATGTGCTTTAATGCAGCACCATGCCCACAACACAGCCGCAGCACCGTTCGGTTATCGACGCCATCACTGCTCCCCGAGAAGCTCGCGTGGCCTTCTCGGTGGAATTCATGCCACCCCGCGATGACGCAGCCGAGCAGCGCATGTGGGACGCGGCGAGCACCTTCCACGATCTGGGTGCGGCCTTCGCCTCGGTGACCTATGGCGCCGGCGGCTCCACCCGCGAGCGCACCGGCCGCATCGCGCGCCGGCTCTCGCAGCACCCGCTGACCACCTTGGTGCACCTGACTCTGGTGGAACACACCGCCGAGGAACTCACGTCGATCCTGCGGGAGTATGCCCACCTGGGGCTCACCAACCTCTTGGCCCTGCGCGGTGATCCGCCCGGCAATCCGCTGGGGGAGTGGGTGCCCACCGAAGGCGGACTGAACTATGCCATCGATCTCATCCGTTTAACCAAATCCGTGGAGGAGTGCCGCGACTTCACTATCGGCGTCGCCAGCTTCCCCGAAGGCCACTATCGCGCCGAGAATCTAGACGCGGACACGCACTGGACCCTGGAGAAGCTGCGCGCCGGGGCGGAGTTTTCCATCACCCAAATGTTTTTTGATGTGGAGCACTTCCTGCGGCTCCGAGATCGGCTTGCTGCCGCCGATCCCGTACACGGCGCGAAGCCGGTGATTCCCGGCCTGATGCCGATCACGAGCCTGCGCTCGGCCCGGCGTCAGGTGGAGTTGTCCGGTTCCTCCTTGCCGACGGCGCTGGAACGGCGTTTGCTTGCGGCAGAGACGGATGAGCAGGTCCGGGCCGTGGGGATCGAGGTGACCTCCGAGATGGCCGAGCGCTTGATCGCGGAAGGGGTGGAGGATCTGCACTTTATGACGATGAACTTCGCCCGCGCCACGCAAGAGGTGCTGCACAATCTCGGCATGGCCCCGGCGTGGCAGCCGGCCGCCTAAGAAGAGGTGGGAAGACAAAGCACCGCGAAGGGGCGGGAATCGCCGAGGAAACGAAAATTGCGCAGCAGGTCCTGAAAGCCTAAAGAGCGGTAGAGGCCGAAAGCGCGGTTGTTTTCCCCGGCGGTTTCTGGAGTGGAGAGAAGAATCTGGGTGGGGGCGGCGTCGATAAACGCCGTAATGAGGCGGCGCCCAATGCCTCGGCCTTGATAGGCGGGATCGACGTGGATCTCGGAGAGTTCCACATAATCCTTGAGGGTGCCTAGCTGCGGACTATGGGCGCCGTAGGTCTGGCGTACCCCGTGATAGACCTGATTGAACCACCATTGGGTGCTATTGCTACGAAAGCCGTACACCACGCCGACGATGGAGCGATCGTGGACGGCGATGAAGGCGTGAAAATCGCGGTTGCGGGAGTTATGCCGCCACGCGGAAACGCGGGAATCGGCCAAGGTGGGGTCATAGCCCATTGCGCGAATGTAGATGTCCACCAAATGCGGGGTCAGCATACAAAACTCGACGGTCGTGAGCTCGCGTATTTCCTCCACAGCCATAACTTCTTATTTCACCATTCTTCTCTGCGATGTGTGGCATATTCTAGCCGAACATTCTCGATAGAACACGTGTTCGAACACGGAGGGTGGAGTGTCCTGGGTGCTCACTAGTGTCACAGCTAAACAACGCACTACAGCACTCAATAATGAAGGAGCAGCCCATGGCCACCCCGATCGTATCCTCCACCGTCTCCTCCCTCCGTCCTCGCGTTCCGAATAGTGTCCGGCTTTTCCGCAGCGGTGTGGACAATTATGAGGCCGCGCAGCAGGCGCTGCTGGACGATAAATTGCTCGATGCTCTCGAATATGGCTACCGCGCTGCGCTGCGTCTCGCGGGAGCGCGGGTGGCAGATAGTCCTGTGGCGAAGCGGCGACGGCTGCCGCGTTCAGCCTGGGATCAGCTGCGCCTCGTAGATCAACGTGGTGCCGACTATGCCGATCTCTTCGAGGCCTTCTCCCGGGTGAGGCAGCGTGCACTTAATGGCCTTGATCGGCACATTTCCCCAGCCCGCGTGGGTGCCTTGATGCGGCTGGTAGAGTCCTTCCTAGACGATGTAGATGAGCAGCTGCATCCCACTTCCACCGCAGCCTAGAAACTCGGCCGCAGCGTCGCCATGAGGCGGCTATCCATGGCGGGGCGTGTGGGGCTGTCGGGGGTGGGAGTACTGCCGGTGAATGGTGATCGGAACAATTCGCGGCAGTGAAACGTTGTTGTATTTTGAAGACCCCATCAGCGGCAGGTGCTCTGCACAAGGAGCCCAGCCACACACCCGCCCGGGAGGAACAGTGTCGCTTTCAGAGCAGGAGAAAAAGCTTCTCCGTGAGATTGAGCAGTCACTACTTGCAGACGATCCCAAGTTTGGATCCTCAATTAAAGAGGAATCCGCTTTCGGTGGTGGTTCTGGTTCGCTGAGCCTGCGGGGGATTGCCGTCGGCGTCATCGGCCTTCTTGTGCTGATCGGTGGCATCGCGCTGAGCCAGACCAACCTGTGGTTCATCGCCCTCGGCGCAGTGGGCTTTCTTATTATGTTCGGCGCTGGTCTCTGGATGTTGCGTGACGGCGGCGAGGGCGGCTCGGCCGAGTCAGGTCCGAAGCTGCACACCGTCAGTAGCTCCCGCCCCGCGGCCGCACCGAAACAAGACACAAGCTCGATGGAAGAGCGTTTCCGCCGCCGCTTCGGCGAGCACTAACGCCCCAACCGTTCATCGCTAGGGGGGGGGCTAAGGGTCTGAGGCCCCATCCAGCGCGCACCTATTAAGGTGCGCGCTTTTTTCATGCCCACACCTCGCGCCAGCAGTATCGGCACACCCCCACGGGGCTAGTGCACTACATGGCTTCCCACTTTCTCCCACCGCGATCCCCCACTGTGCCCCACTCGGTGCTCTCGGCCGAGTGCAAGGTGAAGATAGTGCGGTTGAAAAGCGAAAAGGTAGAGGTGGTGCGCATGGGGATTATGGGGGTCAGGAGTACTACAGTCACCTCTCGTGCCCTACTGTGACGCCCCAGAGAGTCATCGCGCATCGTGTCTCCCACCGCGCTCGAGAGAAAAATACCGCGATGAACAGTGGATTTAGCGAGAAGAAAAAGAAATGGGCGGCGCAGGCTGTTAAAAGTGGGGGAAAGTGGGGTATTGTGGGGCCTAGGTCAGCTGGCCGGCTCATTGTGGCCGCTCGGCGGGCAGGAAATTGGATATCGAAGGCATGCGAGATGCGCACCTGAGTGCCGCGTTGAACGAGGTATCCCGCATCACTGGGTTTCGAGGTGATTGACACGTAAAGGAGGCCAATAAACCCATGTTTCTTGGCACCTATACCCCGAAGCTCGATGACAAGGGACGGCTCACACTGCCGGCAAAGTTCCGCGAGGAACTTGCGGGCGGCCTCATGGTCACCAAGGGTCAAGATCACAGCTTGGCCGTGTATCCCCGTGAGGAGTTTGCTGCTCGAGCACGTAAGGCAGCGGCGGTGTCGCGTACCAACCCCAAGGCGAGGGCGTTCATTCGTAACCTCGCTGCGAGTGCGGACGAGCAACGCCCTGACGGGCACGGTCGAATCACGCTTTCGGCGGCGCATCGTGAGTATGCGGCCTTGAAGAAAGAGTGCGTGGTGATCGGCTCGGTCGACTTCCTAGAAATCTGGGATGCCGAGGCATGGGCTGCGTACCAGGCCGAAACCGAGGATTCCTTCGCGGAAGCAGAGGATGACGTTCTGGGCGGCTTTATCTAACACAGGCCCGCTGTCGACAACGCCCACGCGGTGTGTGTAGACCTCCGGCTGAGGTTGAAGTTCTGGTGTACTTCCCCGATACCAGAATGTTCCCTCGGACGGAGCTCTATATACACCGCCGACGTGTCCGGTGAGACCACACATCTATTTACCTGCACGACTCATAGCGAGAGGGGGTGCGATCGCGCACCATGACGTCACAGCACACACAACAGGAACGCGACGTGGATACAGCCAGCGCCCAAGCGCGGGAGCTCGAAGCCAATCATGGCCATGTCCCCGTGCTGCGCGATCGCGTCACCGAGCTACTCGCTCCCGCGATCGAGGCCTCCGAGCATCCCGTGATCGTCGATGCCACTCTCGGTGCGGGTGGACACACCGAGCATCTGCTGTCCACCTTCCCCAGCTGTTTCGTTATCGGCGTCGATCGCGATGCCCGCTCCCTGGCTGAGGCCAGTACTCGGCTCGAGCGCTTCGGCGCTCGCTTCTGTCCGATCCACGCCCGCTTTGATGATCTGGGTGAGGAGATCGATCGCTCGACGGCGCCGGCCGCTATCCGCGCCCAGCAGCATGGCCTCACCGGGGCGCTCGCCGATCTGGGTGTGTCTTCCATGCAGCTCGATCAAGTCGATCGGGGTTTCGCCTATAAGGTGGACGCCCCGCTGGATATGCGCATGGATAATAGCCAGCATTTAACCGCGGCGGATGTGCTCAACACCTATAGCCACGGAGATCTCGCGCGCATCCTCAAAACCTATGGTGACGAGCGTTTTGCGGGCAAGATTGCCAGCGCGATCGTGCGGGAGCGCGAGAAGGAGCCCTTCCAGTCCTCGGCGCGGCTCGTGGAGTTGCTGTACGACACCATCCCCGCGGCGACCCGGCGTACGGGCGGGCATCCAGCCAAGCGCACCTTCCAGGCCCTGCGTGTGGAAGTCAATGCGGAACTCGAGTCACTGGAAAAGCTCATCCCCGTGGTGGCCGAACGACTCGCCCCGCACGGGCGAATGGTGTTCATGAGCTATCAGTCGCTCGAGGACAAGATCGTGAAAAAGGTGCTCACCGATCTCACGACCTCCACCACTCCGCCGGGGCTGCCCATGGATCTCCCGGGAACCGCTCCGTCGTTCCGCTTGCTCACCCGCGGCTCGGAGAAGGCATCCGCCGCCGAGATCGAGATGAATCCCCGCGCCGCATCGGTGCGGGTGCGCGCCGCTGAAAAAGTATCGGAAGAAAGGCTCTAAGACATGACCCTCACCGCAGGAACCCCCGTGCGGCGTCCTCGGCGCAGCGCGCAGGATGGCTCGGGCCAGGCAGAGCACGATGCTTATCGTCCCTCCCCGCGTTGGGCGGATACCTCCCATCGCTCGCGGGATTACAGCACGAGCACCTTCAGCAGCGTCGATACGCTCGAGCGTGACAGGGACACCGCCGAGCGGGAGTCATTGAGCACCCGTTATGGCCACCGTGCCACCACCTTGCGGCCGCAGGCGCCGGCGGCGCCGAAGCCGCAGCGGAAGTTCCAGCGCAGGCTGGGCAGCCAACAGGTGGTGTCGGTGCGCGGCCGCCGCGTGGAATCCCCGCGCCCGGATCAGGGCGTGGTGCGCACCTTGGTGTTCTTCCTCCTGCTCAGCGTGCTCGGTGTGGTGGGCACGATGTCGCTGTCCGGACTGAACACGGAGCAGACCTTTACTATTCAGCGCCTCTCGCAGCAGGATGCCCAGCTGGGTAATCAGCTCGAAACCCTGCGCCGCGATGTGGAACAATCCCGCGCCGCCGCTGATGCGGCCGCCAGGGCCGCCGATCACAAGATGGTGATTCCCGGCCAGCCGGGTGCTCTCGACGTGCGCAGCGATGGGGTAGTGGAGGAGAAGCTGGCTCCCAACCCCAATGGGAATTTGCCGATCATTGACGTCAATAAGGGACAGGGCCGGCCGAACCGCGCCAGCAGCGATCCCAACCGCACCGAGGAGATGCGCGATCGTCTCGAAGCCGTCGCGCCGCGTAATAACTCGGTGAATGATGGTGTCGCCGAAACGCGCGAGACGCCGAATAGCGCGCAATCCGGTGCGCCGCTCCCCTATGCGGGGCGCTAGGCGGTTTAGACTGAACTCGACCTCTATAGACAGGGCACTAGCTGTAGTTTTGAGGCTAAAAGCCCTGTCTTGTCAGTTCCAAGGCCAGCGTTTTCTTTAAGGGTAGTGAAGGAGTCTCGGTTCGTGAGTGAATCATCTAGGCCGCGCCGCAGGGAACCCCGCCGCCCGGTTCGCCGCGAACGCGGTGAGGCGGCCGACGTCTCGGCGCGTTCTCGCCGCCGCCCCCGGCTCGACGATGCTCCCCGTGCCCCGCGCTCGGAACGCGGGTCGCAGCCGCCCCAGGCCACCTCGCGTTTCTGGACGTGGCTCAGCACCAGTGGCCCCGTCAATCTGAAAAAGCGCCTCGGCGTGGCGCAAGTTTTTGCGATCCTTCTCGCCGTGGTGCTCATCGGCCGACTCGCCCTCGTGCAGGTCGTGTGGGGCCCGGAGTTTGCGGCCAAGGCGGAGGCCCAGCGCAGCCGCCTCTATGTGGATCCCGCGCGCCGGGGCGCGATCGAGGATCGTCATGGCCACAGCCTTGCCTCGACCATGCAGGCCCGCTCGCTGACCGTCTCGCCGAAGCAGTTCCGTGAGGAAGAGCGCGAACGCCAGGACTATAAGCTCTACGAGGCCGGCGGCTACAACGATATGAGCGAGCAGGAACGCGAGCAGGCCATCGCGGACAACGTCGATAAGCAATTGGAGAAAATTGCGCAGGAGATTCCCGCCACCATCAAGGAGGCTGGGGCAAGCGCGGAGGACGTGAAGCCAGAAGACATCCTGAAAAAGCTCGAGGCCGATTCCTCCTATGAGATCCTCGTGCGCAATGTGGATCCGGATGTGGCGGCGGAGATCGTCGACACCTTCCCCGGTATTGCCGCGGACTATCAAGAAATCCGCAACTATCCCAATGGGGCTATCGCCCAGAACGTGGTGGGTAAGACCAGCATGGAAGGCGAGGGCCAGTTCGGTTTCGAGCTCTATGCGGACGAGAATCTGGCTGGGAAGGATGGCTCCTCTAAGGAGGATGTCTCCACCAATGGCCAGGCTATTCCGGGCACGCTTCGCGACGTCGTCCCGGTGCAGGATGGCGCCAGCTATGAGCTCACACTGGATCTGGATTTGCAGACCTATGTGCAGCAGCAGGTGCAGCAGGCTAAGGATATTTCCGGTGCCGAGAGTGCCCAGGCAATCGTGCTCGACGCCCGCAGCGCCGAGGTGCTCGCCATGGCCAATTCCGACACCATTGACCCCAATGGCGATATTAAAAAGCAACTCGAGGAGGGGCGGAGTTTCACCAATCCGACGATCTCCAATCCCTTCGAGCCGGGCTCGGTGGCGAAGATCATCACCGCCTCTGCGGCGATCGACAATGAGCTGACCACCCCAGACGAGGTGCTCAGCGTGCCCGGCTCCATCGACATGGCGGGTGTGACCGTGCGCGATGCATGGCCACACGGCACGGTGGGCTTCACCACCACCGGTGTTTTCGCTAAATCCTCCAACGTGGGCACCCTGATGCTCGCCCAGCGCGTAGGGGAGGATCGCTTCAATGACTATCTGCACCGTTTCGGCCTCGGAGAAGCCACGGGAGTGGAGCTGCCCGGCGAGACCGCCGGCCTCTTGCCCGCCCGCGAGGACTGGGGCGGCGGTACCTTCGCCAACCTGCCCATCGGACAGGGTATGGCGATGTCGCTGCTGCAGATGACGGGGATCTATCAAACCATCGCTAATGATGGCGAGCGCATCCAGCCGCGCATCGTGAAGTCCAAGACCGATGCCGAGGGCAATGAGGTGCCCATTGAGGCACCCGAGAGCGTGCAGGTGATGAAGCCCGAGGCGGCCAAGGTGGTGCGCAATATGTTCCAAGGCGTGGTGCAGGGCGCCGATGGTGGCCAATCCGGAACCGCTCCTGATGGGGCGATTGAGGGCTATCAGATTTCCGGCAAGACCGGTACCGCGCAGCAGGTCGATGAAAATACCGGCGCCTACTCCAACTCGGACTATTGGATCACCTTCGCCGGTATCGCTCCGGCGGATGATCCCCGCTATGTCATCGGCATCATGCTCGATGACCCAGAACGCGGCGTCCACGGCGGCGGTGGCGGCACGGCCGCGCCCCTGTTTAAAGACATTGCGCAGTGGTTGCTGGCGCGGGATAATGTTCCGCTCAGCCCGCCGCGCGAGGGCAACCTTGTGCTTCAGGCCTACTAGGCACAGGTCCTGCTCCACCCCGCAGCGGGCGGTGCAGGGCGGTGCGAGGCGGGTGCAGCATCGCCCGGCGGTTGCGCTTAAAGTAGAGCGCAACCGAATGCGCACCACGGCGCCGGCGAGCAGCACGGCAGCCTATAACTGAATAGCGCTAGAGACTAATGAGCCCTATATATCAAGGAGGAAACTGCGCGTGGCACTGAACTTTTCTGAGGTCCTTACCCTCAGCGGCGGCAGCGTAATCAATGAGCCCAGCGAGGCTCTGAGCGTGAGCGAGATTGGACTGGATTCCACCTCGCTGCCCGCGGGCGCTGTGTTCGCGGCGCTCCCCGGCACTCAGGTGCACGGCGCCACCTATGCCAGCGGCTGTGAGGCCGCGGTGATCCTCACCGATCAGGCCGGCGCCGGCATTCTTCGCGACGCGGAGGAGACCCGCCCGATCATCGTGGTAGACGATGTGCGCGAGATCCTCGGACCGGTCTCCGCAGCGATTTATAACAACCCCTCGGAGAAGCTCAGCATCATCGGCGTCACCGGCACCTCCGGTAAGACCACGACCAGCTACATGCTGGAAAAGGGCATGATGAAGGCTGGGCATCGAGTGGGGCTGATCGGCACCACCGGAACCCGTATCAACGGCACCCCCGTGGCGACCAAGCTCACCACCCCGGAGGCCCCGACGCTGCAGAAGCTCTTCGCCACCATGGTGGAGGAGGGGGTCACACACGTGATCATGGAGGTCTCTAGCCACGCCCTCGTGCTCGGTCGCGTCGCCGGCACGCACTTCGCCGTCGCGGGCTTTTCTAACCTGTCGCAGGATCACCTCGATTTCCACCCCACGATGGAGGAGTATTTCGAGGCCAAGGCCCTGTTCTTTGATCCCTCCAGCGCGCAGCACGCCGAGCAGGCAGTGGTGTGCATCGATGATCACTGGGGCGAGTCCATGGCCGAGCGCGCCGGCGAGTCTGTGCTGCGCGTGGCCACCCACGGCCAGAGCGCCGAGGTGACCGCCTCCGATATTGAGGTCTCCGCTACCGGCTCCCAGCGTTTTATCCTCACCGTGGATGGCGCCGCCCACACCGTGCAGCTGCCGCTGCCCGGCCGTTTCAACGTGGCTAATGCCGCCCTGGCCATCGCCTGTGCTCATGCAGTTGGCGCCGATGTGGACGCAGTGGCCCAAGGCATCGCCGAGGTAGCCGTGCCCGGGCGCATGGAATCCATCGATGAGGGCCAAGACTTTATGGCCGTGGTGGATTATGCCCATAAGCCGGGGGCCATCGCCGAGGTGCTGGACACCGTACGCGCCCAGATTTCCGGTCGGGTCGCAGCGGTGATTGGTGCCGGCGGCGATCGCGACGCCACTAAGCGCCCGATCATGGGCGCAGAGGCGGTCAAGCGCGCCGACTTCGTGGTGATCACCGATGACAACCCGCGTTCCGAGGAGCCGGCATCCATCCGCGCCGAGGTCGTGCGCGGCGCCACCGAGCAGCAGGCCGAGACCCCGGGCGCCGAGGTGACGGAGATCGGCGATCGCCGCGAGGCCATTATCGCCGCCATCAACTGGGCCCAGCCGGGCGACGCCGTGGTGGTCTGCGGCAAGGGCCATGAGACCGGCCAGCTGATCAAGGGCGTCAACCACCACTTTGATGATCGTGAAGAGGTCCGTGCCGCACTCAAGCAGCGCGGCACCGAGAGCAAGTAAAGGCCAGCTGATGAAGAAGTACACGCTCGCGCAGATCGCCGAGATAACCGGCGGGGAGCTCTCTGCCAGTGCCGATCCTGAGTCCATCGTGACCGGGCCGGTGGAGTTTGACTCCCGCAATGTTGCCCAGGGCTCGCTATTTGTTGCCCTGCCTGGGGCGAATGTGGATGGCCACGATTTCGTGCCGACCGCCCTCGAGTCTGGGGCGACGGCTGCCTTGGTGGCCCAGGAGGTCGAGGGGCCCGCGATCGTGCTACCGGTGACCGAGCTGGATCGCAGCATGGACAACGCCTATGCCTTCGCCGTCGATACCACCGGCCGCACGGAGGCCGTGGTGGGCGGGTTGGCGGCGCTGGCCCGCCGCAATACCGCGGAGTTGCAGCAGCAACACGGGCTGAAGGTGGTGGGTGTGACCGGCTCCGCGGGCAAGACCTCAACCAAGGATTTCCTGGCCACATTGCTGCGTTCGGTGGCGGAGACCGTCGCGCCGCCTGGGTCTTTTAATAATGAGATCGGCCTGCCCTATACCGCGCTCAAATGCGATGAGGACACCACCTATCTCATCAGCGAAATGTCTGCCCGTGGGATCGGGCATATTCGTCATCTCACCGAGATCACCCGCCCCGATATTGCGGTGGTGCTCAACGTGGGCAGCGCCCACCTGGGCGAGTTTGGTTCGCGGGAGAATATCGCCACCGCCAAGGGCGAGATCATCGAGGCCCTGCCCGCCGACGGGGTAGCGGTGCTCAACGCCGATGATGAGCTGGTGGCGCAGATGGCGCAGACGACCGCGGCGCGGGTGCTCTTTACCTCGGCGGCGCTCGACGGGCGCGCGCCCCAGCCGCAGGCCGATATCACGGCAACCGAGGTGCGCGTGGATGAGCTAGCACGCCCGCGCTTCGTCCTCACCACCCCGAGCGGCAGCGCGGATGTCCAGCTGCAGGTCAGCGGCGAACATCAGGTGTATAACGCCCTGGCCACGGCGGCGGTGGGGCATGCTGTGGGCCTAGAGTGCGCACAGATCGCGGCGGCTCTGAGCGCCCACACGGCGGCCTCGGCGAACCGTATGGCCATCACCACCCGCAGCGATGGAGTGGTGATTATCAACGACTCTTATAATGCCAACCCGGACTCCATGCGCGCCGGCATCAAGACGCTGGCCTCCACGGCCGCCGCCGCTGGCACCGGCAGCTGGGCGATCTTAGGACAGATGGCCGAGCTGGGCGAGGATGCCATCAGCGCCCACGAGGATCTGGGGCAGGTGCTGCTGGATCAGGGCATCGATCACCTCATCACGGTCGGTACGGACGTCAACACCCACGCCCTCGCTGGCGTGGCCGAGGAACTCGGTATCGACACCCATATCGCCGAGGGCGTGGACGGGGCGCTGAATATCATTGCCGCCGGCGTCGAGCCGGGCGAGGTGGTGTTGGTCAAGGCGTCCAATGCCGATCGGCTGTGGTACGTCGCCGAGCAATTGGCGCAACTGAGCAAGAGCCGATAAACGCCAGAACAGTCACGAAGGTATAGAAAGAAACGCACGGGTAGATTACGTCATGACGCAGATCATCATCAGCGGGGTAGTGAGCTTCCTCATTGCCATTTTCCTCACCCCGGTGCTCATTCGTCGCTTCTCGGCCGAGGGGCTGGGCCAAGAAATTCGCGAGGATGGGCCGGCCTCGCACCTCCGGAAGCGCGGCACCCCCACCATGGGCGGCATCGCGATCCTCGCCGGTATTCTCGGCGGCTATGTGGTCGCAACCATCGTGGGCGCGATCACCGGATCCACCGCCTTCACCGCCTCCGGCATCTTGGTGCTGTTGTTGACGCTCGCCCTCGGCGGGCTGGGCTTTGCCGATGACTACATCAAGCTGGCGAAGGGCCGCAATCTGGGGCTGAATAAGAAGGGCAAGCTCTTCGGGCAGCTCGCGGTCGCCGTCATCTTCGGATTCTGTGCGCTGCGCTTTGAGAATGACCAAGGCATCAGCCCCGCGTCCACGCACCTGTCGTTCATTCGCGATATCGACACCGTGGATCTGGCTTTTGGCGGAGGCATCCTGGGCACTCTGGTGTTTTTGGTGTTCATCTACATCCTCGTGTCCGCTTGGTCGAATGCGGTGAACCTCACTGATGGTCTCGACGGACTCGCCGCCGGTTCCACCGCCATGGTGATGGTGGCCTATACCACCATGACCTTCTGGCAATTCCGCAACTCCTGCGATGTCGCCGTGCAGCCGGGCTGCTATTCGGTGCGCGATCCGCTTGATCTCGCCATGCTCGCGGCGGCCGGCGCCGGCGCCTGCGCGGGCTTCCTGTGGTGGAATGCCGCGCCCGCCAAGATCTTCATGGGTGATACCGGTTCACTCGCGCTCGGTGGCCTCGTGGCGGGATTGTCCGTGGCCTCGCGCACGGAGCTGCTCATGATTATCGTCGGCGCGCTCTTCGTCATCGAGGTCGCCTCGGTGGCCATTCAGATCATCGTCTTCAAAACTCGCGGCACCCGCGTGTTCCGCATGGCCCCCTTCCACCACCACTTCGAGTCCGGCGGGTGGGCTGAAACCACCGTCACCATCCGATTCTGGCTGCTCGCAGCCATGGCCTGCACCGCGGGCATGGCGCTGTTCTACAGCGAGTGGCTCACCAGCGCAGGGGTATAGCCTTTCATCATGTCTGCAGATCAGCTCTCCCACCCATCCACCGCTGACGCCTCTGGGCTGCCGGAGTTTCTCGCAGGTCCCATACTGCTGGCCGGGGCCGGCATCTCGGGTCGTGGCTGCGCCAGACTCGTGCGTGCCTTGGGTACGGAGATGGCGATCGCCGACGATAATCCCGCCGCAGCCGATGCCATCGCCGAACTCGGCGCCGAAGCCCTGAGCACGGCGGCGGCCCGCGCCCGGCTGAGCGAGTTCTCCTGCGTGATCACCTCACCGGGATGGCGCCCCGATTCGCCGCTGCTTGTCGACGCCATCTCCGCGGACATTCCCGTCCTTGGCGATGTGGAATTCGCCTACCTTGTGGACCGCGCCGAGATCTTCGGCCCGCGCCGCACCTGGCTGGCGATCACTGGCACCAATGGGAAAACCACCACCACCGCCATGCTGGCGGCGATGATCAAGCGCCACAATCCGGCCTCGGCGGCGGTGGGCAATATCGGCATCGCCATCCCCGATGCGCTGCTGGACACCCCACGGGTGGAGGTGGTGGTGGCGGAGCTATCGAGCTTCCAGCTGCACTGGAGCAGCGAGTTCACCCCAGACTGTGGCTGCGTGCTCAACCTGGCCGAGGACCACATTGACTGGCATGGCAGCTTCGCTGCCTATGGCGCGGACAAGGCACGCATCCTGCGCGGCGAGTTGAGCGTACTCGGCGTGGACGATGAGCATGTGCGCGCCATGGAATCCCAGGCCGCCGGGCGCACCGTGGGCTTTACCCTGGGCGATCCCGCCCCTGGCCAGGTGGGGGTGCGGGACGGCTGGATCGTGGATCGAGCATTTCTGCCGGCGGCAGCCGCTGCCGAGGAGGGCATCCCTATTCGCCCCATCGAGGGGATCTCCCCTGCGGGGCGCGCCGGTCAGCTCGACGCCTTGGCCGCCACTGCCATGGCCCGCGCCCACGGAGTTGCCCCCGCCGATATTGCCGCCGCTCTCGATAGCTTCGGGGTGGCCGCCCACCGCGGCCAGGTGGTGCACCAGGTGACTGATGCCGCCGGCGCGATCACCGTGATTGATAATTCCAAAGCGACCAATCCGCACGCCGCCGACGCCGCCCTCAAGGGCTTCGAGTCCATCCTGTGGGTGGCCGGCGGCCAGCTCAAAGGCGCCGATGTCTCCGAGGTGGTCCGCGCTCATGGCGACCGCATGGTAGCCGCCGCACTGCTCGGGGTGGACGCCCCGCTCATTGCCGAGCAGCTGGCGCTGCACGTCCCCGAGCTGCCGGTCTATGTCTCAACCAGCACCGATAAGTACGAGGCCATGGCAGAGATCGCTGCTTTCGCCCGCGAACACGCCGTGGCCGGTGTTGACGTGATCTTGGCGCCTGCTGCGGCATCATTGGACATGTATAGCGGCATGGGTGAACGCGGCGATATCTTCGCCGACGCCATGCGTGCCGCATTCCCCACAACTGGAGGTGGCAATGTCTAACGTGCTCACCAACGAACACGGCGGCCGACGGAAATATTTTCACGTGGCCTTGCGGCCACTGCTGGACTACTACGCTGTTGCTTCCATCGTGGTCATCCTCGCCTTCTTCGGCATTTTGATGGTGGCCAGTTCCTCGATGACATGGTCGGTGCTTGAGGGCGCCTCCGTGTTTGGCACGGCGATGCGCCAAGCCCTCATGGTCGGCGTGGGCTTCGTGGCGATGTGGCTGTGTCTGCGCCTGCGCCCCCAGGCCATTCGGCGCAGTGCCCCCTGGGTGCTGGCCGTGTCCGTGCTGCTCTTGGTCCTCGTGCTCGTGCCCTCCATTGGTACCGGCCGCGAAGAGGTGGGCTCCCAATCGTGGATCGTGTTCGGCCCCATCCGGCTCCAGCCCTCCGAGCTGGCCAAGGTGGCAATCGCGGTATGGGGCTCCGCGTGGCTCGCGGACTGCCCTCCGGAGAAGAAAAAAGCACGCTTCGGCTGGTTCATTTTCGTCGCGGTGGGGATGCTTGGACTGATCCTCGCGGAGAGGGACGTCGGCATGGCCTTGGCGTTCCTCGTCGTGGTGGGTGTGACTCTGGTATTTGCCGGATTGGATCTGCGCTATATCGTGTTCACGGCTGTCGCCACCGTTATCGCGCTGGCGGTGGCGGTGAGGAATTCCTCGGGTTTTCGTTCCGATCGCATCTCGGTGTTCAAGGACGCCTTCTTCGGTCGCTTCGATGACACCCGCGGTGCCGCCTTCCAGTCCTATCAGGGCTATCTCTCCCTCTCCGATGGGTCCCTGTTCGGCGTCGGTCCGGGGCAATCTCGCGCCAAGTGGTTCTATTTGCCGGAGGCGAAAAACGACTTCATCTTCGCCATCATCGGCGAGGAAACTGGGCTCGTGGGCGCCACCATGGTGATCGTGCTCTACGCCGCGCTCTGCGTGCTCGGTTTCCGCATCGCGCTGCGGAGCAATAGCCGCTTCCTCTCCTTGTTGGCGGCCACGCTCACCGGCTCCATCGTGATCCAAGCATTCATTAATATCGGCTATGTGATCGGCCTGTGGCCGGTGACGGGTATTCAGCTGCCGCTGATCTCCGCGGGCGGTACCTCGGCGATTATCACCCTGGCATCCATGGGCCTGTTGTTGAACTGCGCCCGCCACGAACCAGAGGCGATTTCCGCCCTGCAGTCCCATGGCCGGCCATGGTTCGATCGGCTGCTCATGCTGCCCGAGCCGATGGCCACGGGCGTGTCCGTTCGCGAGGGCCGGGGCGAGTCACCCCGCAGTGGGGGAGAGCATGAGCAGCGCGATGCCCGGCCCAGCTCGCGGCGTCGAGAAGCGCTGACCCGGCACAGCGAACGCGATCGCGTGCGCCGCTATGGCGAACCACTCACCCATGTGCGTCGCCATCCTCATTCCCATAATCGGCAAAGGTAGAAAGGCCCCATGAGCGAGACAACACTATCCGTGGTGGTGGCAGGCGGCGGCACCGCTGGCCACATCGAACCTGCCCTCGCTGTTGCTGATGCACTGCGGGCGCGGGAGGAGAATATCCGCATTACAGCCCTCGGCACCACCCGAGGACTCGAGATGGACCTCGTGCCCGAGCGCGGCTATGAGCTGCGCACCATCCCACCGGTACCGGTGCCCCGCAAACCCAGCATGGCTCTGGCCAAGCTGCCGTGGCGGGTGCTCAACTCGGTGCGCGCCACCATCGCAGTACTCAAGGCTGTCGACGCAGACGTGCTCATCGGCTTCGGCGGCTATGTCTCCGCGCCCGCCTATCTGGCGGCGCGCCGCCTCGGCATCCCCTTCTTCGTACACGAGGCCAATGCCCGCGCCGGCATGGCCAATAAGCTGGGCGTACGTCTCGGTGGCACCGGGTTGAATGCGGTGGCCGAGTCCGGCATCCCCGGCGATGTGGTGGGCGTGCCCATCCGCAGCGCCCACGCCCATACCCGCGGGGAGCAGGCGCAGCAGGAGGCACGCGAGAGCTTCGGTCTGGATCCGCAGCGCCGCACCCTGCTGGTCACCGGCGGCTCCCAGGGCGCGCGCTCGCTCAACCGTGCCGTGGCCGAGGGACTCGAGGAGCTCCTCGCCGGCGAGGTGCAGGTGCTGCACGCCTATGGCAAGAAGAACGAGGCACCCGAGGCGCGTGCCGGCTATGTGCCGCTGCCGTATATCACCGAGATGAACAAGGCCTATGCGGCCGCCGATATCATCTGCTGCCGGGCCGGCGCGATGACGGTGGCCGAGGTGAGTGCCTCCGGCACCCCCGCCATCTACGTGCCGCTGCCGCATGGCAATGGCGAACAGGGGCTCAATGCCCAGCCGGTGATCAGTGCCGGCGGCGCGACCATCATCGCCGACGCCGATCTCAACGGCCACAGCCTCGCCACCCAGGTGCTGGCGATCCTGAGTGATGAACAGCTCTATGAGGCCATGGTGCACTCCACCGACCAGGCCGGATTGGGCAGCGCCGCCGAGGACATCGCCGAGCGCATCGTTCAGGCCGCACGCGGCTAACATCAACCCTAAGGCGCGCCGCGCCGCCCACAGCAGGACTGTGGTGGCGAGGTGGCGTCGTCACGAGCACAGAAACACACATACACGAGGAGAACAGTGGTGAGCGAGCAGATGGTGGACGCGGACCTAACGCGGGTGCACATGATTGGAATCGGCGGTGCGGGCATGTCCGGCATCGCGCGCATCTTGCTGGCGCGAGGATCCGAGGTCAGTGGATCCGATGCCAAGGATTCCCGGGTGGTGCTGGCATTGCGGTCCATGGGAGTGGACATCTCCATCGGCCACGACGCCGCCAATATCGACCGGGAGGGCACACCCCCCACTGCCGTTGTCACCTCCTTCGCGGCGATCCCCCAAGACAATCCCGAGCTGGTGCGCGCCCGTGAGCTGAATATTCCTATCCTGCGCCGTTCGGAAATGCTGGCGCTGCTCATGGATAGCCACGACCAGGTGCTCTTCGCGGGCACCCACGGCAAAACCTCCTCCACCTCCATGGCGGTAGTGGCCATGCAGCAGGCGGGCATGGATCCCAGCTTCGCTATCGGCGGCCAGCTCAATAAGGCCGGCACCAACGCCCACCACGGCACCGGCAGCTGCTTTGTGGCCGAGGCCGATGAATCGGATGCCTCGCTGCTGCAATACCGGCCCAAGGTGGCCGTGGTGACCAATATCGAGCCGGATCACCTGGACTATTTCAAAACCCACGACGCCTATTTCACCGTCTTCGATGATTTCGCAGCGCGGCTTGTCGACGATGGCACGCTGGTGGTGTGCCTCAATGATGAACACGCCGCCGCGTTGGGGGAGCGGTGTGTGGCTAAGGGCACCACGGTGGTCGGCTATGGCACCCGCGAGGCCTGCTCCATGCACCCAGATGTGCCGGCCGGCGCGATTATCGAGGAGCGCACCACCACGGTGTATGGCACCCGCGCCCGGATTCGCCTCGGCGATACCGCCGTGGACGTCACCATTCACGTACCCGGGGAGCACATGGTGCTCAACGCCGCCGCCGCCTTGCTCGCCGGCCATGTCGCCGGTGGCGATGTGGACGCCCTGGCCGAAGGGCTCAGCGAGTTCACCGGGGTGCGCCGCCGCTTCGAGTATCACGGCACCGTGGCCGAGGGGCCGGCCCTGGGGGTGAGCGTCTTTGATGACTATGCGCATCATCCCACCGAGGTTTCCGCCGTGATTGGAGCCGCCCAGGACAAGGTCGGCGCGATCGGGCGAGGCAAAGTGGTGGTGGTATTCCAGCCGCACCTTTACTCGCGCACGATCGAATTCGCTGAGGAGTTCGCCGCCGCTCTGTCGATGGCCGACGCCGTGGTGGTGCTCGATATTTTCGGCGCCCGCGAGGAGCCCGTCGAAGGCGTGAACGGCAGCGTCATCGCCGATAAGGTGAGCGCGCCCTGCCGCTATGTGGATAGCTTCGCCGAGGTGCCCGGGGTGGTTGCTGAACTGGTGAACCCGCACGACATTGTGCTCACTATGGGGGCGGGCTCGGTGACGATGCTTGCCGACGAAATTCTCGAGGGCTTGTCCAGCTCCGCCACCACAGCAGAGGCGGGGGAATAAGTGAGCCGCAGGAGGATTGTCCAAGCTTTCGGCGCGGTGATCGCCCTGGGGGCAGTGGCAGTGCTGATCTGCGTGTTCTTTCCCATCATCACCGTCTCGCAGGTCTCGGTAGAGGGGAATAAGGAAACCTCCACGGAGGAGGTGCTCGCCGCCGCTGGTGTGGTGGAAGGGGAAAACTCGCTGCGCGTGGATACCGCTGGTGCGGCGAGCCGCGTCGCGGAGTTGCCGTGGGTGAAATCGGCGACGGTGGGCCATTCCTCGCCCCGCGGCATCGAAGTCCAGGTGGTGGAGCGCGAACCCTTCATCTTTTCCGAACAGGCCGATGGCGCGCATCTTGCCGACCGCGATGGGGTGCCCTTCGTGATCAGCGATGATCCGCGCGGCGCGATGAAGATTGTGGGCATGAGCGATGACAACCCCAAGATCTATGCGGCCGTCGTCGACGCCGTGAACGCGTGGGAGGAGATCGCCGGCGACCAGCGCGGGCTGCTGCGCTTCGTCGAAGCCCCGAGCCCCTTCGAGCTGACCTTGCACTTCGAGAACGCCGAGATGGGGGCCAAGGCCGTGTATTGGGGCTCGGCCGAGGATGCCGCCAATAAGGCACGGGCCACCCGTGCGGTGCTCACTCGCCCTGAGGACTGGTGGAATGTGAGCAACCCGAATATGGTCACGACCCGCTAAGCGAAAGCGCACGTCAGAACTCTAAAGTTGAGCTTTAGGGTTAAAGACACGCCGCGCGAATGTCACCCTCAAATGCGTATGTGTCGACCATGATGGACTTACATTGTTTCAACAATATGTGGGCTACACCTGAGCGCACATAAAACTAGGATCACACGAGAAAAACCCGAAAGGCGAGCCTTATAACCATGACCTCACCGAACAACTACCTCGCCGTCATCAAGGTCGTCGGTGTCGGCGGCGGCGGCGTCAACGCCGTCAACCGCATGATTGAAGAGGGCCTGGCGGGCGTCGAATTTATCGCCGTTAATACCGACTCGCAGGCTTTGCTCTTCTCGGATGCCGACGTCAAGCTCGACATTGGCCGTGAGGCCACCCGCGGCCTTGGCGCCGGGGCTAATCCCGAGGTGGGCCGCACCTCTGCCGAGGACCACAAGTCCGAGATCGAGGAATCCCTGAAGGGCGCCGACATGGTCTTCGTGACCGCCGGCGAGGGTGGCGGCACCGGCACCGGCGCGGCCCCGGTGGTGGCCAATATCGCCAAGAAGATGGGCGCGCTCACCGTGGGCGTGGTGACCCGTCCCTTCAAGTTTGAAGGCCGCCGCCGTATGCGTCAGGCGCTCGAGGGCATCGAGGCCTTGCGCGACTCCTGCGACACTCTCATCGTGATTCCTAATGATCGCCTGCTGCAGCTAGGCGATGCCAACCTCTCCATGATGGAGGCCTTCCGCTCCGCGGACGAGGTGCTCTACAACGGCGTGCAGGGCATTACCCAGCTCATCACCACCCCGGGCATTATCAACGTGGACTTTGCGGACGTGCGTGCCGTGATGTCCGATGCCGGCTCCGCCCTCATGGGCATCGGCTCCTCGCGGGGCGATAACCGCGCGGTGGCGGCAGCAGAGCAGGCCATCAACTCTCCCTTGCTGGAGTCCACCATGGAAGGCGCCAAGGGAGTGCTGCTCTCCTTCGCCGGTGGTTCCGATCTGGGCCTGCAGGAGGTCTACCAGGCCGCAGAGATGGTGGAGAGCCAGTCCGATCCGGATGTGAATCTCATCTTCGGCACCATCATCGACGACACCCTCGGCGACGAGGTGCGCGTCACCGTGATCGCCACGGGCTTCGACGATGCCGCCTCGGTGGCCGATAACGATAATGTGCGCCAGCCCGCGGAGCGCCCGGCTGCCGCCAGCCCCACCCCGGCACCGCGCCAGAACGAGGGCATGTTCGGCCGCGGCGAGCGCGCCGAGTCCGGCGAGCGCCCCGCCCCCGAGCGTGCCGAGGAGCCGGCCCGCGAGCACCGCGCCTATGATGACCGCGCTAACCAAGCACGCCACCGCTTGGGCAGCGATCGCTCCCCGGGGTTGTTTACCCACAATGACTACGAGGAGCGCCCCGAACCGCGCCGCTCGGAGCCGCCGGTGGATGACCTCGACATTCCCGATTTCATGCGTTAGGAACTGAAGCAGTTACGTGACTATCGATACTCGCCCCGTCCGCAAGGTTGTAACTAGCCGTGCCGGCGGGGCTTCGGCCTTCCCTTACGACAGTTTTAATCTTGGCGATCACGTGGGCGATGATCCGCAGGCTGTCGCCGCTAATCGCCGCCGGCTAGCCCGCATCATCGGCCTCGCCCCGGAGCGCATCGTGTGGATGGAGCAAATCCATTCCCCGACAGTCACCGTGGTCGATCGTCCGCAGCAGGAGCCGGTGCCCGCCAGCGATGCGCTGGTGACCACCAGCGCCGACCTCGCTCTCGCCGTGCTGGTGGCTGACTGCGTGCCGGTGCTGCTCTCGGATCACCATGCCGGGGTAGTCGCCGCCGCCCATGCCGGCCGGATGGGCGCGCGCAATGGCATCGTCCGCCGCACCGTAGAGACCATGGTGGAGCTCGGGGCCCGGCCAGAGGCCATCCATGTCCTGCTCGGCCCCGCCGCCTCTGGGGCGCGCTATGAGGTGCCGCCAGAGATGGCCGCCGATGTCGAGTCCCGTCTGCCGGGTAGTCGGTGCCGCACCGCCACGGGCACCACGGGATTGGATATTCGGGCCGGGCTGGTAGCGCAGCTGCGCGCGCTGGGCGTGCGCGCCATTGATGTTGATCCCCGCTGCACCATCGAGGACGAGTCGCTATTTTCCTATCGCCGCGCCCAGGGGCCCACCGGACGCCAAGCGGGGCTGGTGTGGCTCAACGGCCGCGCCGCGGCTCACGCACACGAGCCACGCCGATCCTAGGAGGAAAAATGAGTGAAGAGACGCTGACCAGGCGCGAGGAACTCGCCACCCGGCTAGAGCGGGTGCGCGCCACCATCTCCGAGGCCGCCGCCCATGCGGGCCGCGAGGCCGCCGAGATTCAATTGCTGCCAGTGACGAAGTTTCATCCCGTCTCCGATGTGGCGCTGCTGCAGGAGCTCGGAGTCACAGCGGTGGGGGAGAATCGGGACCAAGAGGCCAAAGAGAAGAAGGAAGCCCTGCCGGAGATGTCCTTTCATATGATCGGGCAGATCCAATCCAAGAAGGCCAACTCGATCGCCCGCTGGGCAGACTGGGTGCACTCCGTGGATTCGGTGGCCATCGCCGAGAAGCTGGATCGCGGAATGGAGCTGGCCATCGAGCGTGGCCAGCGCCAGGAGGACACGGTGCTGCACTGCCTCGTGCAGCTCTCCGCCGATGGCGATAGCGCGCGCGGCGGCACCGGACTGGATCAGCTGGCAGAGATCGTCGAGATGCTCGAATCGCAGCCCCGCACCCGCTGTGGCGGCTTCATGTGTGTGCCGCCGCTCGACGCCGATCCGCGCGACGTTTTTGCGCGCGGCGCCGCAGTCGTGCAGCGTTGGTCGGAGCAGCTAGGGCGGCGCTTGGACTACTCGGCAGGCATGAGCGCGGACATGGTGCATGCAATTGAGGCGGGATCGACATTTGTGCGTGTCGGAACGGATATCCTCGGCCCGCGGCCAGTAGTCTAACGATAGAAATTACGCGGTTGTGAGCCTCGCGCACTCTTGGTTACACCCCAATTGACCAGCACAATCCCTCCACATAGATCTAAGAAGAGGAACACCACACGATGTCGAGCTTGAACAAGTTCAAAGAGTATTTCGGACTCGGCCCCATCGCCGATGACATGGATGACGCCTACTACGGCGACGAGGCCGGCTACCAGGAGCGCGGCTACGCCGAGCGCCCCTATGGTGAGGATCGCTACAGCGAGCGCTACGGCCGTCGCTACGAGGAGCCGAGCCGGGAATCCGAGGGCTACTACGAGCGGGATCGTGACCGTGACCGCTCCTACGCCTGCGCCATCGTGCCCGTGGAGATCTCCAGCTACACCGAAGCTGCGCGCATTGGCGAGCCCTTCCGTGATGGCGATGCCGTGGTGTTCGATATCAGCCGCATGAATAGCGAGGACGCCCATCGCGTGGTGGACTTCGCCGCCGGCCTGGGCTTTGCGCTCCGCGGCACCATGAAGAAGGTTGCTCCGCGTGTCTTCGCTCTCATCCCGGACGGGGCACACGTTTCCACCACCCAGTTGGAGCGCACCGCCCGCGTCTAATACGCCGGCCGCCCCCACGATCTTTTTACGCCCACCGACGCTCCTCTTTTCGTCGGTGGGCGTCGTACTAGCAGCAGTGTGCAGCACCTGCGCCCCGCTGAGCGCCGCGCCTGGAGTATGACGTTCGCTACACTCCGCGGCGACTGGTCGGCCCACGCAGGGCGAGAAATATTGTTCCTCGACACGTGAGATACGTTAGGCTCTACACCCGTGACTACAGCTTTTATGATTCTGCTTTGGGCGATCCGCATCTTCCGCTATGTGCTCATCGCCCGCATCCTGATTGAGATGGTGGTGTCGTTCTCGCGCAGCTTCTCCCCGCCGCGCTGGTTCTACTACATCGCCGAGCCCATCTTCATGGTCACCGACCCGCCCGTGAAGGCCCTGCGCAGGATGATCCCCTCGGTACGCATGGGCGGAGTGGCCCTGGACGTTTCCGTGCTGGTGCTGTTCATCGGCCTCATCCTGCTGGAGTACATCGTCATCGCCATCTATAGCGCCGCGTTCGTGTAATTTGCGCAATTCTCGACGGTGTCACCTCCCACCCCGTACACTCGGGATATCAGCTTCACTGCCGTGAGGCTGCGGCCCGGTATACGGGGTGATGTTCTGTGTAGAGCATGAGAAATCGGATACTACGATGTGGCTAGCGGGGGTAACCCGCGGGCAGAGTCCTCGCGGACTCGGCAGCAAATTGCGTAGACATCCGAAATCAAACCCGTATATTGTGTTAAGGTGCAGTGCACCTTGAGGGAATCTGCGTAAGATAACGTAATAAGAGAAAAACGTAGAAATATAGATTCGACGGAGGCAGATCCCCCGTCGGTCGCGAAAAATTTTCAAAGCTGCGAAAGAGTGTCTAAGCATCTTGTGCGACGCCGGAGCGGCTGAGAGAATTTTTAAGATAGAGAAACTAACGCGAAGGGAATCGTCAATGCCGCTGACTCCAGCCGACGTGCACAATGTTGCCTTTAGCAAGCCGCCGATCGGCAAGCGAGGCTACGCTGAGGATGAGGTTGACCAGTTCCTCGATCTCGTCGAAGACACTCTTGGTCAACTCCAAGACGACAACGATGCACTGCGTGCCCAGGTAGAGGAGCTCCAGTCGGAGCTCGACTCCGCCGACACCGTGCGCGGTGGCGCAGTTGCTGCCAGCCCGGCGGTCAACGAGACCGAGCTGCGCAAGCGCATCGAGAAGGAGCTCGCCACCAAGTACGAGTCCCAACTCGCAGAAGCCAAGAAGCAGGCCGAGTCTGCCCGCAAGGAGGCCGAGGAGGCCCGCAAGGCAGCAGCCCAGGCCCGCGACAACGCTGGCGCTCAGCAGCAGCCGCAGCAGCCGGTCTCCGTGGCCGCTGCCGCAGATGATCAAAACGCTTCCCCCGAGACCCACATGCAGGCCGCTCGCGTCCTGGGTCTGGCTCAGGAGATGGCCGATCGTCTCACCAACGACGCCCGCAACGAGTCTCAGTCCATGCTGGACGAAGCCCGCGCGACCGCCGAGAAGACCATCAACGAGGCCAACGAGACCTCTCGCCGCACCCTGGGTACCGCCAAGGACCAGGCCGCAAAGACCATTGCGGAAGCCAACGAGAAGTCCGAGCGCATGCTCTCCGATGCCAAGCAGCGTTCCGAGACCATGATCCACGACGCCACCGCGCAGTCCGATGCCAAGGTCAAGCAGGCCGAGCAGAAGGCCTCCAGCCTGCAGACCGAGGCCGACCGCAAGTACAGCGAGACCATGGCCACCATGAAGCAGCAGCAGAGCGTCTACGAGAACCGTATCGACGAGCTGCGTGTCTTCGAGCGCGAGTACCGCACCCGCCTGAAGAACCTGCTGGAGACCAAGCTGCAGGAGCTGGATACCACCACCACCTCGGCTCCGAACCCCCACAACGGTTCGAATAACTAGCAGCACGTTTTTTAGCCACAGGCCCCACGCACCGATGTGTGTGGGGCCTTCGGCATGCACGCTTATCGACGCCACCCTGAAGGCTGGTGGGGCCGAAGAGACGCTGGGAACCTGGGGGAGAGGTTCAGCCTGAGCAAGGATTCAGCCAGAACGAACCCCAGCGCATCGGGGTGCAGGAGAAAATCACCGTCATTGATGTCTCCCGAGACGTCACAGAGAGGACTAGTCCGGTTGGGCAGTAGCGACGCTGCCCGCCGCGGCCACCACACCGTCCGCGTGGGCGGTTTTCCCGGCAGAGCACACACAAGGCGGTGCTGAGGAGTGTATGAGCCTGGGCAGGCGGAGAGTATAGGCGGCACGGGACAATAGCGCGGCGGCTGGCCCTCTATGCAGAACATCCCCTAGCCCCCGAAGGCCCCAACACGGATCCAAGGCAGAGCGAATGGACGCCACGGGGCGAGGGCATTCCTCAACGCTGGCTCAGCTACAAGGACGCGGTGGCGCGGCGCAGGTGGGCGTGAAGGACACAGGGGCAGTCGGGGTGGCGTCGTAAAGCAAAAAACAGCCCCTCACCCTCTACAATCCTGGCTATGATGCTTCTCGCTATCGTGCTCGCCCTCGCAAGTTTCTTTCTGCTTGTTCTCACTGTGCAGACCGAGGAGATCATCTTCGCTTATCTTCTCATCGCCACCTCCATCGCCGGCATCGCGGTATGGGGAATCGATACATGGCGCTACGCGCGGCGAAAGCGATAGCCATGCTCGCGCGGCGGCAGGCGAAGAAACCGAACTATCGCTGAAGGAGAATTCTCCGATATACTTGCCCGGAAGCATCACAAACGAGGGGTAAACACCCCGTGACGCAACACAAGGCATTGATCCGGCAATCACCGGGGAGCCGCTGGAAGAACACCGCCACGGCGGCAAGTAGAACCAGCCGACGAGGGTCGATAATCCTTACACAAGACAAACGAAGAGGCGCGCACCCTCCTGGGGTGCACGCAAATAGGGTGGTACCGCGGGTATCCAGGGCAGACATGCTCAGGGAAACTCGTCCCTAGGCGAATAACACCACACGCATAACTGCCCAGAATTGTCTTTGTAAGGAGCCCACATGACCACAGGCGAAAGCTCATCGAAGAGCAACGTAGGCGGAGTCTATCCCCGCGTAGACATGAGCGGCGGAAGCAGCCGATTCCCCGACATGGAAAAGAACGTTCTCGACTACTGGAAGAACGATCGCACCTTCCACGCCTCCGTTGAACAACGCGAAGGCGCCAAAGAATTCGTCTTCTACGACGGACCTCCCTTCGCCAATGGCCTGCCGCACTACGGCCACCTCCTGACCGGCTACGTCAAAGACATCGTGCCCCGCTTCCAAACGATGAAGGGCAAGAAAGTCGATCGCGTCTTCGGCTGGGACTGCCACGGCCTGCCCGCCGAGCTGGAAGCAGAGAAGCAGCTCGGAATCACCGACAAAGGTGAGATCGAAGACATGGGTTTGGCGAAATTTAACGAATACTGCGGCACCTCCGTGCTGCAGTACACCGAAGAGTGGAAAGAATACGTCACCCGCCAGGCCCGCTGGGTGGACTTTGACAACGGCTACAAGACGATGGATCTGAACTACATGGAATCCATCATGTGGGCGTTTAAAACTCTCTACGAGAAGGGCCTGATCTATCAAGGTTTCCGCGTGCTGCCCTACTCATGGGCCGAGCACACCCCGCTGTCTAACCAGGAAACCCGCCTCGACGACAGCTACAAAATGCGCCAAGACCCCACCCTGACGGTGACCTTCCCCATCACCGCAGCCAACGGTGACGCCAACCCCGAGCTCGTGGGCACCCAGGCTCTTGCATGGACCACCACGCCGTGGACCCTGCCATCCAACCTGGCGCTCGCAGTCCACCCCGACGTCACCTACGTGCGGGTGCGCGTCGGCGACGACGGACTGGAAGAATTCCGCGGCGCGGACTTCCTGATCGCCGAAAACCTGCTGGGGCAGTACACCAAGGAGCTCGGCGAGAATCACGAGATCGTCTCCACCCACCCCGGAAACGAACTCGTTGGCCTGAGCTACGAGCCGATCTTCCCGCACTTCAAGGATCACCCCAACGCCTTCCAGATCCTTGCCGCCGAGTATGTGACCACCGAAGACGGTACAGGCATCGTTCACCAGGCCCCCGCCTTCGGTGAAGACGACATGAATACCTGCTCGGCCAACGGCATCGACGTGGTCATCCCCGTCGACATGGACGGCAAGTTCACCAACGCTGTGCCCGAATACGAGGGACAGCTGGTTTTTGATGCGAACAAGCACATCATCAAGGACCTTAAGGCCGCCAAACGCGTCCTGCGCCACCAGACCATCGAGCACTCCTACCCGCACTCCTGGCGCTCTGGTGAGCCTCTGATCTACATGGCGCTGCCCTCCTGGTTCATCGAGGTCACCAAAATCCGCGACCGGATGGTGGAACTCAACCACGACCAGATCCGCTGGGTTCCGGAGCACATTCGCGACGGCCAATTCGGCAAATGGCTGGAAGGCGCACGCGACTGGAACATCTCCCGCAACCGCTACTGGGGCTCTCCCATCCCAGTGTGGGTCTCCGACAACGACGAGTACCCGCGCGTCGATGTCTACGGCTCCCTCGACGAGCTTGAACGCGATTTTGGGACGCGACCGACGTCTCTGCACCGCCCCTACATCGACGAGCTGACCCGACCCAACCCGGACGATCCGACCGGGCAATCCACCATGCGGCGCGTACCAGAAGTACTTGACTGCTGGTTCGAGTCCGGCTCCATGCCCTTCGCCCAGAAGCACTACCCCTTCGAGAACAAAGAGTGGTTCGATACCCACAACCCGGCCGACTTCATCGTCGAATACTCGGGTCAGTCGCGTGGTTGGTTCTACACCATGCACGTCATCGCTACTGCGCTGTGGGACAAGGCCGGTTACTCCAACGTGGTTGCTCACGGCATCGTGTTGGGTAATGACGGGTTGAAGATGTCCAAGTCCAAGGGCAACTATCCCAATGTGAACGAGGTATTCGACCGGGACGGCTCCGACGCCATGCGCTGGTTCCTCATGTCCTCACCCATTCTGCGTGGCGGTAACCTCATCGTGACCGAGCAGGGAATCCGCGAGGGCGTGCGCCAGGCGCTGCTTCCGATGTGGAATGCCTACAGCTTCTTGCAGCTGTACAGCTCCACCCCGGCGCGCTTCGATACCAGCTCGACCAACGTGCTGGATCGCTACATCTTGGCTAAGACCGGTGATCTCGTCGAGGCCGTAGACAAGGCCCTCGATGACCTGGACATTGCTACTGCCTGCGATGAGGTGCGGTGGTTCTGTGATGCTCTGACCAACTGGTACGTGCGTCGCTCTCGTGATCGTTTCTGGGCAGGCGACCAGGAATTCCCGGAGGCGTTCAACACCCTCTACACCGTGCTCGAAACTCTCACGCGTGTGGCCGCCCCGTTGCTGCCGATGGCTACTGAGGTGATTTACCGCGGTTTGACCGGTGAGCGCTCTGTGCACCTGACTGACTTCCCGGATGCGTCGCAGTTCCCGCGTGACGAGAAGCTTGTTCAGGCAATGGACGAGGTGCGCATGGTGGTATCGGCTACTTCCTCGGTGCGTAAGTCGCACAAGCTGCGTAACCGCCTGCCTTTGCCGAAACTCACCGTGGCTGTGCCGCACGCAGAGCGCCTCGAGCCGTTTGCGGACATCATTCGTGATGAGGTGAACGTGAAGGAGGTTGAGCTCACTGACGATGTGGATGCCGTCGGCCGATTCGAGGTGGTGGTGAACGCCCGCGTCGCTGGTCCGCGTCTGGGCAAGGATGTGCAAAAAGCCATCAAGGCGGTCAAGGCTGGCAACTACTCTCGTTCCGGCGACACCGTGGTCGCCGATGGCGTCGAGCTGCAGCAGGGCGAGTTCACCGAGAAGCTAGTTGCGGACAACCCCGAGTCCACCAACCAGATTGCTGGTATGGAGGGCCTCGTGGTGCTCGACATGACCCTCACCGAGGATTTGGAGGCCGAGGGTTGGGCCAACGATGTTATCCGCGGTATCCAGGATGCTCGTAAGGCCGCCGAGTTTGAGGTGTCCGATCGAATCACTGCCGTGTTGTCGGTTCCGGAAGACAAGCTGGAGTGGGCGACTAAGCACAAGGACACCATCGCTGGTGAGGTTCTGTGTACGGATCTGTCCATCATTGACGATGCTCTCGAGGACGGCCATCCTGTTCTCGACGGCGTGTATGTCTCTGTGAAGAAGAACGAGGCATAGTAGCCGCCCGTGTCACCAAGCCCCGCTTCGGCGGGGTTTGTTGCGTTTACAGGGCGGCTTAGCTGGCATAGCGCCATTCCGTGGTCTCCTCTGCGTGCAGGCGCTGGGGCCATGCTTGCTGTCGGATACGTGCCCCCGCTGAGCGTTGGGCGTCGGGGGAGTCGTTGAAGGTGATGGTGGGGGTGGGGTGCGTGGCTGTCGCGGGGTAGGTCACGCCCACACGGCCCGTACGGGGATCTCGTACCGCGTGGGTTTTGTGTGGGTTGCTGCGCGAATCGTCGTTATCGCTGTGGTGTTCGGGACACAGCAGGGTGAGATTCGGGAGCTCGGTTTTTCCTCCGTCCTTCCACGCGAGCAGGTGGTGGACCTGGCAGCGGCTCGCTGGTTCGTTACAGTCTGGGTGCGAGCACACCAATTCGGAGGCCAGTAGCGCTATGCGGTCGCGGAAGCTGGCAAGGCGTTCCACCTTGTGCACAGACAGTGCTTGGCCTGTCTCTGGGTCGTGGACACACACGAAACCATATTTCTGCTCCGCCACCTTGAGTACGTCTGCTGGGCTCAGGCTCACGCCGGTGTCGGTGGGGAAGCTAACGTTGGCGGCTCGATAGTCCTCGATATCGAAGTCCTTCGCTGAGATGGAGATGCCAAAGACCCCCTTGTTCTGGTGCGAACCGATGGCTGAGTCGAAGGCGTCGGCCATGACCTGGTTGAGGCTGCGGGCATCATCTTTGTCGCGGGTGGTGCGCAGATGTTTGTCCATGTGGGAATGCAACTTGGCGCAGGTGCGTGGCGGCAGATAGCCGTGAATACGCTGTCCGCCGTGTTTGTCGGGCTTGGACACGGTGAAGAAACGGTTGCGTTCGGCGTGCTCTTTATCGGGTTCGAGGGTGTCGTTGAGCGAGGCCACTTTTTCGCGGAGGAAGGAGCGGGTGGCATTGAAGCTATGGCTGGCGGCGTAGTCGATGGCCTCAGCACGCAAGGTTTCGGTTTGCAGGGAGTTGTGTGCCATGAGGTTGAGCAGCTGCTTATCAATGAGGGTGCGTTTTTCTGCGCCAATGTGCTGGGTGAGTAGTTTCTTGCGAGAGATGGCGCGCAAATCGGTGGCGAGACCCATGTCTGCCTTGACCTCGGCGTCGAGAGCTGGATCGGTTTCGGCCGCTTCGATGCGGGCATCTTTCACGGGACTGTACAGCCGGCTCGCTTCGCCTATAGCAGCGGTAATTTTTCTACCTGACCAGCCCAGGTGCTCACGCAGAACGCGACGGGGCTTATTGGTCCCAGCGACGTGGGTGAGATTTTCTTTGCCGGCGAGATGGCAGAGCAAAATGTCTAAATGCGCTTGTACAGCCTTGTGTTTTTCCAGCTCCACGAGCGCCGGCAAACTCTCGGCAAGGCTCAGGGTTCCACCCTGGTCGAAGTCAAAAAGTTCGACGAGTTCCTCATACGCATCGCCGATGACGCGAATGAGCTGGTGACAGCGTTGTACAGACATGATGGTGTTCTCCTAGAGGCGGTAGTTCTTGGGGTGTAGCCGAAGACTAGCGACCCCAGGCGATCTTGGCTTGGCAGAAAGCCTGATACGCGGTGCGTCTGTGAAATACTCAGCTTTGTTCCGGGGTTATGCACAACTGGGGCGTACTGTCTCGCCCAGAACGACGGTGTGGAACTAGACTGCGATGTTTGGTCACTCTCCTGTGCGGGTACATCGCCAGGAGACGTCGTCGATAAGCGCATGAGAAAGATCTGGAAAACTCGAAGGTATGAGACGTTGGGTGCTGCACATCGACATGGATGCGTTTTATGCATCCTGTGAGCAGCTGACACGGCCCACGCTGCGCGGCCGGCCCGTGCTCGTAGGCGGGGTGCACGGGCGCGGTGTGGTGGCCGGGGCATCCTATGAAGCGCGCACGTTTGGTGCGCACTCGGCCATGCCGATGTTTCAAGCGAAAGCCATGGTGGGCTTCGGGGCAGTGGTCGTGCAGCCGCGCCGGGCCGTGTACAAGGCAGCATCGGCGCGCGTATTCGAGATCGTGGCACGGCGGGCCGGCGTTATTGAACAGCTCTCCATCGATGAAGCTTTTCTCGAGCCCCACGAGATACAAGGCGAGGAACCTCAGGTTGTGAAAGCCTGGGCCGAAGAGCTGCGCGAAGAAATTCGCGAAGAAACAGGCCTGCCCGCCTCGATTGGGGCCGGCAGCGGTAAGCAATTCGCGAAAATCGGCTCAGGTGAGGCGAAACCGGATGGCGTCTTCGTGGTTGCCCAAGAAGAGGAATCAGCCATGTTCCATCCCCTGGACGTGGGCAAACTCTGGGGGATCGGTCCTGTCTCCGCATCCAAGCTGCGGGCGCTCGGGGTGGAAACGATCGGTGACTTCGCGGCACTCAGCGAAGAAGAAGTGGTGATAAGCCTCGGCCGTAAAACCGGCCTCGAGTTGTGGAATCTTGCGCGCGGACACGATCACCGCCTAGTTAAACCGCGCGCGATTGCGAAACAGATCTCTCAAGAGCACACGTATCCGCTGGATCTTGTCACAGGCAATGATGTGGACGCTGCAGTGGAGCGCGCCGCAAGTGGAGCACACCGACGGCTACTCCAGGATGGCCGCGGCGCCCGTACGGTCACAGTGAAATTGCGTATGGCGGACTTTCACATCGAGTCCCGCTCGCACACGCTGAACTATGCCACCGATGATTTCGACACTTTGCACGCGGTGGCCAAGAAAATGGTGCGCTACCCAGATGAACTCGGGCCGATCAGGCTCGTTGGGGTGTCGTTTTCCGGTTTGGAGGCGGCACGCCAAAACGTCATGTTTCCCGAACTTGATCAGCGGGTCCTGCCGCCCGCGAAGTTTGACGATACCGAGGTGGGTGTTCGGGATAGTTCTCCAGAACCCGCTCATGACGGCGAAGAATCCCCAGAACCAGAGCCAGATAGCCCCACCTGGACCGCCACCCAGGACGTGGTACACCCCGAGTACGGTCACGGTTGGGTACAGGGCTCTGGACACGGAATCGTGTCGGTGCGTTTTGAAACTCGCACGACAACGCGTGGACGTACGCGAAGTTTCGCCGTAGATGACCCGGATCTTCAGCCCGCCGATCCACTGGCCTCCCTGGAGTGGGAGGAGTGGTTGGCCGGGTATGAAGAAGAGATGGATTAATTAGAACAGCGTCGCGGGGTGAACGCCGGTGGCAATAGCGGCAGCAAGAAGAATGCGGGCCTGAGCTGCGCGGAAGTAGTGGGATCCCAGGGCTCCCTTTTGGAGCAGGGTGGCGCCGCCGCCGGCGCCGCCGTAGGAGCCGTGCACGTCGCCGCGGGGAACGCGGGTGGTGATCACCACGGGGGTGCCGGCGTCGAGGGCTTCGCCGACGGCGATGGCGAGTTCTCGGCCGACGTTGCCTGCCCCCATGGCTTCAATGACGAGGCCGTCGGCTCCGTGCTCGAGGGCGGCGTCGACAAGCGTGCGTGGCGCGCCGGGATATGCGGCGATGATATCGACGGTGACGTCAGCCAGGGGCGCGACGGGCAGAGGCTCGGCACGGGTGGGCTCTTCGGGGGCGTTGGTGGCGAAGGCGAGGTTGTCGCTGGTGTGCCATTTGGTGGCGCCGCGTGCGGGGATGACGGCGTGGCCGAACACGATAATGACGCCGATGCCGCGGGCGCTGGAGTCCATGGCGATCACGACGGACTCGAAGAGGTTGCCGACCCCATCGGAGTCGGGGTGGTCGAAGCTGCGTTGGGCGCCGGTGAAGACCACGGGTCGGGGATCATCGTGGAAGGTGTCGACGGCAACGGCGGTTTCTTCCATGGAATCGGTGCCGTGGGTGACGACGACACCGGTCACCGTGGGGTCGTCGAGGGCGTCGTGGACAGCGGCGATGATGGCGTCGATGTCGGCGAGGGTCATCGCGGAGGAATCGAGGCGGTCCAGCTCCCGCACCTCGAGCGCCAGCTGTGTGTCCTCGAAGCGTTGGGCGACCGGTTCCAGCAGCTCGGCTCCGCTCACTGTGGGCAAGAGCACTCCGTCGCGATCGGTTGTGCAGGCGATCGTTCCGCCCGTGGTAATCACAACAATTTTGGCAGCTGGGGTGGTGGCGTGCTCCGCAGTGGTATCGGTCTCGTTAGTCATGCATATAGCGTGCCACACCGCCGCCGCGCCGCGGGCGGAAACGCCTCGATAGCCCGCTGCCGCGCTACTCCGAACAGCGACCGTGGCTCCTCTCGTACGCCCACACCCGCCATTCGGCGCTTATCGACGCCGTCCAGGATGTGGCCATTCGCGTTGGCCCGTGTAGAATCCAAGTACTAGATTTTCCGCCCGAGACCTGCATGAAGCGGCTCTAAGCTGCCGCTGAGAAGGGGCTGAGATGGCTGCGTCATCTCATGACTCGCGGTCACTGATGGTGCCCGCGATCGTGGTTCCTACCCGTGTGGACGCGCCCGCGCTACGCTGAGTGGCGCTGGGCGGACAATCACAAAATTGACCTACACAGTCAAGGACTGAGGAGAGTAGTGAAACTTTACAAGGCACGTGCACTCGCACTAGTCACCGCCGCATCGCTGGTGCTGGCAGGGTGCGGCTCTGAGGACAGCGATTCCAAGGAGTCTGAGACCAGCTCCAGCACCAGCTCCTCGACCGCCGCTGTCGAACTTCCCACCTTGGAAGAACTCAACGGCGTTCTGGCCCGGGCCACCGATCCGAACCTGCCCATCGAGGAGCGCGTGCTCACCGTACAAAACGGTGACCAGGCCCCCGAGCTGTTCGACGTCATGACCCGCTCCAAGCAAGAGTCCGGCGCCAACTTCCAAGTGGTGGACCCGATCCTGCCCGGCTGGACCCCCGATAGCGTGATGGCCACCATCCACTTCACCCTCCCGGATCGCGAGCCGCAGATCGCTGAGGGCGTGGAGTTCGTCAACGAAGACGGCCACTGGAAGGTCTCCCAAGACTGGGCTTGCACCGTGGTCAACAGCACCGTCGCCCCAGAGGAAGTTCCCGCATTCTGCAAGGAGCTCCCCGCCCCGGCACCGGTGCCCGAGGACAACGCCCCCGAGGGCGAAGCACCCGCCCCTGAAGGCGAGGTTCCTCCCGCACCCGAGGGCGAGGCACCGCCCGCACCGGAAGGCGCCCCCGCCCCGCAATAAGCAGACACGGCGAGCGCATCGCCGCGCAGCACATGGCCCATCTCCCCGCAGCGGGAGGATGGGCCCTTTTTTGTGCGCTCTATTCGGGGCGCGGTGCGGGAATATCAATCACGCGCTGCTGCCACCGCCGCTTGATCCACCGATCGTGGGTGGCCAGCAGCAGCACCCCCTCGTAGCCGTCCAGCGCCTCCTCGAGCTCCTCGGCCAAGGTGAGGGAAATATGGTTGGTGGGCTCATCCAACAGCAAAATATCCGGTGGATCCGCCAACACGATCGCCAACGCTACCCGGCGGCGCTGCCCCAACGACAGCTTTTCAATCGGGCGCCGAGCAGCTTCCTCACTGAGCAAACCCAGCTCGGTGAGAGAGGCCGCGCCCTTGGGTGCGTGATCGGCGTAAATGTCATTGGCGCTGCGGAAGGGATCGTCCCAGTCGGTGTCCTGCTGCATCCAGCCGACGCGAAGGTCATCGCCGATAATCAAACTGGGGTTTTCGTCATCGGTGGTATTCGCGATTGCTTCCAGCAGGGACGATTTTCCGGCGCCGTTTGGGCCGGTGATGAGAACGTGGTCTCCGTGGCGAATCTTTGCCGATAATGCGTGTTCCATGCGGCCAGGAACGGTGAAATTACGAAAAATGAGTGCGTAGTCCGAGCCAGTGGTGGTGAGAAAGTGCTCCGGCAAACCAGCAAATTCGAGCCGCTTCGGCGGCGCGGGGATCTCCCGCCGCTCGAGAGCGTCGAGGCGATTGCGTGCGGTACGTATGCGCTGCCCGTGCACTTTGGCTGCCTTGTCGGCGTAGTACTTGGCGGAGGAGCGGGTTTCTGTTTTGGAGTCCTGGCGGGCAAAAAGATCGGTTTCGCTTACTTGCACCCCGGCTTCGAGACGGGAGCGTTCTGCTTCCTGGATTCGGTAGTCGTGTTCCCAGCGGGTGCGAAGTTCTTTGCGATAGGCGAGGTATTCGGAGAAACTTCCGCCAAACACCACGCCTTGTGCGAGATTTTCACCTTCGCCGCCCTCCGGCCCGAGGGAATGATCGAGATCGACGATATGGGTGGCGACTTTGTCCAATACCCAGCGGTCATGGCTGGCCATCAGCACGGGCCCGTCGAAGGACCGGAGTTCGTCGATGAGGAAGTCGCAGGCGAGATCGTCGAGGTGGTTGGTGGGCTCGTCCAAGATGAGCGCGTCGACGGGCCGGAGCAGGAGCGCGGCGAGGGCGAGGCGGCGGCGTTGCCCGCCGGAGACGGAGCCTATGGGGGCGTCGAGATCAACTTTGGCCAGTCCTAAGCCGGCGAGGACTTCTGCGATACGGGCGTCGAGGGTCCAGACTTGGTGGCGTTCGGCCGCGGCGAGCAGGGTGTCGAAGCGTTGGGCGAGCTCGGCGGAGTCGGGGTGGGTGGCGAGTTCTTCGGAGACGCTGATGATGTCGCGCTCGATGGCTTTGAGCTCGCCGATCGCGTCGGAGATGATCGAGCGCAGGGGAGCGGTGGGCGGCCACGATACTTCTTGGGTGAGGTAGCCGGTTTTGGTGGGGGTGATGATTGCTCCCACATCGGGTTCAAGGGTGCCGCTGATCAACTGCATGAGCGTTGATTTCCCGGCACCGTTTTCGCCGATGAGTCCGGCCACTGCGCCGGCGCCGACGGCGAAGGACACATCGGTGAGAACGCGGTGTGCCCCATAGGAAAAGCTGACACCGTCGACGGCAATATGGATGTGTTTAGACATGGGCTGCTCCTCATCGGCGGGTGATGGTGTCGGCCTCACAGTGCGCAGGCTCGTTGAGGCGTCGCCGGCGTGCGGGCTGGGCGCGCGGCGACTGCTGTAGTGGGGTGACACCCAGTGTTCTATGGGGAAGAATACTCCACTGCGCTGGTGAGATCTTGAATCACGGCTTGTTGGTCCTCGCGTGCCGCATCGGCGGCGTAGACCAATCGGGTGGTTACTGCCATGCGGCCGGTGTTTCGGACGCTACTGTCGAGGTTCACTGTGAGCTCGCCTGTGGAGGTTGATTCCGTGGAGACGACCTCTAGTTCGGGGTGGTCCTCGCCGGCGCTGAGCGCCCCGAGGGTGGAGCGGCGTTGAATCTCGGCGCTGAGTGTGGCGGTGGTGCCCTCGTGGGCGTCGAGGGTGTAGGTGATGGTTTGGAGCATGGAGTTTTCGCCCGGTACTCGGCTGTCCACGGTCCACTGGGCGCCGTCGCCGAGGGGCTCCTCGGGGAACACCACGGAAAGCGATAGCCAGGTGAAGACCGCGGATTCCACCATGGAGCGGGCCTCGTCGGATGCCTCCTTCGGGGCGGCGAGACGCACCGAGTTCGCTATTCCACGATCGCTGCGGTCGACCGCGATCCGGAATCCTTCGGCGCTGGCGAGGGTGTCGTTGAGGGACAGATCCGTCGAGGTGGGGGCTCCTAGTGCGAGTTCGACTCGGCCGCTATCGCCGTCGATGTGGCCGGTGAGCGGCAGGGTGAGGCTGGTGACATCGCCGCCGGCGGGGGCCTGAGGTTCGACCTCGTTAAGGGCTGCGATTTGTTGGCTAAAACCGTCGTAGGCCACCACCGATAATTCCTCTTCTGGGCTGTCCGCAGTCGCGGTGTAGCGAAGTTCGGTGGCAGAATCCTGCGCCCCGGCATCGATGACGGTGACTTTGGGGGAGTCCAGCTGCAACTCCACCGCATTATCGCTGTCTACAGCGGCGGTGTCGGTGGCGGAATCCTCAGCGGAGCATCCTGCTAAGCCCACGGCGCCAACTGCGCACAGGGCGATGACGCTGCGGGATAAACGACGAGGGCGGTGGCTGCGGCACGGGGGTGTCATAACCGATGATTCTAGTGAGACTGCATGGGCTGGTTAGTGCGGGGGCCAGTGTGCAGCGGTGTGGAGGTAGACGTCGATAAGCGCGGCGGAAGGCGCGGCAGTTCTGTTCTGCGCGGGGAGTAAGGCAATATTGATGGCGTGGAAACAAAGAAGAGGAGCGCATTGAGAGTGCTGGTCCCGATCATCGTGGTGATCGCGGTGCTGGACCAGGTGATTAAACAAGCCATTCTGCACACCATCGACCCCCTCAATCCCGTGTCAGTCATCGGCGATTGGGCGCGTCTTGTACTGGTGTTTAATTCCGGTGCGGCGTTTTCTATGGGAGAAGATCACACCTGGGTATTCACCACGGTGCAGTTGGTGTTTGTTCTCGGCGCGCTCTACTTCGGTCGCACAATGGTGCACCGTCCCCAGATCATCGGAGTTGCCCTCATCGCGGGCGGTGCCCTAGGCAACCTCATCGATCGGCTTTTTCGCGCGCCTGGCTTTTTCGTCGGCCATGTCGTGGACTACATCTCCATTGGCAGCTTCGCCGTATTCAACTTGGCGGATTCCGCGATCACCATTGGGGTCGTCGTGGTGATTGTGTCGATGTTTTTTGAACCCGAGCCAACGAAGGAGACAGCATGAGCTCTGAGCAGTTTCGCCGCATGCCGGTCCCCGATGGTTTGGCGGGAATGCGCGTAGACCAAGGCCTATCCAAGGTATTGGGGATTTCTCGGTCGGCGGCCGCAGATATTGTGGCGAAGGGCGATGCGCTTATCGACGGTCAGCCGGTGCGAAAATCCGATCGGCTCGCCGTCGACGCGCTGCTCGAGGTCACCCTGCCCGGGCCGAACCAGGATCTCATCCCTAAAGAGGAACTGATCGAGGGCATGGAGGTGCTGTATTCCGACGAGCACGTCATTGCCATCAATAAGCCGGTCGGTGTGGCCGCGCATCCCACGATCGGCTGGGAGGGCCCCACCGTGGTCGGCGGGTTGAAAGCCGCGGGCTATAGCATCGCCACCTCGGGGCCGCCGGAGCGCCAGGGCATTGTGCAGCGGCTCGATGTGGGAACCTCGGGAGTGATGGTGGTGGCCGTATCCGAGCTCGCCTACTCGGTGCTCAAGCGCGCCTTCAAGGAGCGCACGGTGACCAAGACGTATCACGCTCTCATCCAAGGCCACCCCGATCCGCTCGAGGGCACGATCGACGCCCCCATTGGCCGCCACCCCTCCGCGGGATGGCGCTTCGCGGTAACACGCGACGGCAAGCCGAGTGTCACCCACTACGAGACTCTCGAGGCCTTCGCCGAGGCATCTTTGCTCGATATTCACCTAGAGACGGGGCGCACCCACCAGATTCGCGTGCACTTTTCCAGTTTGCACCATCCCTGTGTGGGCGATCCCATGTACGGTTCGGATCCTGCGCTCGCGGAGCGGCTCGGCCTCAACCGGCAGTGGCTGCATGCCGTGTCATTAACGTTTGATCATCCTGCCACGGGCAAAAAGATGACGATTACGAGCGACTACCCAGAGGATCTTGCGCGAGCGCTCGATACTCTTCGGGAAAGTTAGCCGATACACCACGATGGGTATGCCATGTCTGATGTGAACCACTCCTCGATGCTGCGCTATGTCCTCATTGCTGTGGGCGTGGCGCTACTGACCATTGCCGTGGTCTTCACGGCCGGCCGGGTCTACACCGGCGAGCGCCCTGCGAGCTCGAATGGAGACATGCTGGGGCGGGAGACAGGCGAATCTATCGATCACTATGCCGAGCGCGCTGCGGCGACAGTCTCGGGGCTCGACAGTAAAGAGCCGGCTTTCGCTTTGGTGACTTTCGACGCGCCTGTGTCGGTGACCCGGGCGGCGCGCATCGCCGATGAGTTGGATGTGCCCCGGGTCTCGGCGGTGGTGCTCAACATGTCCTCGCCGGTGGTGGTGCCGGAGCCATCGGCCGCCGCGGATAGGCGTGAGGTATTTGCCACGGCGCTGCGCCACGATTTGGCCGCCCAGTTTTTGCTTGACGACGCCGAGTCCACGCCGATCGAAGGACTGGTGATTTGGGCGCCTACCCGCACCATTAAGACACTCAGTTTGAACGAGGACGTCGCCTACCTAGAGGCGCTGCCTAATGACGCCGCGTGGGGGCGTTTCGGAATCATGCCGGTCCACCGCGCTGATTTCGAGACGGCGCAGCAGGTCCCGGCCACTACGCAGCAGACCCCGGCGCTCTAAAGCCGGCCGGGCGCTACCGCTAGGAGTTCTGGCGTCGATTCTGGGCGCGGCGGTGTACTCCATGCGCCGCGATATCGACGATGAAGATCGTGACTGAGATCCAGATAATGATGAAGCCGATCCAGCGCACCTGGTCGAGGTGCTCGTGGGTGACAAAGAGCGCCCAGAGCATCTGAATGGTGGGGGTGATGTATTGCAGCATGCCCACCGTGGAGAGCGGGATGCGCTGTGCCGCCATGCCGAAAAGCAAAAGCGGCAGCGCCGTGACCGCGCCGGAGGATGCGAGCAGCCCCATGTGCCCGATCCCGGTGGAGAGGAATGTGCCCTGGCCGCTGGTCTCGAGCCAGATGAGGTAGAGCAGGGCGAAGGGCAGCAGCACGATAGTTTCGGCCGCAAGCGAGGCGCTCGGGCGTAGCGGCACCCGCTTTTTAAGCAGACCGTAGATCGCGAAGCTAAAAGCCAGGGTGAGGCCGATGAGTGGTGGGGTGGAGCTAAAGAGCAGCAGGAGCGCGACCGCGATGGCGGCGATTATCACCGACACGGTCTGTAGCGGGCGCAGCTTTTCGCGTAAAAACACCAATCCGAGCACCACGGCCACGAGGGGATTGATGAAGTATCCCAGCGCGGCTTCGGCAACATGGTCGGTGGTTACCGCAATAACGTAGACGAGCCAATTGATCGCGATCACCACCGCGGCGGCGGCCACAGTCATCCACGTGCGGCTGCTGGCGCGCCAGAGCTCTTTCCACGCCCCTGTGATATTGATAACGATTACCATCACTACGGCGGTCCACACGATGCGGTGCGCCAAGATCTCGAAGGGGCTCGCGGGGTCGAGCAGAGGAAAATAGGCGGGAAAAAGTCCCCACAGCAAATAAGCAAGAACGCCGTAGACCATGCTAGATACCTTAGGCCCTCGGCCTGGGGCCGGATTCATTGCTGTAGGGCAGCGTCGATAAGTGCGTAGTGGGGAGGAAGAAGGGGCGCGCCACGAGGGGCTTCGAGGCGGCAGCGGAAAGCAGTTAGAATCGTGACACTATGGGCTCATCCTTCGTTCATCTGCATAATCACACGGAGTTTTCCATGCTGGACGGCATGGCCAAGATCGACCTGCTCGCTGAGGAGGTCAAGCGTCAGGGCATGCCGGCCGTGGGCATGACCGATCACGGCAACATGTACGGCTCTGATGCGTTTTATCGCAAGATGACCGATATGGGCATCAAGCCGATCATCGGCGTGGAGGCCTATTTGGCCCCGGAGTCGCGCTTTAATAAACAGCGCATCCGGTGGGGCGAGCCGCACCAAAAATCGGATGACGTCTCCGCCTCGGGCGCGTATTTGCACCAAACGATGATCGCGGAAAACGCCACCGGGTTGAAAAATCTCTTCTACCTCTCCTCAATGGCCTCCTATGAAGGCCAATTGGGTAAGTGGCCGCGCATGGACGCCGATCTGATCGCCGAGCGCGCCGAGGGCATTATCGCCACCACCGGCTGCCCCTCCGGAGACGTGCAAACCCGTTTGCGTCTCGGGCAGTTCGATCAGGCCCTCGAGGCGGCCGCCATGTGGCAAGACATTTATGGCAAAGACAACTTCTTCCTCGAGCTCATGGACCACGGGCTCGATATCGAAAAGCGGGTCCGACGGGAACTGCTCGAAATTGGGCAGAAGCTCCAGCTGCCGCCGCTGGTGACCAATGACTGCCACTATGTGCTCGAATCCCAGGCCAAGGCCCACGAGGCGATGCTGTGCGTGCAGACCGGCAAGACCCTGCACGATGAAGATCGCTTCAAATTCGGCGGCACCGGCTACTACATTAAAAGCGCCGATCAGATGCGCGACACCTGGGACACTCTGGTGCCCAAGGCCTGCGACAACACACTGTGGATCGCGGAGCGCGTAGAAGATTACAGCGAAATCTGGGAGCCGCATCCGCACGATCGCATGCCGATCGCCGATGTTCCGGAGGGCGAAACCCCGACGTCGTGGCTGCAGCACGAGGTGCTTGAGGGCCTGCGTAACCGCTTCCCCGATGGAGAGGTGCCGCAGGACTATATCGACCGCGCCCAATACGAGGTCGAAGTGATCGACATGAAGGGCTATCCCTCCTACTTCCTCATCGTGGCGGAGCTGATCAAGCACGCCCGCTCTGTCGGTATCCGCGTGGGGCCGGGCCGTGGTTCGGCCGCAGGCTCCTTGGTGGCCTATGCGCTGACGATCACCAATATTGACCCGATCGAGCATGATCTGCTGTTCGAGCGCTTCCTCAACCCGGAGCGCCCCTCCGCACCCGATATCGATATCGACTTCGACGATCGCCGCCGCGGCGAAATGGTGCGCTATGCCGCTGACCGCTGGGGCGAGGACAAAGTGGCGCAGGTGATCACCTTCGGCACGGTGAAAACCAAGCAGGCGCTGAAGGACTCGGCGCGCGTGCAGTTTGGCCAGCCCGGCTATCAGATCGCGGACCGCATCACCAAGGCCCTGCCGCCGGCGATCATGGCGAAGGATATTCCCTTGGCCGGTATCACCGACCCCGAGCACGAGCGCTACGAGGAAGCTGGGGAGGTGCGCTCACTCATTGAGTCCGATCCGGATGTGAAGCAGATCTATGAGACCGCCCGCGGCCTCGAGGGCGTGGTGCGCCAAGCGGGCGTGCACGCCTGTGCGGTGATTATGGCTTCGGTGCCGCTGATGGATCACATTCCGATGTGGAAGCGTTCCGACGGCGCCATCATCACCGGCTGGGATTATCCTGCCTGCGAAGCTATCGGTTTGCTGAAAATGGACTTTCTGGGGCTGCGCAACCTTACCGTCATCGGTGACGCCCTAGAAAACATCAAGGAAAACCGCGGCGAAGATCTGGATTTGGAAAACCTCAGCACCGAGGACGAGCCAACCTATGAGCTGCTCTCCCGCGGCGATACTCTCGGCGTGTTCCAGCTGGACTCCTCCGGTATGCGCGAACTGCTTAAGCGCATGAAACCAACAAACTTCGACGATATCGTCGCGGCGCTCGCGCTCTATCGCCCCGGACCCATGGGTGTGGGCGCGCACTTGGCCTATGCGGATCGTAAGAATGGGCGCAAACCCATCGAGCCGATCCACCCCGAGCTGGACGAGCCGCTGAAGGAAATTCTCGCAGACACCTATGGTCTGATCGTCTACCAAGAGCAGATCATGCGTATCTCGCAGAAAGTGGCCAATTACTCGGCGGGCCAAGCGGATAGTTTCCGTAAAGCCATGGGTAAGAAGAAGCCCGAGGTGCTGGCGAAGGAGTTCATCACCTTCGAGAAGGGGATGAAAGAAAACGGCTATTCCTCGGAGGCCATCAAGGCACTGTGGGATACCATCGAGCCCTTCGCCTCCTATGCGTTCAATAAGTCGCACGCCGCGGGCTATGGCCTGGTCTCGTTTTGGACGGGCTATCTCAAGGCGAACTACACCTCTGAGTACATGGCGGCGCTGCTCACCTCGGTCTCGGATAACAAGGACAAGTCGGCCGTGTACCTGGCCGATTGCCGCCACCTTGGTATTCACGTGTTCCCGCCGGATGTGAACGATTCCAAGCTGACCTTCCAATCGGTGGACAAGGACATCCGCTTCGGTTTGGGCGCGGTGCGCAATGTGGGCGAGGAAGTGGTGGATTCCATCATTGCCGCGCGGGAAGAAAAGGGAAGTTTCACCTCTTTTTCCGACTATTTGGACAAAATCGATACCGTGGCGTGCACCAAGCGCGTGACCGAGTCGCTGATCAAGGCGGGCGCTTTCGACTCCTTGGGCCATCCCCGTAAAGGCCTGATGCTGATTCACGAAGAAGCAGTCGATGGTGTTTCCTCCACCAAGAAGGCGGTGGCCAAGGGCCAGTTCGATCTCTTCGCCAGCCTGGGCGATGGGGCCGAGGACACCACGATCTTCGAGATCGAGGTGCCGGATCAGAATTGGGATAAAAAGCAGCAGCTCGCCCTCGAAAGGGAAATGCTCGGCCTGTATGTCTCCGGCCACCCGCTGGACGGTTTCGAGGACGCCCTGGCGCTGCAAACCGATACGGCATTCACCGACATCTTGGAGCGCAATGTGCGTCACGGACAAGAGGTGACCATCGGCGGCATTATTTCCAAGGTGGACCGTCGTTTCTCGAAGCGCGATGGCTCGCCCTGGGTGATTATCACGATCGAGGACCACATCGGCGCCCAGCTCGAGGTGCTGGTGTTTAACAAGGTCTACGCCCTGGTCAGCGGCATGATCGCTGAGGACAGCATCGTGTTGGTGAAGGCGCACATTTCCGAAAAGGATGAGCGCCAGTCGATCTTCTGCGATGACATGAAACAGCCCGATCTTGCGGGAAGTGGCAATGGTATTCCGCTGCGGCTGCGCATGCGCGCCGATCAGTGCACGATTGCGAATATTTCCCGTTTGAAGGGTGTGCTGCAGGCCAATAAGGGCGAATCCGATGTGTATCTCACGCTCGAGTGCGGCGAGGAAACCACGATGATGGTGCTCGGCGATCACTTGCGCGTGAACCGTACCCCCAGCTTGATGGGCGATCTCAAGGCAGAGATGGGGCCCGGCATTCTGGCCTAGCGCCCCGATGTCGCTTATCGACGCCACCCTCCAGCCACCATCGCGCGCGCCTCTGCGATGGTCCTGAAGGGTGGCGTTTTCTGCGCTCTAGGGGAGGGGAGCACAAAGGCGATAGCGCGAGGCGCTAGAATCTTGCTGCATGACGGATCACCACAGCGCGACTGACGCGCCCACGCCAGCTGACACCGCGACGCACGAGCTTGCATCTCTGGAGATTCACGCGTCCGATATTCAAATGGCGCAGGCGCGAATTTCCACCGTGTTGGGTCCCTCCCCGCTGCAGTACAGCCCCCGCATGTCCGAGCTCACCGGCGCGGAGGTGTATCTGAAGCGCGAAGATCTCCAGGACGTGCGCTCCTATAAGATCCGCGGCGCCTATAACAACATCTCGCAGCTCGATGACGCGCATCGTGCCGCCGGGATCGTGGCCGCCTCTGCTGGTAATCACGCCCAAGGCGTGGCCTATGCGTGCCGCACCCTCGGCATCACCGGCCGCATCTATGTGCCGGAGCAAACCCCGAAGCAGAAGCTCAAGCGCATCCGCGTGCACGGCGGCGACTTCGTCGAGGTCATCCAGATTGGCGATACCTATGACGCCGCCTCGGCGGCGGCGAAGGCCGATGCCAAGGAGACCGGCGCCACCCTCGTGGAGCCCTTCGATGCCCGCGACACCATCATCGGCCAGGGCACCGTGGCCGCCGAGATTCTCGCCCAGCTCACCGCCATGGGCAAATCGGCGGACACTGTCGTGGTGCCTGTGGGCGGCGGCGGATTGCTGGCCGGGGTGGTCAGCTATCTGGCCGATATGGCGCCCACCACCGCCATCGTTGGTGTGGAGCCGGAGACGGGCGCCTCGATGCAGGCCGCCCTCGAGAACAAGGGGCCTACCACGCTGCCCACGGTCGATCCGTTTATCGACGGCGCGGCCGTGAAGCGCGTCGGCGATCTCAACTATCGCATCATCGACCGCAACCGCTCGCGCGTGCACATGATCTCCGCCAATGAGGGCGCGGTGTGCACCCAGATGCTCGGGTTGTACCAAAACGAGGGAATCATCGCCGAGCCCGCCGGTGCTTTGTCTGTGACGGGGCTTTTCGACGTCGCCCTCAAGCCCGGCGAGATCGTGGTGTGCATCATCTCTGGCGGCAATAACGATGTGTTGCGCTATAGCGAGATCGTGGAGCGCTCGTTGGTGCACCGCGGCCTCAAGCACTACTTTTTGGTTGATTTTCCCCAAGAGCCCGGCCAGTTGCGCAGCTTTGTCACCGATATTCTCGGCCCGGATGATGACATCACCCGATTCGAGTACCTCAAGCGCAATAACCGAGAAACCGGCACCGCGCTGGTGGGCTTGCAGCTCTCCCGCGCCCGCGATCTCGATCCTCTCCTCGAGCGCATGGATGCCTCCCGCATGAAGTGCACCATGCTCACCCCAGAGTCGCCGGAATACCAGTTCCTGGTGTAGTTCTGAGGACGCGGCCCAGGCCTAGCCCATAACAACGCCACCTGCTCCCAGTTCGTGCCCTCGGCACGGAGGAGAGGTGGCGTTGATGCGTAGTGCTACCGGCTGCGTCCTAGTTTTTATCCGCCTTGATCAGCGCGAACTCCCAGGGGCCGAGCGTGGTGTGGGTTTCGCCCACCTCGGGGGAGGTGAAGGAGTAGACGAGCGTGCCACCGAAGGGGACGTGGGCCTCACGTTCGGAGTAGTTGCCCACGAACACGTACTCGCCGCGGTCCATGGCCACCCACTGCTCATCGCAGCTGACCTCCATGTGCTCGAGCCACGGATCGGCCAAACCGCAGCTGCGGCGGAGCTGCAGCAGTGTGCGATAGGCCTCCATGATGCGGTGTTGGGTGGCATCGAAGTCCCAGTTCAGCTTGGAGCGGAGGAAGGTATCTTCCTCAGCCGGGTTGGGTACGTCTTCGGGATCCCACCCAGCGCTGGCGAATTCGCGCAAACGGCCCTCCGCGGTCAGGCGCAGCAGCTCCTCATCGCCGTGCGAGACGAAGAACTGGAAGGGCGTGGTGGCACCGAATTCTTCGCCTTGAAAGAGCATCGGGGTATAGGGGGAGAGGTAGATTGTGGCGGCCTTGAGCACCTGCTGGGCAGGGGTGAGGTTCTGGCTGGGGCGATCGCCCTGGCAGCGGTTGCCCACCTGGTCGTGGGTGGTGGTGTAGGTGACAAAGCGGCTGGCGGGAATCACATCGGTGTGGAGGCGGCGGCCGTGGCGCTTCCGGCGGAACGTGGAATGCCAGCGGGTGTGCACAAAGACCTCCTCCAGCGCATTCGCCAGGGTGGCGGTATCGCCAAAGTCTGTGTAGTAGGTGTGCTGCTCGCCGCTGACGAGGGAGTGGAGGGCGTGGTGGATATCGTCAATCCACTGCGCATCGAGTCCATAGCCGCCCGCTTCTTTCGCGGTGACCAGGCGGGGATCATTTTGATCGGATTCGGCGATCATAAACCGCGAGATTCCAGTCTCTGCCTCCACGCGACGCGCCACTTCGGAGATCTCCTCCAAAATCGGTACCGCGCCCGGATCGTCGAGGGCCTGCACCGCGTCTAGGCGCACCCCGTCGATGTGATAGTCCCGCAGCCATTGTTCGATGGCGTCGAGGACGTAGCGCCGCACCTCATCGGAATCTTCCCCGTTGAGGTTGACCACCTCGCCCCAGCCGGTGGAGCCTCCCGAGGTGTAGGGGCCAAAGGCGCCCACATAGTTACCTTCTGGGCCGAAGTGGTTGTACACGCAGTCCAGCACCACGGCGATGCCGCGGCGGTGGGCGGCGTCGACAAGCGCCTTCAGCCCATCGGGTCCGCCATAGCCGGCGTGGACCGCGTGCAGCGACACGCCATCATAGCCCCAGTTGCGGTTGCCCCCGAAGGGCTGCACGGGCATCAGCTCAATCGCCGTGACACCGAGATCAACAAGGTGATCGAGCTTATCGATCACGCCGGTGAAGGTGCCCTCGGGGCTGAAAGTGCCCACATGCAGCTCGTAGAGTACCTGGCCGGGAAGGCTGCGGCCGGTCCACGCCTGGTCCTCCCAAGGATAATCGTGATCCACGACGGCGCTGAGGCCATGCACCCCATCCGGTTGCGCATGAGAGCGGGGATCGGGCAGGGGCCCGAGCTTATCGACGCCACCCTCGGCCTCCTCATTGTCTGTGGTGAGGATGAACCCATAACGATCGCCCGGGCTGGGGCTGATCTCCGAGGTGGTGTAGACGTCTCTGCGATGGGGATCGCGGTGCAGCTCGATGATGCGCTCCCGGGAGGAATCTCCGCCGGGGTGGACAAGCAACGACACGGCACGTGCATACGGGGCCCATACGCTAAAAGTTTTCATGCTTGTCCACTGTAGCAACCACCCCGGCCAGCACCGCCGCACCGAGCGGGCACATTGGGGCGGGACAATGCGGTCGAGCGCGCGGACTAATGCAAGAATGTCACCTATGTACCAGCTGCCAGCAGAGAGCATCGAGGCGCCCGCAGAGGCAGAATTTGAAGAAAAGCGCTCCCGTTTTATCGGATTGATCGCCCGCGCCGACAGCGAAGCAGATGCCCGCGCCTTTATCGCGCGCTGCGTCTCCGACTACCCGGATGCCCGCCACCATTGTCACGCCTTTATCCTCCACGTGGACGGCGCTCAGCCGGTGGAGCGCTCCAGCGATGATGGCGAGCCCTCCGGCACCGCCGGAATGCCCATGCTCGATGTGCTGCGCGGCACCGGTCTGCAGAACGTTGTGGCCGTGGTGGTGCGCTACTTCGGTGGAATAAAGCTGGGCACCGGCGGGCTGGTGCGCGCCTATGGGCAGGCGGTGCACTGCGCCATGGAGAACGTCCACGTGGTCGAAAGGGCGGAACGGCTGCTGCTGCGGCTGGAGCTCGATCACGCCACCGCCGGAAAAATAGAGGCGGAACTGCGCTATCCGCATGGCTTCGAGCTGACGGTGCTCGATCCGGAATACACCGCCCAAGGGGTGGCGTTGAGCCTTGCTCTCGACCCGGCGGACGAGGAGCGCGCTCAGACACTGATCGCACAGCTCACCGGCGGCACGGTGGAGGCCCAGCGGGACGGCACCATGTGGGTGGACACGCCGCAGCGAAAGTAGCTGCACACGCCCGTGCCCGCGCTGCTTGTGCGGCCAGGGCAGTGGGTACTATTGGGTGCATGAGTATGCAGCGCTACCCCAATAACCCCGTCGAACGGCGCAAACGAGCGGTTCGGCAATACTCCCGCAACGCGGCTATCTGGGGCATCGGTGGTACCGGTGCGGCCATTGCCGGGCTTATTATCGGCTCAACGCTGGCGATGCTGGTGTTTATCTGCGCGGTCGCGGGGGCGTCTTATAACGCTTGGCGCGTGCACAAAATCATCAACCACCGGGACCTGAATTAGCTGTGACCTCCCCCAGTAGCGAGCCCGTGCGTATCGACGCATGGATCTGGGCTGTCCGCATCGTCAAAACTCGCACCCGTGCCGGGGCGACGTGCAAAGCAGGGCATGTCAAGATCAATGGCACCACGGCCAAACCCTCCCAACTCGTCGCGCCGGGAGACCGCGTCAGCGTGTGGGTGGAGCACCGCAACCTTGAGCTTGAGGTCACGCAGACTCTCAAAAAACGCGTCAGCGCCACCATCGCTCGCACCTGCTATGTGGATCATTCCCCGCCGCCTCCGCCGCGAGAAATCTTGGTCTCGCAACCGCGCCGCGACCGTGGCGCCGGCCGCCCCACGAAGAAAGAACGCCGCCAACTCGATCGCCTGCGTGGCCGCAGCGACGAGCTATAGCTCTGCAATACACATAAGCGCCGCACCGGAAGAAGAACAGTGATGTCCTTCGTCCAGTGCGGCGCTGGTGATAGCCGCTGAAAAGCTAGAACTCCACGCTTCCCACAACAGCGTCCAGATCGTCCATGCCCCACTCAGCGGGCGGGATATCGATCCCGAACTCGCGGAAGAAATCGGCTGCCCGCAGCGCCCACACGTGCACCATGTCAGCGGCAACAGGGAACTGCTCTGCAAAACTATCCATCTCGATCGTCTCCTTGCACTAGTCGGATGGGGTATGTACCAGCCGCCAGTCTAGCCCACCGAACCTACGGTGGAGAAGCCCCTAGGTGTCCTCGCGGCGCAGCCGCTTCAAGCGGCGGGCGAGGCGATGTGGCCGCTGAGCAGCGCGGTTACCGGTGGAATCAGTGCGGGCAATGTGCTCTTCGCCGAAGCGATCGAGCAGCAGATCGTCCACGATGCGCACCTGGCTGGGTTGGAAACGGTAGTCCAAGCGTCGCCGCAGCCGCGCAATCGCGGGCGCGTTCACCAGCTCCTTCAACTCGGCGACGGTGGTGACACCATTGCGCTTGAGGAGCTCTTCCAGCCACGGATAGTGCTCGGATTTAGAACGCGGGAATTGCGAGCCCAACAAAATGGCCAGCACGCCGGGCAAGGTGATCGCAGTCAAGGCAACATCATCGCCCGGCTCCGGGGAGGGATTCTGGATGCTCGCTATCTGATCAAATTGCTGATCGGCCAACTCAATCAGCCCAGCGGCGAGAGTAAAAGCGCGATCCACCCGCGGATCCACAGTGGCCCCAGAGGCCTTATAGCGGATATCGTGCTCGAACTCGGCCCACGCATGCTGCAGCACGGTACGCAATTGCACCTCGAAGGTCAGCCCGGCGAAATCTTCCAGATCGTCGTGATCGGAAGGAACCCGCACCACCAGGTGGTGACTGCCATAGCCGAAACTACCGCTCACCCGCGTCTGCGCAGTTTTATCGATTGAGCGCAGCACATGGAAATGCCCGCCCAGCATGTCGATCACGATGGGAATCTCGGTGGAATAAAACGTGGTGACCCGCACCCCGAGAATGTCATGAATATCGTCCCAGGGATGCGGATACACCCACTCGCCCTCGGCATCCCGCTTATAGGCTTTCGCCTCTAAGGAGGGCCATTGTTTCACCCGCGCCACCACCCGGTCATAGGTGATACCGCCATCGGTGAGCAGATCCTCGATCACATCTTGAAAGCGTTCCGCCGCATCGGGATGCGCAGCGCACCACTGCGTATAGGTGTCGCTGAGGGCGGATATGTGCTCGGGGGTGTGTACGATGTCACCCTCGGAAACAGGTTCAGTGCTCACTCCGTTTTAGATACCTTCCAGCAACGCGATCGGCAAGGTGGCGAAAAGATCCGCGACGGCGATGGTGCCCTGCCACTGGCGCCCCGTGAAGCGGTCCTGCCAGGTGCCGTCGGGCAGAGTGATGGTGGTGTCGCGCCAGCCGCCGTCATCGTCCAAGAGCAGCGGGGTGCGGGTGGCCACCGCAATCACATCCACATTGCGTTCCCCATCGCCGCGGGCCATGCCCACGAGGTGATTCTCCGCCACACCTTGGGCGAATACCGATTGATAGTCGGCGTTAATGAAGTAATCCGGGTGCCCCCGGCGCAGGGTCAAGGACTCGTGCACCACGGCGAGCTTCACCAGGTCGGGGGTGGCGTCGATAAGCGCCGTGCCCTCCTCGGTGCGCAGTCCCTGCTCGATCAGCATCTGCAGGCACTGTTCGCGCTTGGTGTAGTCGACGAAGCGGCGATTATCTGGGTCCACGAGGGAATCATCGAAGAACTCATTGCCCTGGTAGATGTCCGGGATGCCGGGGCCGATGAGCTGCAGAAGTTTACGGCCCACCGAGAGCACCCGTGCCGAGGGCGCCAGCCGCTGCACATAGGCGGTGATCAGCGGGGTGGCAGGGCCCTGGATGAGCGCATCGATCCAATTGTGAATGGAATCTTCGAACTGGGCATCCGGATCAGTCCAGGTGGTGTGCACACTGGCCTCGCGCATCGCCTTTTCCGCATAGGCGTGGAAACGCTCCACGAGAGAATCGGATACCTCGCCGTCTTCCGGCCAGATACCCAGCAGGTTCTGCAGCAAAAAGAGCCCAGTCTGGGAATCCGGGGCAGGGGTGAGCGCCAAGACCTCGCGCACTAATTCTGCGAACTCGGTGGGAGTCTCAGAAATGGAGAGGATACGGGCGCGCACATCCTCGCCACGCTTGGTGTCGTGGGTGGTCAGGGTGGTCATGGCCTTGGGCCACAGCACGCTGCGCTCCTGCTGCAAAAGATGGAACTCTGCGGCGGAGACACCGAAACGTCCTGGGGCGCCGCCCACCTCCTGCAGTGCCACCAAACGGCAGGCGCGGTAGAAGGTGGTGTCCTCCACGCCCTTAGCCATCACCGCGCCGCACACCTGGGCGAAGCGGATCTTGGCCTCGCCATCGGCCAATAGGCCAGCAGAGATGAGGTCGAGGGCGTTGCGGCGGGAGGGGAAGCGCCGGCCCATATCCGCCACAATGGTGGCGGTCACGCGCGACAAAGAGAGATAGTCCGCGCGGTAGACCGGCATGGCGGCCACCAAGTCCACAATGGTGTCGAAGAGCTCCTCATCGGAGACCCGCCCGCCCACAGTGGAGAAGTTATCGCGGCGCAGCGCCCGCGCCAGGCGGCGTACCTCGGCGGAGAGCTCATCGGCAGCCACATCCCGCTTCAGGGCGTGCTCAGTTGCATCGATCGCCGCCTGATTCCAGGTAGAGCCGGACTGCTCGAGAGCCAGCATCGAGAGTGCATCCTCGGCGCGGCGATTGAGAAAGACCCCGTCGAGCTCGCGCAGGGCGTCATAGCCGGTGGTGCCATCGGCGGCGAGACGGGCATCGAGCGGCTCGTGCACATCGAGGATTTTTTCCACCACCAGCCAGCGATCCTCACCGATCACATCGCGCAGCCGCTTGAGATAACCAAAAGGATCGGAGAGACCATCGGGGTGGTCCACCCGGATACCGTCGATAAGCCCCTCGGCGCAGAGCTGGCGGATCACGCGGTGGGTGTGCTCAAACACCAGCGGATCTTCCTGGCGGATGCCGGCGAGGCCATTGACGGAGAAGAAGCGGCGATAGCTGATCACCCCGTCGCGCCAGTACATCAACTTATAGTGCTGCTGGCGATACGTCTCGAGGGGATCCTCGCTGAGTGTGCCCTCGTCGATGGGGAAAATATTGTCATAGTAGGCAAGGACGGTCTCGCCCTCGACCTCGCGGAACTCGAGCTTGTCCTCATCGCCCTCCGCGCCGAGCACCGGCAGTCCCAGCTTGCCCCCGGCACCATTATCCTTGTGCCAGTCGATATCGAAATAGGACTCAAACTCCGAGGCTTGGCCGCGCTTGAGTACATCCCACCACCACGCATTATCGCGGGGATTATCGATGCCCACGTGATTGGGCACGATATCGATGACGAGGCCCATGCCGTGCTCATGCACCACATTCGCCAACGCGCGGAAGCCCTCGATACCACCCAGCTCCGGATTGACGGTGGTGGGGTCGATCACGTCGTAGCCGTGATTGGATTCCGGTGCCGCCGCCAGAATCGGCGAGCAGTACACGTGGCTCACACCCAGCTCATGCAGATAGGGGACTACCTCGGCTGCTTCGGCAAAACCAAACGCACGGCCCTGGGCATCGGCTTTCGGGCCGCGCAGCTGGAGACGATACGTGGAGGTAATGGGTGTACGGGGCATGAAAAATCAGTCCTCAGTTTGTAGAAATCGCACAATGCGTGACAGCACACGCGGCGCGCCCAGGTTCTCGCTCAGTGACGGCGCTCGAGATTCGCTAGCACTATCGCGGAGCAGACGCACACGCACATGTGCCTTATGAGTGTAGACCTGCTCGCGCCCGCAGCGGCAGAACTAGCCCTGCGCGGGCGATTCTGCTCCGCGTGCGGGTTCTGCTGCGGATGGGCATGCCCCAGCCCACCCTGGTCCCGAACGCCTGGGTCCTTCGCGGGCTAGCTTGCTTCGCTTCCCATGAGCGGAATAGTGCGCCGCCGTCGCGCCGCGGCCGGGGAGGACGCGAGCGTGCTGGGCATATTCTGCGGGTTGAGCTCATGTGGAAAGCCGTCTTGGTAGAGCAGGGCGTGCGGGCTGAGCGGCTGCGGGGGCTCTCCGGGGCGCTGCGGCAGGTGGATGCGTGCAAGCTCAGTGATCCAATCATCGCTGAAGCCTGCGGCCGCGCGCACCGGAACGGCGAAGAGATGATCATCGGAGAGCGCTACGAACACCACATCACTGCCGAGCAGGTTGGTGAGGTGATTATTGAGAATGGTGAAGGTAGTGGGGTGGGCCAGCCACGCAGTGGGCGAGTAGCGAGGAGTGCGGATTTGGGTCATCTCCCCGCACCGGCGCGTAAGGAAACGCAGGCCCCGCGGGGTGCGGGCGGCATCGACGAGATTCGTGGCCGCCATGCCCCACGCGCGAGAGACGCTGATCTGCAGGGAGTCGATATCGCGCTGGGTGAGCGGGGTGCCGTCATGGCAGAGGGTTGCGGCCAAAGTGGTGCACAGATTCACCAGCGGTGCTGATGTCGCGAAGTGGGCGCTGTCGAGACGGTCCCGGCGCACTAATGCCGTCGGCCGGAGAAGGGGCGTGATCAGATGCGTATGAAGAGTCATAGTGATGTGGACTCTCCCGAGGGCCGCTGAGGTTCCGCTGGCCCCGCACACACCCCTTATCGGGGGCTAGAAGGGAGGTTCTTCGTCTAAGCCGAGCACCTGCAGCAGCCGTGGCTGATCCCAGAATTCGATGCTCTGTCCTTGCTCGCGGTATTTCTCCGCCTTCTTCTGCTTGGAGGTGATCCCATTCCACGGCCCGCACACCAGAATGGTGGTCTTTTTGGTCACGTTCTTGCCCACAGTGCCGCCGCAGTCGGCGATGCGCTCCCAGAGCTGTCCCTTGTCAAAGGGGGAGAACTCGCCAGTGAGGGTGACATTCTGGCCAAACAGCGGGTTGTCCTTGGTGGCATTGGGGTTGGCCTCCGGCACCGAGTCGGGGGCTTGCACCTTGGCCCATGCCGGGGCGTTGGCAGAGCCCTTGGCTTTCGCGCCCCCAGTCGTATCGGATGTCTCCTGCCCAGCGGTAGTGCTCGCGGCGGCACGCGCGCTCGTGCCGGAGACACCGGCTAGACGATCGTGCAGTACGGGCTGCACTGTTCCGGAGGAGCTGCAGCGTCCCAGCCGCAGCGAGGATCCCGCCCATACCGCGCGGAGATCTCCGGGCTCGGTGGCGTCTGCGGTGGCAGCGCCAAGCAGGGTGAGTGTCTCCGCAATGGGCATGCCCAAGCGGACCTGCTGGGCGGGGGCATCCGCCGTGGCGGCCTGGGCGCGGGTGAGAGCAAGCAGGCAGCCGAACTCGCACTCCGGTGCATCCACGCCTTCCCGGCGGGCCGCCTGGGCAATACCCAGCAGGAGTGGCTGCGCGTTATAGGCCACCAGGATGTCGTGGCCCAAGAACTCGCTGCAGCGAGTGGCAATGTCTGCGCCTTCGAGGGTGCACTCTTCTTCTATCCGGCCATCGCGAACCCGTGCGAGGCTCAGCGTCTCGAGCTGGCCGGGATCACCATGGGTGAATTCGCCGCTGGCGAGCACACAGTCCAGGCCGGGAATGGACATGCCCTCTCCCGTGGCGATGCCGGTGAGTACCCGCACGAGATCTCGGGCGGTCTCGGCGTGGTTGGGTGCGATAGTAATCGTCAGGCAGTCGTGATCGGAGCGCACGGTGAGCGTGCCGCAGCTGAGTGCGGTCGGCTCCTCTAGCTGCCACGTGCAGGAGGAATCTAGGCGCATGGACTGCGCCGGCACCCGAAGGGCGCGGGCAAGCTCGCTGGGCTGAAAGGTGAGCGTGGTGCCCACAAATTCCACATTTCCGCCATGAACCGCAACCACGTGTCCCGCTCCTTATATTCATTCGCGCTAACAAGGCCGTACACGCCCTGTGCGGCCGCGCACTCGGCGCCTGGCCGCGCACTCGGCGCCTGGCCGCGCACTCGGCGGCTGGCCGCGCACTCGGCGGCTGGCCGCACCCCCGCGCACATAGCCGACGCCCGCGCAGAGGAGCGTGTACATGTCTGTCACGATCATACGCGGGCGTGGGTGAAGCCTGGAGGCGGCCTCGTGCTGAGCTAGTCGGCCTTGTTCTCTTGGACGCGCTCGGCGGTCTCGCGGGTTACCTGCTCGACCTTCTCGTGGGCGCGCTTTTCGGCATCCGCCAGCTCTTCGGTCCAATCGGTGTGCGAACGGGCCTCGGTGTCGTTGGAGGAGTAGGACTGTGCCTGCTGCTCACCGGCGCTCTCGGAATCCTCACGGGCGTGCTGCTCGGCTTGGGCCATAAGGACCTCCACCTCGGCCTTCAGGGCGTCGATTTCGGCATCCTCCATGCCCTGTGCCTCCTCGAGTTTCGCCTTGGCGCGCTCGAGCTTGGCCTTGGCCTTCTCGGGATCGGTCTCGGCGAGCTTGGCCAGCCGCGCCTGGGACTGCTTGATGCGGTGATCGCGGTCGCGCAGGGCGCGCTCGAGGCGCTCACCGGAGTAGTTGGTGCGCTCGGAGCCCACGTTCACGGCGTGCAGACGGCGAGCGTACTCGTCATCGCTGGCCTGGTTCTCCTCGGCCTCTGGCGGCTCGATCTGCTTGAGGATGGAGGTGGAGCGGGCGGGAACCACGAAGGTCTGCCCAGCCTCGACCACTTCTTCTTCCAGCGGGTAGCCGGTGGCCTCGGTGGTGTCCACGATCAAACGCCAGCTCTTACCGAACTGCTCATCGGGAACGGTGAACTGAATGTCCTCGTGATAGGCGTTGAAGCACAAAATGAAGGAATCATCATGGACCTTCTCGCCGCGCTCGTCGGGCTCGGCAATGGCATCGCCATTGAGATACACCATGAGCGACTTGCCGAAGGCGAAGTTCCAGTCCTCTTGGCTCATCACCTTGCCATCCGGCACCAGCCAGGCGATATCGCGCTTGGCCAGCTGCGCATCACCGAGCGGGCCGCCGGCGAGGAAGCGACGGCGACGGAACACCGGGTGGATGGCGCGAATGTTCAGCAGGCGCTTGGTAAAGGCCACCAGATCGGCATTGGTCTCGGCCTGCTCCCAGTCCATCCACGCGATCTCGTTGTCCTGGCAGTACACATTGTTGTTACCGCCCTGGGTGCGGCCCATTTCATCGCCGTGCGCCAGCATCGGCGTGCCCTGGGAGAGCAGCAGGGTGGTGAGGAAGTTGCGGCGCTGTTGCGCACGCAGCTGCAGCACCTGCGGGTCCTCGGAGGGGCCCTCTTCGCCACAGTTCCACGAGCGGTTATGGGATTCGCCGTCGTTATTGCCCTCGCCATTGGCGTCGTTGTGCTTGTTGTTGTAGCTCACCAAGTCATTGAGGGTGAAGCCATCGTGGGCGGTGACAAAGTTAATGGAGGCCGTGGGGCGGCGACCATTATTGGCATAAAGATCGGAGGATCCGGTCAAACGGGAGGCAAACTCGCCGAGGGTGGCGGGCTCGCCACGCCAGAAATCGCGGACGGTATCGCGGTATTTTCCGTTCCACTCGGTCCACAGCGGCGGGAAGTTACCCACCTGGTAGCCGCCCTCGCCCACATCCCACGGCTCGGCGATGAGCTTCACCTGGGAGACGATCGGGTCCTGCTGAACCAGATCGAAGAAGGAGGAGAGGCGGTCCACGTCGTGCAGCTCGCGGGCCAAGGTGGAGGCCAGGTCGAAGCGGAAGCCATCGACGTGCATCTCGGTGACCCAGTAGCGCAGCGAATCCATGATCAGCTGCAGCGAGTGCGGGTGGCGCACGTTCAGGGAGTTACCGGTGCCGGTGTAGTCCATGTAGTGGCGGCGATCGCCATCCACCAGCCGGTAGTAGGCGGCGTTGTCGATACCGCGGAAGGAGATGGTCGGGCCCATGTGGTTGCCCTCGGCGGTGTGGTTGTACACCACGTCGAGGATCACCTCGAGGCCAGCTTCATGGAAGCTGCGCACCATTCCCTTGAACTCGGCCACGGCTCCGCCCGGCTCAGAGGCGGCGGCATAGTCTTCGTGCGGGGCGAGGAAGCCGAAGGTGTTATAGCCCCAATAATTGCGTAGGCCCAGCTCGCGCAGGCGATCGTCCTGGAAGAACTGGTGGACCGGCAGCAGCTCGATGGCGGTGACGCCGAGGTGCTTGAGGTAGTCAATGATGGCCGGATGGGCCAGGCCGGCATAGGTGCCGCGCAGGTTTTCCGGCACATCGGGGTGCGTCATCGTCATGCCCTTGACGTGGGCTTCGTAGATGACGGTCTCGTGATAGGGAACCTCTGGGGCGCGATCTGCGCCCCAGTCGAAGAAGGGGTTAATCACGACCGACAGCATGGTGTGGCCCAGGCTGTCCTCGGTGTTGCGGGCGTTCGGATCCTCGGGCTTGAAGATGTCGTAGGAGAACAGCGAGGGATCGCCATCGTATTCCCCAGCGAAAGCCTTGGAGTAGGGATCAACCAGCAGTTTGTTCGGGTCGCAACGGTGTCCGTTGTCGGGGTCATAGGGGCCGTGCACGCGATACCCGTAGCGCTGCCCGGGCTGAACGCCAGGGAGGTAGCAGTGCCAGATGTGGGCATCCACTTCCTCCATATTGACGCGGGTTTCGTTCATATCCGCATCAATGAGGCAGAGTTCCACTTTCTCCGCAATGTCGGAAAAGAGGGCGAAGTTGGTTCCGGCGCCGTCGTAGGTGGAACCCAGAGGGTAGGCATCGCCGGGCCAAACTTCGAAGGGTAGATCAGAAGTGCTCATAGGGAACGATCATAGACGGTATTGCGAGATAATACCCTTAACCAGCAGCTGGGCGCCCATATCGAAGCGGCCGCGATAGTCCACCTCGTGCAGGTGAGAAGGGGATTCTTCGCGCGGGTGAGCAAGCTCAGTGAGTTGGCGTGTGGACTGCTCGGCCAAGACGGCGCCAATCACGTAGTGCAGAAATACTGCTGCCATGTCCTCGCGCTGGGCGGCGGGGATCTCCGGCGGCAGATGCGCGCGGAAAATCTCGCCGGCGCGGGCCGCCAGCTCGGGTTGGGGAAGTGCGGCGCTGACGATCTCGGCGCCATCGCGGTGGGCGTTCAGGCATTCCCGCAGCCGCTCGGCCGCCTGCTCGAGGCGTTCGCTCCAGTGCGTATCGACGCCCTCTGCGGGCATCTCCGCCCACGCCGGGGCGAGGATCTCCTGGGCGATCTCCGCGATCAGCGCCTGCTTGGAGGGGATATGCCAGTACAGAGCCCCAGGGGCTACCCCGAGGTGGGTGGCCACGCGCCGCATGGTCATATCGGCCAATCCAAAGGTGTCCAGGATGGTCATGGCGGAGTCAATAATCGCCTGTTTCGATAGTTGCACAGTGATTACTGTAGTGAACTCCGCCGAGCGGGTGGCGTCGACAAGCATCGAGATGGTTTTCAGCGGAGTCTGGGACTGGTCTGCGCGGATTCTCATATGGTTGTCAGGTGTGTTTGCTACGGTTGATCCAGCACTGACCCGCGGGATGAGATGCCTATGCGGGTAGTAGACCTTTAACTGAGGAGAAGTTGTCTATCGTGTCCATCGCGTCTCTGTCCAAGAAGAGCGTCGTCGCAGCGCTGCTGGTGCTGCCTTTGACCTTGAGCGCCTGCAGCCGCGACGAGGAGGACTCGGCACCGAGCTCGTCCTCGAGCAGCAGTAGCCAATCCACCACCACAACAACCTCTACCTCCACGGCCACGCCGGAGCGCTCCGAGGAGGAGAAGGCCGAAGAGAACAAGGATAACCAGGCAGAGGACGCCCCCGCGGAGAATGAGCGCGAGCGGGTGCAGCAGGCCCAGCAGGAGCAGCTGGAGGCGGCCCGGCAGGCAGCCCAGCAGGCGGCCGCGGCGGCCCCTGACCAGCAGCCGATCGAGGGTGGACAGCCGGCCAATGAGAAAGACAAGCAGGAAATTGAGCAGCTCGTGCGCGGCTGGGGCGAGCAGACCACCCTGCGCTCCTTTATGGAATATGCCAATAACAACACCTGCCGGCGCGTGATTGAAAGCAATGGCGGCTATGCCGCGGGCGATCCTTCGAAGGTGCCGGATGTGTCGCTGCAGGATCAGCCCAATCTCAACCTTGGTGTGCAGGACGTCAGCGATATTCAGGTCAATGGCGATTCCGCGAGCGCACAGGTCACTCCGACCGGCCCGAATGCCGAAACCAGCACCATGCGCTTTGAACGCGAAGATGGCCGCTGGACCATGTGTAACTAGGTGGGCATGGCAGGATCGACTGGCGCCGCGTCTTCTCTGCGGCGCTATGTGAGCGAGCGCCCCGCTGTGCGCACGGCGCTCGGCAGCTTTGCCTTCGCGGTGGGGGTCAATGCCGCGTGGGCTCTTCCGTGGGGTCTGCTGCGCCCCGGCCAGCGGGTCACCGTGGCCGCTGATGGGCGGGTATACAGCGATGCCGCGGCCATTGCGCAGCAGTTTCCGCAGTATGCGCTGTGGGTTATCGCGAGTTCCGCGGTAGCGATGGTGCTGGGCATGGGCGCTTATCGACGCTGCCCAGCCGCCCCAAGCCTCTGGACCATGGCAGCCGTGGTGGGCAGCGCCGCCATCGGCGCCCTGATGGCTTTTGATCTCGGCAATTGGCTGGCCATGATCGCCCATCCGCTGCCCGACCTGCACGATGTTGAGGTGGGGGATAGTGCCATGATCGCTGTGACTCTCACCGGACGGGTGGGCGTGGTGGCCGCGGCCGGGGTGGCGGCGCTGTCCTATTGGGTGAGCGTCGGCGTCGGCGAGCAGCAGCCCGCAGCGGAGCAGTCCGCACCGGCCCGGCACTGAGCGCGGTGTTTCCTGCGGTAGAGGTATCGGGGGGCTACACCTGTACGGGGCGTAGAATGCCGATAGTTAAGGGTGGGCTCTTACAATAGCCCCACACGCCCGCCGAGCAGCCGATGAATTTAACGAAAGATGTGTGTGAGCGATGCTGCAGATTACTGACCTTCGTGGAACAACCCCCTCGACCCGCGAGCTGCGGGAGGCGCTGCCGCGCGGTGCCACTGATGTGGGCGCTGTTATCGAGACCGTCGCTCCCATGGTGGCCGACGTCCAGAAGCGCGGCGCCGCCGCGGCCTTAGATTATGGCGAGAAGTTCGATGGCATCCGCCCTGAGTCGGTGCGGGTGCCACAGGCGGTGATGCGCGAGGCCGCTGCCTCGCTGGAGCCGCAGGTGCGTTCTGCCCTCGACGAGGCCATTTCCCGTATTCGTCAGGTGCACGCCGCTCAGGTTCCACAGAGCAGCACCACGACCTTGGCTGATGGGGCCACGGTGACCGAGAAGTTCATTCCCGTCGAGCGGGTCGGGCTCTATGTGCCCGGCGGCAATGCCGTCTACCCCTCCTCGGTATTGATGAACGTCATCCCCGCCCAAGAGGCCGGGGTGAGCAGCCTGGTAGTGACCTCTCCGCCGCAACAGCAGTTCGGCGGCTGGCCACACCCCACCATCTTGGCTGCCTGTGAGCTGCTCGGGGTAGACGAGGTCTGGGCCGTTGGCGGTGGCCAAGCGGTGGCCCTGCTGGCCTATGGCGATGACAGCGCCGATCTGGAGCCGGTCGATATGATCACCGGCCCGGGCAATATCTTTGTCACCGCCGCTAAGCGCTTGGTGCGCGGCGTGGTGGGCATCGACTCCGAGGCCGGCCCCACCGAGATCGCCATCGTCGCCGATGACAGCGCCGATGCCGTGGAAGTGGCCTATGACTTGATCAGCCAGGCCGAACACGACGTGATGGCGGCGTCTGTATTAATTACTGATTCCGCAGAGTTCGCCGCCGCCGTCGACCGCGAGGTGGAGCAGCGTTATTCCGTGACGCTGAACTCCGAGCGCGTGGCCCAGGCCCTGCGTGGCGCCCAGTCCGGTATTGTGCTGGTCGATTCCATGGAGGAGGCGCTGCGCGCCGCCGACGCCTATGCGGCCGAGCACCTCGAGGTGCACACCCGCCAGTCCCGGGCGGATGCGGAGAAGATCCGCAACGCGGGGGCGATCTTTGTGGGCACCTATTCGCCGGTACCCTTGGGTGACTATGCGGCCGGGTCCAATCACGTGCTGCCCACCTCGGGGACGGCGCGACACAGCTCGGGGCTGTCTACCCACACCTTCCTGAAGGCCGTGAACCTCATCGAGTACAACGACGCGGCCTTGCGCGAGATCGGCCCCGCCGTGATCGCCCTCGCCGATGCCGAGGCCCTGCCCGCCCACGGTGAGGCCATCAAGGCCCGCACCGACGCAGCCACCGACTAAGAAGAAAGAGGCGTGAGACTTCATGGCAGCTTCCCACCCTTCGCTGAATGACTTGCCCTTACGCGATAGCCTGCGCGGGCAATCGCCGTATGGTGCGCCGCAGCTCGAGGTGCCGGTCGCACTCAACACCAATGAGAACCCCTATCCGCCCTCCGAGGCGATCGTCGCCGAGTTGCAGGAACGCCTCGCCGCCGATACTGCGCGACTCAACCGCTACCCGGAGCGAGACAGCGTGGAGCTGCGCACCGCGTTGGCCGAGTATTTCTCCCGCCAGACGGGGGTCGAGGTCACCGTAGACAATGTCTGGGCGGCCAATGGCTCTAATGAGGTGCTGCAGCAATTGCTGCTGGCCTTCGGTGGCCCCGGCCGGTCCGCCCTGGGCTTCCAGCCGAGCTACTCCATGCATCCGATTCTTTCCGAATCGACCATGACGGAGTTTCTCAACTGTCCCCGCGATGAGAATTTCGATATCGATATCGATCGGGCGCTCGCCGCGATCGCCGAGCACGCACCCAGCGTGGTGTTTGTGACCACCCCTAATAACCCCACGGGTGGGCTGACCTCGCTGGAGGATATTGCCACCATCATCGAGGCCACCGAGGGCGTGGTGATCGTGGACGAGGCCTATGCGGAGTTCTCCGATCAACCCTCGGCTGCCACGCTGCTTGATACCTATCCGGACAAGCTCGTGATCTCGCGGACGATGTCGAAGGCGTTCGACTTCGCTGGCGCCCGCGTGGGCTATTTTGTAGCCGCGCCCGCCTTTGTTGAGGCCGTGATGCTTACTCGTTTGCCCTATCACCTCTCCGTGCTCACCCAGTCCGCCGCGGTGGTGGCGCTGAAGCACTCCGAGGACACTTTGGCCACGGTCGCCACCCTTGCTGCGGAGCGCGATCGGGTGGCCGCAGAGCTGAAGGAGATCGGCTACGAGGTGGTTGATAGCTCCTCGAACTTCATTTTCTTCGGACGCTTCGCCGATGCCCACCAGGTGTGGCAGCAGTTCTTGGATCGGGGAGTGCTGATCCGGGACGTGGGCGTGGACGGTTTCTTGCGCGTGACCGTGGGCCTGCCGGAGGAAAATGATGCCTTCCTCGCCGCCGCACGCGAGATTCAGCAGAATATATAAGCAGAGTTCTCAGAACACGACACGCACACCATGCCGGTCCCAGCCACAGTGCTCGGGGCCGGCGTAAAGACCAAGGAGCACATCATGCCCGATCTCAGCCACAGCAGGGATCAGCGCATCAGCGCAGAAACCGCCGATAAGGAGCGCCGCGCTCGCATCGAGCGGGCCACCCAGGAATCCACCATCTCGGTGGAGTTGAACCTCGATGGCACCGGTAAGGCCGATATTTCCACCGAGCTGCCTTTCTTCGACCACATGCTGCACGCCTTTGCCAGCCACGGCAGCTTCGATCTTGAGGTGCGCGCCAAGGGCGATATTGAGGTCGATGCTCACCACACCGTGGAGGACACCGGCATCGTGCTCGGCACGGCCTTCGCGGAGGCGCTGGGAGATAAATCCGGTATTCGCCGCTTCGGCTCCTGCCAGCTGCCCATGGACGAGTCCCTGGTGGAGGGCATCGTGGATGTCTCCGGCCGCCCCTATTGCGTGATGAAGGGGGAGCCGGACCAGATGCTCACGGCGGTGATCGGCGGGCACTATCCCACCGTGATCAACCATCACTTCTTTGAAACCCTGGCCCTGAATGCGCGGATCGCGCTGCACGTGCGCTGCCACTATGGCCGCGACCCCCACCACATCACCGAGGCCGAATACAAGGCGGTGGCCCGCGCCCTGCGCCAGGCGGTGGAAAAGGATCCGCGCGTCAGCGGTGTGCCCTCGACCAAGGGAAGCCTGTAGATGCAGTTTTATGTTCTCGCCGCCGCCGATATGCAGCGAGACACGGGCACCTCGTGGTTGATATATCTGCTGTTCATGGTGGCTGGTTTGCTGGTCGGCGGCGCTATCTCGGCCTATAGGGCAGAGCAAAAAGTACTCACGATAGTCTTAGGTGTATTAGCCCTGATCGGCTTCGCTGGCGGGGTGTTGTGGATGATTGGAGAGTTAGGAGCCTAGATGAGCACTCGGGTACTTTCACGAGCAGAACTCGAAGAACTGCCCAGCATGTGGAAGTCGCCCGGGTTTATTGCCACGCTCATCGCAGTGGGCTCGGCCTTCGGCGCTTTCTCCATTCTGCTGCCGGTGGTGCCGCTGGCCGTTATTGATGCCGGTGGTTCCGACGCGCTTGCTGGTGCGACCACGGCCATCTTCATGGCCGCCACCGTGCTCACCCAATATTTCACTCCGCAGGCCATCCGCGCCCTCGGATACCGGCCGGTGATGGTGGCCTCGGCATTCATGCTCGGCGTGCCCGCTCTCGGCCACCTGCTGGGTATGACAGTGGTGCCGGCGCTGCTCTTTTCCGCCCTCCGCGGCGTGGGCTTCGGCGCTATCACGGTGGCCCAGGCAGCCCTCATCGCGGAGATCGTGCCGCTGCGTTTCCTGGGTAAGGCCTCCGGCATGCTGGGCGTGTGCGTCGGCTTATCGCAGATGGTCTTTTTGCCGATTGGCCTCGCGGTGGCCGATAATGTCAGCTTCACGGTGGTCTATATCATCGCCGCAGTGATCGGTGTTTCCGGCGCGGCGCTGTGCGTGCTCATTCCGCCGGTGCGGCCCAATCCCACCACGGATAACCAAGAGGAGTCCGAGGGCTTCAACCAGCGCGTCGCCACGTGGAAACTCATCACCGTGCCCGCCATCGCCATCTCCACGGTGGCCATGGGCTTCGGTGCGGTGTCCTCCTTCCTGCCGGCCGCGATCCGCGATATGGACCCCAACACGGGTGCGTTTATCGCCGGTATCGTGCTCTCGGTCGTCGGTGGCGCGCAGATGATCTTCCGCTTCCTCTCGGGCGTGGTGGCCGATCGCCGCGGCGAGGCCGGGGCCACCATGCGCCCCGCCCAGATTCTCTCTGCACTGGGCCTGGTTGCTATCGCCGTGATCATTATTTTCGAGTGGCCCAGCTGGCTGCTGCTCTTTGCGGCACTAGCCTTCGGTGGTGGCTTCGGCGCCATCCAAAACGAGGCCCTGCTGGCCATGTTCAACCGACTGCCGCGCTCGAAGGTCTCCGAAGCCTCCGCGCTGTGGAATATGTCCTATGACACCGGCACCGGCATGGGCTCCTTCGTACTCGGTATCGTGGCCGCCCGCGCCGCCTACCAGGACGCCTTTATCGTCGGCGCCGGCCTGGTCGTGGTGGGGCTGATGATCAGCTACGCCGATGCGGTGATGGGCCGGCATCGTATCGCCGAATATGGCAATACCCGCGCCCAGCTGCGCCAGGTGCCGGTGGCCCGCAAAGCCGTCTATGGCATGCGCAAGATCCGTCGCGTCGGCGCCAGTGCCGTGCCGGTGGAGGCGCTGCTGCGCCGCGCCCCGCGCCCCGGCGGCTGGAAGCGGGGAAAGAAAAACAAGAAGCGCGGCTAGGTTCGGCCACCGCAGGCTAGAATTCGTGGATGCGCCCGCCCCGCCGCTGCAGGGTGGCGTCGATAAGCACAAAACAAGGTGGAGACAACCTCATGACAACAACAGTGGCCATTCTGGACTATGGCGCCGGAAACCTGCGCTCGGCGCACCGAGCAATTGAACGCCACGGCGTGACCACGCTGGTCACCCATGATCCGCGCGAGGTGCTCGCCGCCGACGGCCTGCTCGTTCCCGGGGTCGGCGCCTATGCCGCCTGCATGGAGGGGCTGAAAAAGGTGCAGGGGCCGCGTTTGATCGGGGAGCGTCTCGCCGGGAGCCGGCCCGTGCTGGGTATTTGCGTCGGCATGCAGGTGATGTTTGCTCGCGGCGTCGAACATGGCGTGGATGCCGCGGGGCTGGGGGAGTGGCCGGGCACGGTGGAAAGGCTCGAGGCGGATGTATTGCCGCATATGGGCTGGAATACCGTCGAGGCCGATGCCGGCATGCGCATGTTTGACGGCATTGACCCAGCGGAGCGTTTCTACTTTGTGCACTCCTATGGCGTGCGCTCCTGGGAGATGCAGGTAGAAGAGCCCTTCCTGCCCCCGAAGCTCGCCTGGAGCGAGCACGGTGGCGATCGCATTCTTGCCGCCGTCGAAAACGGCCCGCTATGGGCCACCCAGTTCCACCCCGAGAAATCCGGCGACAGCGGCGCCGAGCTGCTGCGCAATTGGATTGCTACGCTCTAAGCTAATCCCCGCCCGGGCCCGAGTAGCGGCCACCGACTCTTCTCACGTGAAGGATCATTGATCGTCATGAGTTTTACTCTCATTCCCGCCGTCGACGTTGTAGATTCCCAGGCCGTGCGCCTGCACCAGGGCGAGGCTGGGACAGAGAAAAGCTATGGCAGCCCGCTCGAGGCGGCCCGCACCTGGCAGGAGCAGGGCGCCGAGTGGCTGCACTTTGTGGACCTCGACGCCGCCTTCAAGCGCGGCTCCAATCACGAGCTCATGGCAGAGGTGATTCGGGAGCTCGACATCAAGGTGGAGCTCACCGGCGGTATCCGCGACGATGCCTCGCTCGAGCGCGCCCTCGGCACCGGTGCCGCCCGCGTGAATATCGGTACCGCGGCGCTGGAAAACCCGGACTGGGCCGAGGCGGTGCTCGAGCGCTATGGCGAGGCGGTAGCGATCGGGCTGGATGTCAAGCACATCGATGGCGAGTGGCGCACCCGCGGCAATGGCTGGGTCTCCGATGGCGGCGATCTGTGGGAGGTTCTCGAGCGTTTCGACGCCGCCGGCTGTAGCCGCTTCGTCGTCACCGATGTATCCAAGGACGGCACCTTGACTGGGCCGAATATTGACCTGCTGCGCGATGTGGCCGCCGCTACCGATGCCTGCATCGTCGCTTCCGGCGGCATCTCCAGCATCGAGGATGTGCTGGCCGTGGCCCAGCACCGTGCCGAGGGCATCGACTCGGTGATCATCGGCAAGGCCCTCTACGAACACCGTTTTAGCCTCGCCGAGGTGCAGGCCGCCGTGGACGCGCTGGACTAGCGACGAGTACGGCACCGACACATCAGGATTGGGCGGAGACCACCATGGCGCAGACACCCCAGACGGACTATGACGCCCAGCAGCTCGAGCAGCTGCGCTGCACCGCGGAACGCATTCTGCAGCCGCTGCTGCCGGTCTTTCGCGGCGGGCTCGGCTCCCCGCCTGCCGTCACAAAGGCGCCGGGGGACTTCGCCACCGCCGTGGACTTGCAGCTCGAGCGCACGCTCAGCGAGGAACTTCTCGCCCACACTGGTATCGCCTGTGCCGGCGAAGAATTTGGCGCGGTGCGCGACTACGCAGCAGCCGCCACGACCCCCGGCCCGCAATGGGTGATCGACCCCATCGACGGCACCTCCAACTACTCCGCAGGCAACCCGCAGTGCGCGATTCTGGTCAGCCTCATCGTCGGCGGGCAGGCCGTGGTGGGCCTGACCGCACTGCCCGCCACCGGGGAGCTGCTCTCCGCCACGACCCACTCGGGGGTGTATCTCAACGGGGTGGCGGCGCCGCAGCCGGCAGAGCATGTGCGCTCGATCACCCAATTCGGGTTCGGCTCCATTGTCTCGCCCCGCGATTCCCGCTTCCCCACGACACTGCGCCACGCCCTGCTCGGGGAACTCATCACCCGTTTCCCGCGGCTGCGCATCAGCGGCTCGGTAGGTGTGGATCTCGCCTATACCGCACTTGGCCGCTTCGGCGGGGCCGTGAGCTTTAGCCCCCACCCGTGGGATAACGCCGCCGGCTATGTGCTCAACACCGCGGCGGGCAATGTGGTCACCGATCTTGGCGGCACGCCGTGGCGGCCCGGGGGCATCGGCATGGTGGCCGCCACCCCGGAAATCCACGAGGTGGTCATGGACGTCATCCGGCAGGCCGGCTAGGGGCGCATCAAGGCAGCCGGGTGCAGCCGGCGGGCCGCAGCTGCTGGTGGCTGGAGGATGGCGTCGATAAGCCCCCACCCCGTACGCGGTGTACCGGCCGGTGCGTGGGAGACTGATAACGAGAATTCAACTACAGTCAAAAACTCTGTAATCGTGAACAACAATCGTGGGTAAGGACGAACAACCGTGGGCGTAGCAGTGCGAGTGATTCCGTGTCTGGATGTGGATCAAGGGCGCGTAGTAAAAGGCGTGAACTTTCAGGGGCTGCGCGATGCCGGCGACCCCGTGGAACTCGCGGCCCGCTATGACGCCGAGGGAGCAGACGAACTCACCTTCCTCGACGTGTCCGCCTCGACCGCCGGCCGCGGCACCATGCTCGACGTGGTGCGCCGCACCGCCGATCAAGTGTTCATCCCCCTCACCGTTGGTGGCGGGGTGCGCAGCGTGGAGGATGTGGACCAGCTGCTGCGCGCCGGGGCGGACAAGGTGAGCGTGAATACCGCCGCGATTGCCCGGCCCGAGCTGCTCACCGAATTGGCGGAAACCTTTGGTTCCCAATGCGTGGTCCTCAGCCTCGATGCCCGTCGCGTGCCCGCCGGTGGCACCCCGCAGCCCAGCGGGTTTGAGGTGACTACGCATGGCGGCACGCGCTCAGCCGAGATCGACGCTATCGAGTGGGCCCGCGAGGCCGAGCGCCGCGGGGTAGGGGAGATCCTGCTGAATTCCATGGATGGCGATGGCACCAAGGCCGGCTTCGATACCGAGCTGATCCGCCTCGTCCGCGATGCCGTGTCCGTGCCCGTGATTGCCTCCGGTGGTGCCGGAAGCGCCGAACATTTCCCGCCCGCCATTGAGGCCGGCGCCGATGCGGTGCTCGCGGCCAGCATTTTCCATTTCCAAGAAGTCAGCATTGCCTCCTGCAAGCAGGCGCTTATCGACGCCAACCTGGAGGTGCGCACCAGCCGGGGCGGCGGCGTCGCCCCGGCCGCGCAGCCCGCTGCAGCCGAGGAGGACGATGATGCCAAGTAGCAATCCCGCCGATTATGAGCTGGACCCCGCCGTCGCCGCCCAGGTGCGCTTTAATGCCGATGGCCTCGTTCCCGTGGTGGTGCAGGAGGAACGCGGCGAGGAAGTATTGATGATGGCGTGGATGGACGCGCACGCGCTGGCCTATACCTTGGCCTCGCGTCGCGGCACCTACTATTCCCGCTCCCGTCAGGAGTATTGGATCAAGGGGCTCACCAGCGGGCATGTGCAAAAAGTGGTCTCGCTGGCCGCGGATTGCGATGGCGATACCCTCTTGATGCGCGTGCACCAGACCGGCGCCGCCTGCCACACCGGTAGCCGTACCTGCTTCGATGACCGTGAGCTCAGCTTCGGCTGCGCGCTCGAGGATGCAGAAGGAGAACAGCAGTGAGCTCGCGCAGCACAGCCCAGCGCCCCGCCAAGTACTGGATGGCCTTGGGGGCGATTGCCCTGGGCGCCGTGGTGGCGTGGGTATCCACCCGCATGGTGTGGGTGAGCGTCGAGAGCTTCGACGATAAATCCGGAGCAGCCTCCTTCGAGATCCTCGGCGCCACGTGGTCGACAGAGCTGGCCGCCATCGCCCTGCTCTTTCTCGCCTCGGTGGTAGCGGCGGCGGTCTTGCGTCCCCTCGTGCGCCGCGTCATTGGTGGCGTGGTGGCTGTGGCTGGGGTAGTCGGCGGCTATGCCCCGCTCAGCGTGCTGGGAGGCGAGCCGGACCCCTCGCGGGCGCGGGCGCTGCTGCTCGCGGACTCCCACGATGCGGGCGCCTCCGCGGCCGGCACCTCGCAGCAGGTACAGACACTCACCGAGTGGGCCAGCATCCAAGCCGTTGATAGCTCCACCCTCGGCCCCGCATTGGCGCTGGTGGCCTGCGCCAGCGCGGTCTTCGGTGGCGTGTTGTTGCTGCTGCAGCCAGGGCAGGCACGCGCGGCGTCGAATAAATACGAGAAGCGGGCGGCGCGGCGCGAAAAACTTGGCGAGGATCTGCGGGAATCCCCCGATTCCGGGCGCGTGATGTGGGATGCCCTCGATGAAGATATTGATCCCACCGAGGCCCCGGACACCACCGACGAGGACAAGGACGCAGGCACCACATCCACCTCTTAAGTTCTCTGCATAACTCCGTATAGAGGTGCCGTGAACTGGGAAAATAGGGGTAATTTAGGGATAGCCCGTGGCAGGCTATAGCCTAAAAGAGTTAATTCCAGGGCGGTGGTGCGATTCTTATACAGGCCACCACAGCCGCCGGACACACTCGAAGGACACGGCATGGTTTCGGAGATCGAGCGCATTCTCGCTGGCGTCAGCGAGGACGTGAAGGCGCGCGAGCACCACCTGCCCTTTAAAGAGATCAAAAGGCTGTCCTTCTCGGCGCCGAAGCCGCGAGACGCCCGCGTCGCCCTCTCCCAACCGGGATGCTCCATTATTGCCGAGCTGAAGCGTGCCGTGCCCAATAAGGGCGAGCTCGCCGCCATCGAACACCCCGCGCTCTTGGCCCAGCAGTTTGAGCGCGAGGGGGCGCGTATCATTTCCTGCCAGACCGAGCGCCGCCGCTTCAACGGCGATCTGCGTGATGTGCGCGCGGTGAAACAAGCAGTGGATGTGCCGGTGATGGCCAAGGACTTCATCATTGACCCCTACCAGATCCACGAGGCCCGCTACTTCGGCGCCGACGTGGTGCCGTTGATTGCCGCCATCTTGGATCAGCACCGGCTGGAGGCGCTGCTCGATCGTATCGAATCCCTGGGCATGACCGCGTTGGTCGAGGTCAACACCCGCGAAGAAGCAAGCCGGGCGGTGCAGGCCGGGGCCACGCTCATCGGGGTGAATGCCCGGTCCATGGATACTTTCGAGCTCAACCCCACGGCCTTTTCTGAGATCGCCCCCGGCCTGCCCAGCGGGGTGGTGCGCATCGCCATGTCGGGCGTCGATACCCCGCAGCAGCTGATGACCTACGCCGGCTGGGGCGCGGATGCGGTGATCATTTCCACCTCCTTGGTCACCCATGAGGACCCCGCGGGGCTGTGTCGTAAACTGGTGGCAGCCGGACAGCATCCGGCGTGTCCCTCCACCCGCTAGCAACTCACGAAGCGAGATCCCACACGGTGCTAGACCAGTTTATTTCCGCCGGCTTGCCGTCTGCGCTTTTCGCGGGCGACCTCGGCCGCCTAAGCGCGGGGCTGACCCGTGCCATTCCCTCCCCGCCGCAGGGCGTATGGCAGCTCGGCCCCATTCCCGTGCGCGCCTATGCGCTCTGCATTATTGCCGGCATCGTGGCGGCGCTGCTGCTGACCAAAAAGCGCTATCAGGATCGCGGCGGCGATGGGGAGGTCGTCTATGATGCGGCACTCGTGGCAGTGCCCAGCGGCATCATCGGCGGCCGCGTCTATCACGTGATCACCGATCACGATAAGTACTTCTGCGAGAGCTGTTCTCCCATCGACGCGCTGAAAATCACCAATGGCGGACTGGGCATTTGGGGCGCAATTGCCCTCGGCACCATTGCCGTGGCGGTGTATTTCCGCATGAAGAAGATCCCGCTCGCCCCCTTTGCCGATGCCGTCGCCCCCGGCATCATCCTGGCCCAGGCCATCGGCCGCCTCGGCAATTGGTTCAACCAAGAGCTCTATGGCTATCCCACCGATGTGCCCTGGGCGCTGGAGATCTATGAGCGCGTCGACGCCACTGGCATGCTCGCGCCGGTCACGGGCCGCTCCACCGGCGAGGTGCTGGCCACCGTGCACCCGACGTTCCTCTACGAGCTGCTGTGGAACCTCATCATCTTCGCCCTATTGCTGTGGGCAGATAAGCGCTTCTCGCTGCGCGGCGGCCAGGTATTCGCACTCTATGTGGCCGGCTATACCGCAGGCCGCTTCGTCATCGAGCTGATGCGCTCGGATGCGGCCACCCATATCTTTGGCCTGCGGGTCAATACCGTTGTCTCCGCTGTGGTGTTCCTCGCCGCAGTGCTCGTCTTCATCATGATGCGGGCGCGGCAACGCCACCGCGACGCCGCGCAGACCCAGACCGCTGCGGTGGAGTCCCCACAGAGCACGCTCTGAGGCGCCAGCAGGGCCACTTAGCCGAGAGCACAGAGACCGCACTCACCACATGGTGGGTGCGTTTTATGTCTCGGCTGTGTTCGCCTGCGGCGGTGGTGCGGTGGTGCTGTAGGCGGCAGTGCGATGACGGTGCGGCGACGGTGTAGGCGGTGGTGCGTGCCAGTGTGATCAACTTCGCCAGAGAGGGTGGCTGTGGCCACATCTCGCACATCACGGGGCGGCATGGACCCAGATCACAATGTGGTTTTGTGCCTGTTTGACCTGCATTTGTGTGGTTTTGTGGACATTTCTGTGGATAAAACAACAGGGCGGTGTGGGCTTCAGCGGGGCTGTTAGTGCGTCTTCCAGCGCTTTCTCCACAGCGGCGTGTGTAGCCGGATTGCGCTAGGAGCACTACAGTGGGGAAGCGTGAATAGGAGAACGAAAATCGTATGTACCCTCGGTCCCGCCGTTGCTAGTGAGGAGGGCATTCTTGAGCTCGTCAAATCTGGCATGGACGTGGCTCGCCTGAATTTCTCGCACGGTGATCACTCCGACCATGAACAGAACTATCGCTGGGTCCGTGAGGCCACCGATAAGACTGGTCACGCTGTCGGCATCCTCGCCGACCTGCAGGGCCCCAAGATCCGCCTCGGCCGTTTCATCGACGGCTCCACTATGTGGGAGACCGGCGAAACCGTCCGCATCACTGTGGACGATGTGCAGGGCACCCACGACCGCGTGTCCACCACCTACAAGAACCTGGCCAATGACGCCAAGCCGGGTGACCGCCTGCTGGTCGATGACGGCAAGGTCGGCCTCGTCTGCATCGAGGTCGATGGCAACGACGTCGTCTGCGAGGTCACCGAAGGTGGCCCAGTGTCCAACAACAAGGGTGTCTCCCTGCCCGGTATGGATATCTCCGTGCCGGCCCTGTCCGAGAAAGACATCAAGGACCTGCGCTTCGCGCTGAACCTGGGCGTGGACTTCATCGCCCTGTCCTTCGTGCGCTCCCCGGCCGACGTCGAGCTCGTGCACAAGGTCATGGATGAGGAGGGCCGCCGCGTCCCCGTCATCGCCAAGCTGGAAAAGCCCGAGGCCGTTGAGGCTCTCGAGTCCGTGGTGCTGGCCTTCGACGCCATCATGGTTGCCCGTGGTGACCTCGGCGTGGAGGTGCCGCTGGAGGAGGTGCCGCTGGTTCAGAAGCGCGCCATCCAGATCGCACGCGAAAACGCTAAGCCGGTGATCGTGGCTACCCAGATGCTGGATTCCATGATCGAAAACTCCCGCCCGACCCGCGCCGAGGCCTCCGACGTGGCCAACGCCGTGCTGGATGGTGCGGATGCCGTCATGCTCTCCGGTGAAACCTCCGTTGGTGTGGATCCGCACAACGTGGTGCGCACCATGTCCCGCATCGTGCGGGTCGCGGAAAAGGACGGCGATGTGCCGCAGCTGACGCACGTTCCGCGCACCAAGCGTGGCGTGATCACCTACTCGGCCCGCGATATCGCCCAGCGTCTGAACGCCAAGGCTCTGGTGGCCTTCACCACCTCCGGCGATACCGCGAAGCGCCTGGCTCGCCTGCGCTGCCCGCTGCCGCTGTTGGTCTTCACCCCCGACCCGGCCGTGCGTTCGCAGCTGGCATTGTCCTGGGGTGCGGAGACCTTCCTGACCGAAACCGTCCACGACACCGATGAGATGATGGTGGCCGTCGACGAGGCGCTGCTGTCGATGAGCGAGTACGACCGCGATGATGTGATGGTGGTTGTTGCCGGTACTCCTCCCGGAATCCCCGGTAACACCAACATGATCCAGGTGCACCTGCTCGGCGATAACACCCGCTCCACCAAGCGTGAGAGCGAGAGCGACGCCACCCTGGTATCGGAGACCCCCTCCACCGCCACCAGCACCGGCACGACGAGCTCGACCGCGAAGTAGCCTGCGCCTGCCGTAAGTGTCCGCCCCGGCTGGCACTAGGGCGGCTGGCTGCGGTTACTACCGCACTACATAACACAGACCACCGATCCTCTCCCATGACAGGAGTGGGGATCGGTGGTCTGTGGCGTCTGCGGCCCCCGTCTCAACAGGGGCGGTGGCCGATGGTGTTACTTCCGCAGCTCGTGGGCGCGGTGTGCGGCCTCGGCGTCGGGGAGGTTCGCGGATTCCACCACGGCCTCTGAGCGCACCTCGGTGGGATCGGAGGGGAGATTCTTCGGCAGATTCGCCTCGTCCGGGCGCTGAATGGTGGCCTCGGATTTATCGTCTACCAAGTAGGTGAGCACGGCACACAGCGCGGCCTTGGTGGAGGCCTCCACAGAAGGCTCATAATCCGGGAGGAAGTCGCCGGCGTGATTGACGGGAATGTCCTCGATAGTGTCCTCGGCGAGCGCCTTCTCCCACTGCTCGCGGGGAGTGATACCCACCAGCCAGAAGAAGTAGGGGGCGCCGAAGGCGCGGGGGATATTGGTGAAATCCTCCGAGGCAGTCCAGCGTTTTGCGTCCACGCTCTCCTCGCCGAAGACCTCGTCGAAGGTATAGCGCACATGCGAATACACCACGGGATCATTCTCGGTGAGTTCGCCGTGATTGGAGAAACGGAACTCGGGGGCGCGCTCGCACCCGGAGGCCTGGCATTCGCCGTGCACCACGCGCTTAATGGCTTGGTAGGTCTTGCGCTTGACCTCGTTGTCGTAGAAGCGGCAGTTGAGCACCAAGGTGGCTTCGCCCGGCACCGTGTTATTGGTGTGCCCGGAAATCAGGGAGCCGACGGTGATCACAGCGAAGTCATTGGGGTTGATCTCGCGTCCCACGATTCCTTGGAGTCGCACCACGATCATCGACGCTAGGTAGGTGGGGTCGATGGAGTTGTGCGGCATCGAACCGTGCGCGGACTTGCCGTAGAGCTTGATGGTGATGGTGTCGCATGCAGCAAGTGCCGCTCCGGGGCGGGACAGGATGCGGCCAGCGGGACCGGCGATCACGTGCTGGCCAAAGCACACATCGGGCTTCGGGATGATATCGGCGAGGCCATCATTGACCATCGCCGCCGCGCCCACCGAGATCTCTTCAGCCGGCTGGAAGAGCGCCACGAAGGTACCGGACCAGCTATCGCGGGTGGAGTCCATGACGGCGCAGGCGCCGAGCAGGGCGGTGGTGTGCATGTCGTGCCCGCAGGCGTGCATGATCGGGGTTTCCACCCCAGACTCACGCACCCGCGTGCGGGTGGAGGCGTAAATGGCGCCGGAGGTTTCCTTCACCGGCAGCGCATCGAAGTCGGCGCGGAACAGCGCGGTGGGGCCATCACCATTGCGGAAAATAGCCACGATGCCGTGGCCACCGATGCCGGTGTGTACCTCGCAGTCGAAGTTGCGTAGGTGCGCGGCGATCTTACGGGCGGTTTCCACCTCAAATCCGGAGAGCTCCGGATTGGCGTGCATGTCCTGGTAGAAGGCTTTCTGCCAGTCGAGTTTCACCCCGTGATTATCAATAATGTTCTTGATAGTCCGGCTCTTATCGCGCGCATGCGCCGAGGCGGCTGTGGTGTCATTCACGGGGGTACTAGGTTCCTTTCGCAGGTTGCGTGCACTGGGTGTTCTCGCCCCCTTTTCCCTCGCTCGCCGTCCGCCGCGGACGGTGGTGGGGCAAGCAAAAAGCCCCGAGGGGGCAACTATGGGAAAAGAAGGTATAGTGCCATCAACCCTAGAGGCGCAGGCAGCGCGGCACAAGGGGTTATGCACCCCCTATGGCTCCTAGCCAAGCGATAGGGGGTGGGGAATGCCCCAGCTAGCTACGCTTGGCGCGGGCGAACCACAGGGCGGTTCCCGCTGCTCCCATCGCGCCGAGCACGCCCAGCGTCCAGGCCGCAGCCGAGAGGCTGACGAGGCTGCCGATGAAACCTGCGGCCGGGTAGGTAAGCAGATAGCAGGCGTGAGACGCGCTGAACTGGGTGGCGAACACGGCGGTGCGGTTATCGACGGTGCTGTGGCGGCGCAGCAGCCGCGAACTCGGGGTAGCAATGAGCGCGGCGCTTGCGCCGAGCAGGGCCCAGAGCAGACACATCAACCACCACGCGGCCGAACCGTGGAGGGCGAGCGCAACCGCCGCGAGGAGCAGTGGCGCGCTGATGGCGCCGAGGACTATGACCGTGGTGTCTACTGCGTAGTGCAGCAGCCGCGGCAGCACGAGAGCAATAAACATCGAGCCGGCGCCGAAGAAGGCGAGCAAGATACCGAGATCGGACTCCGGCCGCTGCAGTTGATCGCGCACCACCACCACGGTGTTGATGATGACCATGGCCCCGACTGCGGCCACGGTGAGATTCGACCAGGCCACGCCGCGCAGTTCTGGGGTGCGCCGGAAGATGCGGGCCCCGGCGAGGGGGCGGCGGAAGATGGATTCGGTGCGGTCGATCTCGAGGGTGCGGCGATACTCCTCGATGTGAGTGCTGAGAATGAGCGCGGCGGAGCAGGCAAAGCCGATGATCGTGCCGAGGAAGAGCAAGTGATAGCTCATCACGGCCAGCAGCGCGGCGGCGAGAAGCGGCGAAAGCACCGACTCCAAATCGTAGGCCAGGCGAGACAGGGACAGTGCCTGCGTGTAGTCCTCTTCATCGGGCAGCACATCGGGGATGAGGGCCTGGAAGGTCGGGGTGAAGGTGGCCGAGGCGGCCTGCAGGATAAAGATGAGGATATAGATTTGCCATGTCTCGGTGACAAAAGGCAGGCCACAGGCAATGAGGCCGCGCACCACATCCGCCGAAACCAGCACTACCTTAGGATTCCACCCCGCGAGCAGCGTGGTGGCTACGGGGGAGAGCAGCACATAGGCAATAATCTTGATGCTCAGCGCGGTGCCCAGCACGCTGCCGGCTTGGCTGCCGGCGATATCGAAGGCGAGTAGGCCCAGGGCAACGGTGAGCAATCCCGTGCCCACGAGAGCAATAACTTGGGCCCCGAAAAGCCGAGCGTAGCGGTGATTGCGAAGAACAGAAAGCATGACGGTGCCTTTAGTTGTCGTGGGTGTGGGTGCGGGAGAGCGCCTCGGCGCTCACGGCGTGCTCAGCCTGGTTCATGGCCTCGCTGATCAGCTGGATGGCGTGCTCATCGGTCAGCGAGTAGTAGACGCTGGTGCCCTGGTGGCGGGTGGTGACCATCCGCGCCAGGCGCATTTTGGCGAGATGCTGGGAGACGGTCGCGGGACGCTTAGCGACGGTGGCCGAAATCTCGTTCACGCTCATCTCTTCGGCTTTCCCCAGGGTGAGGATGATGCGAATGCGCGTGGGGTCAGCGAGCAGTTTGAGCACTTCGGCGGCGGCGAGTTCCAAGGAGCCGCTCTCGGTGATAGCAGGCACGTGCACGTGATCACTCGGGACGCGTTTAGGTGATCCATTCCTTAGCTTCTTATCTTCGTGCATATGAAGATAATAGGGTTGCCTGCTGCGCGTGGTCAAGGGTGGACGGCGGGTAGGCCTAGAGTAGTAGATATGACTACACTCACACTTCAGACACTACGCGCTGCCGGTATTGACACCACGAGTTATTCGGCCCCACAGGATCGTGCCGCTTTTGTCCTCGTGGATGGGCAAAATGACTTTGTCGAAGGGGGCGCTCTCGGGGTGGAGGGCGGTGCCCACGCGCTGGCGGCGACGGCGGAGTTCTGCGCCGCCCATGCCCGCAACTATGCGGTGTGCGCGGTCACGCGCGATTGGCACATCGATCCCGGAGCCCACTTTGCGGAGGATCCCGATTTTGCCGAGAGCTGGCCGCAGCACTGCGTGGCCGGCACTAAAGGAGCGGAATTACATCCCCAGGCGCTGCGGGCGCTCGATAATGCCGCAGCGGCCGCCCCCGAGCAGATACGCATTGACGTCAGCAAAGGCGAATACACTGCGGCGTATTCGGGATTCGAAGGAGCCACCCCGCATGGCACGAGCCTCGCCGAGGCACTGCGGGAACACGGGGTGACAACCCTCGATGTTGCCGGCATCGCCACGGACTATTGCGTGCGCGCCACCTGTCTCGATGGCCTTGCAGCGGGCTTCGCCGTGCGGCTTCTCGTGCCTTTAACCGCAGGGGTGGCAGAGCAGAGCTCGCTGGAGGCGTTGCGTGAGATCCGCGCCCAGGGTGGCCAGCTGCTGCTGGTCTAGCCCGTAACTAGGCAGCAGCCAGGGGCGAGGGGGCTTAGTGCGCGGCGGCAAAGGCGCGCAGGATCTCCTCGTTGAAGGCGGGCAGATCGGCGGGGGTGCGCGAGGAGATAAGTGCGCCATCGACACAGACCTCGCGATCAACCCAGGTGGCCCCCGCGTTGATGAGGTCGGTCTTCATCGAGTGGTAGGAGGTGATGGTCCGGCCGCGCAGCACATCGGCGTCGCTGAGAATCCAGCCACCGTGGCAGATCACGCCCACTGGTTTGCCGGCCTCCACCAAGTTCTTCACGAGTGCGACGGCGTGGGCATCAGTGCGGATGGTATCGGCGTTTTTGGTTCCCCCGGGCAAGAGCAGGCAATCAAAATCAGCGGCATCCGCCTTTTCGGTGGTGACATCCACCGCCACGGTGGAGCCCTTCTTGCCCTCGATCTCACCGGCCTCGGTGGAGACTACGAGCGCCCGCCCACCGGCTTCGGTGATGGCGGCGATGGGGCTGGAGAGCTCATCATCATCAAAACCATGAGTGGCTACAACGGCGACGGTCACAGACTTCAGATCGGACACGACGTCCACGTCCTTTCACATTATTTTCGGCTTTTTTAGTGTGCGGCCCAGAATAGGGCGGGCCGTGCCGTTCGTGCCACCGTCGTCGCCACCGGGCGCGTGTCTCGAGGCGCGCAGCGGCCAGACGTACAGCGCTGTGGGGGATAATGCACTCAACCCGCGCGCAACGTCGAGAAGCACGCGGGTTGATGGGCCTGAGCACGAGGTCGGTGCCGGCTTATTTCTTTTCTAGCTTCAGCAGGATGTCATCGTCTGCCTTGGGGTCAGCGCCGAGGAAGCCGGAGGTTTCATCGGGGTGCTTCATCAGCTGCACGCTGAAGTACACCAGCCCGCCCCAGATGACGAGGATGAACAGGGCCATCATGATGATTGCGGTACCGGTCATGATTAGTGCGCCTCCTTGGTGTCGGCGGTCTTGTGGAGGGTGGCCTCGGGGCCATCGTCGCCGATGCCGCGGAAGCCGAGGGAATGATCGACATCCACACCGAAGTCCGAACCGGGCGGGCCATCGAGGGCCTGGTTGCCGCGCCACGGCAGGATGGTCAGCGCCATCGAACCGATGAAGATCACGCCGATCACGCCCCAGCCGTAGATGCCCAGCTGGGCGGGGGAGTAGCCCTCATAGGGCTCGGCAATCAGGGTGGTGATCTCCTGGAAGAGGATGATCGCCAGCACCACGGGGGTGATATTGGCGACGAAGATGCGCCAAGTGTTGCCCACGCGGAAGGAAGAGACCGCATTGAGGTGCAGTGCCAGCTCATCGGTGCGGTGCAGAATCCAGTCCACCACGATGATCGCGGCGATAGCGACGGCGACAATACCGATGTTGTTGGTGAACTTATCCACGATGTCGAGGGTGACCAGACCAGAGGTGGTGGGGAAGAAGATCATGGCGATCACGGCCATGGAACCGCCCACCAGCAGCACAGCCTGCACGCGGGGAAGGTCGAACTTGTCCTGGAAGGCGCCGATGACCACCTCGAGCAGGGACTGCAGAGAGGTAATACCGGCGATCACGAGGCAGGCGAAGAACACGACGCCGAAGACCGAGCCCCAGAGCCCACCCATTTCCGAGATAACGGTGGGGAAGGCCACGAAGGCCAGGCCCGGGCCGGAGGAGGTGACCTCGTCCACGCCCACGCCCGCTTGGGTTGCCATGAAGCCCAAGGTGGCGAACACGCCGATACCGGCCAGCACCTCGAAGGAGGAGTTAGCGAAGGCGGCCACCAGTCCAGTGCCGGTGAGGTTGGAGCGCGGCTTCAGGTAGGAGGAGTAGGTGAGCATGATGCCGAAGGCCACCGAGAGCGAGAAGAAGATCTGGCCATAGGCGGAGATCCACACCGTCGGGTTGCTCAGTGCCGACCAATCGGGAGTAAAGAAGGCGTTCAGGCCGGCGGCGGCACCGGGCAGGGTGAGCGCATAGATCACCATGCCGATGAACATCACGGCCAGCACTGGGATCGCCCAGGTGGACAGGCGGCCAATGCCCTTATCTACGCCCAGAGCCAGCACGGCGAGGACCAGTACCCACACGACGGCGAGGACGATGGCGATCGGCCACACGAAGTTCAGGCTGTTGATGGAGGTGGCGTCGATCTGCAGGAAGTCGTTGAAGAAGTATTCCTCCGCATTATCGCCCCAGGACTTGCCGATGGAGCTAAACGCGTAGATCGCGGCCCACGCAATAATCACCGAGTAGTAGATGGTGATGAAGAAGGACACACCCACCTGGAACCAGCCGACCGGCTCGGTCCAGGACTTTAGGCGACGAAATGCCTTCGGTGCCGAGCCGCGGAAGCGGTGGCCCACGGCGAAGTCGAAGAACAGCAGCGGGATACCCGCGGTGATCAAGGCGACGATATAGGGGATGAGGAAGGCGCCACCGCCGGACTGATAGGCAACATAAGGGAAGCGCCAGATGTTTCCTAGGCCCACAGCGGAGCCGATGGCAGCGAAGAGGAACGCCTGCCGCGAGGAGAATGTTTCGCGGCCCTGGGCGACCTCGGCGCTACCTGCGGTGCTCGTGGAGGTAGACATGTCTCGGTCTCTTTTCTACTGATTCCGATGCGCCGCAGTGTGCCGCGCACCTCACTCTCAAAGAAAGTTTCACATGGTGGGAAACTTGGTCTCACAATAACAGAGTCGGTACGGATATAAGAACAGCCTCTATAGAATTTCAGGAAAATCTAAGAAAGGCGGGGTTTCCCAGCTAGGAGGCCTGTCGAGGGCTCGCGGCTACGCTCATCTGGGGGTAGCGAGGGTCGCGCAGAGTGCTGCTGCGCGCTGCGAATCTCGGGTTGCAGGAGCAAAGAGCAGAAAAATAGGGGTCTTATATAGTAATGCCCATCAATAAAGGCGCCGCAGCGGAGACTCACCCCAGTGCGGCGCCTGCGGAGATATACCCCGCCCAAGTTGTAGTGAAGTCGTAGTGGTTGCGTTAGTGGTTGCGCTTCAGCGGCGAGAAGTGCACGGCCGTGGCCAGAATGCTGCCGATGATCGCACCGACCACGAGCGAGTAGCCGGTATTAATCAACCAGCCGAGGAAGCTGTAGTGGCCGTGGGAGAGGGAATGCATCAGGTCCTCGGGGCCACGCCATCCCAGCTCGGCGGCACCGTGGACGATAATGTGCCCGCCGACCCAGAGCATGGCGAAGGTGCCGATCACGCTGATCGCGGCCAGCACCTTCGGCATAGCGGCGACCAGTCCGCGGCCGAAGGTGGCGGCGCCGGAGTTATCGGAGGCGGCGAGCTTGAGCCCCACATCATCCATCTTCACCAGCAGCGCCACCGCGCCATAGACCAGCGCGGTCAGGCCCATGGCCACCACCACGAGCACCGCGGTGCGCACCCCGAAGGTCAGGTGGGCCACCTGGTTGAGGGAGATCACCATGATCTCCGCGCTCAAAATGAGATCGGTGGCGATGGCGCTTTTGACCAGCTGGTCCTCATCCACCGACTTATTGGCGGAGGCCGGGGTCTGTTTGCCTTCCGCGCCGGTGACCAGCTCGACTACCTTCTCCATGCCTTCGAAGCAGAGAAAGGCACCGCCGACCATCAGGATCGGGTTGAGTAGCCAGGGCACCAGCCAGCTCAATAGCAGCGCCAGCGGCAGGATCACAATGAGCTTATTAAAGAGCGAGCCCCGGGCGATCCGGAAGATCATGGGCAGCTCGCGCGAGGGCGAGACTCCGGCGACGAACTTCGGGGTCACAGCCGCATCATCGACCACCACGCCGGCGGCCTTGGTAGAGGTCTTGGCCGCGTGGAGAGCCACATCGTCAATATTCGCGGCGGCGGCCCGAGCAAGAAGGGAGACGTCGTCGAGAAGCGCTGCAAGCCCACCGGCCATGAAGAGGTCCTAACTAGATACGGGGAAAAAGAGCGGTTGCTTAGGGTGCACTAGCCCCGCTAGTGTTGCAAGAGCCGTGTACCGGCGCTGCCACTCCACAGTGTGCATGGACCAGCCTTGGCCTGTGCGTTTATCTGTGTGGGAGTCGCGCCGTTGCCTAAGCATACTAAATACTGACATTACCGCGGGTGCCCGCGCGCCATAGGCCGCGCTGGGGCTGAGAACACACCGTGTGAACCTGATCCGGGTAATTCCGGCGAGAGGGAGGGTACTTTTTCATGACATCATCAACCCAGCGCACCGCCTCGCGGTGGCGCGTCGTCGACATCGTGGTGGCCGCCGTATTGGGTGTGGCGACCGGTCTGATCTTCTGGATCTGGAATTCGGTGGGCTACGCCTGGTACACCGCCGCAGACGCGCTCACCCCTGGTTTGGGCGGTATCGCCGTGGGCGTGTGGCTGCTCGGCGGCGTTCTTGGCGGGCTGGTGATTCGCAAGCCCGGCGCTGCGATTTTCGTGGAGCTGCTCGCCGCCGCCGTCTCTGCCACCTTGGGTAGCCAGTGGGGCCCGGAGACCCTGTACTCCGGTCTTGCGCAGGGAATCGGCGCAGAGCTGATCTTCCTCATTTTTGCTTATCGACGCTTCACTCCCGTCGTGGCCATGCTGGCCGGTGCCGGCGCCGCAGTTGGGGCATTCTTGCTGGAGCTGGTGCTCAGCGCCAACTACGCCAAGTCGCTGCTCTTTAATATCACCTACCTTTCCACCCTGATCGTCTCCGGTCTCTTCCTGGCGGGTCTGCTCGGCTATGTGCTGGTGCGGGCGCTCGCAGCGGCTGGCGCCTTGGATCGTTTCGCGGTAGGCCGCGAACACCGCGCTGAAGTCTAAGCTGCCCGAACCGCATCCGCCGCAGCGCGTGGGTGCGTCGCCGTCCACGGCGAGAACCTCAAGGAAAGTGGCCCATAGTGAAGCACTCACACGGTCTGTCGCAGTTCAGCGACGCCGCTGCCCCCGTGCATGTGCGGGACTATTCCTGGCGGCACGGAGGCCGAAAAAACCCGACTCTGCGCTCCATTAATCTGCAGATTGAGCAGGGTGAGCGGGTGCTCGTTTTAGGGCAGTCCGGAGCGGGCAAGTCCACGCTGCTGCACGCCATCGCCGGCGTGCTGGGCGGCGAGGATGAGGGCGATGAGCACGGCAGCATCACTGTTGCGGGGCGCTCGCCCGAGCAGGCCCGTGGCCTCGTGGGAATGGTGCTCCAAGACCCCGACTCGCAGGTCATCAGCTCGCGCGTGGGCGATGATGTCGCCTTTGGCTGCGAGAACCTCGGCGTGGAGCGCGCGGAGATCTGGCGGCGAGTACCCGAGGCACTCGAGCTGGTGGGGCTGCATCTGCCGCTGGATCATCCCACCGCAGAGCTATCTGGCGGGCAAAAACAGCGCCTCGCTTTGGCCGGGGTGATCGCGATGGGAGCGCGGGTGATTGTGCTCGACGAGCCCACCGCCAACCTCGATCCCACCGGGGTGCGCGAGGTCCGCGATGCGGTGATCGCCGTTGCCGAGCGCACCGGGGCGACACTCATCGTGGTGGAACACCGGGTAGACATCTGGCAGCAGCACCTCGATCGCACGGTGGTCGTGGGCGCTGCGGGCGATATCGCCGCCGATGGGCCCATCGACACCGTCATCGCCGAGCATGGTTCCGAACTGGCGGAGCAGGGAGTGTGGGTTCCCGGGGTGGAGCTCGACCTACCCGCCGCCCACACCGTGCCGGCGAACGCCAATGCAGCACTATCCGCCACGGATCTTATGGTGGGGTGGCAGAAGAACCAGCCGGTGGCGGGGCCGCTGAACCTCAGCATTCCCGCCGGGCATTCCACCGTGATTACCGGCGATAATGGCGCCGGTAAATCGACGCTGGCGCTCAGCGTCGCCGGCCTGCTCCGGCCCGTGCGCGGGAGCGTGCGGGTGCACACACCGCAGCGCAGCGTCGATCCGCACCGCTTGCGCTCTGTCGCTTTGGCCCAAACCTTGGGCTACGTGTTTCAGGACCCCGAGCATCAATTTGTCGCCCGCACCGTGCGCGAGGAGCTGCTCGTGGGCCCGCGCGTGATTAGCGGCAATAAGCATCTGAAGGAGCATCCCCGCGTGGATGAGCTTTTAGAGCGGCTGCGGCTCGCCCACCTCGCCGAGGCCAATCCTTTTACTCTGTCCGGCGGGCAAAAACGCCGCTTGTCTGTGGCGACGGCGCTGGTTGCCGCCCCACAGGTCTTGCTGCTGGATGAGCCCACCTTTGGCCAAGACCGGCGCACCTTCACCGAATTGGTGCATCTGATCCGCGAGCTGGCCGATGAGGGCGTGGCGATCGCCTCCATCACCCACGATCAGCTCTTTATCGACGCGCTAGGGGATCACCGCATCCACGTGGATAAGCACGCCCCCACACCCCAGGCGGGGGAGGGAGCAGCATGAGCGCACGCGTAAACGTCCTCCGTGGCACGAATCCCGTCACCCGGCTGCTGGGCGTGCTCTTTCTCACGACACCACTGCTCATCAGCGTGGATTGGGTATCGGCCGGGGTGGCGCTGCTCTGCACCCTCGCGGTGACGCCGCTGTGCGGAATGTCGTGGCTGCAGCTGGCTCGCCGCGGCTGGCCGATTCTGGCCGTCACGCCCATTTCGGGTATCTCCATGGCCCTGTATGGCCGGCCCGAAGGCACCGAATACGCCAGTTTCCTCTTCGCCCACATCACGGATAACTCCCTCGAGCTGGCGCTCGCGATCATGCTGCGCGTGCTCGCCATCGGCCTGCCCGTGGTGCTCGTCTCCTACAAAGTCGATCCCACCGATTTCGGTGATGGGCTGGCCCAGGTGCTCAAGCTGCCTGCCCGCTTCGTCATCGGTTCGGTGGCCGGCGTGCGATTGATGAGTCTTTTCCAACGCGACTGGCGGGCACTTGAGCGGGCGCGCCGCTCGCGCGGGCTCGGCGATCGTGGCCGCGTCACCCGTTTCTTCGGGCAGATCTTCGCCCTGCTCGTCTTGGCGTTGCGCCGCGGCTCCAAGCTCGCCACCGCCATGGAGGCCCGCGGTTTCGGCAGCGATCACGAGCGCACCTGGGCGCGGGAATCGACCATGTCTGGCCGCGACTACGCCATCTTGCTCGCCTGCCTGGCCATTTCCTTTGTGGCGCTCGGGGTGTCTATCGCCAGCGGCGCATTCCGTTTCCTCGGGGCTTAAGATGCCACGCACTGTGCTTATCGACGGCCGCTCCGGGGCGGGCAAAACCACCCTGGCGCGATGGTTGGCCGAGTGCAGCGGCGCCCAGCTAGTGCACCTCGATGATCTCTATCCGGGTTGGCATGGGCTGGCCGCCGCCGGTGAGATCGTCGCCAAGGATGTGTTGGCACCCATCGCGCCGGGATACTACCGCTGGGACTGGGAGCAGGGGCGGGCAGGGCAGTGGCGGAGTCTTCAGGCCACCGCGCCGCTGATTGTGGAAGGCTGCGGGGCCATCACCCCCGCCACTGTCGCGGCCGCCCGGGCGCGCGGTCCGGTGGCCACGATCTTCCTCGATTTCGACGCTGCCGAGCGCAAGCGGCGGGCGCTTGAACGCGATCCGGGCTATGCGGCCTATTGGGATATGTGGGCGGCACAGGAGGATCGGCATATTCTTTCCGTGCTGCCGTGGCAGGATGTGGACTTTTCCCGCGCACCCTAGCTAATTACCCCCGCGCGAGGGGGCTTTCTGGGGACCTATAGAAATGTTTTCCGGCCCCCTACAAGGGGTGAAGGTTCAGGTAGCTGAGCTGCAGCACACAGTGAGCTAAGAGTTTTTCGTGTTTAGTTCTCAGGCAAACTAAGATGTGACGTGCCGCAAAGGCGATCGTCATTACCCGATGACATCACCATATGCATGACCTACCTCGAATGGGAGAACTAACGCCATGACGCTAAAGAAGTCGCTGGCCATCCTCGGCGCCGCGTCGCTCACCTTGGGCCTCGCTGCGTGCTCGGATGATAACGGTTCTGGCGGGGGCAGCGGAGCTGACTACATCCGCGCCAACGGATCCGAGCCACAGAACCCACTGATTCCGGCTAACACCAATGAGACCGGTGGCGGCCGCATTATTGACCTCATTAATACCGGTCTCGTGTACTACGACACCGAGGGTGAGGTTCATAACGATCTCGCTGACTCCATCGAGTTGGAGGGCGATAAGACCTATCGCGTGAAGCTCAAGGAGGGCAAGAAGTTCTCCGATGGCACCGAGATCAAGGCCGAGAACTTTGTGAAGGCCTGGAACTATGCCATGGAGAACGAGCAGCTCTCCGCCTACTTCTTCGAGCCCATCATGGGCTACGAGGATGGCGCCTCCGAGATGGAGGGACTGAAGGTAGAGGACGACTACACCTTCACCATCGAGCTGCAGCAGCCCGAGTCTGACTTCCCGCTGCGCCTTGGCTACTCCGCCTTCTTCCCGCTTCCCGACGTCGCCTTCGAGGACATGGACGCCTTCGGCGAGTCCCCGGTGGGCTCCGGCCCCTACAAGCTCGAAGAGTGGAACCACCAGCAGGACGCCCTCATCGTCCCGAACGAGTACTACGACGGTGAGCGTGCCGCGAAGAACGACGGCGTGCGCTTCACCTTCTACCCGCAGCAGGACGCCGCGTACGCCGATCTTCTCTCCGGCAACCTCGATGTCCTGGATGCCGTGCCGGATTCCGCCTTCTCCACCTATGAGGAAGAGCTCGGCGACCGCGCGGTGAACCAGCCCGCCGCCGTGTTCCAGTCCTTCACCATCCCGGAGAGCCTGGAGCACTTCAACGGTGAGGAGGGCAAGCTGCGTCGTGAAGCCATCTCGATGGCGGTGAACCGCGATGAGATCACCGATAAGATCTTCCTCGGCACCCGCACCCCGGCGAAGGACTTCACCTCCCCGGTGATCGACGGCTATGACCCCGATCTCAAGGGCGAAGAGGTGCTGAACTTCAACCCGGACCGCGCCAAGGAACTGTGGGCCGAGGCCGATGAGATCGCTCCTTTCGAGGGCACCTTCGAGATCGCCTATAACGCCGATGGTGGCCACCAGGCATGGGTCGATGCGACCGCCAACTCCCTGAAGAACGTGCTCGGCATCAACGCTCAGGGCAAGCCCTACCCGGACTTCAAGTCCCTGCGCGATGAGGTGACCAACCGCGAGATCACCACTGCCTTCCGTACCGGCTGGCAGGCTGACTACCCGGGCCTGGGTAACTTCCTGGGGCCGTTGTACGCCACCGGCGCCAGCTCCAATGATGGTGACTACTCCAACAAGGACTTCGACGCCAAGCTCGATGAGGCTGCCGGCGCCGAGTCTGTGAAGGAAGCCACCCCGCTCTACAACGAGGCCCAGGAGATCCTGCTTGAGGATCTGCCCGCGATCCCGCTGTGGTACTCCAACGTCACCGGCGGCAGCGCCGACACCGTGGAGAACGTGGTCTTCAACTGGAAGTCCGTCCCCGTCTACGAGCAGATCACCAAGAAGTAATCTGTTCTCGCCTGCGCCTGCGGCGGTGTGGCCCAGCTCGTGTACCCACGGGTGGGGCGGCACTGCCGGGCGCAGTGTTCGCTTTTGATCCCCAGCACCCCTGGCGGCCTGGGATGAGTCTCCGAAAGGACGTTGCGCTCTGAATAATCACAGTTCTCAACGCTCGTACGGTGTCATCCGCAGCGGCCAGGGGTGCTGGTATGTGTGAAGCTTTGGTAATTTAAAGCGATAGTCTCGCTAGTCTCACTGCGCCCCCGAGCTCTCCGTGCATCACAGGACAATCGGATCGGCCAGCGGTGGTGGCTTGCGGGAGGATCGACGCGTCAACCGCGCTACCTAACCTAGAAAGTCCTCGCCTATGCTGCGCTATGTGGGGCGCCGCGTTCTGCAGATGATTCCGGTGTTCATCGGAGCGACTCTGCTGATCTATGCGCTCGTATTCCTCATGCCGGGTGATCCTGTGCAAGCCCTGGGTGGTGACCGTGGACTATCCGAATCCGCGGCTCAACGCATCAGGGAAGAGTACAACCTGGATAAACCCTTCCTCGTCCAATATCTGCTCTACATCAAGGGCATCTTTACTCTTGACTTCGGCACCACCTTCTCCGGTCAGCCTGTGTCCTCGGTGATGGCCAATGCCTTCCCCGTGACCATCAAGCTCGCCTTCATGGCACTGGCCTTCGAGACCCTCTTCGGCATTCTCTTCGGCGTGGTCGCCGGTATCCGCCGCGGTGGCATTTTCGACTCCACCGTGCTGGTGCTGTCTCTGCTCGTGATTGCCGTGCCCACCTTCGTGATCGGCTTCGTGCTGCAATTCATGGTGGGCGTGAAGTGGGGACTATTGCCCACCACGGTCGGCCCCAATGAGTCCTTCGAGGCGCTGCTCATGCCTGCGATCGTGCTGGGCGCGGTGTCCTTCGCCTATGTGCTGCGCCTGACCCGACAGTCCGTGAGTGAGAACCTCACCGCCGACTATGTGCGGACCGCCCGCGCCAAGGGCCTGAAGGGCAGCACGGTGATGAACCGCCACGTGTTGCGCAATTCTTTGATTCCCGTTGCCACCTTCCTCGGCGCGGATCTTGGTGCCCTCATGGGTGGCGCCATCGTGACCGAGGGCATCTTCGGTATCAACGGTGTCGGCGGTGCTATTTACCAAGCCATCCTCAAGGGCGAGCCCGCCACCGTGGTGTCCTTCACCACCGTGCTGGTGCTCGTCTATATTGTGGCCAACCTGCTCGTGGATTTGATCTACGCCGTGCTCGATCCGAGGATTCGCTATGCCTAAACCATCTCCCGCACACCTCAACCCCGAGAAGAACCTTCAGGGTCCCGCCTTTGAGACGAAGAAGGGCCAAGAGCACTTCGTTGATGCCGTGGATGAAACCGGCCTCGGTGCTGTCGACGCGGTGGCCGATGAGTCCGCACCGACCTCCCTGTGGGGCGAGGCGTGGCAGAACCTGCGTCGCCGTCCGCTGTTCTGGACCTCGGCCGTGCTCATGCTCGCCGCCATTGTGCTCGCTTTGGTCCCGCAGTTGTTTACCAGCGTGGATCCGCAGACCTGCGAGCTGGCCAACTCCCTCAAGGGGCCCACTGATGGTCACCCCTTTGGTTTCGACCGCCAGGGCTGTGACATTTTCGCCCGCACCATCTACGGGGCGCGTGCCTCGGTGCTCGTCGGCGTGCTCACCACGATGTTCGTCGTGGTGCTCGGCGTGCTCATCGGTGCTACCGCCGGCTATCTCGGCGGCATCGTGGACTCCATCTTCTCCCGCATCACCGACGTCTTCTTCGCGCTGCCGCTGGTGCTGGCCGCCATCGTGGTGATGCAGATGTTTAAGGATCACCGCACGGTGTTCACCGTGATCGTGGTGCTCGGTCTCTTCGGCTGGACCTCGATCGCCCGCATCACCCGCGGTGCCGTGATGAGCGTAAAGAATGAAGAGTTCGTCACCGCCGCCCGCGCCTTGGGCGCATCGCGCACCAAGATCCTGTTTAGCCACATCCTGCCCAATGCGGCGGCGCCGATCATCGTCTACGCCACCGTGGCTCTGGGTACCTTCATCGTGGCCGAAGCCACGCTGTCCTTCCTGGGTATCGGTTTGCCCTCGACGGTGGTCTCGTGGGGTGGCGACATCTCGCGCGCCCAGGCCTCGCTGCGCACCCAGCCGATGGTGCTCTTCTACCCGGCTGTGGCGCTGGCAATGACTGTGCTCAGCTTCATCATGATGGGTGACGTCGTGCGCGACGCCCTCGATCCGAAGGCAAGGAAGCGATAAATATGACGAATACTACGCCCCCTGCCGGCACCGATAACTCCGCCGAGGTGGATCGCTCCGTGCCGCTATTGACCTTCGAAGATCTCAAGATTTCCTTCGAGTCCACCACCGGCACCGTGGATGCCGTGCGTGGCATCAACCTCGCCATCTATCCCGGGCAGTCCGTGGCGATCGTGGGCGAGTCCGGCTCCGGTAAGTCCACCGCCGCCATGTCCATCCTCGGGCTCTTGCCCGGCACCGGAAAGATCACCGGCGGCTCCATTACCTTCGACGGCCAGGACATCACCGATGTCTCCGAGAAGGAGCGCCAAGAATACCGGGGCAAGATGATCGGCCTGGTGCCGCAGGACCCGATGAGTAACCTCAACCCCGTGTGGCGCATTGGCACCCAGATCAAGGAATCCTTGCGCGCCAATAACGTGGTGGATCCGAAGGAGTACGACAAGCGTGTCGCCGAGCTGCTCGAGGAGGCGGGCCTGCCGGACGCGGAGCGCCGCGCCAAGCAGTATCCGCACGAGTTCTCCGGCGGCATGCGCCAGCGCGCCCTGATCGCCATGGGCCTGGCCGCGCATCCCAAGCTGCTCATCGCCGACGAGCCCACCTCGGCTCTCGACGTGACGGTGCAAAAGCGCATCCTGGACCACCTGGGCACCCTCACCGAGGAACTCGGCACCGCCGTGCTGTTTATTACCCACGATCTGGGCCTGGCCGCCGAGCGCGCCGAGCACCTCGTGGTGATGCACCGCGGCCGCATTGTGGAATCGGGTCCCTCGCTGAAGATTCTGCGCAACCCGCAGCACCCCTATACCCGCCGGCTTGTCGACGCCGCCCCCTCGCTGGCCTCCGCCCGCATTCAGCAGGCACAGCAGCAGGGTGTGGAGTCCACGGACAAGCTCAGCAGCGATCACTCGCAGGTACAGGACGAGGTGATCCGCGTGGAGAATCTCACCAAGATCTTTGATGTCCGCGGCGCCCGCGGCGCGAAGAAGGAACTGCGGGCCGTCGATGATGTCAGCTTCGGGCTGCGCACCGGCACCACCTTGGCGCTGGTGGGCGAGTCCGGCTCGGGTAAGTCCACGGTGGCGAATATGGTGCTGAACCTGCTCGACCCCACCGAGGGAAAGGTGTATTACAAGGGCACCGATCTCTCTACCTTGGGCCGCAAGGAGCTTTTCGATATGCGCCGCAAGCTCCAAGTGGTGTTCCAGAACCCCTATGGTTCGCTCAACCCGATGTATTCGATCTACCGCTGCATCGAGGAGCCGCTGAAGGTGCACAAGGTGGGCAACCGCGAGCAGCGGGAAAAGCGCGTCGCCGAGCTGCTGGATGTGGTACAACTGCCGCGCTCGACCATGCGCCGCTACCCCAATGAGCTTTCGGGCGGTCAGCGCCAGCGCATCGCTATTGCCCGCGCCTTGGCGCTGCAGCCGGAAGTGATCGTCTTGGACGAGGCCGTCTCCGCCCTCGACGTGCTGGTGCAGAACCAGATTCTGCAGCTGCTGACGCAGCTTCAGGATGAGTTCAATCTCTCCTATCTGTTCATCACTCACGATCTCGCCGTGGTGCGCCAGACCGCCGACGACATCGTGGTCATGCAAAACGGCAAGGTGGTGGAGCAGGGCAGCGCGGACGATATCTTCGATCACGCCCAGCAGGACTACACCCGGAATCTCATTGATTCCGTGCCTGGGCTCGGCATCGAGCTCGGAGCAGGGGACTAAGCCCCGCCCGCACCCACAACGCCACAAGGGCCGCCGCAGCACGTGCTGCAGCGGCCCTTAGGTGCTATCTAGGGGGAATTAGGCGGGGTCGATGATCTCGTCGAGTTTCTTTGTGGGGCGAGCAATAACCACCCCGGAGGCACTACGCACAAAGGGTCGTTCGATCAGCTTCGGGTGGGCGAGCATGGCAGCAATAAGCTCATCCTCCGGCGTCTCGGGGCTCAGCCCCAGCTCGGCGTACTCGGATTCGCCGGTGCGGATGGCCTCATGGGCGCGCAGGCCAGCATCCGCGAGCAGGCTGCGGAGCGTCTGTTCATCGGGGGTGTCCTCGAGATAGCGCACGATGGTCGGCTTGATGCCGCGATCGCGCAGATATTGCAGCGCGGCATGGGACTTGGAACAGCGGGGATTGTGATAGATAAGGGTCATGCCGCCAAGGCTACCGGTGTGGAGCGTGGCGTCGTATAGCGAACTAGCAGCCCGCGGGAGTGAGGGTGACGTTGTCCGCCCACTCGAGGGTGATACCGCGCGAGCGCAGCCACTGGTGCACATCATCGCCATAGCGGGTGATGCCTTCCACGGCGGTGAGGGTGCGATCGATGGCGCGCTCAGCCTCGGAGGCGGTGATGAGCCCGGCGGAGGTGGCGGCGGCGAGCTCGTCGATGTCGAGCACGTCGATGGGGGTGCCGGTGGTGGCCACGAGATCCACGTAGAGATCCCGCGTGGTCCAGGTGGTTCCCTCGCGGTTGATATCTGCGATGTCGATGTAGAGCTCTTGGTCTACATCCACCCCGGGGCGGAAGTGGAAAATATTGGCGCGCAGGCCGAGCTCGGGCAACAGCCACGATTCGAGATAGCCGAAGCGGGGATGATCCGCCCCGCGCGCCATGTACAGCCCGAAGTCTGTTTCGGTGTAGGTATCCACCGCGCGCAGGTAGCCCTTGGGGTCCGTGTTGGTCAGCGCGGAGACGTCAAAGGTCTCCTGCTTTACGGGATGGAGATCCACAGTGGGGCCTCCATCCTTCGCATCGGCCTGGGAGGTGGACATGAGATACCTGCGCAGTCGCTCTTAGACGGTGAAGATCGCGGCGGTGGGGGCGAAGTGGCAGGCGGTCTCGGAGGTATTCACGGTGCCCTCGAGAACAGCGATGATGGTGCCCTTGCCGGTGGCTGCGGTGCCGTTGAGCGTGGCGGGGCCGTCGGGGTTGAGGCCGCCATCGTCCAGGCGGGAGGTGCCGAACTGCAGGGTGTCGATATTCATCCAGTGCACGTTGAGTGCGTCCTGCTGCTCTGCAGCCAGGCCGGGGGTGCCGAGCGCGGTAAACACGAAGCCGGCCTCATCGGCGGGAACACCCGGCAGCGGCAGATCGGCCGGACCGGGAACGGCGATGGCGGTGCCCACGGCGGTGTGCTCGCCGCCGATGCAGGAGCCGGCGATGGTGGGCCAGTAGAACTGAGTGAACTCGGGGGTGTTCTCCGGCTGCAGCAGCGGTGCACCCGCGGGGGAGTGGCCACCCTCGTAGAACTCCACGGCGGCGATCACGGCATCGCGCAGCTGCTCGGGGATGAAGGGCTGGTTGGCGAAAGCGCGGGCCTGGGCCAGTACCTCAGGGGAGGGGCGGCCGAGATCGTCGATCAGCTGGGGATTGGTGATGACGGGAACCGTCATATCGGAGCTGGTTTGCGCGGTGGCCAGCGGGGCGGAGAGCGTGGCGCCAACGGTCAGGGCGGCAGCGCAGGCGACGGCGATCGGGGTACGGAGTTTCACGGGGTTTCAGTGTCCTTTCTTGGAAGCTGTACATGCGACGGGCACAAAGCTCTAGTCCACAGACTTCACTTAAACCACATTAGTCACAACAGTCACAACACTAATACATTTCTCAGAGTGAGGCTAGGCCTGTGTTCACTATCATCGTCGCAGCCACGGACGGAACAGGCTCGGGCCTGCGGGGTATCCGCCCCGGGGCGGCGTCGTCACGCGCAACGGCCGCAGTAGCTACCGCACTCTGTGAAGGCATAAGAGGATGTGTCACTGTCGGAATAGATAGGTTTTTGTTGCCATTTCGTTACAATCTACTCTAAAAGATGTGGTATCGCCGGAAAAGGGGGTACACTCGGCTAGTCGTTGCCCGCGTATGACGCGAAGGCGATAGGCGCGTTCCCTTCTTCATCGTCTGCGCGCCGCGATCACCATCTATATTGCAGGAGTACACACAAGCCCGTGAGCGAAAACAACACTACCGCGCGCACCGAATTCCGAAACGTCGCCATTGTCGCACACGTTGACCACGGCAAAACCACCCTCGTCAACGCCATGCTCGAACAATCCGGTGCCTTCGGTGACCACGGAGAGATCGCCGATCGGGTGATGGACTCCGGTGATCTGGAGAAGGAAAAGGGCATCACCATTCTGGCCAAGAACACCTCCATTCGACGTGTGGGCCAGGGCAAGAATGGCGAAGATCTCATTATTAACGTCATCGACACCCCCGGCCACGCCGACTTCGGCGGCGAGGTGGAGCGGGCGCTGTCCATGGTCGATGGCGTGGTGCTGCTCGTCGACGCCTCCGAAGGCCCGCTGCCCCAAACCCGCTTCGTGCTGGGCAAGGCCCTGGCGGCGAAGATGCCGGTGATTATCTGCGTGAACAAGACCGACCGCCCCGATGCCCGCATCGACGAGGTGGTCGAAGAATCCCAGGACCTGCTGCTCGAGCTCGCCTCCACTCTGGAGGACGAGGAAGCCCAGGCGGCCGCCGAGACACTGCTGGATCTGCCGGTGCTCTACGCCTCCGGCCGCGCCGGCACCGCCTCCACCGAAAACCCCGGTGATGGCAATGTGCCGGATGCGAAGGATCTGCAGGAGCTCTTCAACGTGCTCTACGATGTGCTGCCCGAGCCCTCGGCCGATATCAACGCCCCGCTGCAGGCCCATGTGACCAACCTCGACTCCTCCTCGTTCTTGGGCCGTATTGGCCTGGTGCGCGTCCACGCTGGCGTGTTGAAGAAGGGCCAGCAGGTGGCATGGATTCACTACGACGATGAGGGCAATCAGCACACCAAGACCGTCAAGATTGCCGAGCTGCTCTCCACGGAGGGCATGCAGCGCGTGCCCGCCAAGGAGGTTATCGCCGGCGATATCGCGGCGATCTCCGGTATCGATCAGGTGATGATCGGTGACACCCTCGCGGATGTGGAGAATCCGACCCCGCTGCCGCGTATCACTGTGGATGAGCCGGCGATCTCCATGACCATCGGAGTGAATACCTCGCCGATGGCCGGCCGCGGCGGTGGCGATAAGCTCACCGCCCGCGTGGTGAAGGCCCGTCTCGAGCAGGAGCTCATCGGTAACGTCTCCCTGCGCGTGCTGCCCACCGAGCGTCCCGACGCCTGGGAGGTGCAGGGCCGCGGCGAGATGGCGCTGTCCGTGCTGGTGGAGACCATGCGCCGTGAAGGTTTCGAGCTCACCGTCGGCAAGCCCCAGGTGGTGCCCAAGACCATCGACGGCAAGATCCACGAGCCCTTCGAGCACATGGTCATCGACGTGCCCGCCGAGTACCAGGGTGCTGTGACCCAGCTGCTGGCCAGCCGCAAGGGAATCATGATGTCCATGGACACCACCGGAAGCGACTGGGTGCGCATGGAATTCGAGGTGCCCGCCCGCGGTCTGATCGGCTTCCGCACCGTGTTCATGACCGACACCAAGGGCACTGGCATTGCCAATCACTACTCGGATGGCTACCGCCCCTGGGCCGGCGAGATCAAGGACCGCGCCTCCGGTTCCTTGGTGGCCGATCGCTCCGGTCAGGTCACCACCTATGCGCTGATGCAGCTGGCCGATCGTGGCCAGTTCTTCGTGGAGCCCGGAATGGAGGCCTATGAGGGCATGGTTGTGGGGCAGAACAACCGTGATGAGGACATGGACGTCAACATCACCAAGGAGAAGAAGCTCACCAACATGCGCTCGGCAACGGCGGACGCCACCTTTACCCTGGCGAAGGCGCATGTGCTCTCCCTCGACGAGGCCATGGAGTTCTGTGGCCAGGACGAGTGCGTGGAGGTCACCCCGGAGCGCATCCGCGTGCGCAAGGTGATTCTCTCTGCCACCGACCGTGGCCGCGCCCGCGCCCGCGAGAAGGCCCGCAACAAGTAGCTCGCAACAAGTAGCCCGCAACACCTAGCGCGACTTCTCGGCCGCACCGGCCTAGCCGCTAGACTCATGAGGGTGATCAATGTGCTTCGCCGTGCCTCGCTGAGCTGCACCAGCGTGGTCGTCGCTCTCAGTATTGCCAGCTGTGCAGCCAATCCGGGCCCGCCGCCGGTGGAGGAAGTGGAGCGGACGATCAGTACCACGTCCTCCTCCACGCCGCCGGAGCGCCCCGAGGATATCGATCCCGCTGAGCGCAACAAGATCATCGTGGGCATGGATCCTTTGCTCAACGGTTTTAATCCGCATCTGATCGCCGATTCCACACCTTTTGTGGAATCCATGGCGGCGCTGGTGTTGCCCAGCGCCTTCGTCGGCGGTGAGCTCAATTCCTCTTTGCTCACCAGCGCCGAGGAGATAGAACCGGTCGGCGATGCGGTGCAGACGGTGCGCTATCAGATCAGCACCGCGGCCCAATGGTCTGATGGCACCCCCATCACCGGCTCCGATTTTCAATACCTGTGGGAATCCATCGTCTCCACCCCAGGCACGACAGACACCGCTGGCTATCGCCAGATCTCCGGTATTCGTGTCAGCAATGGCGGCAAGTCCGTGGCCGTGGACTTCGGCCACCGCGTGGAGCAGTGGCAGAGGTTGTTCACGCACCTGCTGCCGAGCCATATTTTCCTCACCGGTACCGATGGATTCGACCGCGTTCTGGCCAACACCATGCCGGTCTCCGGCGGGCGTTATCAAGTCTCCTCCATTGACAGGCAGCGCGGTGAGGTGGTGCTGTCGCGGAATGATCGCTACTGGGGACTGCAGCCCGCGAAGATCGAAAGACTCATTTTCCGCGAGATTCGCTCGGCCGGTAGCGCCGCTGAGATGATGCGCCGCAGTCAGATGGATCTGGCCGACCTCTCGCTGGAGGAGACAACCGAGCCCGCCCTGCAGCTCGTGCCCGGGGTAGAGACCGCCACCCGCGTCTATCATCGCCGTCTTGACGTGGTGTTAAACACCCAGGCCCCCACGCTGAGCACCCCGGCTAGGCGGGCCGGTTTCATGAGGCTTATCGACGCCCCCCTCGTGGCCAAGCTCGCCACCGGCCGAAGTGCGCATCTCGGGCTGGCAGATCCCAGCGAGTTCCCACAGCCAGAGATAGAGCCGGAGGCGCTGCCCACGGGCCGCTCCGTCGTGCTCGGCGTGGATGCCGCCGATGACGAGGCCGTGACGGCGGCGCGGTCTATCAGCGATCTCGCCGCGCAGCAGGGCATCGATGTGAACGTGATCCTGACAACCACCGCCGAGCTCTTTAGCACCCTCATGCCCGAGGGGCATATCGACGGTATTGTCACCCACTCCCGCACGGAGCAAGCCCCCATCGAGCTTGCGACCCGCTATCTATGTGGAGTGGCTGTGTCGCAGCTATGCGATAGCGATCTCGACGCCACACTGCGCGAGTATCTCGCCGGCGCAGTGGACGGCACCGCCGCCACCGAGGCGGTGCGGTCGGTGGAAAACCGCGAGATCCTGACCTACCCACTGTCCTATACCATCCGCCTTGATGCGGCAGGGGCGCGTATTATCGGCCCCGCCTCCACTTTCGCTGAGTGGCCCGTTGATCCTTATGCTGGGCGACTCGCCGGCGCCGCCAGCTGGAGCGTGCGCCAAGGCCTAGGTCCCAGTCGTATCGGCACCCCTGAGGAGAACACCGAAACCCCATGATCACCACTGTGCAGTCCGAGATGCCCTTAAATGGCGTCACCGTTTTTGCTGTCCACGCCCATCCTGATGATGAGGCCATCTGGACCGGCGGGCTCCTCGCCCATCTGGCGCGCCGCGGCGCGGATGTCATCGTGGTCACCTGCACCCTGGGTGAACAGGGAGAGGTGATCGGTGAGCCCTACCAGAACTTAGTCGCCGAGCACTCCGATCAGCTGGGCGGGTTCCGTATCCGCGAGCTCCAGGACTCGCTGGCGGCCCTTGGGGTGCGCGGGATTCACCTCGGCGCCCCGGGGCAGTGGCGAGACTCTGGTATGGCCGGCGATCCCTCCGCGGCGCACCCGCGGGCCTTGGTGAATAACCTGGATCAGGCCACCGAGCAGCTGCGGGAGCTCATTGCCGAGTACGACCCTGAGCTGTTGATCACCTATGGCCCGGACGGCGGCTATGGCCACCCAGATCACATCGCGGCGCATACCATCACCCATCGGGCCGCCCCGGAGCACATCCGCATCCTGTGGGCGGTGACGCTGGAGGAGGATCTCGAGGCCGGCTTCGCGGGAATCCGCTCCATTCCCCAGACGTGGCGCCGCGCCGATGCGGAGATCGCGCGGGTCGAGCACGCCGATATTCGCCTGGCCCTGAGCCCTGCGGAGCAGGCCCAGAAGGTGGCGGCGATGAAGGCCCACGCTACCCAGATTTGGATCGCCGATGGCTCCGTGAGCGCCACCAACCCGGTGCCCGCGCAGGCCGAGGCGGATACTCCTGTGTTTGCGCTATCGAATCTCATTGCCCAGCCGGTGACGGCGAGCGAAAGCTATCAAATTGGTGCGGGGCCAGAGCTGCCGCGCGAGGCCACGGATGTGTTCGATGAGGTGAATGAGATCCATGTGCTCAGCGAGGATGAACTGGCCCAACTCCCGCACTGTGGGAAGGAGGACTAGGCGATGCAGCTCAGCCATCCACAGCGCTACACCTACGCCGAGCACAGCACCGGTGAAATCGCCGGCGGCCTCCTGTGGTTATCGGTGGGATCGCTGGTGTCGGTGCTATTGGAGGTGGTCTATCTAGGCACGTGGATCACACTGCCGGGCGGGAACTCGATTCCTTTTCCCTACACCATCGTGATCGCCTTCTTCTTCACGGCGGTGCTGACCCGCACGGCGCGACTGTGGACGGAGAACATGCTCGCGGCGGCCGTACCGGCGATCGTGTGGGTGTCAGGTTATATGATCCTAACTTTTTCGGTGTCGGTGACTGGGGATATGCTTGTCGGGTCTAGTTTGCGCTCGGTGTTGTTACTTGCTGCTGGAATCGCGGGCGGTCTCATGCCGTTGTGGCAGAAAAGCCCGCGGCCCCCGCGCCCCGATGCGCACACCACACAACCATAGTTGTCACACATTTTCAGGAGTTAGCTCACATGACGTACACCATCGCTCAGCCTTGCGTCGACGTGATGGACCGGGCGTGCGTGGAAGAATGCCCGGTGGACTGCATCTACGAGGGCAAGCGTTCGCTCTACATCCACCCGGATGAGTGCGTGGATTGCGGCGCCTGCGAGCCGGTGTGTCCCGTGGAGGCTATTTTCTACGAGGACGATGTGCCGGATGAGTGGATTGACTACAACGACGCCAATGCCGCCTTCTTCGATGACCTCGGCTCGCCCGGCGGTGCTGCCAAGCTCGGCGCCCAAGACTTCGATCCGCCATTGGTCTCCGAGCTACCTCCCCAGGCTTAAAGGTTCAGGGAGGCTCTCATCGTGACCGCGCGTTCCCGCCAGCCCTTGGCCCGTCGCCTTCCCGCCTTCCCGTGGGATAGCCTCGGGCCCATTATCGAGCGCGCCCACGCCCACCCCGAGGGAGCCATCGACCTGACAGTGGGCTCGCCGGTCGATCCCGTGGCCGAGCCCATCGCCGAGTCCCTGCGCGCCCACGCCACCCATCCCGGCTATCCGCCGACCCTCGGCACTCCGGCGCTTATCGACGCTATCTCGCAGTCACTGCACCGCCGCTATGGCATACAGCCCGTGCCCGCGGCCGCGATTGTGCCCGTGGTCGGCACCAAAGAACTCATCGCCCAGCTGCCGTGGCTGCTGGGCCTCGGCGGCGAGCACCGCATCGCCGTACCGGCGATCGCCTATCCCACCTACGATATCGCCGCGCGGCTGTGTGGGGCGTGCGTCGTGGTGGCCGAAGAAGTCGCGGATATCACCGCCTCCGATGCGGACTTTGTGTATATCAACTCGCCATCGAATCCCACCGGCCGTGTCCGTAGCGCCGCCGAACTCAAGGAACTGGTGGCGTGGGCGCGCGAGACCGGGGCGATTATTGCCTCCGATGAGTGCTATCTCGGCTTGGACTATTCCGGTCGGGCTCGCTCCATCGCCCATCCCGAGGTGTGCGGGGAGAGCCTCGAGAACCTCATCGTGATTCATTCGCTGTCGAAGACCTCGAACATGGCCTCCTATCGCGCAGGTTTCATCTTCGGCGATAGCGGCCTGCTGGGCGAGGTGGCCGAGGTGCGCAAGCACTGCGGTCTATCGCTGCCCTGGGCGGTGCAACACGCCATGGTGTGCGCGCTGAGTAGCGAGGAGCACGAGCAGCAGCAGTACGAGGTCTATCGCCGCCGCCGCGAAACACTGCGCGCCGCCCTGGACGCCGCGGGGCTGCAGGTGGACTATTCCGAGGCGGGGTTGTACTTCTGGGTCACCCAAGGGCGCAGCGCCCAAGAGACCGTGGAGGCCTTCGCGGATCTCGGAATTATCACCGCGCCGGGCACCTTCTATGGCGATAACGAGCAGTGCCACAGCCATGTGCGCTTATCTATCACTGCCAGCGATAGCGCGATCGAGGCGGCGGCACGGCGCCTCGCGGGAGGCTTCGGCCGAGCGCCGGCTTAGGCCATTACCCGCGCTAGGGGCCTATGAAGGGTTCCTATTCTGCGGCATGCAGCGGGTAAACTCTGGATGAACACCAGCGGGTGGATACCCGCCTGAGCCGTATTCAACATGGCATTCGCTAGGGGAGAGAGTAGTGACTAACCACCAGGTAGCCCAGCCGCGCAGCGGTTCGGGGGCCTCACGCTATCGCCGCAATTTCCGGCAATTCCTCAAGTTTGGCATTGTCGGCGCCTCCGGCGTTGTGGTGAACTTCCTCACCGTGGTGGTCGTGAAGAAAATCCTCGACGGTGGCTTCGGTATTCACGAAGAAGACGCCGCCATGAACCTGCTGGGCACCCAGTTTCACATCCGCTGGTTCCACATCATCTTGACCATCGCCTTCCTGGTGGCCAATATGTCGAACTTCCAGCTCAACCGCATGTGGACCTTCCGCACCTCGCACCGGCCCTCCTGGCTGAAGCAGTTCATCCCCTTCCTCATCGCCGGGCTCGGGGCGCTGGTAGTCACCCAGGTAGTGTCCACCTTGCTTATCAACCCAGAGTCGCCCGTGGCTCTGCCCTCGGATATCTTCGATGGCTCCACGGGGCTGCGCACCAAGCTCTACTGGGCGGCCCTAGCCGGTACGGCGGTGGCCATGCCCGTGAATTTCGTAGTGAATAAGCTGTGGACCTTTAGAAAAACACGGGTGGTGCTGGAGCAGGCGCCGGTCTAGCCGGGCGGGGACGCCTCACAGAACTGCACAGATACACCACACCCCGAGATGCCTGGATATGCGGCGTCTCGGGGTGTGCTGTGTGTGGCGGACAACAGGGGCTTATGCCCCCACACTCTGCTGCGTAGTTACTTCTTTCGCGCCGAACCCTTCGTGAGGAAGGACAGGGCGACAAGCGCCAGGGTCAGCACCGTCACGGAGCTGACTTGGGGGCGGGAGGAGGCGTCGAAAAGCATGAGGATGGTCAGCCCCGCCAGCATGGCGAGCGTGACCCAGCCGAGCCACGGATAGCCCCACATGCGGACCGAGATTTCCTTATTGCGCTCCATCTCCGGGTGCAGCTTGAGATAGCTGGCGACGATGAATCCCCAGATGACGATGAGGCAGCCGCCGACAGCATTGAAGAGGAACTCCAAAAGCCCCGCGGGGTTCCACCACTGCAGGGCCACGGAACCGAAAGCGAAGATCACCGAGAGGATCACCGCGAGCGTGGGAACCTGGTTAGTGCCGCTGAGCGAGCGGAAGGCCTTCGGCGCGTAGCCGCGCTGCGCCAAGGAGTAGACGAAGCGCGAAGTGGCGTAGATCTGGGCGTTGAATGCCGAGAGCAGCGCCAGCACGATCACGGCCTCCATGAAGCCCACCGTGCCGGGGATATTCGCCATGCCCAAAATGATGGTGAAGGGAGAATCCGCGGCGGAATCGGCGCCGCCGATACGGGAGTAGGGCAGCAGGAAGGTAATCACCAGCACTGCGCCCAGGTAGAACACGGAGATACGCCAGATTACCGAGCGCACCGCCACGCGAATGGACTCGCGGGGCTTTTCGGACTCTGCTGCGGCGATGGTGACGATCTCAATACCGCCGAAGGCGAAGGCCACAGCCAGCAGGCCGGCGGCAATACCGGAGATGCCATTAGGGGCGAAGCCGGCGTCGATGAAGTTGGTCAAGCCTACGGCCTCGTGGCCGGGCAGCCAGCCCATAATCATGAGCACGCCGACGATCAGGAAGAAGATAATCACGGCGACCTTGATGAAGGCGAACCAGAACTCGAACTCGCCGAAACCGCGCACCGCGGCCAGATTCACGATGGCGAAGAATACTACGCAGACGAGCGCCGGGATCCAGGGAGCCACCCCAAACCACGAGCCCATGATGGCGGCTGCGCCGGTCATCTCCGCGCCCATCACCATGGTGAGCATGAACCAATACATCCAGCCGAGCGTGAAGCCAGCCCAGTGCCCGAAGGCCATTTCCGCATATTCGGAGAAAGAGCCGGAGCGCGGGCGGGCAGCAGATAGCTCGCCCAGCATCTGCATCACAAACACCACGATGATGCCGGCCACGATATAGGCCAAGAGCACCGCCGGGCCGGCGGCCTTGATGCCCACGCCGGTGCCAAGGAAGAGTCCCGCACCAATGGCGGAGCCGAGCCCCATCATGGTCAGGTGGCGGGTTTTTAAGCCTGAGCCGAGTGTGTTCTCAGCTGTGTCCACGGTAGTCATGGTTAGCTAGCGTATTACACTCTGTACCGCTCGGTACATTTTCTGCCAGCCGCCCCATCACATAAGGGGTAGCACGCTGGCGCGATGCTGCCCGTTCGGCCGCTGATCAGCCCCTTAGCTAAAGCTGTTATAGCCCGGTGTTGCCTGCTGTGGCGCTTGGGAGGCGACGATCGTGCCGGCGCTTGCTGCGCAGCGCACGGTCCAGTTGCTCCCACCGGCCATGTCCGCGGCGGTGCCCCACCGGCCCTGCTCCATGGACGCGCCGGGCTGGGGGAGGGCGCCGTCGAAGAAGAGAACGGGGGTGTGTGGCTCCAGCACCACGTTATTACCGATGCTGCAGTGATCTCCCAGATCGAGCCCGATGACGCCGGAGCTGACGCCGAGTACGCAGTCCTCGCCGATGGTGGTGGGCACCCGCGGATTGGTCTCGCTGCGCCCGGCCATCACGGTGGCGGCCAAGCCGACCCGGGTGTTTTCCCCGATCACCGTGCCGGAGGACATGCGCCCCTCGATTTTGCTCGGCCCCAGCGAGCCGGAGTTGAAGGAGACGAAGCCCTCGCGCAGCACCGAGGTGCCGGGGGCGAGATAGGCGCCGAGGCGGACCCGCTCGGCCTCGGCGATGCGCACCCCAGAGGGCACCACATAGTCGACCATGCGGGGCAGCCGATCGACGCCATAGACATGGATGAGGCCGCGGGAACGCAGGGAGGTGCGCACGAACTCGAAATTATCGGGCAGGCAGGGCCCCTTATTGGTCCACACCACAGTGGAGAGGAGATCGAGCACACGATCCATGTTGATCTCGTGGGGGCGGACAATGCGGTGCGAAAGCAGATGCAGACGCAGGAATACATCGTGGGCATCGAGCGGCGGCTGGGAGAGATCGCGGATGGTGGTGGACACCGCCACCTGTTCCACCATGCGGTCCTCGTCGATACGCACCAGCGACAGCATTTTTGGGGTCAGTCGATGTGCACCGAGGCGAGTGGTTCCGGAACTCGAGGGCAGCGTGTGCGAGTCCGCGTCCATCATCAGCTCGGGGTGGGGATACCAGGTGTCGAGAACAGTCCCATCCATCGCGATATTTGCAATTCCCACTGCAGTGGCACCATGTGTGAGCATGAATCTCATCCTACCTTCAGCTTGCTGCGGCTTAAGTATGGGCAGGGTTCGGCCCGCGGCGCTCCCAGACACGCCATCGCCACGGTGTAATGAAAGCAGAATGCCGCCTCCTGCGCACAGCGGTAGGGCGGGGTAGCCTTGGCAGCGCACTGCGTGTGCCCGTGGTGTAATCCCACGCCGTGTTCGCGCGCAACGGCTAGTGTGAACAGCTACAAACAGATGTCTGAAGCGAAGAATGGATGAGCATATGACCAGCGACACCACCCCTGACTCGCCCCGCCGTGGCCTCCGCGGGCCGGTATTGATGCGGCAGCAGTCCCCGCAGGAGTCCACCACCGATCAACGGCTCTTGGATCACTCCGCCGCCGCGGACTGGCTGCACACCGATCCCTGGCGGGTGCTTCGCATCCAGTCCGAGTTCGTCGAGGGCTTCGGCGCCCTGGCGGAGCTGCCGCCGGCGGTGACGGTCTTTGGCTCTGCCCGCACCGCGCCCGATCATCCTTATTACGTCCTGGGCCGGAAGCTCGGCGCGGCGCTCGCGGAGGCCGGTTATGCCGTCATTACCGGCGGCGGCCCGGGCCTGATGGAGGCCACGAACCGTGGCTGCAGCGATGCCGATGGGCTGAGCGTGGGTTTGGGCATTGAACTGCCGCACGAGCAGCACCTCAACGAGTGGGTGGATCTGGGCCTGAACTTCCGCTATTTCTTCGTGCGCAAGACCATGCTCTTCAAGTACACCCAGGCGTTTGTGTGCCTGCCCGGTGGCTTCGGCACCTTGGATGAGCTTTTCGAGGCGCTCGTGCTCACCCAGACGGGCAAGATCACCAACTATCCGATAGTGCTCATCGGCACCGAGTTTTGGGCGCCGCTGAAACAGTGGATGCTGGACCGGGTGATCGAGGAGGGCTTTATTGACGAAGACGATGTCGATCGCTTCATCATCACCGACGACATAGACGAAGCAGTGCAGCACATCACCCGCGTGCACAGTGAGTTCGGCTTGGCCGAGCCGCCCGCGGCGCCGCAGGCCTAGCCCAGGGTAGACCCGAGCACACGAGAGAGATCCTCATGCCCGCTTTGTCCCCCGCGTTTCGGCCCGGCCCACTGCCGGCGGTGATGGCGATCATCAATCGCACCCCCGACTCCTTCTATGACCAGGGGGCCACGTTTAGCGACGACGCCGCCCTCGCCCGCATCGACCGCGTCGTTGGCGAAGGAGCCACGATTCTCGATATCGGCGGGGTAAAGGCGGGGCCCGGCGAGTTCGTCTCTGCTGCGGAAGAGGTGGACCGGGTGGTGCCGATCATTGCCGCCGCCCATGAGCGCCACCCCGAGATAGCGATTTCGGTGGACACCTGGCGCACCGAGGTGGCGCGCGCCGCCGTGGAAGCCGGCGCGAGCCTTATTAATGACACGTGGGCGGGGGTGGATTCGGAGCTGGTCGAGCTCGCCGGGGAGAAGAAGGTGGGCTATGTGTGCTCCCATACGGGCGGGCAGCAGCCGCGTACCCGCCCGCACCGGGTGCGCTATGACGATGTGGTGGACGCCGTGATTGCTGAGACCAGTGCCCTCGCCGAGAGGGCCGTGGCGTGCGGGGTACCGGAGAATAAGGTGTTGATTGATCCCACCCACGATTTCGGCAAGAACACCTATCACGGACTTGAGCTTTTGCGCCGCATCGATGAGGTCGTGGCTACCGGCTGGCCGGTGCTCATGGCGCTGTCGAATAAGGACTTTGTAGGCGAGACTACCGGCCGTGCCGTGGATAAGCGGGTAGCTGGCACCCTCGCGGCCACAGCGCATGCCGCAGCGCACGGGGTGGCGGCGTTTCGGGTCCACCAAGTCAGCGATACCGTGGATGTTTGCCGCATGGTCGCCGCGATCTCCGGCGATATGGCGCCGGTGCGGGCGCAACGAGGGTTGATCTAGGCGGCACGCCCCGCGCTAGATAGATGCGCGCGAATCGATGCTGCTGCCACGCTCCTGATATAACGAGACATATGACTCCGTCTGCGCCGCCCCTTAAGTGTTCCGAGCACCTCGGCGGCGCCAGCGTCTCGGTGGTGATTCCTGCCCTCAACGAGGAAGCCACCGTGGCCCAAGTGATCGCGGCCGTACAGCAAGATGATCCAACAGAGATCATCGTCATCGACTCCGACTCCGAAGATCGTACCGCCGCCCGTGCCGCCGCCGCGGGAGCACGGGTGCTTAACTGGCGCGAGATCCATCCTGCTATTGCGCCCCACCCCGGCAAGGGCGAGGCCCTCTGGCGCGGGCTTGCCGCCGCCAGAGGCGACTATGTGGTGTTTGTGGACGCCGATCTACAGAATCCGCCACCGCACCTCGTCCGGCGCCTGCTCGCGCCGCTGGCCGATCCTGGGATCCACCTCGTCAAAGCCGCCTATCGGCGACCACTCGGCGAGGACCCACACGGCGGTGGCCGCGTCACCGAGCTCACCGCCAAACCTCTGCTGCGGATTCTGCACCCCGAGCTCGGCCACATCTCCCAGCCCTTGGCGGGGGAGTATGCCCTGCGTCGCTCGAGTGCCCGCGCCTGCTCCTTCATCATTGACTTCGGCGTGGAAATCGGAATTGTGCTCGATATCGCAGCACGCTTCGGCCCCGCCGCCATTGCCGAGGCGGATCTGGGGGTCAAACGCCACAAGCATCGTCCGCTGCAACAGCTGGCCCATACCGCCGATAGCGTGGCCCGAGTCCTGCTCGAGCGTGATTCGTGTGCCAGCCGGCCGCCACTGGAATCGCTCGGCGTCGCGAGTAGCGACGCTGCGGCGCACAGCATGCCCACCACACCGTGAGCTGGCCCACTGTGAGCGGCTCAAGGCTGAGTACACCGGACAAAAGCAACGCATGGCCGCGTTCTACGGCGTAGGATGTATGGGTAGTTGTAACAATTTTTTGTCATAGTGGAAGGCTTATCGTGGCTGCTCAAAAACCGCGCACGGGGAATGGACCATTGGAAGCTGTCGAAGAAAACCGGAAAATCGTGGTGCGGATCCCCGCTGACGGTGGCGGCCGCTTGGTGGTGGAATTGAGCAAGGATGAAGCAGCCGAGCTTGGCCACCATCTTCTTGATGTTGCGGAGGCCTAGCCTCCCGCTTCCTTCTTCGCCCTAGCGTTCGTGCTCGGCACGGCCACGGGTGAAGTTTGGGTGCTCCTCCTCCTGGTTGTACCATGGGCAAAAATGTTCTGTGCCCAGTGCAGCGAGGAGGATTCCTTGTATGCACTACTTATGCTGCGTAAACCATTGCGTGCGGTGATGTTGCCGCGCGGCGCAGTTGAACCGAACAAAGATGTAGATAGGCGGTAGCCGTGCTCGATGATGTAAGTGACCTCCTCGCCGACCCTGTGGATGGCACCCCGCTGGTGTCCCACGATGGCTACCGCAGCCTGGTGTCGGCGACGGGGCGTAGCTATGAGGTCTCTGCCGAGGGCTTTGTCACCCTCGCGGCGAATGGCCGGCTGGCCCATGATGGCGATGACGCCCAGATGGTGGCGGATCGCGAAACCTTTTTATCCCAGGGGCACTACGCACCATTCGTGGAGGCCGTGACCCAGGGTGTGCATGAGGCCCTCGAGGACGCGGGAGTGGGCAACGATATCGCCCCCGCCTTGTGCGAGATCGGCGCCGGCACGGGCTACTATCTGTCGCACACGCTGGATGCAGTGGATGATTCCCGCGGCGTGGGCATCGACGTCTCTATTCCCGCCGCGGAAAAGCTCACCCACTCCCACTCGCGCGTCGGCGCCGTGGTCGCGGATGCTTTAGAGCGCCTGCCCTTGCTCGATCGCTCCATCCACGCCCTCACCCTGATCTTCGCCCCGCACAATGCCGCGGAATGTGCCCGTGTGCTCGCGCTCGGCGGGAACGTAGTGATGCTCAACGCCGAACCCGGGCACCTGAGTGAGCTGCGGGAGCCACTCGGCATTCTGGACGTAGAGCAGGGCAGTACCGAGCGCCTGATCGAGGAGATGTCGGAGTATCTCGTCCCGGTGCAGTCGCCGCAGTTGGTGGAATTCCGCATGAGCCTCGATCAGCCCTCTATCGCCGCCCAGATCGGCATGAGCCCCTCGGCGCGCCACATCGAGCCGGAGGTACTCGCCGAGCGCGTGGCTGTGCTGCCCAAGCGCATGGAGATCACCGCCCGCGCCAGCATCACCCGCTTCGCTCGCGTCGGCGACTAGTTCGGCGAATGACTGGCAGCTAACCGGCGACTAGCCGGTACAGCTCAAAAAACAGCACTGGGCCCGCACCCCTCATGCATACACATAGGGGGTGCGGGCCCATAAGCGATGAGCAACCAGCCGCGGCGGCTAGCCGGGTTTAGAGCGGCTCGATCTCCATGGTCGATTCCACCCGTGCGCCATGGCGGGCGGTGTAGGTGATGGACTGGCAGCCGCCATCGAAATACACCCGCGAGGCCATCGCGATCAGTCCGCCGTCGGCAAAGACTTCCACGGTGGAGCCATCCACGATGAGGGAGAGCGCCTCGGTTTCTTCGCTGCTGCGCTCCGCCACGGCGGGGACACTGCCCTCGTGGTGCGGGTTCATGCTGCGATCCAGCGTGATCTCATCGGAAGAATAGGACACGCGCGCAGCGACGGCGCCCGTGGCGTCGCGGAGCTCGATATCGACCACGGCGTCCTCGCTCGGCTGCGCATCCAGGCGGGCAATGAAGGCGCGGGCGTGCTCGGAGGCGCGGATGGCGTCGGGAAGCCCAGCGCGCGGGGTTTGGTAGAGGATGCCGCCCTGCAGGGTCACTCGGCGCGGCAGGGTGAGGCAATTGGCCCAGTTTTCCTGCTGCAGGCTCAGATGGGTGGTGGGATCGTCGCCACGCCCCACCCCGTTCATCAGGCCAAACATGGTGCTGGATGCGTAGCGCGCCGCGGGGTCGGTGTTGAAGCCGGTCACCACATTGGTGTTGCGGGGACGCGAGAAATCATGGCCCCGGTCGAGGCGGGTGAAGGGGGTGATCACGCTGAACTCGGAGTCGGTGAGAGTGCCCACCAGATAGCCGGAGATATCGCGGCCATCGGTTTCAACGGTCAGCAGCAAAACATCATAAATCTTTTCGTCCACCTCATCCTGCAAGCGAATCAGGCGGGGAGAGACGATGCGCTGATACTGGCTGACGCCGCTGGGCGTGCCGACGCAGCGCAGCGGGCCCACGAAATTCCAGTCGCGGCGATCGGCGGACTCGAAGACCACAATGTCAGGGTTGTCGGAAGAACCGGCCACGGCGAGCATGATCCAGCCGTGGTGATCATCGCGTTGCGTGGAGCGCCAATCAGGAACCACGCAGGGCGAGCGGAAGTGGGAATAGCCGTGGCAGTCCGAGACCACGGTGTGCACATTGTCCACATGCCTATCGAGGTGCGAGATGTCATCGGCCACTGTCTCGGTGGTGGCGTCCGCGTCGGCGATCTCGGCCACCTTGATGGTGGTGGCGTCTGCGGAGACGGCCGTGAAGAAGATGTCGATGCCCTTACCCACGGGGATCACCGAGCCGGCACGCAGCTCGACCTCGTCGCCGTGGGTGGCGAGCACATCATCGCACACGTCCCAGTCATAGGGCAGGGAGCGGGAGGCCTGGTGCCCCCAGCGGGAGCTCGCCGAGGCGCTCGGCTTGTACTGGTTGAAAACGTGCCACACGTCGTCGTGCAGCAGCACCCCAGCGGGGGCCGCGAGAATGCCTTCTTCGGCGGTGACGTGTAACTCGGGGCGGTGGCTCATAACGTACCTAGTGTTTCTTTCGACAACTGTGTTCGGGCACCGATTGGCTGCTGCGCACACCCAGTTCACAATGGGTAGAGCGTTGCGGCGTCGATAGTACTTAACTTTTTACTTCCGTGGTGTGGATCTGCTCATCGAGGTTCTCCGGGGCGAGGTCGGCGCGGGAGAAATCCGAGGAGAGTGGCAGCCGCAGGTTCAGCTCCGTTGCGGGGCAGAGCTCGATAATCGCGTCCTTGACGCGGAAATCCAGCACATGCCCGCCGCGGTTGCGCGCATCATCAATGAAGTGCACGTGGCAGCCGGGAACGGAAATACCTTTTTCGTAGACGGGGGTGCGGAACCCGCCGATCACACCGGAGACATCCGCAAAATGCATCTCGGTATCGTCTGCCGTTGCCTCCACCATAGGTCGATAGGGCTTTTCCTGTCGGGTGACCGTGCGCACGGACACATCGTGGAACTGGCCGCTAATCCGCACGGCGTACATGTAGTTTTCGCTCGGCTGGAGCGAATCGATATAGGTGCCGAGATCGCTGCGCGACATATCATTCGGCGCGTGGGCGCTAATGCGCGGCACGAAATTGGTCACCACTGTGAATGGCGAGCACTGGTCCAGGCGCGCCGGGCGGGCCGTGCCGTCGCCGCGCACCTGATAGCACTGACCATCGACGATGATCATCTCCCCATCGAGGGCGTCGAAGGTGCCAATTCCAAAATTGCCCTGCCCCAGCAGCTCACTCACCGTCATGTCGCCGTCGTAAATGCCATCGAGCAGCGCCGTCATCAGCGAGTTTTGAAAAATCGTATGTCGTTCCACCGGCGCGAGCTGGGTGCTGTGTGTGGGGTAGTGGGTCATGGCCCCAGCCTAGTCGCGACTCCCAGGATGCTGCCGCACGCTTATCGACGCCATCTCGCCTGCCCATAAAACACCTCTCCCGCCCACAGCGGCGTGCTGGAGCGGGAGCAAGGTTGCGGCTACGAGCAGTTACATCAAAGAACGGTAGACATCAATGGTCTGCTCGGCGATGGTGGCCCAAGAGAACTGCTCGACGGCGCGCTGCTGGCCCTTCTCGCCGATCTCCTTGGCGCGAGAACGATCAGCCACCATCTCATTGACCGCGGCGGCCAAGTCGCGCTCGAAGGCCTCGGTGTCCTCGGCATCGTAGTGCACGAGGCTGCCGGTGACGCCGTCATTGACCACCTCGGGGATACCTCCCACATCGGAGGCGACCACGGCGCTGCCGCAGGCCATGGCCTCGAGATTGACGATGCCCAGCGGCTCGTAGATGGAGGGGCAGACGAAGGTATCCGAGGCGGTGAGGAATTCCTGAATCTTCGGCTTCGGCAAAAACTCCTGCACCCAGAACACGCCGTCGCGCTGCTGTTGCAGCTGTCGCACCAAGGTGGCGGTGCGCTCGCCGATTTCGGGAGTATCCGGCGCGCCGGCGCAGAGCACCAGCTGCACGCCCTCATCGAAGTGGGAGGCGGCCTTGACCAGGTGCTCTACCCCTTTTTGGCGGGTGATGCGCCCCACGAAGGAGACGATGGGCTTGTTCGGGTCCACGCCGAGCTCGCGGAGCACGGAGTCCTCGTTGTCATCGAAGGTGGGGCGGGGATGCCACAGCTCGGGGTCGATGCCGTTGAGAACCACGTGAATACGGTTCTCGTCGATGCGCGGATAGGCCTCCATGATGGCGTTTTTCATCTGCGCCGATACAGCGATCACCGCATCGGCGTATTCCATGGTGTTCTTCTCCGACCACGAGGACACCTCGTAGCCGCCGCCGAGCTGCTCGCGCTTCCACGGCCGGTGCGGCTCGAGGGAGTGTGCGGTGGCGATATGGGGGATGTCGTAGAGGCGCGCCGCCAAGTGCCCGCCTAGGCCGGAATACCAGGTGTGGGAGTGCACCACATCCACATTGTGTGCGGCAGTGGCCATGCGCAGCCCCGTGGAGAGGGTCTTGATGGCCGGGTTGGCATCCTCGAGTGCGGGATCCACTCCGTGGACATACACATTCTTCTCATCGCGGGGCGCACCCATGCAGTGAACATCGACGTCAACGAGCTCGCGCATGAAGCGGGTCAGCTCCGCCACATGCACGCCTGCGCCGCCGTAAATCTCCGGTGGGTACTCCTTGGTCATCATTCCAACTCGCATAATCCCCACAGTAGTGTGACCTCGCGAGCGAGGGGGCGGAAGTGTGTATGGGGTAACCCACTTTTCCGGCGCGTCTACCTAAAAGGGGATAGATTGGAAGGCGTGAAACGCCAACCACATGTTCTAGCAATTGTCCTTGCTGGCGGCGAAGGTAAGCGCCTGTATCCCTTCACCGCTGACCGTGCCAAGCCAGCCGTTCCCTTTGGCGGCACCTATCGCCTCATCGATTTTGTGCTTTCCAATCTTGTCAACGCGGGATTCATGCAGATTTGCGTGCTCACCCAGTACAAGTCGCACTCCTTGGACCGTCATATCTCTCAGTCGTGGCAGCTCTCTGGCCTCGCTGAGCAGTACATCACCCCAGTGCCCGCGCAGCAGCGCCTGGGTAAGCGCTGGTTCACCGGTTCCGCAGACGCCATTTTGCAGTCGCTGAACCTGATCTATGACGAAGAACCGGATTACGTTATCGTCTTCGGCGCCGATCACGTCTACCGCATGGACCCCTCCCAGATGGTGGAGGAGCACATCAAGTCTGGGAAGTCCGTCTCTGTGGCCGGCATTCGCGTGCCCCGCTCCGAGGCCACCGCCTTCGGCTGCATCCAGTCCGATGAAGACGGCAATATCACCGAGTTCCTCGAGAAGCCCGAGAATCCGCCGGCTACCCCGGACGATCCGGACGTCACCTATGCCTCCATGGGTAATTACGTGTTCACCACCAAGGCCCTCATCAAGGCCCTGCTGGATGATGAAGACAATGACGAATCCGAGCACGATATGGGCGGAGACATCATCCCCTATTTCGTGGATCGCGGCGACGCCCACGTCTACGACTTCATGGCCAATGCGGTGCCCGGTTCCACCGAGCGCGATCATGGCTACTGGCGCGATGTCGGTACCGTGGACGCCTTTTACGAGGCTCACATGGATCTCATTAGCGTCCACCCAGTGTTTAACCTCTACAACAAGCACTGGCCCATCCACACCTCCGAGATCGGCAACCTGCCGCCGGCCAAGTTCGTGCAAGGCGGCATAGCGCAATCCTCGATGGTCTCTTCCGGCTGCATTATCTCCGGCGGCACGGTGCGTAACTCGGTGCTGTCGAACAATGTGATCGTGGAGGACGGTGCCACTGTCGAGGGCGCGGTGCTGATGCCCGGCGTCCGTATTGGCAAGGGTGCGGTGGTGCGCCACGCCATCTTGGACAAGAACGTCAAGGTGAGCGAGGGCGAGTTCATCGGCGTCGATCACGAGCGCGATAAGTCCCGCTTCAAGGTCAGCCCCGGCGGCGTGGTCTGCGTGGGCAAAAACGAGATCGTCTAGCTAGACCCACACGTTGCAGCGCCTGGGCTTCTCCCATGAGGACAAGCCCAGGCGCTGACGTCTATGCTGTGGCGTCGCGAGTATGCGTGACGACGCTTGTCTCGCGGCTTAGGGGCGCTTGCTGATGATGCTGAGACCGCCGGCCAGGGGGAGGCGGGTGACGAGGGCATCGTGATAGTCGCGCAGTTGTTCGTCGAGGGCGCGGGCGGCGGCGGTGTCTCGGTCTGTGCGGGACTCATCGGCCACGGTGCCATCGAGCAGGCTCGCGGCCACAATGATCATGCCGGAGGGGCGAATCAGCGGCCACGCGGAGTCCACAAAGGCCTGCATGTCCTGCGGGGCCACATCGCCATAGACGATGTCATAAGAGTTCGTGGCTAGCCGGCCCATCACCTCGAGGGGGCGCGAGGGCAGGAAGCGGAAGCGCGAGGCTGCGATACCTGCCTCGGTGAAGCTCCGGCGCGCCAGTTTCTGGTGCTCGAGCTCTGGGTCGATACAGGTGAGATGTCCCGCCGGGCCCATGCCCTCGAAGAGGTGCAGGCCCACCACTGCGGCGGCGGGGGTGACAGCAATTGCGCTTGGTTCTGCGCCACGGGCAGCTTGGGAGCCCAGCAGAGTCAATACGGAGCCGCTGATCGCGTCGAGGGTGGGAACGCCGAATTCCGCTGCGCCCTCCGTTGCGGCCTGCAGGCTCTCGCTGGTGACGGCGGTAGAGCGAATGTAGTCAGTCAAAGCACGGTATGCAGTCTCAGTCACGCGCCTTATTTTAAAGTGGCGGTGCGCAGGGCGGGGGAACAACGCACCACCAGCAGCAAAGCTGTGACAGGTGTGGCTTAAGTGCCATAAAAGGGCGCAGCGGCTGTGCTGACAGCGCATTCCCAGTCGAGCGTTACGGGATTGTTGTGCGGAACTCAGTTATTTCTTATCTCCATACGGCACAATAGCTCTCATGACTGATCGTCCTGCCCTCGCTTCGCCCGCCGCTGCAGAATCCCCTACAGCTGCAGCGTGTGAGGAACCGCTTCACGGCACTGCTGCCTTCGATGCAGGACAAGGATCGATGCCCAGCTGGGCCGAGCTCGTCGAGGAACACGCAGATAGCGTGTATCGCCTCGCTTTTCGTTTGTCCGGTAATCAGCACGACGCTGAGGATCTCACCCAAGAGACCTTCATGCGTGTGTTTCGCTCGCTAAAAAACTACCAACCGGGCACCTTCGAGGGATGGCTTCACCGCATCACCACCAATTTGTTTCTCGATATGGTGCGCCACCGCAACAAGATCCGGATGGAATCGCTGCCCGAGGATTATGAGCGTGTTCCCGGCACAGTTTTGACCCCTGAGCAGGCCTATCACGTGGCCAATCTGGATCCCAGCTTGCAGGAGGCCCTCGATAGTTTATCGCCCGATTTTCGTGTGGCGATCGTGCTCTGTGACGTACTTGGCATGTCCTACGATGAAATTGCAGATACCCTCGGGGTAAAAATGGGAACTGTACGCAGCAGGATTCACCGCGGCCGGACCCAGCTCCGAGCTTCTTTGGAACGGGCCGCCGCAGCGGATGATGAAAACGCGAAGCTATTGGTGCCTCACCACAGCTAGCGCCGGAACTGCTGCCGCAGCTGCTGCAGCACAGCACACATGAACACACGAGCACATTGAAGGTGAGGTGACCGACGGAGATGATCAGCGACTACCGCAACGAAGCCGATAGCTTCGACTCAGTCGAGCACCTAGGACCCGAGGCCATTGCCGCCTACGTGGATAACGAGCTCAGCCCGATCGCCGCTGACCGCGCGCGGGTGCACTTGGTGCATTGCCCTTTGTGTCGCCATGAGGTTCATCGCCAGCGGCAGGCCGCCGAGTCAGTGCGGCAGCGGGTCAATGATGGTCTGCGAGCACCGCGTTCGCTCATCGCCAAGCTTGCCCAGATTGAAATGTCTTGCCCGGAAGGGCCAGGCGCAGACGAGATAAGTCGCGGTAGTGCACCCAGCTTGATGGATCGCGTCGAGGTGTTCTACCGCGCTGTTCGTCACGTCCAGGGGCGCTAGAGCACCGCTGTTTTTTCCTGCGGGTGTGCCTGCTGCTCCTGGTGCATATCGCGCCGGCGTGGCGCGCTAGAATCTGAAACAAGTAGTGTCCTGCTATAGCGAGATGGTGCGAAGAAGAAAGAGGGACTGGTGTTTTCTAGCGTCGGCTGGAGCGAGATTTTCGTCGTCTGCGTCGTGGTGCTCATCGTCGTCGGCCCCGACCGGCTGCCTGGAGTCATCCAAGACGTCCGTGCCGCGTTCATCGCCGCCCGCGATGCCATCAACCGCACCAAACAGACTCTTAATGAAGAGATTGGCCCCGAGTTCGAAGAGGTGGCCCGACCGGTACAAGAGCTGTCGAAATTCACCGCCATGGGCCCCAAAGCAGCCCTGACGAAGGCGCTCTTCGACGGCGATGGCTCCTATCTCGACTCCTTTGATCCGAAGAAGATCATGGCCAGCGACACTCAAGGCGAGGCCTATCGCGACCGCACTGCGGTGCCACCCGCCTCCGGCAGCACGGTGGTGCCGAATACCCGGGGCCAGGACGCCGATTCCTCCGCCCAGCCCCCGGCACAGCAGATGCCGCCCAGCGGGCCACAGAACCGCAACTTCAGCTGGGATGACATCACCTAGGCCGCGCTGCTCCTGAAGACACACCACACCCCGCCTCGTGAGAGAAAAGATCCTTCACGAAGGCGGGGTGGTGTCTATGCGCGCCTCACGCAGCTGCTAGCGCCGCGGGTTCACTCCCAGCTGGACGCCGGTGAGCGAGCCCTCGCGGCGCACCAGCTGCTCGGCAATCGCGGTCACCGCCGCGCCGGAGGGGCTGCTGGGATCATGCACGGCGATCGGGATGCCTGTATCGCCCTGTTCCCGCAGCGCGGGGTCGAGCGGCACCGATCCCAATAGTGGCACCTGGGTGCCGAGTAGCTCGGTGAGGCGGGAGGCCACCGTGGCGCCGCCACCGGAGCCGAAAATATCCATCGTGCTGCCGTCGGGAAGCACCATAGCCCCCATGTTTTCAATAACCCCGCGCACCCGCTGCCGAGTCTGCTGAGCAATGGTGCCGGCGCGTTCCGCCACCTCGGCGGCGGCGGCTTGCGGGGTGGTGACGATCAACAACTCGGCCGTGGGGAGCAGCTGGGAAATCGAGATCGCCACATCGCCGGTGCCGGGCGGAAGATCCACCAGGAGGACGTCAATATCGCCCCAGAACACATCGGTGAGGAATTGGGTGATCGCGCGGTGTAGCATCGGCCCGCGCCACACCACAGGGGCATTGCCCTCGGTGAAGTGGGCAATGGAGATGTGCTTAATGCCGTGCGCCTGGGGCGGCATGATCATATCTTCGACCATATTGGGCGCCTCGGTGCTGCCGAGCATGTGCGGGATGGAGTGGCCGTAGATGTCGGCGTCGAGAATGCCCACACTGAGCCCCCGCGCTGCGAGAGCGGCGGCGAGGTTCACCGTCATCGATGATTTACCCACACCACCCTTGCCGGAGGCCACGGCGAATACGCGGGTGGTGGAGTCGGGCTGCGAGAAGGGGATGACCGGATCATCCTGGCTGCCGCGCAGGCGCAGGCGCAGATTGCGGCGCTGCTCATCGCTCATCACATCCGTGCTGACCGAGACCTCACCCACGCCGTCGAGCTCCTCGATAGCGGCGCGCACATTCTCTGTGATGGTGGACTTCATGGGGCAGCCGGCGATGGTCAAATAGATCACCACTGCCACATCGTTGCCGGTGACCTCCACCGACTTCACCATGTCGAGCTCCGTAATGGGGCGACCGATCTCGGGGTCTTCGACACGAGAGAGGGCCTGGCGGACGAGGGATTCTTCAATATGAGACATCGGGGTGTGCGATTCTCCTGACTGTGGGCTTTAGCTGTGGGGGCGGCGGTTGGTGTCTACCACATCGCCTTGAGTGGGCTCATGGAACTCGGAGGACTGGTGGTCGCCGTGTTCGCGGGCGATGCGTGCCGCGGATTCATCGTCCAGCTTCGCCTCGATGCGCTCAAGCAAACTGGATAGATCTTCCATCTCGCGGCGCAGATAGTCACGAGTGACGCTATCACCCAGCGCGAGGCGTACCGACGCCAGCTCGCGGGCGAGGAACTCCGTATCGGCCTTGGTCTGGGCGGCGCGGCGGCGATCCTCGCTCAAGGAGACGCGGTCGCGGTCCTCCTGTCGGTTTTGGGCCAACAGAATCAGCGGCGCCGCATAGGCGGCCTGCGTGGAGAAGGCCAGGTTCAACAGGATGAAGGGGTAGGGGTCCCACTGCCACTTCCACGCGCCGAGGTTCAACGCGATCCACGTGATCACGAAGATGGTCTGCCAGAACAAGTACTCGCCAGTTCCGAAGAAACGGGCAACCCTTTCCGCCATGGCGCCCACAGCGTCCGCATTAATGCGGAGGCCACGGCGTCGCGTGGCCATGGGCGTATCGAGGCTATTGCGGTAATCGCTCATCAGCTAGGCCTCCTGTAGGGGCGTGGTGGTCTCGGACTGGGCGGGCCGGATTCCGGTCTCGCGCCAATCCTCGGGCAGCATGTGGTCGAGCAAGTCATCGACGGCGACGGCACCGAGAAGGTGACCGTCATCGTCCAACACAGGGCCACACACCAAGTTATAGGTGGCGAAATACCGAGCCGCAGTTTCCTGCAGGTCATCGGCATACAGCGGTGGGAGATCGGGGTCGAGCAAGCCGCCGATGAGCTCCGAAGGGGGTTCGCGCAGCAGCTTTTGCAGGTGCAAACATCCCAGGTAGGTGCCGGTAGGGGTCGCTGTGGGAGGGCGCACCACAAACACCATAGAGGACAGCGAGGTCGGCAGATCGGGGTTGCGCGCCATCGCGAGTGCCTCGGCGACAGTGCGCTGCGGGGTCATCACCAACGGGTCCGAGGTCATGAGCGCACCGACGGTGTCAGGCAGGAAGCTCATGAGGCGACGCACGGGCGCGGAGTCTTCTGGATCCATCAGTTCCAGCAGCACGTCGGCGGTGGCGTCGGGGAGCTCTTCCAACAGGTCGGCGGCATCGTCCGGGTCCATCTCCTCGAGCACGTCCGCGGCGCGTTCGATAGCCAGCTCCTCGATCAGCTCGGCCTGGCGTTCCTCAGAGAGCTCCTGGAGAATATCGGCCAATTGCTCGTCGTTCAGGCCGCTGGTGACGGCACGACGCTGGGAGGCGCTGAGGTTGTAGAACAGCGGCGCCGCGTCGGCCGGGCGCATCTCCTCGAATTGGGAGCGCAGCTTCGCGGTTTCCTGCTCGTGGCTGGTCGCGGTTTCTCCCAGGCCATGCACATACTTCCACGGAGTGACATAGAGCGTGGGGCGCCGGCCGAAGGTGGATTTATTGGCGCTCACCGCGATCTTGGAGATCACCCAGTCGCGAGTACGGGTGCGGGTCAGTTCCACATCGGCGACCTCCACGGCTTTGCCATGGAGATTCTCCAGCTCGGGATCATCGACGTGCACCTTGGCGCCGATGATGTCCTGGGAGATAGTCGTCTCGCCCTCGCGGGGCTGATAGGAGCGCATCGATACTTGCCCCGAGGCAAGGACGATCTCTTGGGGTTCGATGGTGGCTACGCGCAGCATCGGCAGGAAGATGCGGCGCTTGGAAGGAAGCGCCACGATCAGACCGAGTACGCGAGAGTCACGTTCGAGCCCGTGCATCATCACGACAACGTCGCGGACACGACCAATGGGTTCGGCGTCTGGGCTACGCACCACCATTCCGGCCAGTCGGCCGGCATACACTCTCGTCACTGCATTCATAACTAGATATTGTAACGGTCAGCTGCACAGATCCTGCTACTGCTGCTGGGGCTCGCCCAAGCTGGGTGTTCACCTGCGGCAGGAGGGGAGGTGGCGCGAGGTGGGCGTCGATAAGCGTACTACGCATGGGAAACCCCATAAACGAGGTAGTGGAACGTATTGTTCGGGAACCTTCCGCAGGCTTCGGGCGTTAGGGCTAGTGAAGGCCCGATAACGAGCCAGCCCAGATGGCGCGGCTTAAGCGAGCTCTGAATGATTCCCAGGCGGCGCTGTGCTGCCCGTAGATGCAAAGAAGTTGGTAGATACTGCTATGACATCCCCCGCGAACAACGTGAAGGCGATGGCGATGAAGAAGCGCCCGGAAGGGTGGCCGGTTGCAAGTTTCGAGAGCTATGAACAGGCCCAAGCCGCCGTAGATATGCTCTCTGATCAGGAGTTTCCGGTAAAGGACCTCACCATCGTGGGGGTTGATCTTATGGAAGTCGAGCGCGTTCAAGGTCGCTTGACCTGGGGCAAGGTGCTCTTAGGCGGCGCAGTATCCGGCGCGTGGGCGGGCCTGTTTTTCGGGCTGCTCTTCGGGCTGTTTTATGAAAACTGGCTGGTACCGCTTCTCACCGGTGCGATCCTCGGTGTGATTTTCGGGCTGGTGTCTGTGAGCGTGCCCTATGCCGCGTCGAAGGGGAAACGCGATTTCGCGTCGAGCACCCAGATTGTGGCCGGGCGCTATGACATTTTGTGCGAGCCGCACACCGCCCGCCAAGCCCGTGACTCGATTGCCCGCGGCCAGATCGTTCGGCCCCGCAACAACGACCGCAGCACCTGGTCGCAGCAGCCTGTGCAGCAACCGCCTGTGCAGCAGCAGGCGCCGCAGCAGCAGCCGCAGAATCCGCAGCAACCTGCGCCGCAGCAGCCGCAGGGCGGCTGGCCCGCACCTCGTGAGGAACAGCAGCCGCAACAAACTGCGCAACAGGAGAAGCCGCAGCACCCACAGCAGCCTGCACCACAACAGCCACAGCAGGATCAGGCGTGGGGAGAGCCCTCCGATAACTCGGAGTTTCCGCGACGCTAACGCCGCGCATGAAACACGATGAGAGCCACTGGTTCTAGCCTGCGCCCCACGGCGCTGAGGTTAGAGCCAGTGGTTTTTCTTTAGCACCCACCACATGAGAACCACCGCGGCAATCATGACGCCGAGCACCACGTAGTAGCCGTACTCATAGTGCAGTTCCGGCATGTGATCGAAGTTCATGCCGTACACACCAGCGATCATGGTGGGCAGCGCGGCCATACCGACGAGCGCGGAAATCTTACGCATATCCGAGTTTTGCTGCATGGTGACCTTGGCCACGGCAGCATCGATCAAGGCAGTGAGGCGCTCATCGAGGGAAGCGATGGAGTCGGCCGCAATGAGCTGGTTATCCAGCACGTCACGGAAATAGGAGCGCAGCGGCTTGCTCAGCACATCTTTGTGGTTCTGAGTGAGGATACGCAGCGCGGTGCTGAGCGGATCCACCGAGTGCCTCATCTCCAGGATCTCTCGCTTGAGCATGTAGATCTGCGAAATATCGATGGGGGAGTTCGGGGTGAAGACTTCTTCCTCGATCTCGTCCACATCCGTGGTGAGCTCGCCGGCGATGCGCACGTACTCATTCACCACCAGGTCAGAGAGCTGCCACGCTAATGCCACAGGGCCTAGCTCGAGCTGCTCGGACCATTCGCTCAGCTCGCGGCGCCAACGCTTCAGCCCGGTAAGTACTCCGTGACGGATAGCGATGATGAAGTTGGGGCCGAGAATCATCTGGAGTTCACCGGTTTGGATGATCTCCTTCGCGTCACGGACGCGCTCATGCTCCTGATACACCACGGTGCGCAGCACAAAGAAGAGCTGATCATCGTAGCGCTCCACCTTGGGCCGCTGATGGGCGGTCACGGTGTCTTCCACGATCAGTTCATCCACCCCGTAGATCGCGGCGATGTGCTCCATCTGCTGCTCATCAGGCTCCGAGAGCTCCAAAAGGACGTAGCAGTCTTCGTGCTCAGTGGCGTAGTGCAGGGCACTCTCGTATGAGAACTCTTGGTTCAGCTCGCGTCCGTGGCACATCACGCGGCAGCGATCCACGGCCCGCTCCACGGGCACGCGCAGTCGAGACCCCACAGGGTGCTCCTGAGCGTCAGTGTGCTTACCACTCTTATGCGGCAAACGAAGTGGATCAACCATGCGAGAACCTCCTTGACGTACACGCCCAGCACTGTGGTGCGGACCGCAGGCAAGTGTACCGCCGCTTAGGGCGATATCAGCAATTCCGTGGCGCCACGGGCTATGGGGGCAGCTGCGCTAGAATCAGCGGTGGTGTGGCCGCGCGTGTGCGCCGCATGCCTCGTGTTCCACGCCAGTCCCATTTGCCTAGCTAGATTGGCCTGCTTGCACCATGACCACGACGATGCCTCGGCAGCTCCACCCCAGCGCCCCTGCGACCGTGCGCACTGTATGCGCCCTCGGTGTGGTGGGCATGCTGAGCAGTGGATGCGTCGCCGAGCCCTACCGCGAGGTCAATGAGGTAGAAGTATCACCGGTGCAGGTGATGGTGGATTCCTCCGATCAAGAACAGGTGATCATGGGGGAGCTGTACTCGCGGGCGCTTGCCTCTCGTGGCCGCCAAACCTTCGTGGACTTTGAATATGACCTTGACACGGCCGCGCGGATTCAGGCCGTGGAAACCAACCATGCCGATGTCGTAGTGGTCTGCCTCGGCACGGCTCTCGAAGCACTCAATCCCGTCCGCGCCAAGGAACTATCGCAGGACTACACCGCGAAGATTGATGCCGGTGAGATCACACCGACCGATATTGATTTCTCTGAAACGGTGCTCGATAGCCTCTTGGGCTCACTGCCGCGCACCGTGCATAACTCGAACTTTTCGCCGACTCATGGCTGCGCAGAGAGCGAAGACCTGAAACTGCCGCAGAACTTTATCGTGCTCTACCAGCGGCCACTGCTCAACCGTAAGGAATGGGACAAGCTCAACGTGGTCAATGGCGCTATCTCCGAGGCCTCCTTGAAGGAGATCGCTGAGGAGCTCAATAGCGGCGAGGATCAAAATGAGGTCTACACCACCTTCTTGTCCTCCAACCGAGTGCTTTCCAACGGCGCGGATTAAACGCGACGCCGCAGCATCGACGACGCAGCGAACGCATCAGCCCCAGGACCGAGATCACTCGGTTCCTGGGGCTGATGCGTAGTAGCACTGTGCTGAGCCCGCTGGCTATGTGGGCTCAGCTTGCAGGCGTCTAGTCGGCGAAGGCCTCGTCAATGAGCTGCTTCTGCTCGAACTGGTGCACCTTGGCCATACCGGTGGAGGTAGAGGCCTGGGCGCGGCGAGACACGCGTCGCAGCTTCGGCATATCCGGCAGCAGATCCGGCAGGTGCAGGGCCAGGAAGGGCCAGGGGCCCTGGTTGGCCGGCTCGTCCTGCACGAAGCGCACCTCTTCGGCGTTCGGGTAGCACTCGAAGGCATCGTTGAGGCGGTTGTGCGGGATCGGGTGCAGCATCTCCAGGCGGACGATAGCCACATCATCGCGGCCGTCGTCGGCGCGGCGCTTCTCCAAGTCGTAGTAGACCTTGCCGGAGCACAGCAGGATCGTCTTGACCTTCTCCGGATCGCCCAGCTGCTCGCCGTTGCGATCGAACTGGTTCGGGTCATTGATCACCGACTGGAACTTGCTCACCTCGGTGAAGTCCTCCACGGCAGACACGGCGGCCTTGTTGCGCAGCATGGACTTCGGGGTGAAGACCACGACCGGGCGGTGCAGGTCGCTCAGGGCGTGGCGGCGGATGAGGTGGAAGTGGTTCGCCGGGGTGGTCGGCTGGGCCACGGTCATGGTGCCTTCGGCGCACAGCTGCAAGAAGCGCTCGATGCGGGCGGAGGAGTGGTCCGGGCCCTGGCCCTCGTAGCCGTGGGGCAGCAGCAGGATCAGCTTGGACAGCTGGCCCCACTTCGCCTCACCGGAGGAGAGGTACTGATCGATGATGGTCTGGGCGCCATTGGCGAAGTCACCGAACTGGGCTTCCCATGCCACCACAGCATCCAAGTTGCCCACGGAGTAGCCGTACTCGAAGCCCATGCCGGCGAACTCGGTTAGAGCCGAGTTGTACACCATGAACTTGCCCTCGCCGCCTTCGCGAGCGATGTGGTCGATCGGGTTGTACTCCATGGCGGTGTTCGGGTCGAACATCACGGCATGGCGCTGGGTGAAGGTACCGCGGCGGGAATCCTCGCCGGCGAGACGCACGGTGCGTTCCGCACCGATGGCCAAGGAACCGAAGGCGAGCAGCTCGCCCCAACCCCAGTCGATGCCGCCTTCCTTGACGGACTGGGCACGCTTCTTGGCCACCGGCTTGACGCGCTTGTGGATTTCGAAGCCCTCGGGGACGTTGACATAGGCCTGGCCCATCTCCACGAGTTCCTCGCGGGTGATGGAGGTGTCCAAACCATGCGGCAGCTCCTGGGAGGAGGTGATGCCCTCCTGGCCGGAGGCATCGCGCTTCTTGGCTTCCTTGACCTCGTTGAACACCGACTCCATCTGATCGTGGAAGTCGCGGGCGGCAGCCTCGGCGTCGTCCTTGTTCAGATCGCCACGACCAATCAGGTCCTGGGTGTAGCGGGCGCGAACGGTCTCGCGGCCGTCAATCAGGTCGTACATCTTCGGCTGGGTCATCGAGGGATCATCGGCCTCGTTGTGACCGCGACGGCGGTAGCAGATGAGGTCGATGAAGACATCCTTGCCGTAGCGACGGCGGTACTCGGTAGCCAGCTGGCCGACCCAGTACACGGCCTCCGGGTCGTCGCCATTGACGTGGAAGATCGGGCAGCCATAGGCCTTGGCCAGATCGGTGGCGTAGTGGCTGGAACGACCGGAATCCGGGGTGGTGGTGAAGCCGATCTGGTTATTCACCACGATGTGGACGGTGCCGCCCACGGTGTAGCCGCGCAGCTGGGCCAGGTTCAGGGTCTCCTGCACCACGCCCAAGCCTGCGAAGGAAGCGTCGCCGTGCAGCAGCAGCGGCATGACGGAGAAACCGGCCTCGCCCTTGTCCAGGATGTCCTGCTTGGCGCGGGCGATGCCCTCCATGACCGGGTTAACGGCCTCGAGGTGCGAGGGGTTAGCGGTGAGCGTCACCTTGATCTCGCCATCGCCAAACATCTGGATGTGCTTGCCCTCGGCACCGAGGTGGTACTTCACGTCGCCGGAACCACCGGCAGCAGCCGGGTCAGCGTTGCCCTCGAACTCCTTGAAGAGCTGGCTCAGCGGCTTACCCACGATATTGGCGAGCACATTCAAACGGCCGCGGTGAGGCATACCGATAACGACCTCGTCCAAGCCCTGGCCGGCGGCAGTATCTATGGCCGCATCCATCAGCGGGATGAGGGACTCGGCGCCCTCGAGGGAGAAGCGCTTTTGGCCCACGTACTTGGTTTGCAGGAAGTTCTCGAAAGCCTCGGCGGCGTTGAGCTTCTGCAGAATGTATTTTTGCTGGGCGACGGTGGGCTTGGGCATGCCCGCCTCGAGGCGATCCTGCAGCCAGGTGCGCTCGTCATTATCCAGAATGTGGTTGTACTCGGAGCCCACCTTCAGGGTGTAGGCGGCGCGCAGCTTGGTGACGACCTCGCGCAGGGTCATGGTTTCGCGCTGGTCGAAGCCACCCACGTGGAAGGTGCGGTCCAGATCCCACAGGGTCAATCCGTGGGTCTCCAGCTGCAGATCGGAGTGATCCGGAATCGGCATGCCGGGCTGATGCCAGTTGAGCGGATTCACATCGGCGATGAGGTGGCCGCGGGAGCGGTAGGCCTCGATCAGCTGCATCACGCGGGTGTTCTTGTCCATGCCGGTGTTGGGCTGATCCTGGCGCCAACGAATCGGTGCATAGGGCACAGACATGCAGGTGAAGATTTCATCCCAGAAGGTGTCATCCACCAGCAGCTGGGACATGGTGCGCAGGAACTCGCCGGACTCGGCGCCCTGGATCACGCGGTGATCGTAGGTGGAGGTAATGGTCACAAGCTTGCCGACGCCCAGCTCGGCGAGGCGATCCTCGGAGGCGCCAGCGAACTCGGCGGGGTAGTCCATGGAGCCCACGCCCACGATGAGGCCCTGGCCCTTGGTGAGGCGGGGCACAGAGTGGCGGGTACCGATACCACCCGGGTTGGTAAGCGAGCAGGTGATGCCCTGGAAGTCCGGCATCTTCAGCTTGCCGGTGCGGCCGCGCTCGACCACATCTTCGTAGGCCTCGACGAACTGCTTGAAGTCGAGGGTTTCACACTCGGCGATCTTGGCGACCACGAGGGAACGCTCGCCGCCCTTGCCTTCCATATCGATGGCAAGACCGAGGTTAATGTGCTCCGGCACCACTAGGTTCGGCTTGCCGTCAATGACCTCGTAGGAGTTATTCATATCGGGGTGCGCCATGATTGCCTTCACCATGGCGTAGCCGATGATGTGGGTGAAGGAGATCTTGCCGCCCACAGTCCGCTTGAGGTGATTGTTAATGACCGAGCGGTTTTCGAACATCAACCGAGCCGGCATATCGCGCACCGAGGTGGCGGTGGGCAGCTCGAGAGAGATGTCCATGTTCTTTGCCACGGCCTTGGCGGCACCCTTCATGGGGAAATTGCCGGCCTCGGGGCTGTCCTGAATCTTAGTCAGAGGCGATTGGGCTGCCTTCCGCTTCTTCTCCTTATTGGCCTCGCGAGCCTGCGCAATCTTGGTATTGGGATCGGTGGCTGCTTTTCGGGCCTTCTCAGCGATGGGCTGTGGCTCGCTGTGTTGGGCCTTATTCTTCGGACCTGCGGTGTTCTTCGGCGCTGCAGGGGCCTTAGGGCCGGAGCCCTCGGTGTCCTTGGGGGCGGCCTTCTTGGAGCTCTTGGACGAGGATGCGGGGGTGTTCTCGGGGGTGGGCTCAGCGGGGCTGCCCTCCTTTTCGAACAGCTCGCGCCATTCCTTGTCTACGGAGGAGGGATCCTCCTTGAACTGCTGGAACATCTGGTCTACCAGCCACTGATTTTGGCCGAAAGTACTAGCGCTGCTCACGGCAGGTGCTCGCCTCATTTCCTTGGGTTATTGGGTGATTCATACACAGTTTAGTGGTATTGGACCAGACTAACGGTGGTCCACCCCTTTTGTCGCCTAAATCTGGGCAGAAATTACGCACCTCTCGTGCGAGATCTGACCACCACGGTGGCGGGTGTGAGCGGGTTAACCACTCCTGCCGCCGAGTACACCCTCCTAAGAGGAAGTCCACATGCGCCAATAGATTCCCTTTTGGTTGAGTAAGTTCTCGTGGGTGCCGTCCTCGATGATGCGGCCATGATCCATCACAATGATCCGATCCGCTCGCGCGGCGGTATTCAAGCGGTGGGCCACGACCACGCTGGTGCGGGCCTCCGTGACGCGGTCTGAGGCCTGCAGAATGGTGTTTTCCGTGGCGGGATCCACGGTGGCGGTGGCCTCGTCGAGAAGCAGCAGGGAAGGCTGGGTCAGCTCGGCGCGGGCGAGCGCAACGAGCTGACGTTGTCCCGAGGACAGGCCGCGGCCTTTTTCCCCGAGTTGGGCCCGGAATCCGCCGGGGATGCTGGCGATCGCGCTCAGCGCGCCGACGCGAGCGGCGGCGTCAGTGATCTCAGCGTGGGTGGCCTCGGGGCGGCCATAGGCGATGTTCTCGGCGATGGTGCCGCTAAAGAGGTGTGCTTCTTGTGGCACCATGCCGATCTGTCCCCGCCATGCGGCGAGCGGAAAGTCGCGGATGTCTATCCCGCGGGCGCGCACCGCGCCGGAGGCAGGATCGTAGAAGCGGGCAGCGAGTTTGATGATGGTGGACTTGCCCGCCCCAGTCTGGCCCACTACCGCCACCGTGCTTCCGGGGGCGAGTTCGAAGGATAGATGCTCGGTGACCGCAGGAGTATCCGGGCTATAGCTGAAGCTGACATCATCGAGGGCTAGGGCGCCGTTGGCAGCCCGGTCGGCGTCGTCCCGCGTGCCCGTGGACACCACGCTGGGCTGGGTGATGAGCAAATCGCGGATGCGGTTGAAGCCCACCGAGGCCTGTTGATAGCTGTCGAAGACTTGGGAGAGCTGCTGGATCGGGCCGAAGAGAGCGCTGAGATACATGACGAAGGCAACGAGCACGCCCGCAGAGATCTCCCCCTCCAGCACCATCGTGGCGCCCCAACCCACCACGGCCGCCTGGGCGAGCTGCGAGATGGCATTAATGCCGGGGAAATAGAGAGAAACAGCGGTGTGGGAGGCGATGCGTAGCCGCTTGTATTCTGCTGCTGCGGCCGTGAACTCCGCGAGGCTGCGATCCACGGCGCCGTGCATCTGGCTGGTGCGTAGTGCTCCCACTGATTCCTGGAACTCGGCGTTGACCGCCGAGACCTGTTCCCGGCTGCGGCGATAAAGCCGAGAGGAGATGCGGCGAAACACCACGGTGGCCACTGCGACGATCGGCAGTGCGCTAAAGGCCAGCAGCGAGAGCTGGACATTGGTGGCCAGAAGCATCCCAGAGATACCCACTAGGGTACTCAACGCCACCACGGTCTGTGCCAGCCCAGTTTGGAGAAAAGAGCTCAGCGCATCGATATCAGTGGTCATGCGGGTCATGATCTTGCCCGAGAGGGTGCGTTCGAAAAAGTCCATGGACAGCCGCAGGATGTGGCGGAAGGAACGCACACGCAACCCGTAGAGCAGACGCTCACCTGTGCGGGCGGTGATGATGGTTTGGGCCACCGCCGCCGCCCAGCTGAGCAGAATCATCGCCAGCCCGGCGAGCGCCATGAGCACCAGCATGCGCAGGTTGTTCTCGCTTATGCCACGGTCGATGGCATAGCGGATGAGGGTGGGCAGGGCGATATCGGCGAGCACGCCCATCACCAACAGCACAATGCTGGCTGCGATGAGACCGCGAACGGGACGAAATAGCCGCGTGAGGCTAAAGCCCTCCTCGGTATTCGACACAGCGAGATGAGGCTGCTCGGTGGCCTCGGGCAGTCGTGCGATATCGGCGGCGAGGCGATCATTCAGCGGCTGGGACATCAACGCGCCCCGCCCGCTGATCGCGGTGGCCTGAGACTTGGCAATCGTGCCGCGCTCCTGCGGCCGCCGCCCCACCGGCTCTGCAGGCCAGAGTTGCTCCTCGCTCGGCCGGAGCTCCGAGTCGAAGGGGACCGGCTCCTCCTCGCTGGGGCGCTGCTGGAAACTGAGATCCATCAGATGAGCGAAGTCCTGATTCGCCGAGATCTCCTCCAAGCTGCCGCAGGCGCTCACGCGGCCTTCATCCACCAGCGCCACCGTATCGGTGAGTTCCAGGGTGGAGGCCCGGTGGGCGATAGCGAGGATCGTCAGGTCGGGGTAGTGGCGGCGAATGCCCTCGTAGATCGCTGCCTCCGTGATGGCGTCGATGGCGGAGGTGGCGTCGTCAAGCACCACCACATCCGCGCCACGGGCGAGGGCCCGGGCGAGGGCGAGGCGCTGGCGCTGGCCCCCCGAGAGATCGAGGCCGCGCTCTCCTAAGACGGTGTCGAGGCCGTCGTCGAGCTCATCCACAAACTCGGCGGCGCAGGAGGCCTCGAGGGCGGTGCGGAGTGTCTCCTCCGAGATGTCTGCCCCGACAGTGATGTTGTTGCGGATGGAATCCGAGAACAAGAAGGGATCGTCGAAGACGATGGCCACCCGCTCACGCAGCTCGGCGCGGCGAATATCGCGCAGGTCATAACGGTGGGAGGTGGCGTCGATAAGCGCAATGCTGCCCTCGTCGGGATCGTAGAAACGGCCCACGAGCTGGGTGAGCATCGTTTTACCGGAGCCGGCAGGGCCCACCATGGCCATGCGGGTGCCAGGGGGAATGCGCAGCGACATGCCGTTGAGTACGGCGCGGCCATTCTCCGGCTGGCTGAAGTGCACATCGTGCACGTCGAGGCCGAGACGGCTGGCGGGCAGGGGCACAGGATCGGTGGAATCGGGCAGTGCGGGGCGCTGGTCGAGGACATCAAAAACGCGTTCCACCGAGGAAAAGCCCATGTAGATGCGCATGAGCATGCCGGAGGAGACGCGGGCGAGGCCGGTGAGGGAGACCAAGTAGGAGGAGAAGGTGACAAAGACGCCGAGGGTGATCGTGCCATTGAGCACTAAAAGACCGCCGAGGGCGACATTGGCCACGAGCGCGATTTGCGGGAGGCGTTCAATGAAGGGAATGCTGCGGGCGGTGAGACGGGCGACGCGCATACGCAGGGCGAAAAGCCGGCGGCTGGCAGCGGCGAGAGTCGTGCTTTCGCGATCTTCCTGGGTGAAGGCCTTGACCACGCGAATACCGCTGACGGTTTCCTCCACGTGGCTCGCTACCTCGGCGGCCTGTTGTTGCGCCGTCCACGTGGCGGCGTAGAGCGGGCGGCGCGACACAGCCGCGGCTACGACCACCACCGGCAGCGAGATCACCGCCACCAGCGCCAGCAGGGGAGAAAGCCAGAGCATGACTGCGAGCTCGGCAAGGATTTTGAGCAGCGAGCCGAGCGCCAAGGGGGTCATGGCCAGAATGCCTTGGATCTGGTTGAGATCCGAGATAGAGCGCGAGACCACCTCGCCGGTGCGGATGCGGTCATGGCCGGGGCCGTCGAGGCGGGACAGCGTGGAAAGAATGCGTATGCGCAGCAGATGCTGAACGGAGATGGATAACCTGCCCGCGGAGTAGCGGCGCCCCGCCTGGAAGACGAAACGTATCAGGGCGGCGAGGATGAGAGAGATCACCACGATCCGCAGCGCATCGGCGCTTCCCGACACACCGAAGGGGGCAAAGATTCCGGAGCGATGGACGAACTCGGTCCAGGAGGTGGCCTTGCGTGAGCCCGTGGCGATATCCACTGCGCTACCGGTCAGCAGGGGCACGCTGAGCTCGGCCACAACCTCGGCGAGGGTGCAGACGATGGCAAAGAGGCTGACCGACTTCAGCTCCCAGGCGGTGCTGAGCAGCCGCCGCAGGGCCGGAAAGCCGCGCTGGGACTTCGCGGCCGGACGCTGCGATGAGGAGGTGCGGGAGCTGCCGCGCTCGGTGATGCCTGCGCGCTCCGGCTCAGAGTGCGCGGACTGCGAAGCGGTCACGGTTCTGCTCCTCCTTAAAGCTCTGTGTGTCGATCTACTCTGTACCGCTCTTGGCAGCCGCGGCCTGTCGATGCAGGAAAAAAGCCCCGCCACCTGCGTCGACCGCATGAAGCGGTGGGCGACCACAGGTGGCGGGGCCGAGTGCTGCCCGCGGGCAGCGGTGCACCGTCAGGTGCGTTTTAGCGCACGAGCTTAGGCCTCGCCGTCGGTGGCGTCCTTCTTCTTCGCTACGAAAGGAAGTTTACGCACTGCACCGGACACGCCTCCAGCAACCCCGTGGGCGGCATCAGCGACGCTGCTGCCGACGTTGCTGGCGGTGGAGCTGACAAACTCCCAGCTGCGGGCAGCCAGGCCCTCGTTCTGGTGGGCCTTGGTGACAGCCTCGGTGACTTCCTTGTCCATGGCGCTGACGTCCTCATCCTTAATCTCCTCGAGGGCAGGCAGCAGGGAGGGGAACTCCGCCGGTGCCGAGCCCAGGGAGTCATAGGTGTTGCCGATGAGCTTCTTGGCCAGCTTGCGGTTGGCTACGGTGCCGATCACAGCGCCAATACCCAGGGGCATCACCTTGCCGATCCAGGCGGCGCGCAGTCGCTTATTGGTCTGCTTCAACGCCTGCTTGAGCAGGCGGTTATTAATCTTGCTCATCGACGGCCCGGAGAAGCGAGAGAGGGTAGAGATCGTCGATGCGCCTCCCTCAACGCCAAGATCGCCCACGGCCGCATCGACGAGGGCGGTGCCGGAGGAACCCATGATCACCACGAGGATGAGTGCTTCGCGACGCTGGGGATCGGAGATATCCGCGCCGCGCAGATAGGCCGAGGCCATGGTGTAGAAGGCGGCGGCGTCGAGAAATACCAGCGACTCCGCGCCCACGGCGGCGGCGCCGGTGATAAAACCGATGCCCGGCACGGCAGCGGCCATGCCGGCGGAGGCCCCAGAGCCGGTGGCCAGATAGGTGATGTGCTGGTCCAGCATCTTCTGAATATCAGCTGGGCTGGCCTCTGGGTTGCGCTTGCGCAGCCAGTTCACGTAGCTGGTGATCGAAGACGACTGCATCTTCACCACATGGTTGAGGGCCTTAATCAGGATCTTGCCGGATGCTCCGGTGCGCTCGTGCAAGGTTTCGGGATCAGAACCCAATGCATCGGTGATGTCATACGTCGGTTCCTGTGAAGTGGATTGAGACATAATAAGTAGAGCTCCTTAGTAGAAATTCATAATGGGGAAAATAATCGGCGGTATGTGATTCTTTGAGTGCTAGGAATGCCCAGCCCCAGGCGGCCTCATTCTGGCGGAGGGCGCTGTGTATCAGGGCTGGTGGGCATTGTTGCCCAGTGTAGTGGTTGTACTGCACCGCCGGATATACACAACAGTAAACGACACCTGCCATAATTTATATTCCGCATGCGCCTGCCGGGCCCGCTGTGATCTCTTCTCCACACGCGCCTGATAATCGAAGGGCTGCGCGCGGCGCGACCTGAAGAACTCTGCTGCGTAGTAGCCCACACCAACCACGCGGAACAACTACCGTGGAGGATATGGAAACGCTGGTCCGAACCACCGCTGGTTATGTCAAAGGAGTGGCGCGCTCCGGACTGCTGACGTGGCGAGGAGTGCCCTATGCGGGGCTTGTCGACGGCGAACGCCGCTGGCGCGTGCCCCATCCAGTCGAACCGTGGTCCCGGGTGAAAGACTGCACCGAATATGGCGCCAAGGCATGGCAGCCGGCCAGTTTATGGGGAACGAAATTGGCGGGTGGGCCCGACTGCCTCAACCTCGATATTGTGCGCCCCGATACCGACGAGCAGCTGCCCGTGGTGGTGTATTTTCACGGCGGTTCCTATCTGGTGGGTTCCTCGCATGAAACCATGCTGCGCGGGCATAACTTTGTGCGCGCCCTGAATGTGGTCTACGTCTCCTTGAACTTCCGGCTGGGGGTATTCGGCTATCTCGATCTATCGGAGATCAGTGGCCAATGCGTGCCCACCCCGGCGATGCACGATCAACTGGCGGCGTTGCGCTGGGTGAAAAAGAATATCGCTGCCTTCGGTGGCGATAGCAACAATATTGCCATCATGGGCGAATCCGCGGGCGCGGCGAGCGTGATTTCGCTGCTGGCCTCGCCGGCAGCGCGGGGGTTATTTCACAAGGCTATTGCCCAATCCGCGCCGGCGGCCTCGTTTCACTCCCAGGAGCAGTCGCGGCGCTGGGCGCGGGCGCTGGTCGACAATCTTAAACTGCACGATCTCGCCGATATGTCCGTGCTCCGGGCGCTGCCGCCCGCCGATCTGGTGCGCGCCGGCAGCCTATCCCAATTGCGCTTGCGGGACATGCTCAATCTCAACTCGCCCTATGGCCCAGTGGTGGACGGCCATGTGCTGCCGCAGCACCCGCTGGATGCCTTCGCGCAGGGGCGCCAGGCGCCGGTGCCGCTTTTGATCGGTACGAATAATGACGAAGCCTCGATGGCCAAGGCCCTCTATGTTCGCGAGTCCGCGCGCTCGCGTTCGGCGCATCGCATGCTCACCGCCTTCGATACCGAACGTGCCCACGAGGTGCTGCGCGAGTACTCGGCCGCGTTTAGCCGCGAGGATTTTGCGGACCTGCTCACCGATGCCGTGTTTTGGGTGCCCTCGGTGCGGCTCGCCGAGGCCCATGCGCGCATCGCCGATACCTGGATGTATCGATTCGACTTCGCCCCCGCTGTGTTGCGCCGCCTCGGCATTGGGGCGATGCATTCGCTCGAGCTCACCGCCGTCTTTGGCGATATGGAGGCCTCGCGAGTCTCTGGTCTCAATAGGCTCGGAGGCGCCGCCGAGTTCGCGGCGCTCACCACCGAGCTGCAGGCCTATTGGGGCAACTTCATTCATCACTCCCAGGTCGGTTCGGGGTGGCCGCGCTATCACGCCGCAGTGGCGGATCGCATGCCGCGTAGGGCCACCAAAGTCTTCGATAGCGCATCGACGGTGGTGTATGATCCGCGCTCACAGCGTCGCCAAGCGTGGGATAATTATGATTTGCGGCAGTGGGGCAATGATGAGCCCGATTTCACCAGCCCCACTCGGGTGGCAAAGACGCTGGCGCTACTCGAGTCGATTCTGCCCCGCACTGCCCACTGCTCGGCGTCTCAGGAGGGATGAAAAAGATGAGTTTTAGTCCGGCATCGCACTGGTCGCTGCTGATCCACGAGCATCCCCGCTTCAGCCAAGCGCTGTCGCCATTAAATGAGGACTCGGAGCAGCTACTCTCCACGCAGCTTATCGACGCCGCCCTCCTCGACCGCCTGCGCCAGGCCATCGCCGCCACCCATGAGCTTTTCCCCATGGACGAGGACAAACACTGTGCGCAGCTGTGGTTTCATAGTTTTGTCACCACCCTCATTGAGCCAACAATGATGCTGGCCCTCGATCACGATCTCGTGGCGATCTGCGACGCGGAGCATCCAGCCACCATGTTTGTGCACACACCCACCGGCCATGGTGCGGGTTTTTGGTATGGCTATCACCCGAACCATGTGCTCGAACCCTCCGCGGATAGCTATCGGCAGCTCGGGGCGGGATGGGCGGAGCTTCTCGAGCCGATTGTGTGCGGTCTCGCGGAGATCACTGATGTCTCTGTGGCCGCGTTATGGGCGGTGGTCAGCGATGCGGTATCCATGGCGGCAGCCACGGCGGGCAATGAGGCTTTTGCTCCCTATGAGGGCATCGCCGCCTGTCTGGCGGTGCTCGAGGGGATGCGCGTAGAGCTGCAGGATCGCGCCCGCGTGGTGGAGCCGCGCTTCTTTGATTATGTCGATGGGGAGTTTCGTCCCAGCGATCTGCAGATGGCACTAGGCGAGGATGAGCCCGATGATGATGTGGTGCTGAGCACTAAAAGGCTGACGTGCTGCATGATTTTTCACTCTCCCGGTTGCGGCGTGTGCGTGTCCTGTCCGAAACAAAAACCCGATATCAAGCGCGAACGCATGGCACAGCAATGTGCGGCGCTGGCGAGCTTCTAAGAAGCATCTCGCGTGGCGTCCCGATGTCCATCAATCACCCTGCGGCGATTCTGCGGCGGGGCAACTAGGCTGTAGAGCGGCAGCCCCGCCGCTTGTGGCGGGGTGTCACGTAACCATCTATGTGGAAGGAAAGCCTGCCTCCATGAGTTTCTTAGAGGATATTGCAGCGGCACTAGACGATGCGGGCATCGAGTCGCGTGCGCACGACTGCACTCTCTTTGTACCGATCACCTCCGAGGTGGAGATCCACTTTGTGGACATCGACCCTGACTTTCCTGCCGCCAATGTCTACATTGCTGCCGCCGATGTGGATGAGGAAGATGAGGATTTCGAGGCCGTCTTGGTGGCGGTGGTGTTCTCGGTAGAGGATGCTGTTGCCACCGTGAGTGAGCACATCGCCACCGACCAGGTAGTCACCATCCTGCGGGATGTGCTCAGCGGCACCGATGATCGCATTGCGGATCTGGACTTCTTCCAAGACGAAGAGGACGCTCATACCGTGCGCGCTGAGGTGGCAGCCAACTCCGAGATCGTGCTCCGCGTGGACCTCGAGGAGGGCGTGCCCACGGCGACCGTGGAGTTCATCGCTCTTGGAGACGATGATGAGGCATGGGATAACGAGATCCTCAGCCTCGGCTCCTTCACCGACTATGACCGTCTTTTCGATGTCATTAGCCTCGCCGCGGATCAAGCCGAAGACTGGGAGGATCAGCTGGCGCCCATCGACGAGGACGATCACGATGCCGCCCAGCGGCGCGCCGCCCTCGGCGGACTCTATGACACCGAGGACGAAGAGTATTTCGACCTCGACGAGGACGACAGCTAGGCAGTCATACCCGCGCCACCGCCGTGCGCTTTAAGCGGCGGTGGTGTGTTGGACAAAAAACGACACCGGTGAGGGCAGCGGTGCATAGGTGCTGTCCACCACCCAGCAGTAGGTGGGGGCGGTGGGCGTGAGGATCTCGTGCACCATAAACGACGCCTCCTCGGGAATGAAAGAGCGCATCCACGCCTCGCTGACGCTGGCAGGAACGCTATCGCCGCGTGGATTAGTAAAGCGCGCGATCACGGCATACGCCGGAGTGGGGGAGTGCGGCCCCTGGGCCAGCGCTGCCGCCATGGCTGGGTTCGCCCGATAGCGGGTGATATTCAGCTTCAACTCGGGAACACCGGCGATGTCCACCGCGGGAAGAGTGAGCGTCGGTGGCCGCCACGTGCTGGGGGTACGCGCTAAAGAGCGGGGATGGTGAATCGTCGATGCCACCCGCTCCACGATATCGGGGTGGTCCCGCCTGATGAGGGCCAGCGCCGTGGCCGTGGAAACTGGCCGCTGCCCAGTGCGGCTGGAGCTGCTATAACGCTGTGCGGGATTAAAGAAATGGGGCTTAGTGTTGCTGTTAATGTTTCGCATGGCCCGCAGTCTAAACAGCGGCTGAGACACTCCCACGCCAAAAGCGAACACCTGTTCGAAAGGGTGGGGTATCGAAGGAGGAATGAGGCGCGTGATGCGTCGACTAGCACATACGCAGGACAAGGAGAAGCGTTCTGTCCCGCCGCTGCCCAAGGAAATCTGGGCGCTTGTTGCGGCGGCGTTTATTATTGCCGTCGGTTTTGGCATCGTGGCGCCGATCATCCCGCAATTCGCCCGCAGCTTTGATGTCTCCCTCGCTGCGGCGAGTGCCGTCGTCTCTGTGTTCGCGGGTTCGCGGCTTCTCTTCGCCCCAGTGTCCGGGCGGGCAATTGATCGCCTGGGCTCCCGCAAGGTCTATCTCACCGGTTTGATCACCGTGGCGATCACCACGGGGCTCGTCGGCGCGGTGAGTGACTATTGGCAGATCGTGGTGCTGCGCGGTATCGGCGGTATTGGCTCGACCATGTTCACGGTCTCGGCCATGGGGTTGATTGTGCGCATGGCGCCACCCGAGGTGCGCGGCAAGGCCTCTTCTATCTACGCCACCGGTTTTCTTGTGGGCAATATCGTGGGGCCCGTGGTGGGCGCCGCCTTGTCCTTTATGGGCATGCGCGCCCCATTTTTCATCTATGGCGCCACCGTGCTGCTGGCCGCCGCAGTGGTGTATGTGATGCTCTCCGCCGAGGCAATAGGCTCCTATGAGAACACGAACACCTTAGCCCCGATGACCTTTTCCGAGGCCTGGCGGGATTCCGCCTATCGGGCAGCGCTGGTCTCCGCCTTCGCCAATGGCTGGTCTAACTTCGGCGTGCGCGTGGCCATCATTCCTCTTTTTTCCGCTGCGATGTTCCACCAAGCTGGTGCCGTTGCTGGTATCGCACTCGCCTTTTTCGCCGGCGGCAATGCGCTTGCCCTGCAATTTTCTGGGCGATTGTCCGATCAATGGGGGCGCAAGCCCCTAGTGATTACGGGATTGGTGATTAATGCGGTGTTTACGGCCAGCATTGGTCTCACCCAAGAGCCGATCACGCTGCTGACCGTCTCCGTTTTCGCCGGCTTCGGGGCGGGCTGTCTCAACCCCGCGCAGCAGGCGGCGCTGGCCGATGTGGTGGGGCGGGAGCGTTCCGGTGGTCGTGTTCTCGCCAATTTCCAAATGGCCCAAGATTTCGGGACGATCACCGGCCCGATTGTGGTGGGTGCTCTGGCGGGCTGGGTCGGCTATGGCTGGGCCTTCGCCTCCTGCGGACTGATTGGATTCACTGCCGCAGTGGTGTGGTTGGGAGCGCGTGAGTCCCTGGAGTCCCGTGATGACGGCGCTGCTGAAAGCCCTTGTCGGAAGGGATAAGCCCGAGACAATTGGCTATGCGTCGCCGCGCAGCGTAACGTGGTGGGGCAATGAGTAACACCGATAACGTCACCGGAGACGTGGACAGTCCGGATCATATCGTTTCGTCGGACTCTCAGGATACTTCGCAAGGTGCGGCAGCACAGTCTGCCGATCAGCACAGCACCAGGGATGCGAACACTTCTGAGGACACCGGCTCACCCACCGGCTTTGAAAGCTTGGACTTACCCTCAGATGTGTTGGAGGCAGTCACCAAGGTTGGCTTTGAAACGCCGTCCCCTATTCAAGAACAAACCATTCCCGTTCTCATGGGAGGCCACGATGTCGTAGGCCTCGCCCAGACGGGTACCGGCAAGACCGCCGCCTTTGCGCTGCCAATTTTGGCGCGCATCAACAAGGACGAGCGTTCTCCGCAGGCACTGGTATTGGCACCGACGCGCGAACTCGCGCTGCAGGTCGCTGACTCCTTCCAGTCCTTCGCCGATCACCTCGGCGGCATCAACGTGCTGCCGATTTATGGTGGACAGTCCTATGGCATTCAGTTGTCGGGTCTGCGCCGCGGTGCTCACATCGTCGTGGGTACCCCAGGTCGTGTGATCGACCACCTGCAGAAGGGCTCGCTGGATATTTCCGGCCTGCGCTATCTCGTCCTCGATGAGGCCGATGAGATGCTGCAAATGGGCTTCCAAGAGGATGTCGAGCGCATCCTCGCCGACACCCCTGCAGACAAGCAGGTGGCACTGTTTTCGGCCACGATGCCGAACGGCATTCGCAAGATTTCCCAGCAGTATCTCAATCAGCCGCAGGAAATCACCGTCCGTTCGACCAGCCGCACCAACACCAATATCAACCAGCGCTATCTGATGGTGGCGCACCGCAACAAGCTCGATGCTCTGACCCGTATCCTCGAGGTCACCGAGTTTGAAGCGATGATCATGTTCGTGCGCACCAAGTTCGAGACTGAGGAGCTCGCAGAAAAGCTGCGTGCTCGCGGCTTCTCCGCGCAGGCCATCAACGGCGATATTCCGCAGGCCCAGCGCGAGCGCACTGTGGACCAGCTCAAGGATGGTCGCCTCGATATTCTCGTGGCCACCGACGTGGCTGCCCGCGGTTTGGATGTGGAACGTATCAGCCATGTGCTGAACTACGACATCCCGCACGACACCGAGTCCTATGTGCACCGCATTGGCCGTACCGGCCGTGCCGGTCGCTCCGGCGAGGCTATTCTCTTCGTCACCCCGCGTGAGCGCCGCATGCTGCGTTCTATCGAGCGCGCCACTAACGCGCCGTTGAACGAGATGGATCTGCCGACCGTTGATGAGGTGAATGAATCCCGCAAGGAGAAGTTCGCCGATTCCATCACCGAGGCGCTGGAGGACTCTCAGGTCACCATCTTCCGTTCCTTGGTGCAGACATACTCTGATGAGCACGATATTCCGATGGTGGATATCGCGGCGGCATTGGCAACGCAGGCTCAGGCCAGCGATGAATTCTTGATGAAGGAGCCGCCGCGCGATAAGCGTAAGGACCGCTCCGATCGTCGCGAGCGCGACTTCGATCGTGGTGGCCGTGACCGCGGCGACCGCGGTGGGCGTTTCGAGCGTTCTAATCAGAACATGAGCATCTATCGCCTCGCCGTGGGCAAGCGGCAGCATGTGCGTCCCGGTTCCATCGTGGGCGCGCTGGCAAACGAAGGCGGGCTGAACTCCAAGGACTTCGGCCGGATCGTGATCAATGTGGATCACACCCTGGTCGAGCTGCCCAAGGACCTGCCCCGCGATGTGTTCGACCGGCTGGAAGATACCCGCATTTCGGGCCAGCTGATCAATATCGAGTCTGCCCCCGATGCTTCCCTGGAGCGCGGCTATGGTGACCGTGGTGGTCGTGGCGGCGGCCGTGGCTTCGGTGGCCGTGGTGGTCGCGATGGCGGTCGACGCTTCGATCGTGGTGACCGTGGCGATCGTGGTGGCCGTGATGGCGGCCGCGGTGGCCGTGGCTTCGACCGTCGCGATAGGGGAGACCGCGGTGATCGCCGTGGCAGCTTCCGTCGCCGGGACGACCGCTACTAAGCTCCCCGAGCTCTCAGCACAATAACCCCACACCACCTCGCTGGATTATCCGGCGAGGTGGTGTTTTCTCTTGTAGCGACTGCATGGGGCACTCGTACACGTCGCCCGCGACGCCGCTAAAACAGCGGGCGGCACGGAGACATAAGAAAACCTCGCTGCCACGGAGGCAGCGAGGAGGCAGTGATAAAGCGTGCCGCTACATCGTCATCATCAAAGCGAAGATGATGATCCACAGCAGCGAGAAGATGCCGCCGAACATCGACAGCTGGGACTTTGCCTTGTCCCAATCCTGCACGGTGGCATTCTCCGGCATATCGTCGGCGTCGAGAATGCCCAATTCGGCAGCCATGGCCTTCTGGCGGGGCAGAATCAAGAAGTACAACACGGCCCACGCGATGACGGACAGCAGAATGGACGTGTGCAGCAGCCCTTCCTTGAGCCATGCATCGAGGTTGGAGAACATCACGCCGAAGCCCAGCAGCGGCACCAGCAGCGAGAGCAAGCCGTAGGTGTTGCTGATCCGGTAGAGCAGCGCGGCGGAACCCTTGGCCTTATCGTTGCCGTTATGTGCATGGGCTGCTTGCACATGGAAGGTCGATACAGCCACGGTGACCGGGCCCAAGAAGAGCACGGCGGAGAGCACGTGGAGTGCCAGCATCACAGTAGAAATGGTGAGTCCTCTTTCACTAAGGGGTGAACTATTACTGGGTGGTAGAAACATCACGCCGAGGCCTCCCGCGCTGGCCACGCTGTGGGTGCCCAACCGGATAACTCAGCGCAAACTGCGATTTTAGTGAAAGTCCTAGAACTTCGCTAACCCAGCAACTGCGCTTCATGCGCGTAATATCCGGCTGGGATAGTGCCAGCTGATACCGCGCCGCCACAGCGGCGAGACGTTGGGAATACCAGCAGCGATGCCGGTGGTAGGGAGGCATCCATGCCGCGGGCAGGGCGTCGCTTTTGTCTTGATTGGCGGCGGCGCTCACAGCCACCACGTTGAGTGGATCATTGGCAAAATCCTCCGCCTTGGCACGCGGCCAGATGGCCGCCCCCATATCCCACGCGGCGGCGAGCGGAAATACGTGATCGATCTGGAGCTCCTCGACGGCAGCGTCAATCCGCTCGCCGGTATAAAGATCCTGAATCACCCCGCGGGGCCCGTTGTGACACGGCGCCTGCACTCCCGCGGCACGCAGCGCGCGATCGCGCGTGGTACAGCCCGCGCCCAAGCCGGGGTGGTCCCGCCAGCCCGGCCCGAAGAATTCTCGCCGGTATCCAGGGTGGCGGGTACGCGCCTTGACGACGCTCACCGTGGGCAGCGTGCTGTGTAATCCAGGCAGCTGCGGCTCGGTGGGCGGATGCGCGGGCACGCGTGCGGCGAGGCCGATAAGAAGCCAGAGAAGCGTCGATAAGCATAAAAGGATAAACCAGCCGCGGCGGGAAGAAAGATCCATACCTCTCAATGACGAAAGGGAACCTCGATGAGGTTCCCTTTGCGTGTGATCGAGAGGATTTAGCCCTTGGTCTCGAGCTGCTCGGCGGCAGTCTCAATATCCATCTTGGGCTGCTCCTCGGCGATGCTGGCGAGCTTCGATGCGCTATCGAACTCATCCAGCACCTGCTGGCTGGGTCCCTTGGACATGACCGAGAACACGGCCATCACGACAGTGGCGAGGAAGAAGCCGGGCACCATCTCGTAGAGGGTGTCGCTCAGCGGCGACATGCCCCAGGCGAAGGAGACGACCGCGCCGGTGATCATGCCGGCAATCGCTCCGCCGGCGGTGAGTCGACGCCAGTAGAGGGAAGCGAGGATGATCGGGCCGAAGGCGGAACCGAAGCCCGCCCATGCGAAGCCCACCAGACCCAGAATCGAGTCGGAGGGGTTGATGGCCAGCACGGCGGCGATCACGGCCACGGCCACCACGGCGGTGCGCGAGAGGTTCACCAGGATATTGTCCGGCAGCTTTCGCTTGTAGACGATCTTGGTCAGATCCTCGATCAGTGCGGAGGAGGTGACCAGCAGCTGGGAGGACAGGGTGGACATGATGGCCGCCAGCACGGCGGTCAGCAGCAGACCGGCGAGCAGCGGGTGGAAGAGAATCCGGCCCATGTCGAGGAAGATCGTTTCGAAGGCCTCGCGGTCGGTGACCAGAATGGAGGGATCCTGGCCGAAGAAGGCGGTGCCCACCAAGGCGGCGAAGGTAGCGCCGATGATGCACAGCAGCATCCAGCCCACACCAATCCAGCGACCGGCCTTAGCCTCATAGGGCGCGCGCAGCGCCATGAAGCGGACGATCACGTGCGGCTGGCCGAAGTAGCCCAAGCCCCAGGCGAGGTTACCGATGATCGCGGTAATCGAGACGCCAGAGATCATATTGAAGTAGGAGGAATTGCCGGCGTCATAGGGGCCATAGGGCTGTTCGACAGCCCAGGTGAAGATGCTGGACGGCTCGTCCAAGGACAGCAGTGCCATGATCGGCACCACGATCAGCGCGAGGAACATGATGGTGCCCTGCACGGCATCGGTATAGGACACAGCAAGGAAGCCACCAATGAAGGTATAGGCCACCGTCACGGCTGCCACGATGAGCATGCCGTCCAAGTAGCTGCCACCGAAGGTGGACTCGAAGTACTTGCCGCCGGCGACCATGCCGGAGGACACATAGAAGGTGAAGAAGAGGATGATCACCACGGCGGAGACAATCCGGAGTACGCGGGACTTATCCTGTACGCGGTTTTCCAAGAAGCTCGGAACCGTAATCGAGTTATTCGCGATCTCCGAATAGGAGCGCAGGCGCGGCGCCACCCAGGTCCAGTTCGCCCAGCAGCCGATCAGCAGGCCGATGGCGATCCACAGCTCCGAGAAGCCCGTGAGGAATAGCGCGCCCGGCAAACCCATGAGCAGCCAGCCGGACATATCCGAGGCGCCCGCCGAGAGGGCGGCAACAAAAGGATTCAGGCCGCGACCAGCGAGCACATAATCGTCGTATTCGTCTGTTTGCTTATAACTCCAATAACCAATCGCGAGCATCGCCAACATGTAGATGATGATCGCGAGAATAAACCAAGTATTTTCGCTCAAGTCGTGCACTCCATTCTCATTTTTCTCCGATGCTACGCAGCTTGTCGTGCCTGTGCGCAGGCACCAGCACAGGGCCGGGGCGTCTCCCACGACGCTTCTCAAGGCGATACTCGCCTGCGCACAGCCCAATCTCAGCGCGCCTCTCACACCCCATGGCGGAGACCGGCGCGCTCACTCAGACCGTTGTCTTCGAACATCGGGGTAGCTGCCACGTACACCACGTGGCCGTTGTGCGTTGGCCGATAGTACAGAGGTTGTGCTCTCATGTCTTATTCAGGTTGCTCGCTAGGCTCTTATGAGGGGGACAGGCCCTGTCCAGCCTGAGCGGCTGCGGGTAGCGCCATAGACGTGCGCAGTAGCGTCGGACCGTGTCAGCTGGGCGCAGCCGCACGCGGCGCGGAGAAGGACTAGAATCGATCGCTTAGGGCTGAGAAGCTGACCCAGCAACGACACGATCCGCGGTCGCGGATCAACCACAGCCGCCGTCGTGGTGAGCACAGCAAAAAGACGAGGACTAAGGAAAGGAGGGTGGACGGACGTGACGCATCTCGTGCACGGTTTCTGGCATCGCGAAAGCGGATTGATTCTGTGGGTCGAGCAGGTGGAGGGGCACAAAATCCTCATCCCCGAACAGCTTCCCGCCGACGCGTTTAGCCCGGAGCTTCTCGCGCTCATTCACCCCCTCAACTTCGGCCATCGTTTCACTGCGCACTTGAGCACGCCCAAAGGGCGGCGCGTGCGGCTGCCCATCCCCGTCGCCCGTTGCTATCCCGAGAAGGCCGTGGAGATCATTGAGGAATTGATCTCCCTGCTCGATGGGGAGCAGGGAGATAGCGTCGTCACGCAAGTAGCGCCCGATCTGCTGTGGATTATTCAGTTCTATCGGGGGCTGAAGCAGTTCGTGCGCGCTGGGCGGGTGGTGCTGCGGGTGCGCTGGGCAGATGATCATTGGTGGCCGCAATGGCAGCTCTTGCCCTCCGGGCGGGAGCGGGTGTGGATGGGGCGTATGCACTTAGCGATTCCGCAGGTGCTCACCGCCAATGGCAGCGCCGCCGTGGCCGATGACATGGCCGAGGAGCTGCCGCACTGGATTGCCTCCTATATTTTGCGGGACTTCATTGACGAGCCCCGCTCCCGCGAGCTGCATACCTTCTCGCGCACCTTGCTTAACTCGGAATCGCTGCGTCGCGGCGGACCGACGCTCGCGAGCAAACTCAATGAGTGGAAGGATTCCATCACTAGCTCGCGGGTAGAGCTCATGGTGATCGTGGAAGACGCCCCCACCCATTCCGATCTCCCAGACTCCGACGCCGAGGAGCTGCTCTTTCCGGTGCGGATTCAGGTGCGCTTCGGGGTGGATACACCTCTGCCGGTGCAGGCCGAGCTTATCGACGCCGCCTTCGCGAATAGGCTGCGCGATGATCACAATCGACTCCTCGAGGTGGCGAGCACCCTCGGCAGCCCCGAGGTGGAGCAGCAACAGCAGGATGATCCGTGGGGCGAGGAGCCCGGAACACGCGGGGATTGGGATCGTTTCCTCACCCTGGAGCAGCTGGGGGAGTTTCTGGATAAGGATGTGCCGAAGCTCCGCAGCGCCGGCTATACGGTGATGCTGCCGCGCTCCTGGGGAGAGCATGAGCTCACGGCCAAGCTGCATACCTCCAAGGTGCAGAACTTCACTAGTGCCTCCACCTATGGCATGGATCAGCTGCTCAGCTATGACTGGACGCTCTCGCTCGGCGGGGTGGAGCTGGAGCCGGAGGAAGCGCAGCGTCTGATCGAATCCACCTCCGGGTTGATTGAGCTGCGTGGCTCGTGGGTGATGGCGGATAGCCGCAGCCTGGACGGGGTGCGCGCCTATGTGGAGATGGTGAAAAGCCATAGCGTGAGCGCGAAGGACTCCGCGGCACAGCAGGACGATCCCCGCGCCGATGAGCTCGATCTGGCGGAGGAGAATTATCTTTCGGCCGCGGCGCTGCGCGAGATGGCGCTGAAGAGCGCTGGTCAGCGCTATATCGAGTTTCGTGGCAGCGACTGGTTTAGTTCGCTGATGAGCGCGGACGCCGATCCCGTTCCCACGCCGGTGCGCCTTGCAATTCCCGATAGCGTGCATGCCACATTGCGGGAATATCAGCGCCGCGGCGTGGATTGGCTGTATTGGATGGCGCGCCACGAGCTGGGCGCGGTGCTTGCCGATGACATGGGTTTGGGCAAAACTCTGCAGCTTCTCACCCTGCTGGCGATAGAGAAGCACGAGGGACTCAGGGAGGCGCCCACCATGGTGGTGGCGCCGACCTCGGTGCTGTCGAATTGGCACCGGGAGGCCCAGAAATTCACCCCAGATCTCTCCGTCATGGTCTATCACGGCTCGGAGCGGCCGAAAGGTCAAGAATTTGTGCACCAGGCAAAACAGTGCGATCTGGTGATCACTAGCTATGGGGTGCTCTCGCGCGATGTCGAATTATTCTGTGAGCTGCACTGGCAGCATCTCGTGCTGGATGAAGCACAGCAGATCAAAAACTCCTCCACCCGCATGGCGCGTGCGGCAAAGGTGATTCCCAGCGCGCATCGCATCGCCTTGACGGGTACCCCGATCGAAAACCGCTTGGCGGAGATCCATTCGCTGATGGATTTTTGTAACTACGGGATGTTGGGCAGCGCCTCCTTCTTCCGCAATCACTTTGCCCGCGCTATCGAGGTCTACGATGATCCGGAGATGAAAGACGCGCTGCGTCGGCTCACCGCCCCCTTCATCCTGCGGCGGCTAAAGACCGACCCGGCGGTGATCGACGATCTTCCCGATAAAACTGAGAACGTCTTGCACGTGCTGCTGAGCAAAGAGCAGGCGGCTTTGTATAAGTCCTATGTGGATCGCATTAAAAAGGAGGTGGAGGACACCGCGTCGATGAAGCGCCGCGGCATGATCCTCGCCGCCATGACCCGCATTAAACAGATCTGCAATCATCCCGCGCACTTCCTCGGCGATGGCTCCTCCATCACCTACCAGGGCATACACCGCTCCGGTAAGGTCGGCAGGCTCGTGGAGCTTATCGACGCCGCCCTCGACAATGGGGAAAAGATGCTGGTGTTCACCCAGTATCGTGCTTTTGGCGATATTCTCGTGCCCTACTTGAGCGAGCACGTTGGGCGCGAGGTGCCCTTCCTGCACGGCGGGGTGTCGCAGAAGGGGCGCGACCGGATGGTCACCGAGTTCCAATCGGAGGAGGGCCCGCCGATTATGGTGCTGAGCCTCAAAGCCGGCGGAACCGGGCTGAACCTGACTGCGGCCAATATTGTGGTGCACATGGACCGCTGGTGGAATCCGGCGGTAGAAAACCAGGCCACGGACCGCGCCTACCGGATCGGCCAGCGCAAGGATGTGACGGTGTACAAGATGGTGTGTGAGGGCACCATGGAAGAAGCCATCCAGGATGTTATCGAGGGCAAGATCCAACTGGCCAGCGATATTGTTGGTGAAGGCGAAGGCTGGATCAGCGAGCTGAGCCAAGAGGATCTGGAGACCCTATTGACCTACCGCGGAACCATCGAGGAGGACGAGGACTAATATGCCCCGCTATACCTCACGCGATAACGTCATTTATGCGAATTTTGGCGCGAAACGGCACGATCCTCAGCAGCGTGCTGCCGCCGCCGAGAAGCAGCCCGAGGACCGCGAGTGGCTGTCTACAGTTTCCCGATTCATCGTCGATTCTGTCGAGCGGGACACCGATCCAGGCCGCAAGCAGCGCGGCCGCGACTATGCCCGCGAGGATCGGGTGGCGCTGCTCAGCTATAGCGAGAATCTGATCAGCGCACAGGTGCGTGGCTCCCGGCCGGAGCCCTTCGAGGTACAGCTGCGCTTCGCTCCCATTGCGCGCCGCGACCAGCGCGAGCTGTGGGACTATCTTGTCTCCCTGCCGGATTATCTGCCGGCATTCTTAAGGGGCGAGCTGGATCGTCGTGCGCAGCGCCTGCTCGGCTTTTCCGATCCGCGCAGCATCACCGGCACGTGTGAGTGCCCAGATCCCAACCCAGTGTGTAAGCACATCGTGGCCGTGGCCCATGCCGCCGCTGCGGAGATATCCCGCCGCAGCTCGCGCATCTTCGATCTGCGCGGCTGGGATCCACAGGAGATCGAGGCGGCGGTGAAGCGGCGGGTTAAGGAGAACGCCGCGGCGAACGCTCCAGCGGAGCGGGGGAAGGACACCGCTCGCAGCGGCACTCCCGACGAGCCTGCTGCCGCGGCGGCGTCCAGCCGCTCGTCCACGCAGAAACGCCAGCAGCAGGTGGATGCCACGGCGTTCTGGCAGGGAGGTGAGCTTCCTTCCTTGCCGGATCCGCAGGTGGAGCCTGCCCTCGACGACTCCGATCTCAGCCTCTTGCACATCGCGATGCGCTCGGTGTCCTATACCTCGATTGATGAGCTGCGGGCCATCACAGATATCGAGGATATGTACTATTTCCTCACCCACAACGAGGGTTCTTCGAGCCCAGATTCCCCTTAAAGCGGCGACAGTAGAACATCTGGGCGACAGTGCAGCGTGCAGTGTCCGGTAGTTTTGCTAACAATGAATGCATGACACGAACACGATTTATTCACACCTCGGACTGGCAGATCGGAATGAAGCGGGGTTTTCTTCCCGCTGAGGCGCATAGTCGCTTCGATGCCGATCGTCTCGCGGCCATTAAAAAGCTCGGTGATCTTGCCACCGAGCAGGACTGCGAGTTCATCGTCGTCGCCGGCGATGTATTCGACGCCAATAGTCTCAATGCCACAACAACCGGCCGCACCATGGAAGTGCTGCGCAACTTAGCTGTACCGGTGTATCTCTTGCCGGGCAATCATGATCCCTTAGTGGCCAATAATATTTTCCGGTTTACAGACGCCATCGACAATGTCCATGTGATCCGCGATAGCGCGCCCATAGAGATTCGCCCAGGCGTTGAGCTCGTTGGCGCCCCCTATCTCAGCAAGCGTGTCTCCACCGATATCGTGGCCGAGGCCCTGGAGGATCTCGAGCAGGCAGAAGAGGGGAGCGTGCGCATTGCCGTGGGGCACGGCCAGGTGGAGTCGCGCAGCAATGATGATGATAGCGTCCCGATCGACCTTGGCACCGTTGAGCGTGCCCTGGATCGCCGGGTGATTGATTATCTGGCCTTGGGCGATACCCACTCCACCGCCTCGCTTGGCTCCACGGGGCGCGTGTGGTTCTCAGGCAGCCCGGAAGTCACCGATTATCATGATTTCTCCACCGCCGGCGGCGGCGAGAAGGACTCCGGCAATGCTCTCGTTGTAGACATCGAGGCCACCGGTTCCACCTCGCAGGTCACGGTCGAGTCGCACCACATCGGCACCTGGACGTGGCATGCGCTCGAGTACGAGATCGCCAGCCACGAGGATGCGGAAGCCTTCATTAGCGCCCTGCGGGAGTATCCCGATAAGGCCACCACGGTGGTGAAATATGCCCTGGTGGGCACGGCCACCCTCGATACGATGCGCTACCTCGAAGAGCAGCTGGCAGAACTAGAGAGTATCTTTGCCGCGCTCTATCGACGCGAGCGCACCTATAACCTCCTGCTGGCCCCGTCCGAGGAGGAGCTCGAGAATCTCGGGCTCGGTGGATATGTGGGGGCGGCGATGAGCGAACTCATCGAAGAGGCGGACACAGACAACACGGCGAGCGACGCGGTGGGGCTGCTGCACCGGCTGATCGTTTCTGAGCGGAAGTAGGGCAGTACCATGCAGATTCATTCCATCACTATTGACAATATTCGCTCCATCGAGCACCTCGAGCTACGGGACATTCCGGCCAGCGGTGTGTGCATGATCAGTGGCCCCAATGAGGTGGGCAAGTCCACCATTGTGGAGGCTATTGACCTCGTGCTCTCCGAAAAGTCCACCGCGCAAAAGAAGTGGATTAAAAGCATGCGCCGGGTGGGCAGCACCGAGCCTATGCAGGTCAGCCTCGAAGCCACGATCGGTGATCAGCACTTCACCATCAGCAAGCAGTTCCTCAATAAGCCGAACGCTCGGCTTGTCATTCACTCCCCGAATCCGCGGACCTACACCGACGATCAGGCCAATGATGAGCTCATGCAGATCATCGATGAACACCTCGATAGCAATCTGCATAAGTTGCTCTTCGTCAAACAGGGCGCATTGGACCACACTCTCGGGGAGGTGGGCTTTAACCAGCTGGAGAAGCCTCTGCAGCTCGCCGATGCTGGGGATGGTGCCGGTATCGCGCAGGGTTCACAGTCCGAATTGATGGCGAAGGTGCGCGATGAGGTCTCGCGCTACTACACCAAAACAGGCAAGCCCTCCAAGGAACTCAAGCAGGCCCAGCAGGAGGTAGAAGACGCCACGAAGCGTCACGCCGAAGCCCGCGCGGCGATCACCGACTTGAGCGCCCAGCTAGAAAACTATGAGGCCGCTGAGGCTGAGCTGGCTCGGCTGAAGCCGCAGATCCCAGAGCTGAAACAGCAGCTGGAGGCGTCGCAACGCGAGGTGGTGCGAGCGGAAAAGCGGGAATCCGAGCGGGAACGCCTGCAGACGAAAAAGGATGTCGAGGAGCAAAAGAAGCAGCGCATCGAGGAGCGAAAGAAGCAGCGGGCCCGCGCTGCCGAGGAGCTGGCTGCCAGCGCGCAGCGCGTGACAGAGTGCGAGCGGACGCAACAAGAGCTCGAACTACAGGCCAAGGAGCATGCGGAAAAGATCGAGGGGCTCCGCAGCGCACTCGATGCCGCGGTGGAAGCCGAGCAGAGCACCCGCGCCGAATATCGGGTGTGGGAGCAGCACCAGCATGCCGTGCGCGAGCGAATCCGCCACCAGAAGGACACGGAATTTCTGGCGCAGTACGACGAGTACACCGCCGAGATTTCCCAGCAGAAGAAGAAACTGCCGGAGGATGTGCCCAGCAGCAGCGACATCGCCCGGGCGGAAGAGATCGCGGAGAAGATTGTCTACGCCCAGGCCACGGTGGCGGCGGCGAGTTCGACATTGACGCTATCCTCCGCCGCGGGTGCCGAGATTGCGGTTAATGGTGAGACCCACACACTCAGCGATACGGCCACGGTGGTGCAGGTCAGCGAACGCACGACGCTGCGCATCGGCGAGGTCGATGCGGTGATCGAACCGGCGGCCAATGTGGCTGCCGAAAAGGATGCTCTGGACCAGCTCATCCGCGAGCGCGATCAGCTGTGCACCGAGTTCGAGGTGGACTCTGTGCAGCAGCTCAAGCAGATCGCCACGACCGCCGAATCCATCACCGCGGATATTGCGCGCCTGAAGAAGGCGCGGACACGGCACGCAGGGAAGCGGGACGTGGATGATATCCGAGACGCCGTTGAGAAATTCCAGGCCGCGGAACTCCCAGAGGGCATGAGCGCCGACGAGGCAGGGGAGAAGGCGCTTGAGGAGCGCCTCAACGAGCTGCGCACGGCCGTGGAACAGGCCGATGCCGCCACCGCGAAGGCGCGGACGAACCTAGAGGAGGCGCGGACCTCGAGGATCGACCAAGACGTGGCTGTGGCCCGGGAGAAACTCAAGGATGCCATCGATGAGCAGAAGCGTCGCGCGCAGGCCCTCGAGGCCGCGGAGCAGGAGCACAGTGATGAGGCCGAGGAAGAGCAACTGCGCAGCCTCGATGCTCAGCTCGCCACGCTCACTGCGGCGCTGCAGGCCCTGGAGGAAGACGATAGTGTTCTCAGCCTCGAGCAGGCGCGCCGCGCCGCGGAACAGGATGAGACCCTGCTGAAGAACACCGAGGGGCACCTCGAGGAGGCCTATCGGCGCCAGTCGGAGATTAAGGGCAGTATCAACGCCTTTGAGGGCGCTGCGGAGAAGGAGAAGATCGCCAAGGCCGAGCTCGAGCGCGTGGAGAGCATTCTCGCGCGTACCCAGCACCGGGCCGATGTGGCCAAACTGCTGCTGGATACCCTCGAGCGGCACTACCGCGATGTCACGCAGCGCTATGCCAAGCCGATCCGCGAGGAGCTTGAGCGTTTGGCCGCGCAGCTGCATGAGGGTGAGGTCTCCTATGAGTTTGACGAGACCGGTCTTGTCGGGCGAGTGATTCGCGAAGAGCAGCTGAGCGTGGATGAGCTCTCTGGTGGCGCCTCTGAGCAACTGGGGTTGATGCTGCGGCTCGCTATTGCGAACCTGGCGGCGAACAACGCGGAGTCGGACGGCGTCGATACCGTGATGCCGGTGATTATGGATGATGCCCTCGGCAATTCCGATGTGCTGCGGCTCAAGCGCTTGTCGGGGTTGATCGAGCGCGAGGCAGCCACTAAGCAGATCTTCATCATGACCTGCGATCCCCAGCGTTTCGCCGCCATCGGCAAGCGCAAAGAATACCGCGTCGAGGAGTTGAAGCGCGCTGCTCACTAAACGCCGCTGAGCACGCGCGGAATGTGACAGCAGGATCCGACGCGCGCCAGCAGCCGAGCACGCGAGCGAGGAGTATCTCTTTCTCGCGTGCTCCGAGTCGCATCCCACGGCGCTGAGCCAGTTTGTTCCAGCTAAGCAAAGATGACGTGACTGCTGTGACACGCTAGTCTTAGAAGAACTCAGTGACATGAGCACCGGAGGTGTTCTGCGCGTCACGAGCTATTCCCTCATCTCCCGCTACAGCGTGAGGCGCCGCTTATGCGGCTGCCGCCACTCACACTCTGCAGCGGGCCACTGCGGCCGCATCAAGGCTGGCTACAGCCGCGGCCGACCGCACCAGACCGGTAGCGCACAGATCTCGCGCGCGGAAAAGTTAAGGAAGATAAGGGATAGTGATTCAGCACGAGCCACGCTGGCTAAATGACAATCAGCAAGCACTCTGGCGCCTCATGCTCGATGCGATACGCAAACTCGAGCGCGATATAGAGGACACTCTGCAAGCTGAAGCCGAGCTGACCTCGCCCGAATTCGCCGTGCTGGTCGTGCTGTCCGAGTCAGAGGACGAGCAAGCTCGGATCCGCGAAATCTGCGCCCACCTGAATTGGGATCGCAGCCGCGCCTCGCACCAGCTCTCCCGCATGCAACGCCGCGGGCTGATCGAAAAAACCAAATGCGTCGGCGATGGCCGCGGTGTTGTCGTGATCATGACCGAGGAGGGCAAGCGGCGCCTCAAGCAGGCAGTGCCCATGCACGTGGAGTCCGTCAACCGGCTGATCTTCGACCACATGAGCAATGATCAAGCCCACCACCTCGACGTGTTCTTCAGGAACGTCCTCCAAGCCCGGCCCACTCCCTAAACCAGCCATGAGCATCGCCCACGGGCGAGTGGCTCGGCGCAGCTCCTGTGCGAAGGCCGCCGGTGGGAGCGGCCGCAGGGCAAAAGGGAGGGGCCGCAGCATATCGCTGCGGCCCCTCCCTTCTTCTGTGCCCCCGACACGATTCGAACGTGCGACCTTTGGTACCGGAAACCAATGCTCTATCCCCTGAGCTACGGGGGCAAAAATATGCGTAGTAGCAGTTACCCGCTGCTATGCACCGTACGTATGTTAGCACTATCCCTGCCGTGCGATAAAACCTGGGTCGGAGGTGCTACTACGCAGCAGAGTGGGGCCCAGCGGGTGGCGCGTGGAGGCGGCTGCCGGGCCCCAGGGCGGTGCGTCTAGTCCACCAGCACCACGATCAGGGTGCGGGGGCCGTGCACACCTTCGACACGGCTGAGCTCGATGTCGGAGGTGGCCGAGGGCCCGGAGATCATCGTGATCGGGCGATGGCGGTCGAGGCGGCTGATCATGGCGGGAACGCCGTAGACCACGGTGTCCATGCGCACGATGCAGATGTGACAGTCCGGAACCAGGGTGAGGGCGCGCCGGCCGTTGGTCTCATTGGATTCCAGGCAGATCGTGCCGGTCTGGGCGGAGGAGGTGTGGGAGTCGGTGACCACCACATCCACCGAGTCGAGCAGGCGGGGATCGCTTGTCACATCGTCCGGGGTGGCGCTGCCGGAGAAGCCCTCAAAGAGGCTGGCGTCCAGACCTGGCGCATAGCGCACGTCCTTGGCTTCGCGCTCTTCGAGCAGGCGCACGATGGTGGCGCCGAGCTCTGCTTCGGTGCTCTGCTCCACGATGGCCTTGTAGTCCAGCAGGCGATCGATGAGCACTTCTTTGATTTCCTCGCGCGGATAATCGTGCTCGGTGATGTAGTTGCGCACCACATCGTAGCCGCCGGTCTGCACATTAGAGAGCTTCTGGGCGTTGCGGATGCGGTTGAGGATCTCCTTTTTGGCCTCGTCGTTACGCGTAGACATGGCTACTTCTCCTCTTCGTCGGTGCCGGCATGAGCGGCGGCGGGCAGCCCCTCGCGCTTGGCGTCCTTGAGCAACTGTTGGGCCTCCTCGGACTTGAACCAGTCGCGGAAGGAGGTCTTGGCGGGCACGGCGGTGTCGCGCACATCGGTCCAGCCGGCGAGGAAGCTCGGCATGTGGGTGATCTTCTTATTGAAGCCGCCCAGGACCCGCCCCAGAGAGGCCGACTTGGTGGCGAGGCTCCAAATCTTGGCGTTGCCGAACACCAGACCCATGGCGCCGAAGATGGCGCCTTCGATCTTTGGCTTATCGGTTTCGATCTTCTGGTGGCGCAGCTCCAGCAGCGCGGCCGGAATGTCGATCTTGACGGGGCATACCTCGAAGCAATAGCCGCACAGAGAGGAGGCGTAGGGCAGCGAGGCATTCGGGTCATTGTGGTCGATGATGCCGGTCAGCTGCGGGGAGAGGATCGCGCCGATGGGGCCCGGGTAGGTGGAGCCATAGGCGTGGCCGCCGGCGCGCTCATACACCGGGCAGACGTTGAGGCAGGCCGAGCAGCGGATGCACTTCAGCGCCTCGCGGCCAATCTCGTTCGACAGCGCGTGGGTACGGCCATTGTCCAGCAGCACGATGTGGTAGTTCTTCGGGCCGTCATTTTCGGTCACGCCCGTCCACAGCGAGGTGTAGGGGTTCATGCGCTCACCGGTGGAGGAGCGCGGCAGCAGCTGCAGGAATACCTCGAAGTCCTGGAAGGTGGGCAGCAGCTTTTCAATACCCATCACCGAGATGAGCGTCTCGGGCAGGGTAAGGCACATGCGGCCATTGCCCTCAGATTCGACGATGCTCACGGTTCCGGTCTCGGCCACACCGAAGTTGGCGCCGGAGATGGCCACCTTGGCTTCCATGAACTGCTTGCGCAGGAACACGCGGGAGGCCTCGGCGAGCTCCGGCGGGTTAGCCGGCAAAGAGTCGTCGGTGTGGGGCATCTCGCGAACGAAGATATCGCGGATCTCGGCGCGGTTGCGGTGAATGGCGGGCACCAGAATGTGCGAGGGGAAGTCGTGTCCCAGCTGCACAATGAGCTCGGCGAGGTCGGTCTCGCGGGCGGTGATACCGGCATCGCGCAGCTGATCGTTGAGCCCGATTTCCTGGGTGGCCATGGACTTGATCTTGACCACGTGGGTTTCGCCGGTTTCCTTGATCAGATCGGTCACGATCTGGCCTGCTTCGACGCCATCGCGGGCCCAGTGCACGTGGCCGCCGTGGGCGGTGACGGCTGCCTCGAATTGCTCGAGCAGCTCCGGCATGCGGGAGGCAACATCGCGCTTGATACCGGAACCGGCCTCGCGCAGATCCTGCCAGTCGGGAAGTTCCTCCACGACCTGGGCGCGCTTATTGCGGATGGTGTGGGTGGCGTTATAGAGGTTGCGGCGCTGGGTGGCGTTGTAGAGGCCATCGTGGGCGCCTTTTTGGAAGCTGCGCGAGCCGCGCAGGTAGCCGACACCTTCGGGCGCTGTCGGAGGAACGGTGGGGTTTCCGAGGAAGGTGGTCACAGCATGAACTCCTTGGTATAAGCGGCGGAATCCGGGGTCCACGGGTGCTCCTTGGTGGAGGCGAGAATCTCGGCGATGTGCACGCTGCGGATACCGCTGTGCTGGCGCGAGAGGGTGCCGGAGATGTTCATCAGGCAGGAGTAGTCCGCGGAGGTGACGTATTCGGCGAGGGTGGACTTGATATTGCGGGTCTTGTCATTGACCATCGCGGCCGAGGTTTCGGCGTTTTTCACGCAGAAGGTGCCACCGAAGCCACAGCACTCCTCGGAGGAGGGCAGCTCCACCAAGTCGATGGCCTCCACGGCGCGCAGGAGCCGGTAGGGGCGATCGCCCAGCTGGAGCAGGCGACGGGAGTGGCAGGAGCTGTGATAGGTCACGCGGTGCGGGAAGAATGCGCCCACGTTTTCGAGCTGCTCCACATCGGTGAGGAACTCGCAGAGCTCATAGGTTTTCTTGGCGGTGCCTGCAGCCCCATCGCGCAGCGCCGCGGAGCCATAGCGATCTGCGATCCGCTCGTGTTCATGACGCACCGCAGCCGCGCAGGAACCGGAGGGGCTGACGATGCAGTCGATAGAGGGATCGGAGAAGGCGTCCACATAATTTTCAATCTGTGGCACGGCTTCGCGCTGGTAGCCAGTGTTAATGTGCATCTGGCCGCAGCAGGTTTGTTTATCGGGGACCACAACATCGTGGCCGAGGCGGGACAAAATCAGGGCGGTCGCCTTAGCGATGTCCGGCCCGAGAATGTCACCGATACAGGTGGTAAAGATCGCGACTCGCACGGACGCTCCTTTAACTAATGTTGGCTAACTATTGTTGGCGCACAATGGCGATTACATCGAGTGGCATGAGGTCGAGCTCGCGGCGGGGCTACCGCTCTGGACTGCTTGACGTGCCAAAGTCAAGAGGCCGACGCGGTGAGGGGGTAGTTGCACGTCGCGAACGAACGGCGGCGGCGTCAGCTTTCACCGACACATCCTACGTTCGGATATGTCTAATCTACCCGAAATCTGCTCAGAATGTGAACCGATCGCGCTTCTAAAAAAGCCGGTCCACCTGCATATATTTAAGAAACACTCGTGTTTCCTAATTGGAGCTGTGATGGCCGGCTGACCCCAAGGTGGGGGAGAGGGGGATGGAGAAAACCCCCGTTGCCGAGTACAGGGCAACGGGGGTAAGAAGCTGAGCGTTACCTAACTTCCATGCGGTGCTGCGGCTTATCGACGCCTTCTCCTGGCCCCGCCACCAGCACGGCGGGCACCGGTGCCGAGGAGGGTGGATGCGGCAGCGGGACGACGTCGATAAGCGCCGCAGTGGTTTTAGGGAACCACGGGTGCCATGAAGGAGAGCACGTTGGTCTGCAGGTAGACGATGGTGCACACAGCGATGAGCATGCCGAAGGACCACAGAACCACGGACTTGAAAATGTCGGACTCGCGACCTTCCATCTTCACGGCGGTGGCGGCAATCGCCAGCGACTGCGGGGAGATCATCTTGCCCACCACGCCGCCGGAGGTATTGGCCGCAAGCATGAGATCCGGGTTGAGTCCAGCGTGCTGTGCGGCGGTGACCTGCATCTTGCCGAAGAGGGCGTTGGCGGAGGTATCGGAGCCGGTCACAGCGGTGCCCACCCAGCCCAAGGTGGGGGCGAGGAAGGCGTAGGCGCCGCCCAGCGAGGCGACGAACTCGCCGATGGCAATGGTCTGGCCGGAGTAGTTCATCACATAGGCCAGCCCCAGCACGAGCACGATGGTCAGGGCGGACCAGCGCATGCGATAGGCGGTGTCGGTGAAGGCCTGCAGCACCTGGCCGGCCTTGAGTGGGTAGGTGCCATTCTCGTCGAAGATGGCGTAGATCACGGCCACGATCAGACCGGAGATCAGCATCAGGCTGCCGGGGTTGGCGATGATCGCGAAGGTGTAGGTGGACTTGATCGGATCGCCTTGGGCATTAACCAAGCGATCGGCCAGTACCGGCCACTCCACGCTGATGGCGATGGACTTCAGTGCCTCGGGGATGGTGGAACCCAAGTTAGCGATACCGAAGACGAAGGTGACCACACCATAGGGCAGCAGTGCCATGCCGACGCGGCGGGCCGGCAGCTCCTCGGCCACTGCGGCCGGGGGAAGGTCCATGCGCTCGCGCAGCTCCTCGATGCCGCGCGGGGTCCAGAATTGCAGGAAGACGAAGGCCACGCCGAGGGAGACGATGCAGGCGACCACGTCGGTGAGCTGGTAGGCAAAGAAGTTCGAGGTGGCCCACTGGGCGATAGCGAAGGCGCCGCCGATAACGAAGGCGGGGATCCATGCTTCGCGCACACCACGCATGCCGTCGAGGATGAAGAGCAAGATGACGGGCACGAACACGGCGATCAGCGGGGCCTGGTGGCCGACGATGGCGGCGATATTGGCGGTTTGCTCCGCCGTGCGGCCGGCTACATCGCCGGCGGTGGTGATCGGAATAGCCACGGCGCCGAAGGCCACCGGCGCGGTATTGGCCAGCAGGACGGCGGTGGCGGCACGCAGCGGCTTCACGCCGAGGGCGAGGATCATGGTGGCGGTAATGGCCACGGGGGCACCGAAGCCGGCGAGGGCCTCGAGCAGGCCGCCGAAGCAGAAGGCGATGAGGATGGCTTGGATGCGCACATCGCCATCGCCGAGCTTGTCAAAGGTGCGGCGCAGGTCTTCAAAACGGCCCGAGGCCACCGTGATCTGGTAGAACCAGATGGCCATCACGATCACCCAGACGATGGGCAGAAGGCCGAAGATGCCGCCGCGGAGGGCGGACATCAGGGCGAGTTCGGTGGGCATGCTGAAGCCGAAGACGGCTACCAGGATCGCAGCTAGGGTGGCGGCCGCCGCGGAGACGTGTGCTCGGGCCTTGAAGCCGAGAAGCAACACGAAAAAGGTGACCAGGGGGATGGTTGCTACTAAAGCAGAGAGGCCAAGACTGCCTCCCACGGCATCAGTGACCACGGTAAATGTATTGTTCACCGCAACTCCTTAAGTGTGGTGGACCTGTGTGTGTCTGCTGTATCGCTTCAGAACATGCCTCTCTGCTGCTGGCCCGTGCCGCCGAGGGGTGGTGCGGCGCGTGTTCGGATGTGGGCCAGTAGTGCACTCGCAGTGTGAAGTTCTGCACACCGATACTGGTTCTATGAGACATCCACAGGTGGGATGTGATGTTCACAACCATTCTTACGTAGGATGTCGTGAATCCAAAAATAAGCTGAGGTGCTCTGTGTCTCATTTCAGGATTTTTTAAGGTTACGCTGGAGGTTCGTGAAGAAATTGGTGGAGCAAATGGGGGTATGCGATACACTGATCCGCTATGACACCTGCCGATCTTGCTGCATTAATTCGACGCACCGCGGAATCCGTATTTGCCGAGCACGACCTCGATTCTTCTGTCCTTCCTGAGACAGTGACCGTCGAGCGTCCGCGCAATCCGGAGCACGGTGACTACGCCACGAACCTCGCCCTCCAGGTGGCCAAGCGTGCGGGGGCCAATCCTCGGGAGCTCGCTCAGTGGCTGGCCGAGGCTCTGGCACAGCACGAGGGCATTTCCGAGGCTGAGATCGCCGGGCCGGGCTTTCTTAATATCCGCCTCAACGCCGCCGCCCAGGGCGCGATCATCGCCGAGATCCTCGCCGCAGGTGAGCGTTATGGCCACGCCGATACCCTCGCGGGGGAGCGCGTGAATCTCGAGTTCGTCTCGGCCAATCCCACCGGCCCCATTCACTTGGGTGGAACCCGCTGGGCCGCCGTGGGCGATTCTTTGGGGCGTGTGCTCGAGGCCAGCGGCGCCCAGGTGACCCGCGAGTACTACTTCAATGACCACGGTCGCCAGATCGATCGATTCACCAACTCCTTGATCGCCGCGGCTAAGAATGAGCCCGCCCCCGAGGACGGCTATGCCGGCGACTACATCACCGAGATCGCGACCGAGGTGCTGCGCCGCGTGCCGGATGCCCTCGAGCTGCCCGAGGCGGAGATGAAAGAAACCTTCCGCGCTCATGGTGTGGAGATGATGTTCGCCCACATCAAGTCCTCGCTGGCGGAGTTCGGCACCACCTTCGATGTCTACTTCCACGAGAACTCCCTCTTCGAATCCGGGGCCGTCGATGCGGCGGTGCAGACGCTGAAGGATAATGGCAGCCTGTACCAAGCCGATGGCGCGTGGTGGCTGAAGTCCACCGACTACGGCGACGATAAGGACCGGGTGGTCATCAAATCCGATGGCGATGCCGCCTATATCGCCGGTGATATTGCCTATGTGGCCGACAAGATTGATCGCGGCCATGACCTGTGCATCTACATGCTCGGCGCTGATCACCACGGGTACATTTCCCGGCTCCGGGCCGCCGCTGCCGCTTTGGGCTATCGCCCCGAACAGGTGGAAGTGCTCATCGGGCAGCTGGTGAACTTGGTGCGCGATGGCAAGCCCGTGCGCATGTCCAAGCGCGCCGGCACCGTGATCACCCTCGATGATCTGGTAGAGGCCGTGGGCGTAGATGCCGCCCGCTATGCGATGATTCGCTCCTCGGTAGATCAGAGCCTCGACATCGATCTCGCGTTGTGGGCCTCCCGCTCCTCGGATAACCCGGTGTTCTATGTGCAGTATGGCCACGCGCGCCTGTGCTCGATTGCGCGCAAGGCCGCCGAGCTGGGTGTGAGCCTGCAGGGCGCCGATATCGATTACTCGGTGCTCGATAGCGAGCGCGAGGGTGATCTCATCCGCACCTTGGGCGAGTTCCCCGCTGCGATCGCCTCGGCCGCTGACCTGCGCGAACCGCACCGAATCGCCCGTTATGCCGAGCAGCTGGCCGGCACCTTCCACCGTTTCTATGACACCTGCCAGATCCTGCCCAAGGCCGGCGAGGAGACCACCGAGCTGCACATCGCGCGCCTAGCCTTGGCCGCCGCCAGCCGCCAGGTGTTGAGCAATGCGCTCGGTTTGTGCGGGGTCACCGCGCCGGAGCGCATGTAGCGTAGGGTAATCTCGTTCACCACGAACTCCCGACCGCAGGTGGCCGCGATCGCTTATCGACGCCACCTCGCTGCCTCCCACCGTGCGGTGGGATGTCGGCGTGGTGGTGGGGTGGGCGTGTATGCCGCTGATCAAACTACTTAAGTAAAAGAGCCCCCTTGATGAACGACTTCAACAGCATTCCCTCCCACGTGTGGCCGCGTAATGCCATGCGCCAAGACGACGGCGTGGTCACCATTGCTGGTGTGCCGCTTCCCGAGATCGCGGAAACCTATGGCACCCCGTGTTATGTCATCGATGAGGACGATTTCCGGAGCCGCTGCCGCGATATGGCCGAGGCTTTCGGCGGCGGCCATAACGTGCACTACGCATCGAAGGCGCTACTTACCGCCACCGTGGCGCGCTGGGTCGATGAGGAGGGGCTATGCATGGACGTGGCCTCCCTCGGAGAGCTGCAGATCGCGCTCGCAGCCGGATTCCCCGCGGCGCGGATCACCGCCCACGGCAATAACAAGTCCGTGGCCTTCCTGCGCGCCATTATTCGCGAGAAGGTGGGCTCCGTGGTGCTGGATAACGCCGACGAGCTGGAACTACTCGATGAGCTCAGCGCCGCCTCCGGCCACGTCCAGGATGTATTGGTGCGCGTGAAGCCCGGCGTGGAGGCCCACACTCACGAGTTCATCGCCACCGCGCACGAGGATCAGAAATTCGGTTTCTCCCTCGCCTCTGGCTCCGCCATGGAGGCGGCCCGTGCGGCCGTGCGCGCCGAAAACCTGCGCCTTATCGGCCTGCATTGCCATGTCGGCTCCCAGGTATTCGACGCCGATGGCTTCTCCGTGGCGGCCGAGCGCGTGCTGGGGCTGTTCAAGCAACTACATGATGAGCTGCCCGCTGCGGACACCGCAGAGCTGCGCGTGCTGGATCTCGGCGGCGGCTATGGCATCGCCTATACCGAAGAGGAAGAGCCGCTCAATGTGCGCGAGGTGGCCGCCGACCTGATCGGTCGGGTGGCCGAGTGTGCCGACGAGCTGGGAATCCCTGCGCCCTCGGTGAAGGTGGAGCCGGGTCGCGCTATCGCGGGACCGTCGACCGTCACCCTCTATGAGGTGGGCTCGGTCAAGGACGTGCACGTGGACGCGGACACCACCCGCCGCTATGTGGCCGTCGATGGCGGGATGAGCGATAATATCCGCCCCGCCCTCTATGGCGCCGCCTATGATGGCCGCCTAGTCGATCGCTTTGCCGAGGGGGAGAACATCAGCACCCGCATTGTGGGCGCGCACTGCGAGTCGGGCGACATTCTGATCAATGAGGCCTCCTACCCGAATGACCTGCGGCGCGGTGATCTCTTCGCCATCGCCGCCACCGGCGCGTACTGCTATGTGATGTCCAGCCGCTATAACGCCTTTTTGCGCCCGCCGATCGTGAGCGTGCGCGGCGGCGAAGCCAAGCTCATGGTGCGCCGTGAGACCGTGGAGGACATCCTGGCGCTGGAAAATACCACCGGCGCCTAGCCCGTAGCGTCCCACCCAGCGGCCTTGAGGCCTGGGACACACCCACGGCGATCGCGGCGGCGGAGGTTTATACTTGCCTCACGCTGCGCCCGCCTAGCGCGGATGCTGTAGCTACCCGCCCAACACCGACCACAGACAGAAATAATTCTTAAGGGGAATATCGATCCATGTCTGAGAACGCACCCGTAACCTTCAAGCCTGGGAAGGGCGCTGGCTCACCGGTTGGCGTCGCGATTCTGGGGCACGGCACCGTCGGAAGCGAAGTGCTGCGCATTATGCAGCAGGACGCCGATGCTCTCGAGCACCGCATCGGCGGCCCGCTGGAGCTGAAGGGCGTGGCCGTCTCTGATATTGAGAAGCACGCCGACGCCGTCTCCCGGGATCTGCTCACCACCGACGCTATGTCTCTGATCAACCGAGACGATGTGGACATTGTGGTGGAGGTTATCGGTGGCATCGACTACCCCCGCAAGCTGGTTCTGGCCGCGCTGCGTGCCGGCAAGTCCGTGGTGACCGCCAATAAGGCGCTCGTCGCCGCCCACTCGGCCGAGCTCGCCGAGGCCGCCGATGCCGCTGGCGTGGACCTGTACTTCGAGGCCGCTGTGGCCGCCGCTATCCCCGTGGTTGGCCCGCTGCGTCGCTCGCTCGCCGGCGACCAGGTGGAGCTGGTGATGGGCATCGTCAACGGCACCACCAACTTCATCCTCGATGGCATGGACTCCACGGGGGCGAACTACGACGACATGCTCGCCGAAGCCACCCGCTTGGGCTATGCCGAGGCCGATCCCACGGCTGATGTTGAGGGCCACGACGCCGCCTCCAAGGCCGCCATCCTGGCCTCCCTGGCTTTCCACACCCGCGTCACCGCGGATGATGTGTACTGCGAGGGCATTAGCGATATCTCCGCCGACGATATCGCGGCCGCCAAGGATGCCGGCTACATCATCAAGCTGCTGGCCGTGTGTGAGCGATTCACCAACGATAAGGGCGTGGAGGAGATCGCCGCCCGCGTGCACCCCACGTTGATCCCGCGTTCGCACCCGCTGGCCAGCGTGAACAAGTCTTTCAACGCCATTTTCGTCGAAGCAGAGGCCGCTGGTCGTCTCATGTTCTACGGCAATGGTGCCGGCGGTGCGCCCACCGCCTCCGCGGTGCTGGGTGATCTCGTGGGCGCCTCTCGAAACAAGGTGCACGGCGGTCGCGCCCCGGGCGAGTCCACCTACGCCAATCTGCCCATCGCCAGTTTCGGCGATGTGCGTACCCGCTATCACGTGGATATGGAAGTCCAGGATCGGGAGGGCGTGCTCGCCGAGATCGCTACCAAGTTCGCCGAGAGCAAGATCTCGATCCGCACCGTGCGCCAGGAGGAATTCGAGGACCATGCACGTCTGATCGTGGTCACCCATTCCGCTACCGAGGCGGATCTGGCCGCCACCGTGGATGCCATCAAGCAACTCGACGCTGTGCGTACCATCCGCAGCGTGATCCGTTTGGAAGGACGCTAAAGGCCATGGCGACGGACTTGGTTCCCGGCACTCGGGTCAGCGTCACCGTTCCCGCCTCCTCGGCCAATCTCGGCCCGGGCTTCGACACGCTCGGCGTGGCGCTGGGGTTATACGACACCGTTGAGGTGGAGGTCACCTCCTCAGGGCTTGAGGTGGAGATCTTCGGCGAAGGCCAGGACGATTTGCCGCGCGGCGAAACCCACTTGGTGGTGAAGGCGCTGCGCAGCGGTCTCGCCGCTGCGGGGATGAGTGCGCCTGGGCTGAAGGTGAGCTGCCATAACAACATTCCGCAATCGCGTGGGCTCGGCTCCTCTGCGGCTGCCGCCGTGGCGGGAGTGTGTGCCGCTAATGGGCTTGCCGGCGAGCCGCTCAGCGCCGCCGAGATCGTGCAGCTGGCCTCCGCTTTCGAAGGCCATCCCGATAACGCCGCGGCCTCCGTGCTGGGCGCCGCGGTGGTGTCGTGGACCGATATTCCCGTAGACGGGCGCACCCAGCCGCAATATCATGCGGTGTCGCTGCCAGTGCACGAGTCCATCCAGGCCACCGCCTTGGTGCCGGATTTCCACGCCTCCACCGATGCTGTGCGTAAGGTCCTGCCCTCGGATGTCACCCACATTGACGCCCGCTTTAATGTTTCGCGTACCGCGGTGATGGTGATGGCCCTGCAGCACCATCCCGAGCTGCTGTGGGAGGGCACCCGCGACCGGCTGCACCAGCCCTACCGGGCCGATGTGCTGCCCGTGACCGCCGAATGGGTCAACCGGTTGCGCAACCGCGGCTATGCCGCCTATCTCTCCGGTGCCGGCCCGACCGTGATGGTGCTCTCCACCGAGCCGGTCGAGGCCGCCATCCTCGATGACGCCCGCGCCTCTGGGCTGAAAGTGATGGAATTGCCGGTAGCCGGTCCGGTGCGCGTCGAGCGCTCCTAAAACCATATGGGCGCGGAAGCTGCTGGCTTCTCGACGCGCCATAAAGCCCCGTTGTGAACTGTGTCTGCGAAGCAGACGCAGCAACAACGGGGCTCGCTGCGTCAGTGGGTGCTAACTCTGCTGTAGAGGAGCGCAGTCCAGCCGAATATCGCATTGGCCCGGGCGCACATAGGGAACCAGGTTCAAGGTGGTGTGGTGATCGGCGACGGTGCCCAGCGCGGCTTGGGCGAAGCCGTGGTGGATTGAGCAGACCAGCGGATCGGGTTGGGTGGACTCGGAGACAAAGGGGCAGCGGTTCAAAGAGATGATCCGCGTTTCGGGCGCGGCGGGATCCTCCTGCGGTTCATCGGGGTCGTAGCCGGTGCGACGCATCAGGGTCACTAGCGCTGCTACCTGTTCTGCGTAGTCCGTGCAGTGCTCGCCGCCGTAGCCGACTCGCTGCGCCCAGCGGTGGCCTAGTTGCACCGCATTGCGGTGGGCGGCAGAGGTATCGGCGGTTGAGGCCAAGAGCTGGGCGAGCTCATTGACCAGCTCGATCTGCTCAGTGCTGATCTCCGCCGAATCGGGAATGCGGGCGTGGATCACCAAGCTGGGCCGGCCCCGCCCGCCCGTGGCTGGGGTGGTGCTACTACGCACCGCGCCGCGGGCGAGCAATTCATCGATGTGGCCGCGCACAGTATTGACGTGCATGCCGGTATCGGATGCCAAGGCAGAGATGCTGGCGCCATCGCTGTGGGCGCGCACCGCCTCGAGGACGAGGCGTTGTTTGGCGCTCAGCGGCAGGGAATCGTCGAAAAGCGCGCGGGTGGGCGCGGGACCTGGTGACGGGCTGCTCGCAGGGCGGGACGACTCGGCGTGCGGGGTGGGCATGGTGGAGTAGTTTACTCGGCGCGCCGGCGTTGAGAACGCTCGGTGCGGGGCATGGGGTGCACCGAGGTGGCCAGCGCTTTGAAGGTGCAACAGACCGTGCTGCCCACCTTCAGCCCCAGCTCGGCGACGCTGCGCGCGGTCACCGCGGCCCGTAGCAGCTGGGTGCTCTCGGCCACGCGCACGTGCACACTGACCTGCTCGCCGCTGTGTTCCAAGGCCACGACGGTGCCGTGAAGGCAGTTGCGCGCCGAGGTCCGCGCGGTGGTGTCGCTGGGGGCGATACTCACAGCGGTGGGGGCGAGCAGCACGGCAACATCGCTATTTGGAGATAGCGGGCTGGTGTGGCTCTCGGGCATGGGGGCTGTGTGGTCCTGGGTGGTGGCGTCGATCAGCTGCCCGGCACAGCGCACCGTCACCAGCCCCGAGCTGTGCGAGACCACCGTGGCGTGCAGCCGGTTGAGGCCGGCGAGATACGCCATGAACTCAGTCGGTGGCTGGTGCATCATCTCTTCCACATCGCCGAAGGCGGTGACCTCGCCGGCCTCGAGGACTGCTGCGTAGTGCGCCAGAGTGGCGATATCGACCACGTTGTGGCTAATGAGGAGTACGGTGCGCTGCTGGGCACAGGCCTCGAGTACTGCCCGCCAGCGGCTGGCGCTCGCGGCGTCGAGGGCGGCCATGGGCTCATCCAAGATGAGCGTATGTGGGCGAGCCGCCAGGCCGCGCAGCAGAGCCACTTGGGCTTGTTGGCCGCCCGAGAGTTCGGCGATGGGCAGCTCCGCGAGCTCCGCAATCCCCGCCGCGGCAAGCAGCTGGGTGGCGGTCTCGGCGCTGCCACAGACCACAGTGAGCACTCGGTGCACCCGCATCCTAGGCGGCAACGCGGGGTCTTGGGTGAGAAGCACAATGCCGCGCTGCTGCATCGGCACCACCGTGCCTGCGGTACCTGCCGGGTCGAGGATCCGCTCGCCCAGCTGGATGCGGGTGCCATGGAGCTCGCCGACGATCATGCGCGCCAAGGTGGTTTTGCCCGCGCCGTTTTCTCCGACCAGCGCGGTGGTGCGGGCCTGGGGGAAGGTGGTGGCGTGTACGCCCTCGCCGATCCTCAGCGCTGCGGCTGTCTCGGTGGGGGCGGTGAGGCTGGAGAGGGCAGTGGCATCGATCGGGCCGAGCGTCGCCTGGTGGGCCTTCCCGGCGCTGCGCGGCCGCAGCCATAGAGCCGCCCCGCCCAGTGCCGCCCCGAGCACCGCCACGGCCAGCAGCATGAGCACCGCCGCCAAAACGAGGGCGCGTTCGGGGTCGATCTCCCGCTCGAGATAAATACCGATCGGTAGGGTGCGGGTCACTCCAGGATAAGAGCCGGCGAAGGTGAGGGTGGTGCCGAACTCGCCGAGGGAGCGGGCACAGGCCAAACCGGCCCCGCTAGCAAGCGCCGGCAGCACCGTGGGGATGAGGATGTGCCGGTTGATCGCCCCCGTGCTCATCCCCACCGAGCGGGCCGAGGACTGTACTCGGGGACTCAGCTGGGCTAGGGCTTGTTCGATAGTGATGACCACGAAGGGCATAGCGATAAATACGTGCGAGGCCACCACGCCCGGGAAGGCGAACGCGAAGCGCAGCCCGAAGAGATTCAATAGCGGTGCGCCCACCCCGTAGACCCCGAGCAGCGTGGTCAGCGCCATGCCGCCCACCACCGGCGGCAACGCCAAGGGAAGCAGCACCAGCAATCGGGTGATCGTGCGCCCAGCCCGCAAGGTGTGCACCCACAGCGCCACCGCCAAGCCGAGGACAGTGGAGATCAGCGTGGCCCAAAGCGCCGAGGAGATCGTCACCCCGATCAATTCCCGAGTGGCGGGTTCGCGCACAATCTCCGGCACCCGGCTCCACGGCACCCGCCACAGCAGGGTGAGCACAGGGGCAATAATCACACAGAGCCCACACCATGCGGCCACGATGATGGGAAGGGTTTGGCGGGTGCGGGCAGGAGTAAGTGCGGCAGGCATCGCGATGACTTCTGCGAGAAAAACTAGGAGCTGGCGGGGCTAAAGCCGTGGCGGGACCACGCCTCATCGGCGGCGCTACTATGCAGCGCCCGGACAAAGGCGGCGGCCTCTGGCTTCTTCTCGCTTCGCGCAACCACAGCGGCCAGATAGCGGTTAGGGCTCGCCTCGGCACCGGGGATCTCGAAGGTGCGCACGGCGTCGCCGGCGGCGATTGCATCAGAGGCGTAGACCAACGCGGCATCGGCCCCGCCCGAGGTGACCTTGCCCAGGGTATCGGTCACATTCGACTCCAGCGATGCGGGTTGAAGGGACGGCAGGGTGGCGTCGATAAGCGTCTTTGATGCTGCCCCGCAGGGCACCTGCTCATCGCAGAGCACGACGGTGGCATCGAGCAGGGACTCATCGAAACCGGTGATCTCGCCGGGATTATCCGCGGGGACGACCAACACCAGATAGTTGCTGGCGATGATCTCGGGGCTATCGACTACGCCTTGTTCGACGGCACGGTTCATGGTGCGCTCATCGGCGGTGATGAGCACATCCGCAGGCGCGCCATCGACCAGCTGCTGTACCAGCGCCGAGGAGCCCGCGTTGTGAATCACCAACTCGGCAGGGCTATCCAGCTCGGAGCCGAGATCCGCGAAGTCATCATTGAGCACCCGCGTCGAGGCGGCAGCGAAGACATCGAGTTGGGTGGCGTCTCCGCCGGGAACATCTGTGGGGGAGGAGCAGGCGCTGAGCACGCCGGCTGCGACGAACACACTACTCAACGTCGTCAGGATTTTACGCATGCACATATGGTACACAGCGTCCCGCGGGCGACCGCGCTGCCCGCACACCTGAGGCATCACCTACAGTGGCACTACGCAGCAGCCTGAACGCCGCCTGCCACCGCCGCCGTCGACACGCATGAGGAGCCACCCTATCGTGACTGAACACACTGCCCATCAGCACACCCACCACAGCCCCCAGCCCATTGCCGCCATGCCGGATATCCCCGGCGCGGTGATCACCGTCTCCGATCGCTGCGCCCGCGGGCAGCGGCAGGATCTTTCGGGCCCCATCGCCCGCGAGGGTTTGCGCTCGCATGGGGTGACAGTGGAGGAGATCACGGTCGTCGAAGACGGTGTGGACTCGGTGCAGGGCGCGATCATCGCGGCGATCGAGGCAGGCGCGCGGGTGGTGCTGACCACCGGCGGCACCGGGGTATCGCCGCGGGATCTAACCCCCGAGGCGACGGCACCCTTGCTCGATGTGGAACTGCGCCAAATCTCCACCCAGATTCTGTTGCGCGGGCTAGAGAAGACTCCGCTGGCGGCGTTGTCGCGGGGGCTGGTGGGCATCGCCCGCCGCTCTGGGCAGCGTCCCGCGGTGATCGTCAACGCGCCGGGTTCGCGCGGCGGAGTAAAGGATGTGCTGGCCGTGGTGGGCCCGCTGCTGAGCCACATTGTGGATCAAATGGACGGCAGCAGCGAGCACGAAAACCAGGAGCACCACTAGCCGCTTGCGTCTATCGGCACTGGGGCTGGGCTCGCCCCGCGCCGCCTCGCGCCGGCCGCGCGCTAGTCGTGCCGCTGGGCGGCCGCCGGCGGAAACTCCTCCAACGCGGCGAGCGTGTCATAGTCGCGTTCGGAGCCATCTCCCGGCACAGTAATGATGCGCTGATTCTTCATTAACGCCGATACGGCAGCCCCGGCGCATTCCTCTACCGCTGCCACCGCCTGTTCTAGGGAGGCGGTGCGCCACAAAGCGCATAAAGGCTGGCGGTGGCCATCGCTACTACGCACCAGAGCGACATCTCCGCCCGCTGTGTCCGCGCTGTGGGCTGTGTGCGCCTGCTCTGCCGCATTCTCGCCACCGGCTGCGGGTGCCGTGAGTGCCGCGGCCAGCTGCGGATAGAGCTGGGCGGAGTGAGGCGCGTCTACCGCGAGAACAAGCGTGGTGGGACTCGGCGTGCGATCCGCCCGTAGCCGCTGCGCACCCGCGGCGATAGCGGCGACCGGCCCAGCGAAGGCGGGACGCTCGGTGGCGCGCAGAATAGTCTCCGGCAGCTCCACAGGGCGGGTAGTGACCACGCACATGGCCGCGGGCTCTGCGATCGCCTCGATAGTGGCGAGGCAGTGATCGATCAGCCGGCGGCCCGCCACCTCGACGGTGGCTTTATCGCGGCCACCCATGCGACTGCCGCGGCCCCCGGCCAGCAGAATCACATCGACTTGGGCGCTCATTGGGGAATCTCGCGGGACCAGTCGCCGGAGCGTCCACCTGACTTGGCGATGATCGCACTGCGGCGAATATAGGCAGAACGATCCACGCCCTTCACCATGTCGATCACGGCGAGTGCCGCCACCGAGACTGCCGTGAGTGCCTCCATCTCCACGCCGGTGCGATCAGCGGTGCGCACCGTGGCGGTGATAGCCACGTGGTCGTCCTGCAATTCCAGCTCCACCGAGCAGCCGTGCACGCCGATGGTGTGGGCCAGCGGGAGAAGCTCGGGCACTTTCTTTGCCGCCGAGATCCCGGCGATGCGGGCCACGGCGAGCACATCGCCCTTCGGGACGCGGTTATCCCTCAGCGCACTCATCACCTCGGCCGAACACGCCACCTCGCCATAGGCGGTAGCTTCGCGCACGGTGGGGTTCTTGGCGGTCACATCCACCATGTAGGCGGTGCCAGCCTCGTTGAGGTGGGTGAAAGTCAGATCTTTGCTCATGAAACGTCCTTGGAAAATACTTAAGTCGTGGATAAAAGCACGGTGGCGCGCGCCCGAAGGTGGACTTTGGTGGCGCGCGCCCGAATCGTACTCGCCGGCACCCGCCGCCGGCATATAGCCCTCTAGAGCCGGGTGCTGAGCACCGACACAGCTGCGCCGTCGGTGATATCGCCTGCCCCGGGTGGGACGATCGCAAGCCCATCGGCGATCGCGAGCGAGCTAATCAGATGTGAGCCGAGGCCGCGATCATGGGCGGGTACCGCCCGCACCGTCGCATCGGTGATGGAGCCCTCGCGCTCCAGACACACGGGCACGAAACGGGCGCGCCGGGAATCGCTGGGGAAGTGCCCACCAGCGGTGGCGTGAATGATGGGAAGATCCCAGTGATCCGGGGTGCTCGCTCTGCTGCGTAGTAGCCGAATGAGCGGAGCTACGTAGAGGTGGAAGGACGCGTAGACACTCACCGGGTTGCCCGGCAGGCAGGTGATGAGGGTGTCGTGGATCATGCCGAGGCCCTGTGGCTTGCCGGGCTGTTGGGCGATGGGGCCGAACCATACTCCGTGGCGGCTGAGTACTTCCTTGACTACGTCGAAGGAGCCCGCCGAGACTCCGCCGGAGGTGATGATCAGATCGGCGCGCTCGCTCAGCGAGCGCAGGGTGTCTTCGAATTCTGCGGGGGAATCGGAGCTGCTGTGCACGCGGATGCATTCGGCGCCGAGGGCGGAAACTAGCGCCGCCAGCATCGGGCCATTGGAATCGGGAATGTGTCCCGGGCCGAGTTCTTCGCCGGGGCCGCGGAGCTCATCGCCGGTCGAGAGTACTGCCACGGTGGGCAGGCGGTAGACGCTGAGTTCGGCGTAGCCGATGGAGATCGCGGTGGCGATCGCGCCGGCATCGAGCACTGTGCCCGCGGTGAGTACGAGCTGTCCGACGCTGACATCTTCCCCGGCGGCGCGAATGTGCTGGCCAGGAGCAGCCGTGCCGTTCAGGCGCACCTCGGCGGGGCAGTCGCTGCGCCCGATGGGCATATCCGAGGCCTCTACCGGCACCACGGCCAGCGGGGACTCTGCGGGCGAGCCGCTGAGATCGATGGGGGCGCCAGTCATGATGCGTACTGCCTCGCCTGGGCGCGGGGTGTGCGGGGCGCTGCCGGCGGGCACATCCGCGACCACCGGCAGGGTGGTGCTGCCGTCGCTGAGATCAGCGTGATGCACCAGGAAGCCGTCCATCGCCGAGTTATGAAACACCGGGATGGGGTAGCGGGCGGAAAGGTCCGTGGCGAGTACCCGGCCGCGACAGTCTTCCGTCGCCCGCGTCTCGGTGGATGCAGCAGTGGCGGTGAGGTAGCGCTGGCCGAGTTCGACGACGGCGCGCAGGTGATCGTCGACATTGCGAATCTGTGGCATAGTAGGCAAGTCTAGCGAGTAGCGATGAGCAGCGGAGTCAGCCGCAGTGCAGAAAGGATGCCCCTTGGCCGTCACCAGTTCCGGAATGTGCACCGAGCCGATCGATATGGTCGAGGTTCATGCCTCGGTCGCGTGCCCCGAGGCGGGTGCGGTGGTCACCTTCGATGGGCGGGTGCGCAATCACGATCACGGCCATAGTGTGAGCGCGCTCGAATATTCCGCGCATCCGGCCGCCTCACGCATCATCGCCGAGGTGGCAGACGACATCGCCGAGCGCTTCGATCTGCACGCGCTGGCCGTTTATCACCGCACCGGCTCCTTGCGCATTGGGGACGTGGCACTCGCCGCGGCGGTATCCTCTTCGCACCGGCAGGACTCTTTTGCCGCCATCGCAGCGCTTGTCGACGCCGTCAAGCTGCGTCTGCCGGTGTGGAAGAAACAGTATTTCGCCGATGGCAGCTATGAGTGGTCGAACTGCGCTTAAGCCTTAACTCGGCAGCGGCACTACTTTAGCCGCCGGCGAAAGGCGGCAGCAGATCCATGCTCTCTACGGTCGCCAGCTGGCGGGATTCATCCGCCTCGAGGTGGTCGTCGATGAACACCGCGCAGTTCGCCAGCACCGGCGCGGCGGTGGGGAATCGGCGGTGCAGCGCGGCAAGCGCATCGGCTACCGCCGACTCTGCCGGCAGGTGCAGGGTAATGTGCTCGCGGCCCACAGCATCTGCGGCGGCGGCGAAGAAACGAACCTGAACATTCACATCAGACATCACGGGCGGGTTCTCCTCTGAGACAATCACACGATTTGGGTCAGGGCGGCGGCGTATCTTTAGCCGCCGATTTCGGACATGAGGCGCTGGGGCTGGATGAAGCTGTGATCATCAATCCCGTGGCCGGCTTTCTTCTCCGCCATGCCCTCAGCCCAGGCGGCCATGATCTCTTCATCGCTCGCCCCCGAGCGCAGCAGCGTCCGCAAGTCCGTTTCGCTGCGGGAGAATAGGCAATTGCGCATGAAGCCATCGGCGGTCAGTCGCGAGCGATCGCAGTCGCCACAGAAGGGATGCGTCACCGCGGCAATCACCCCGATCTCCCCAGAGTGATGCGGGTGCTGGCGCTCTACAGCATGCCACAGCTGGGCTGGGGCGGAACCGCGGGGCGTGGAGGAGGCGGTCAGCTCGAAGTCTTCGGCGAGCGTGTCCAGGATGTCCTGGGCGGTGATCATGATGTTGCGATCCCATTTCTCGGGCGGACCGAGGGGCATCTGTTCGATAAAGCGCAGCTGAGCGCCGGTGCGCACCGCGAAGTGGGCGAGGGGCAGAATATCGCCTTCGTTCGAGTTGGGCATAACCACGGTATTGATCTTGACCGGAGTGAGCCCGACCTTGAGTGCGGTGTCGATGGAGGCCAACACATCATCGAGGCGGTCGCGCCGCGAGAGGGTGTGATAGCGGTGGCGATCGAGCGAATCCAAGGAGATATTCACCCGATTCAGGCCAGCGTCGACAAGCTCAGCGGCCCTTTTATCTAGCCCGAGCCCATTGCTGGTCAACGCGGTGAGCGGGGCGCGGCCTTCATCGGTGCGCAAGCTGGTGGCAAAAGCGATGATCTCGGGCAGGGAGCGGCGCAGCAGGGGCTCGCCGCCGGTGAAACGCAGCTGACGAATGCCGAGGCGTTCCACCGCAATGCGCAGGAGGCGACACAGCTCTTCATCGGTGAGCGTCTTTTCCTGAGCTAACCAATTCAGCCCCTCGGCGGGCATGCAATAGGTGCAACGCAAATTGCATTTATCGGTCAACGACACACGCAGATCGCGGGCCGTGCGGCCGAACCTATCCTGCAAAAGCAGGGTGGTTGGCTCGGATGCGGCCTCGCGCTGAGGGGAGAGAGGGGCAGCGTCATTGTTCATGGTGCAGACAAGAGTATAGATACACCGACTGTGATGCCAGCACACCCCTTGGGTTTTATGCTGCGGCCACCGCTGCGATCACCGCTACGGTCACCGCTGCGCTGCGGGATCCTGCCCCTCGTTGGTCCCGCTATCCTCCGTGTTCTCCGCGCGGTGGGTACTGTCCTGCGGGGTGGAGGCGCCGGGGCCGATCAGCTTGATCACCGAATAATCTCCATCGCGCAGGTGCATGCGCAGATCCTTCTTGTCGAACTTATCCACGCTGGTTTTGTCGATGCGTTCGACAAAGGTCCAATACTCGGGCAGCATCCAGCGGGGCAGGCGCTCGCGCAGGCTATCGCGCAGCCGCTCCGCCGTCTCCCGGGTCGGATCGACGCCTGGGTGCAGCACCGTTACCGACAGGGGGCGCTCGCCCCACTTATCGTCGGGGTAGCCGATCACTGCGGCTTCGACCACATCGTCGTGTTCCATCACCATGTTTTCCAGCTGCACCGAGTAAATCCACTCGCCACCGGAGCGAATCACGTCTCGGGCGCGGTCCTCGATGGTGAGGAAGCCATCCTTGGTCACCGAGCCCACATCGCCCGTCTTTAACCAGCCATCCTCGGTGAACTGTTCTGCGGCATGATCCACCGGTTCGCCGCGAAAGACCGAGGCAGGGTTTTCGCCATGCTCGGTGGGGGAGTCATAGTAGCGCTCGGTCACATAATTGCCGCGCACCTGAATCTCGCCTTGGTTGCGGTCCGTGGAGGACTGGATAGCGCCATCGTTGACCACTCGGAATTCCACCGAGGGCGAAAAACGGCCCTGGGAGGTGCGATAGAGCCAGCGCCGCTCGCCGGAGGCGCCCACCGGTGGGCGCGAGACTGTGCCGACCGTGGAGGTTTCCGTCATGCCCCAGACGTGCACCACATCCACGCCATAGCGTTCCTCCCACAGCTGGATCAGCACCGGCGGCACGGGGGAGCCGCCGACGAATAGCTCAGTGAGGCTCATGCGCTGCGGCGGGTGGGAAAGATAATGCACCATGAGGGAAATCCACAGGGTGGGCACCCCATGCGCCATGCGCGGGTGGCAGGTCTCGATAATCTCCGCCAGTCGCGGGGCCGAGACATCGGAGCCGGGCAGGATCAGCGGGGTGCCAGACATAAAGGCGGTGACGGGCACACCCCAGCTCAACACGTGATAGATCGGCACGCAGCATAAAAAGGGCACGCCGTGGGCAATCGCCATCGCATCGGAGGAGCGCAACTCCAGGGTCTGGATATATAGAGAGCGATGCGAATACGCCACGCCCTTCGGCGCCCCCGTGGTGCCGGTGGAATAGCACATGGCCGCCGCCGTGGTCTCATCCAATTCCGGCCAGTCATAGTGCGCCGAGCGCCCATCGAGCAGCGCCTCATAGGAATACACGGGCAGATGCTCTGGAATGAGCGCGCGTAGCTGCTCGTGGTCCTCGAGCCCGATAAACACCACCGCACTCACGGTGGGGCAGCCGCGCAGGATAGAGCCCAGCGGCGCGGCGAGAGAAGGATCCGCCACGATCACCCGCGACTCGGCGTGATTAATAATGTGACGAATCTGATCGTGCATCAACTGCTTATTCAGCGGCGCAAATACCGCCCCCATGCACGAGGTGGCGAAGAGCACTTCGAGATGCTCGGCGCAGTTAAACATGAAGGTGCTCACGCGCTGGTCGCCGTCAATTCCCAGCTCATCGCGCAGGGCATGGGCGAAAGCGGCGGCACGGGACCCGATGTCCGCGAAGGTCGTGGTCTCGGGGCCGGTATTCCTCCACGTGGTGACCGTGGTGTCGCCGAACACGGTGGAGCCGTAGGTGAGGATTCGCGCCAAGGACAGGGGGATATCGTGCATGGTGCTGCGCATAGGGTCTAGCTTAACTGTTCGGCGCGACACACTTGTGTCTGATCGCGGGCCCAACCCCACATGGCACAAACCAAGCGATGCCTCTTCGCAGGAGAGTTACAGCTCTGTTATGATCGGGAGTCAGTAGCACGCAACTTAAGAATGATTGAGGATCGTGCTCTACGCTCTTGGTGCGAACACAGGCGTCAACGAGGCTTTAGACGTCGCACACTCCCCGCACACTCTTTACCACTTCGCGGTGGCTAACTGCAGACTGCGGTGCGTGTGGTGCGGCTCACATCACATTGTTTGATCGCCCTTGTAGGAGGCGGCTGACCGCCACTGCTTATCGACGTTGCGTCGACGGCCGTGAGCCCGCACTCCGTGACGCCTCGCGTTTACGCCACGCGTATAGACTATCTGCCGACATTTCACCGCTGGGTAATCATGATCCACAGGTAGTCCCCATATCAAACTCCACAGTAGCTTTTAACCTCGAATGCCCATGCGTGCCCTAGCGACTAGGGCAGGTGTTCGTATCCGCTGCATACGGCGTGTTTCCTGCACAGCCGCGGCGATCACGGGGGATGAAGAAAAGCGATGAAAGGAACTCTGTGACCGACAAGGACACTTCCGCTAAGGACCTGAACACCCTGCGGCTGCCGGAACTCCGCGCGATGGCCCGCGACTTGGGTCTGCGTGGTCTCTCCGGTAAGCGCAAGGTTGAGCTCGTTGACGCCATCAAGGCTGCCCAGAACGGCGCGGCCGGGGGCAATGGGGGACAGGGCTCTCAGCGCGCTGCGGCGAAGAAGGACGCCTCCGATTCCTCCGCTGAGGCCGAGGATCACTCGCCGCGTTCGCGACGTCGTCGCGCTACTGCCAAGGCCCACACCCCAGAGCAGCACGACGCCGCCGATGAGAACAAGGCCGAGAAGAACTCCGATAAGGGCGACAAGAACGAGAAGCCGGAGAAGGCCGCCGAGTCCTCCTCCCAGTCCTCCGAGTCTGAGGATGAGCCGGTGTACTACGAGTCTCGCTCCGCAGCGCGCCGGGCCCGCCGCCATAAGCAGCGCCAGATTCAGCGCGAGCGTCGTGATAATGACCGCGGCGAGGATGACAATGAGCGCGGTGACTCCGAGGACAACTCCTCCAACGACAACCGTGATCGTCGCGACCGCGATAACCGCAATCGTGACCGCGATCGGGATAACCGCGATAACCGCGACCGCGACAACCGCGGCAGGAATAAGAACCGCGATAACCGCGATGGCGATGATTCCGGCCGGGATGATGACGATAACAACAATGATCAGGGCGGTAACCGCCGCAATCGCCGAGACCGCAATGACAAGGGCGGTCGCCGCAATCGTCGTGATCGCAACAACCGTCGTGGCCGGAATAATGACCGCAACAACGATCGCAATAACGATCGCGGCAACGACGGCCAGGACGATAATGACAACCGCAATGATGACCAGCTGCAGCCGGTAGGCGGCATCCTGGACATCGTGGATAACAACGTTGCCTTCGTGCGCACCACCGGCTACCAGGCCGGCACCCAGGACGTTTTTGTCAATCAGAACATGATTCGCAAAAACGGGCTGCGTCGCGGCGACGCCATTACCGGCCAAGCCAAGGTCGGCGGGAATAACCGCGGCAATAACCGCCGCCAGAAGTACAATCCGCTGGTCCGCGTGGATACCGTCAACGGCATGAGCGTGGACGAGGCTCGGCAGCGCCCGGACTTCTCCAAGCTCACCCCGCTGTATCCGAACCAGCGTCTGCGCCTGGAAACCGAGCAGCGGATCCTCACCACCCGTGTGATCGATCTGATCATGCCCATTGGTAAGGGCCAGCGCGCCCTGATCGTCTCCCCGCCGAAGGCCGGTAAGACGACGATTCTGCAAAACATTGCGAACGCCATCGCCACCAATAACCCGGAGTGCTACCTGATGGTGGTGCTGGTGGACGAGCGCCCCGAGGAAGTCACGGACATGCAGCGCAGCGTCAAGGGCGAGGTTATTGCCTCCACCTTCGACCGCCCGCCGAGCGAGCACACTGCGGTCGCCGAGCTTGCCATCGAACGCGCCAAGCGCCTGGTGGAGCAGGGCGAGGACGTGGTGGTGCTGCTGGACTCCATCACTCGTTTGGGCCGCGCCTACAACAATTCCTCCCCAGCCTCGGGCCGTATCCTCTCCGGTGGTGTGGACTCCAATGCGCTCTACCCGCCGAAGCGTTTCCTCGGTGCTGCCCGCAATATCGAAAACGGCGGCAGCCTCACCATCATCGCCACCGCCATGGTGGAGACCGGCTCTGCCGGCGATACCGTGATCTTCGAGGAGTTCAAGGGCACCGGCAACGCCGAGCTGAAGCTGGATCGCAAGATCTCCGAGCGGCGCGTCTTCCCGGCCGTGGATGTTAATCCCTCCGGTACCCGTAAGGATGAGCTGCTGCTCGCCCCGGAAGAGGCCCGCATCATGCACAAGCTCCGCCGTATCCTGTCTGCGCTGGACAACCAGCAGGCCATTGACCTGCTGATCAAGCAGCTGAAGAAGACCAAGAACAATGGCGAGTTCATGGTGCAGGTAGCATCCTCCGCGCCGATGGCGGCCGACCAGGAGGAGGAATACTCCTAAGATGAGCCAAGTTTCAGCAGTTGATGACATCCTGGCCGAATATCACGGCCTGGAGCAGCAGATGGCTGATCCTGAACTCCATAACGATCAAAAGGCCGCGCGCCGCGTCGCAAAGCGCTACTCGGAGCTCGGCCCGATCGTGAAGGTGTACAAGGAGTTGAAGTCCACCCGCGAGGACCACGAAGCCGCGAAGGAAATGGCCTATGAGGATCATGACTTTGCGGAGGAGGCCGAGCGGCTGGGGCAGCGTGCCATCGAACTCGAGGAGCAGCTCGCCGATCTACTGGCCCCGCGCGATCCGCACGATGGCGATGACATCGTGATGGAAGTGAAGTCCGGTGCCGGCGGCGAAGAAGCCGCGCTTTTCGCCGGTGAGCTGGTGCGCATGTACCAGAAGTTCGCCGATAAGAATGGCTTTTCCACCGAGGTGCTCGACCTCGCCGAGTCCGATCTGGGTGGCGTCAAAGACATCACCCTCTCGATCCGCTCGAAGCAGCCCTCCCGCGATGGCGCGTGGAGCGTGTTCAAGTTCGAGGGCGGGGTGCACCGCGTGCAGCGGGTGCCCGTCACCGAATCGCAGGGTCGTATCCAGACCTCCGCGGCCGGTGTGCTCGTCTACCCCGAGCCCGATGAGGTCGAGGATGTGGAGATCGACGAAAAGGACATCCGCGTGGACGTCTATCGTTCCTCCGGTAAGGGCGGTCAGGGCGTGAACACCACTGACTCGGCCGTGCGCATCACCCACCTGCCCACGGGAGTGGTGGTGACCTGCCAAAAGGAGCGCTCGCAGATTCAAAACCGTGCCCGCGCCATGCAGGTGCTGGCCGCTCGTCTGCAGCAGATGCGCGAGGAAGAAGCCGAGGCGGAGGCCGCCGAGGGCCGCGCTAATCAGGTGCGCACCATGGACCGCTCTGAGCGCGTCCGCACCTACAATTGGCCGGAAAACCGCATCTCTGATCACCGCATCAACTACAAGGCCAATAACCTTGATTCGGTGCTGGATGGTCAGCTCGATGATCTCTTCACCGCGCTCCAGGCGGCCGAACGCGCCGCGCGCTTGGAGGCGGAGAACTAACGTGACCGACCTCACGGTCCGTCAAGCACTACAGAAAGCAACCGCTCGTCTCTCCGCGAGCGGTTGCTCTTCTGCGCTTAACGACGCCTCCTCGCTGCTCGCCCACCATCTCGGCATCGACCGCTCCCGCCTGTTTTTTCATCACGGTGACGTTCTGTCCCGACCGGAAGACTTCGACGAGCTCCTTTCTCGCCGCGCCGCCAGGGAGCCGCTGCAGCATATTCTCGGCAGCGCCGCCTTCGGCCCCCTCGACCTCGCCGTGGGGCCCGGGGTATTTATTCCGCGCCCAGAAACCGAGGTGCTCGCCGAGTGGGCCGTGCAGCGCCTAGAGGACATGATGCACGCGGGGATAGCCGCGCCTCGCGTGGTGGATCTCTGTACCGGTTCGGGCGCGCTGGCCTGCTGGATTGCCGCGGCTGTGCCGCAGGCGCGGGTGAGTGCGGTGGAGCTGAGTGCGCGGGCGCGGGAATATACTACGCAGAACGCCTCCACGTACCCGAACCTCGAGGTGCTCGCAGGCGACGCCACCGATCCGCAACTGCTTAGGGCGCTGGATGGCCAGGTGGATCTGATAGTGACCAACCCGCCGTATGTGCCGGAGGGCAGCGTCGTCCAGCCAGAGGTGGCCGCCGACCCCCATGCGGCAGTATTTGCTGGTGCGGACGGGATGAGTGTGATCGAGCCGATGATTCCTGTGCTGGCGCGGCTGCTTCGCCCCGGTGGGGCAGTGGGCATCGAACATGATGATGCCACTTCACGATTGGTGCGGGACGCCCTTGATCGTTATGGGGCCTTCAGCCCTGCCGAGGTGCTCGACGATCTTAATGGTATCCATCGATTCGCGATAGCTTTCCGAAACTAACAAGTTTCTTATTCGTCACCGAGTATTCATATGTGCGTAGCGTCACGGTACAGGCCGTGTCATGCTCACTTTTTAGAGTGATCCCTCGAGGCATCGACTATGCCCGAGCCACCTCAGCGCCGGCTGCGAATTCCTTGAGCAGCGACGGCGCGGTGGCTCCCGACGTGGATAGCTAAAAGGGATACAACAGCATCATGGCGATATCGACTCGAGTGCCCCGACTGTGCGCATCGGGCCTGCTCATCGCAGCACTCACCGGATTCGGACTAGCCCCGCTCGGCCATGCCGAGGACACTCCAACAAACACCGCGCCCAGCGACGGCGGCGATTGCATCGCCATTACCGACGACGGCACCGTCCGCGCCCCAGGCCCGGGCGACTGCGCCCGCTTCGGCACCGCAGGGCCGGGCCGCAGTACGGAGACCGCCCGCAACGTGATCCTCATCGTGGGCGATGGCATGGATCAACAAACCATCACCGCAGCGCGGAACTATCTCAAGGGGGCGGGCGGACGGTTCGCGGGCATCGATGAATTGTCCGCCACCGGCACCTACACCCACCATTCCATTGACCGCGATGGCAGCTTCAACCTCGTCACAGACTCGGCTGCCTCCGCCACCGCGTGGACGAGCGGCACTAAAACCTATAACGGCGCCATCGGCGTGGATCTTGAGGGCGAGCCGGTGCCGAATATCGTGGAACTGGCCAAAAAGGCGGGCATGCGCACCGGCAATGTCACCACCTCGGAAGTTCAGGATGCCACCCCAGCGTCGCTCGCGGCGCATGCGGTGGGGCGCAAGTGTTACGGGCCGGAAGAGGATAAGCACGAACGCTGCCAGGGAGGCGAGTACTCGGAGCAGTACCGCAACAACGGCGGCTTGGGATCCATTTCGGAGCAACTGGTGGAAACCCGCGCCGATATCACCCTCGGCGGCGGCATGGAATCCTTCCGCGAGATCGTGCAAGAGGGCGGCCCGGCGCGCACCCCCTATCTGGATAGCACGATGACCTGGCAGGAAGGCCGCAGCGTGCTCGATAACGCCACCGACGCCGGCTACACCGTCGTCACCACTGCCGAGGAGCTGGCCGCAGTAGAGCGGGCCTCGCAGGAGGAGCCGGTGCTGGGGTTGTTCAACGACGGCAATCTCACCACCCGTTTCGCCCCCTCCACGGCCACCGTCGGTGGGGCGCAGAAGCCGCCCGAGACCTGTAGCGCCAATGACACCGGTAGCGAGCCCGAGTTGGCCGAGATGACCTCCACGGCCCTGCGGCTGCTAGACGATCCTGAGGCCGAGACCGGCTTTTTTCTGCAGGTAGAATCCGCCAGCATTGATAAGCGCAATCACGCCGCCGATGCCTGCGGGATGATTGGTGAGGTCGAGCGCATCGACGAGGCCATCCAGGAAGCCCTCGACTTTGCCCGCGCCGATGGCAACACCCTGGTGTTGCTGGCTGCCGATCACGCCCACTCGGCGCAGATCCTTCCCGATAGCGCGGAGTCGGTCAGCCCCGCGACCCGCTTGGCCACCAACGATGGAGTGGGCCAGGCCGTCGGCTATGGCACGCTGCCCGCAGAGGTGATTGAAGGGGAGGAGAAATTCTCCACCCAGCACAATGGTGCCGAGCTGCGCGTGGCCGCTTTCGGTCCGGGAGCGGAGAATGTGATCGGCATGATCGATCAAACCGACATGTTTTATGTGATGGCCAATGCGCTGCGCCTCGGCGATTGGGAGGTGGCTGAGTCCTCTCCGTTCCAGAGCATCGACCTGAAGAAGGCTGCCGCGGCACGCGATGATGTACGCGAGACGTGCTATCTCGTCACCGCCGATGGCGGCGCGCCTCAGCCAGGAGACTGCGCACACTATGGCACGCAGGGGCACGGGCTGTCTACGGATAAGGCGAAGAATGTGGTGCTGATGATTTCTGATGGCACCGGTAATTCCGAGATCACCTCCGCCCGCAACTATCTCGTGGGCCCCTCGGGACGGCTGCCCGGCTATGACAACTTCGACTTCACCGGCAGTGCTACCACCTATGCGCTCTCCCGCAGCACCGGCCAACCGGATCTCGTTACCGACTCCGCGGCCTCGGGCTCGGCGTGGAACTCGGGGATCAAAACCTATAACGGCGCGGTGGGCGTGGATGTCACCGGCGTGCCGGTGCCCACCATGGCGGAGCTGGCCAAAGCCAAGGGCATGAAAATCGGCAATGTCACCACCGCCGAGGTGCAAGATGCCACCCCGGCCGCCTTCGCCACTCACGCCTTGAACCGCAAGTGCTATGGGCCGGAGAAGGACAAGAACAATGAGAAATGTCAAGGCCCAGACATGGACTCGCAGTATCGGGAGAATGGCGGTCTCGGGTCGATCTCGGAGCAGATCGTGGATCTGCGCGCCGATGTGACCCTCGGCGGCGGCCGCGAGGCCTTCGAGCAGATCGTGCAACGCGGTGGGATGTGGGCCGGCAACGACTGGACCGAAGGTAAGAGTGTCCTCGAGAACGCCGAGGCTCAGGGCTATCAGATCGTGAGCACGACCGAGGAGATGCAGCGGCTCAGCGACGCCCATACCGGCAGCCCCGTGCTGGGGCTATTCGCCCCCGGCAACCTGCCGCGACACTATGCCCAATCGATCCCCACCGAAGACGGCGCCATCGCCCCCGCCCAGCAGTGCAGCGCCAATAGCGAGCGCGGCCCGGAGATCCCATCGCTGGAGCAGATGACCACCACGGCTTTGGATTTATTGCGCAACGACGCCGGCTTCTTGCTACAGGTTGAAGCCGCCTCGGTGGACAAGGCCGGCCACGACGCCGATGCCTGCGGCCAGTTCGGGGAATTCAGCGACTACGACGCCACCCTCGCCGCAGTCCGCGAGTGGGTAGAGACCACCGGCGAGCCCACCTTGATCATCTCCACCACCGATCATGCGCACACCTCGCAGATCACCAACCCGGGGGCGATCACAGCTGGCCGCACCATCACCCTCGCCGGCACCACCCCAGGGGTGGAGATGACCATGAACTACGCCACCGCGCCCTCGAATGAGGATGATGTGGCGCTCGGTGGTCAGACCCACACCGGGGCGCAGATTCAGGTGGCTGCCTCCGGGCCCGGCGCGCAGAACGTGGTGGGGCAGTTGGATCAAACAGATATTTTCTACGTCGCCGCCAATGCCCTCGAGCTCGACACGGATCCAGGTGCCATCGATCTCAGCCCGCAATGGGATAAGCAGGCGCAGTACGACGCCACCTCCTCGAATACGCACACCGTGTGGTGGATTCTGGCCGGTGTGTCCGTGATCGTCGTGGTGGGTGGAATCGCGCTGCTGAGCAGCCGCTCCCGCACCAGCTAGGTCTCGCGGCTAGGGCGGTCACACGCTCTAGCCCCGCAGATACCTACACTGATTTTCAGATCACTCTGCTGCGTAGTAGCCCGTGGAAAGGACATCTACTCACCATGGCTCCGTGTGAGCATTCATCTCCGCCTCAGCAGGCCTGCTGCGCGGAGACGCGCGAGACCAGCCCCGCACAGGGCCTATCTACCGTGCTGGCCTCCACCATCGTGGTGCTGCTGAGCATCGTGTTGCTGGTATTGGCGATTACTGGGCAGCTCAACAACTATGTGCAGCCCTTCTTTCGCCCGGTCATGATTCTCACCGGGCTGGCGCTTTTCGGCTTGGGAGTGTGGTCCCTGGCTCGGGTGCGGCTCGACGCGGCCACCGCAGCGGGGGAGCACCCAGTGCGCGCCACGTCCTGGGTGTTGCTTGTGCCCGTGCTGCTCGCGGTGGTGAGCGCGCCGGACCCGCTAGGGGCGTCGATGTTGGGATCGGCGGCCGTGGGCGGGGCGTCGACAAGCATGGGGGATCCGCAGGCGCAACGCGCCCAACAACTGGTGCGGGTGGAACGCAACCCCGATGGCACCATCGCCTTTCCCGAGCTGGCGCGCGATGACGTCAATGAGATCACACTCGAGGATCTCGCCAACCGCTTCTACTTTGGCTCCAAAGAGGACCTCGATGGGGTGCAGGTCCGGGTGGTGGGCTTCGCCTCAGAAGGCGCGGAGGGAGGCTGGTTTCTCGGGCGGTTCAAGATCTATTGCTGCGCGGCCGATGCCATTCCCTATCAGGTACGCCTAGAAGGCCTCGCGGACCCAGTTTCAGATCAGTGGTACGAGCTCAGCGGCACAGTAGACACCGCAGCCGACGCGCAATGGCCGGTGCTGCGGGTGGAAGAAACCGAGCCGATCGATCAACCCAACCGCCCTTATCTCTAAGAAAGCAGGTGTGAGATGACCACGCACGCGCATCCCCCGCACACCGCAAGCGATCTCCGCCAGCGCCGACACGGAATAGGGCCGCGCAGCTGGTGGCTTATTCCCGTCGCTGCGGTAGCTCTGCTCTCCCTTGCGTTGGTGGTGGTCCGCATTCGCGGGCCTATCCTGCCAATGAGCGGCGCAGTGGAATCCTGGGCCTCGATCACCGTCGCCATCACGTTGCAGGCCATGCCCTTTCTGGTGCTCGGCGTGATCGTGTCGGGGGCGATATCGGCGTTTGTGTCAGATACCGCACTACGCACAATCACTCCGCGCAATGAATTTCTCGCCGTGCCCACCGTGGCCAGCTCCGGTCTATTACTCCCGGGATGTGAATGCGGCTCGGTTCCGGTGAGTGGGTCACTGATTCGGCGCGGGATTCCGCCCGCTGCGGCGCTTGCGTTCATGCTCGCCGCGCCGGCGATCAATCCGGTGGTACTCGTCTCTACCGCCGTGGCCTTCAATGGTTTTCCCCTCATGGTGTGGGCGCGGTTTCTCGCCTCGCTCGCCGCCGCCATCCTCGTGGGATGGATGTGGATCAGCATCAGGGGAGAGGAGCACATGGAGATCGGTCGCGGCCACGACCATAGCCATGTGAAGAAGCTGGATGTATTTCGCGCCTCGGCGCTGAGCGATCTGATGAACGCCGGTGGCTTCCTCGCCCTCGGCGCGATGGCTGCGGCACTGATCAAGGTGACCGTGCCGCGCTCCTGGTTCGAGACGATCAATGAATACCCGCTCGTGGCCGTCGCCGTGATGGCGGCGCTGGCGATCGTGCTCAGCCTGTGCTCGGAGGCCGATGCCTTTATCGCCGCCTCCTTCACCCATGTCTCGCCCACAGCGCAGCTCGTATTCCTCGTGGTGGGCCCGATGGTGGATATCAAGCTCATCGCCATGCAATACGGCATGTGGGGCAAGGCCTTTGTGCTGCGTTTCGTGCCCTTCGCGCTGGCCTTTTCCATCCTCAGCGCGGTGATCGTCGGCGGTATACTTTTCGGCGGACTATAGCGCCGCTGGCGTGTGCTGCGGGCATGGGCCGCGGCAGAGAGCCTAGCCACTCTGCAGCTGCGAGCACCCGAATAGGCGGCCTACCGTGGACGGTGTTATCGCGCCGTGTGCTCTGGGGCGTACTATTTTTGCTACACCACCACAATTGCCGCTGACGTATAAGGAGAGAATTCGACGTGTCTCGGATCTTCGATTGCTCCCAAGATGACAAGCGCGAGCTCGGTGTCCGCACCGCTGCAGCCGAGGTTGCGGAAGGAAAGCTCGTTGTTCTTCCTACCGATACCCTCTATGGCTTGGGATGCGATGCCTTCAATAATCAGGCGGTGAATCAGCTCCTCGCCACGAAGCGTCGTGGCCCAGATATGCCGGTGCCGGTACTCATCGGAAGCTGGGACACAGTACGCGGCCTGGTCCATACTTATACGCCCAATGCCCAACGCCTAGTCGAGGCCTTTTGGCCCGGCGGGCTATCCATCGTGATCGAACAAGCACCGTCGCTGATGTGGAACCTCGGCGATACCCGCGGCACCGTGATGCTCCGCATGCCGCTGCACCCCGTGGCCATCGAACTGCTCCGCGCAACCGGCCCGATGGCCGTATCCAGCGCCAATATCTCCGGGCAGCCACCGGCCACCACCGTTGTCGACGCCAAGCAGCAGCTCGGCAACGCGGTGTCTACCTATCTCAACGGTGGGGAGTGCGCCATGGGGCAGCCCTCCAGCATCGTTGATCTCTCCGGCAACAAGACGCGGCTACTCCGCGAGGGCGCAATCTCCGCGGAGCGGATCGCAGAGGTGCTCGAGATCGACCCAGAGCAGCTCCGCGCCCGCTAAAGTACACGAGACATCACCGCTCACGGCCGCATCGTTTGGCCCGTGGTGATGCGGCGCGCCGGCAGCACGCGTCGGCACGCGGCGGTGCGCGAAAAAGACGAATTGGCCTCTGCCACAGCCGTGGCCACCCCCGTGAGTGCTGGCGGTGGCCTAGACTGCTGAGACGAAGAGTGCACAGGGCGTGGGGCCACACTAGGGGCCACTCTAGGGGCGACGCTGCTGCGTAGTAGCAGTAGTAGATATCGCCCGCGAGACTCAACCTGGGCGGCACGAGAAGGAAAGGACAACACGATGGGCGCTGGTGGAGCGGGTGTTCCGCTGCGTGAGCTTGCGCTCATTTTGCTGGCAGCCTGCGCGGTCACCTATCTCACCACGGGCATCATTCGGCATGCGGTGGTGCGCGCCGGGCTGCTGGCCGATATTCGGGATCGGGACGTGCACACAATCCCGAAGCCACAGCTCGGCGGGGTAGCGATGTTTACTGGGCTGGTGCTGGCGGTGGTGATGGCCTCCCAGCTGCCGGCGCTGACGCGTGGGTTTATGCCCATGACTCCCGAAATGCATGCGGTGTTTTGGGCGAGCATTGTGATTGTCGTGGTGGGCGTGATCGATGACATCTTCGAGCTCGACGCCGTCACGAAGCTCATCGGCCAGATTCTGGCCGCCATTGTGATGAGCGCCCTCGGACTGTCGTGGACATTGATCTATGTGCCTTTTGGGGAGGGCACCACCGTCATCCTCGATAGTGTCCAGTCCACGGTCTTTACCACTGTGTTTACGGTGGCGTTGATTAATGCCATTAACTTCGTCGACGGCATCGACGGACTCGCCGCAGGGCTGGGCATGATCGCCGGGGCGGCCATTCTCGTGTTCTCCCTGACGGTGCTGCACGATCAAGGCGGAGCTGTCTCGGCCTATCCACCGGCGATTATCGCCGCTGCCTTGGTGGGAGTCTGTGCCGGTTTCTTGCCCCATAATTTCGAGCCGTCCCGCATTTTCATGGGCGATACCGGAGCGATGCTCATCGGGTTGCTGCTCTCTGCCGCGGCCACCTCCGCTTCGGGCAAGATCAACATGAGCCTCTACGGCACCGAGGACATCGTCGCCCTGCTCAGCCCCTTCATCGTGGTGGCGGCAGCGATCTTCATCCCCGTGCTGGACCTGGTTCTGGCGGTGGTGCGGCGCGTCTCCGCGGGGCGCTCGCCCTTTGCCGCCGACCGCAAGCACCTGCATCACCGCCTGCTCGACATCGGCCACACCCACCGCCGCGTGGTGCTCATTTTGTACACCTGGGTGTCGGTGGTCGCCTTCGGCGCGGTGGGGTTCACGGTGTTTCCGGCGCGCATCGCCGGCCCGATCTTCGGGGTGAGCGCGCTGCTCGCCGTGGTGTTGACGGTGCTGCCTTCGCTGCGTCGCGCGGCCGGTACTCGGGGCAGTGGGGAAGGGCGCCATATGCGCCGCAGCTCGACCTCTGTGGCGCGGGGTTCCTAGCTGGGCGCTGCGCTAGTGCGTAGTGTGTACAATTTCCGCATTATGACTGAAAAAACCGCCTCGCAATACGATGATCCGCGGCGCCCCTTGGTGCGCGCGATGAAGATGGGTTCGCTGGCGCTGGTGGCCGTGACGGTGCTGTCGGTGCTGCTGTGGTGGCTCATTCGCGATCTCCCCGGAGTGTGGGGCGTGCTTCTCGGCGCGGCTATCGGTGGCGGTTTCGTCTTGCTCACCGTGCTCAGCACCCTTCTTACCTCCCATACCTCCCCAGAGATGACGGGCGTGGTGGTGCTGGGTGGCTGGCTCGTGAAGATCGTCGTGCTCATCATCGTGCTGTGGGCCCTGCGCGACCTGACGTTCTATGATCCGATTGCGCTCGTTGTGACCACGATCGCGGCGCTGGTGATCGTTCTCGGCGCCGAGGTCTGGGCGATTATGACCACCAAGGTGACCACCATCAACTAACTGCGAGTGCGGGCGGACGCTTATCGACGCCTACTCGCTGCCCACACAAGACATGTTCTCCCGCCGTAATCCCCTCTACTGGGGGGATGCTGCTGGGGCTGGTGGTGCATCTATTCACTCTGCTCAATAGTTATCGCGAGAACCCGTGCCGGCGGAACCACCCCCATAACAGGGGCGTATAGCCCCTGTGAGACAGCTTACAAGAGGGGAAAAATGCCCGCTACGCGCGGGTTTTTCTTATGTCTAGGCGAGGGGTGGGCGTGGCCGTTTCATCTTTCGGGTGAACTTGAGACAAGCCTGATAATCTTATCGACGGGCAAACGCTCCTATGCGCTGCCCACAATTGGCCGTCACGAGATGTGCGACGGAGTCCGGTACGGCCAAAGAAAATCAGACGTCCATCGCACCGAAGCTGCTCTGTACAGGGCGTTTCGGCCCGAACACGGGAGAGAACGCTGAGCGTTACAACACTGTCCATGAAGGGTGAGTTCCATCCGCCCTCTCTGGAACACGAATTTTCCCCGGGTCCAATTTGGTTCGACGATACTTGGTTCGCAATCGACCGTCTGATGTTCGTCCGCCTGCTTATGGCGGTGCTGTTGGCGATCTTCTTCCTCGTGGCTATGCGCAACCCCAAGGTTGTTCCGCGTGGCCTCCAGAACGTAGCCGAGATGCTCCTTGACTTCGTTCGTATTCACATTTCGGAAGATATCTTGGGCAAGAAGGAGGGCCGCCGGTTCCTGCCGGTTATTGCCACTATCTTCTTCCTTGTTCTGGCTATGAATATCCCCTCGATCATTCCTGGCCTCAACATCTCTCCGAACGCCAGAATCGGCATGCCGCTGGTCTTGGCGATCTTCGGATACATCGCCTTCGTCTATGCGGGTGCTAAGCGCTACGGATTCTTCAAGTACGTCAAGTCCTCTGTGGTGATTCCTAATCTCCCATGGCCGCTGCACTTCTTGGTGATTCCGCTGGAGTTCTTCTCCACCTTCGTGCTGCGCCCCGCAACCCTCACTCTGCGTCTTATGGCCAACATGTTGGCCGGTCACATCATCCTGGTGCTGCTGTTTTCTGCCACCAACTTCTTCTTCTGGCAGATGAATGGCTGGACCGCGCTGTCCGCAGTGACCCTATTCGCAGCGATTGCATTCACTCTGTTCGAGATGCTGGTCATTTTCCTGCAGGCGTACATCTTCGCCCTGCTGTCGGCCGTGTATATCGAACTCTCTCTGCACGCAGACGAACACTGACCCGCTGATTTCAGCGGACCAAAAAACCACACAATTCCAGGCTCAGTTAAGGAAGCGCTGAGCCCCTAGAAAGGGAACGACACATCATGAACGAAGTCATCCTCGCACAGGCCGCTAACGGTCTTGACGGCTCCATCGCCACCGTCGGCTACGGTCTCGCCACCATCGGCCCGGGCCTCGGCATCGGCATCCTCGTTGGTAAGGCCCTCGAGGGCATGGCTCGCCAGCCTGAGATGGCCGGCCAGCTGCGTACCACCATGTTCCTGGGCATCGCCTTCGTTGAGGCCCTCGCCCTCATCGGCTTGGTCGCCGGCTTCATCCTCTAAGACGAACAGACACGAAAGCACTAAAGACTCATGACGAACGTCTATACCTACTTAGCAGCCGGTGGGGAGGAGCTTCCCGGGGAGGGACAATTCTCCGTGCTGTTGCCTGCTAACTACGACCTCGTCTGGTCCTTTGTTTCGCTCATCGTAATCCTGTTCCTCTTCTGGAAGTTCGTACTTCCGAAGTTCCAAGAGGTCCTGGCCGAGCGTGAGGACCGGATCAAGGGCGGCATTCAACGCGCCGAGGCCGCACAGGCTGAGGCAAAGGCCGCGCTGGAAAAGTACAACGCGCAGCTTTCTGAGGCCCGCGCCGAAGCACAGCAGATCCGCGAAGAAGCCCGCGACAAGGGCAAGAAGATCGTGGACGAGATGAAGGCCGAGGCCACCGAAGAGAGCAACCGCATTATTGAGTCCGGAGAGAAGCAGCTTCTTGCCCAGCGCGAGCAGGTTGTTTCTGAACTGCGTTCCGAGATGGGACAGAACTCGATCAACCTTGCTGAGCGTCTGCTCGGAGAGCAACTCTCCGACAACGTCAAGCGTTCGGGCACGATCGATAACTTCTTGTCCTCGCTCGATAGCGTGGCTCCGGCAGGAAAGTGAGCGATATGCACGCAGCGAGCCGCGAGGCGCTAAACCAAGCGTTCGGATTTGTTGACCGCGTGGCCAACAGCTCCGACAACGCAGTAGCAGTTACCGCTCAGACGGGCACCGAGTTGTTCGACATCGTCGATGCCCTGGATGTTGACCGCGGCCTGCGTGTGGCAGCAGCCGATACAGCCGCTCCGGCCGACGCTCGCGCCGGCCTGATGGAGACGGTGTTTGGGGGCAAAGTCTCGGAGACCGCCCTTGGCGTGCTGTGCGACATTGTGAAGCTCAACTGGTCCAACCCGCGCGAAATGCGCACCGGACTGGTTGAGGTTGGACGACGCTTCCTGTTCCGCTCCGCACAGGAGCAGGGTCAGCTGAAGCAGGTGGAAGGCGAGCTCTTCCGACTGAGCCGCATCCTGGAAGATGAGCCCGAATTGACTCATCTTCTCAGCGACCGGACCCAACCTGCATCTCGGAAGCGTGAGCTGTTTGCCAAGGTTCTCTACGGCAAGGTCACCGCGGTGACCGAGGCGCTTGCATTGCAAGCCATTGGTCGCCCGGAGAAGAACCCGATCGATGATCTGGCTTCTCTCGTTGACTCCGCTGCAGAGGTCTCTGGCCGCTCAGTTGCCCATGTCGTTGCTGCATCAGAGCTCAACTCCACGCAGGAGCAGGCACTAGCGGACAAACTGGGACGTATTTACGGTCGTGCGATGAACGTCCATACCGAGGTTGATACCAGCCTCCTCGGTGGAGTGATCATCCGCGTCGGTGATGAAGTGATCGACGGCTCTACCAAGGGCAAGATCGAAAGAATGCGCCGCGCATTCGCCTAAACCCGCATTGCGGGTCGCAGGCACTACGCACTGACACGACTACATTTTTGGACAACATGCTGGACGAAACAACCGAGAGCAGGAAGAACATGGCGGAGCTGACGATCTCCTCCGATGAGATCCGTAGCGCGATTGCTAGCTACACCTCGAGCTACTCCCCGGAGGCCTCCCGCGAGGAGGTCGGCGTGGTCATTTCGGCAGCTGACGGTATTGCCCAGGTTTCGGGGCTACCGTCGGTGATGGCGAATGAGCTGCTCGAGTTCCCTGGCGGCGTGATTGGCGTCGCTCAGAACCTTGACACTGACCGCGTCGGCGTCGTGGTTTTGGGTAACTACGAGACTCTTAAAGAGGGCGACGAAGTAAAGCGGACCGGAGAGGTCCTTTCGATTCCGGTTGGGGATGACTTCCTCGGCCGCGTTATCAACCCCCTGGGCCAGCCCATCGACGGCCTGGGCGAAATTGCATCGCAAGAAGAGCGTGCCCTGGAGCTGCAGGCACCGTCCGTGCTGCAGCGCCAGCCGGTCGAAGAGCCGATGCAAACCGGCATCAAGGCAATCGACGCAATGACCCCGATTGGTCGCGGTCAGCGTCAGTTGATCATTGGTGACCGCAAGACCGGTAAGACCGCGGTCTGCATCGATACCATTCTGAACCAGAAGGCCAACTGGGACAGCGGCGACCCGCAAAAGCAGGTCCGTTGTATCTATGTGGCCATCGGCCAGAAGGGCTCGACCATCGCTGGAGTCCGCGAGACTCTGCGCGAGCACGGCGCACTGGATTACACCACCATCGTGGCGGCCCCGGCCTCCGATGCTGCAGGCTTCAAGTGGCTGGCTCCCTTCTCGGGCGCCGCTCTGGGCCAGCACTGGATGTACCAGGGCAAGCACGTGCTGGTGATCTACGATGACCTCACCAAGCAGGCCGAGGCGTATCGTGCGATCTCCCTGCTGCTGCGCCGTCCTCCGGGACGCGAGGCTTACCCCGGTGACGTCTTCTACCTGCACTCCCGTCTGCTGGAGCGCGCTGCGAAGCTCTCCGACGACATGGGTGCCGGTTCGCTCACCGCATTGCCGATCATCGAGACCAAGGCGAACGACGTGTCCGCCTTCATCCCGACCAACGTGATCTCCATCACCGACGGTCAGGTCTTCCTCGAGTCCGACCTGTTCAACCAGGGTGTCCGCCCCGCTATTAACGTGGGTATCTCGGTCTCCCGTGTGGGTGGTGCCGCTCAGACCAAGGGCATGAAGAAGGTCTCCGGTAACCTGCGTCTGGATCTGGCCGCATACCGCGACCTGGAGGCATTCGCTGCCTTCGCTTCGGATCTGGACTCCGCTTCCAAGCGTCAGCTCGAGCGCGGACAGCGCCTCGTGGAGCTGCTGAAGCAGGCAGAGAACAACCCGATGAGCGTGGAGGACCAAATGGTCTCCATCCACCTCGCGAACGAAGGCGTCTTCGACTCCGTTCCCGTTGAGGACGTCCGTCGTTTCGAGTCTGAGCTGCACGAACACCTGCATGCCTTTGCCGGTGACGTGTTCGAGCAGATTAAGGGCGGCGTTCCCTTCTCTGATGAGTCCAAGGATCAGCTGCGCCAAGAAGCCGATAACTTCGCGGCCAGCTTCCAGGCCTCGGACGGAACCCCGATTATCAATGAGCCGGAAGTTGATGCACTCGACGAGACGGAAGTCAGCAAGAGCCAGATTTCCGTGTCCAAGAAAGCTGCTAAGAAGTAAGCAGTGATGCACACAATGACCGTCCAAGGAAAAGAAGGGAGGCGATGATTCATGGCTAATCTTCGCGAGCTTCGCGACCGCATCAGGTCAGTGAACTCCACTAAGAAGATCACTAAAGCTCAAGAAATGATCGCCACCTCGCGAATCACCAAGGCCCAAGCACGGGTTGAGGCCTCGCAGCCGTATGCGGTCGAGTTGCACCGTGTGATCAACAAGCTGGCATCCGCCAGCTCCCTGGATCATCCGATGCTGCACGAGCGTGAAAACGGCAAGCGTGCCGCCGTGTTGGTGGTTTCGAGTGACCGAGGAATGGCCGGTGGCTACAACCACAACGTGTTCAAGAAGGCAGCGGAGCTTACGCGCATGCTGGAGGATCGCGGTTACGAAACGGTGCGCTATGTCACCGGTAACAAGGGTGTTGGCTACTACAGTTTCCGAGGCGAAGAATTTGCGGGTGCGTGGACTGGGTTCTCGCAAGACCCGTCATGGAAAGAAACGCACGACGTGCGTCGTCACCTGATCGATGGCTTCCTGGCCAGCTCCGAGGGCTACACCAAGCCCCGTGAGGGCTTGAAGAGCGATGAGGGCGAGGGCGTTCAGGGCTTTGACCAGGTCCACGTTGTCTACACCAAGTTTGAGTCGATGCTGACCCAGACCGCTTCGGTGCAGCAGGTGCTGCCCATCGAGCCGGTTCTGGAAACTGAGGAGTTCGACTCCGAGGACTCCATCCTGACTCAACACCAGGGTGTGGCAGCGGACTACCTTTTCGAGCCCGACGCAGACACTCTTCTGGCAGAGCTTTTGCCGAAGTATGTCTCGCGCACCGTGTACGCCCTGTTCCTGGAGGCCGCTGCGGCAGAATCCGCTTCCCGCCGCACCGCCATGAAGTCCGCTACGGACAATGCAACCGAGCTGGTCAATGACCTCTCCCGCGTTGCCAACCAGGCTCGACAGGCTCAAATTACGCAGGAAATCACAGAGATCGTCGGTGGCGCGGGAGCGCTCGCCGAAAGCGGAGAAAGTGACTAAATTATGTCTACAGCTCTACAAGAGCACGATGCTCAGACCGCAATTGCCGGTCGAGTAGTTCGTGTCATTGGGCCGGTTGTCGACGTGGAATTCCCCCGCGGCGCTCTTCCGGCACTCTTCAACGCCATGACAGTCGAGGTCACCCTCGAAGCAGTGGCAAAGACCATCACCCTCGAGGTCGCTCAGCACCTGGGCGATAACCTCGTGCGCGCCATCTCCATGGCCCCCACCGACGGCCTCGTCCGCGGTGCAGAGGTCAAGGACAGCGGCAAGCCGATTTCGGTGCCCGTGGGCGACGTCGTCAAGGGCCACGTGTTCAACGCCCTCGGTGACTGCCTCGACGAGCCGGGTCTCGGCCGCGACGGCGAGCAGTGGGGCATCCACCGCGAGCCGCCGGCATTCGACCAGCTCGAGGGTAAGACCGAGATCCTCGAAACCGGCATCAAGGTGATTGACCTTCTCACCCCCTACGTGAAGGGTGGCAAGATCGGTCTCTTCGGTGGTGCCGGTGTGGGCAAGACCGTGCTCATCCAGGAGATGATCACCCGTATCGCCCGCGAGTTCTCCGGTACCTCGGTGTTCGCCGGCGTCGGTGAGCGTACTCGTGAGGGCACGGACCTCCACCTCGAGATGGAGGAGATGGGCGTGTTGCAAGACACCGCGCTCGTCTTCGGCCAGATGGATGAGCCGCCAGGAGTGCGTATGCGCGTGGCCCTGTCCGGTCTGACCATGGCGGAGTACTTCCGCGATGTCCAGCACCAGGACGTGCTGCTGTTCATCGACAACATCTTCCGCTTCACTCAGGCTGGCTCTGAGGTGTCCACCCTGCTGGGTCGTATGCCTTCGGCCGTGGGCTACCAGCCCACCCTGGCTGACGAGATGGGTGTCCTGCAGGAGCGCATTACCTCCACCAAGGGCAAGTCGATTACCTCGCTGCAGGCCGTGTACGTCCCCGCGGACGACTACACCGACCCCGCCCCGGCCACCACCTTCGCCCACCTCGACGCCACCACCGAGCTTGACCGTGGTATCGCATCGAAGGGTATTTACCCGGCCGTGAACCCGCTGACCTCTACCTCTCGTATCCTCGAGCCCGGTATTGTCGGCGAGCGTCACTACGCAGTGGCGCAGCGCGTGATCGGTATTCTGCAGAAGAACAAGGAGCTGCAGGACATCATCGCTATCCTCGGTATGGATGAGCTCGGCGAGGAAGACAAGATCACGGTGCAGCGTGCCCGTCGTATCGAGCGCTTCCTGGGCCAGAACTTCTTCGTTGCTGAGAAGTTCACCGGTCTGCCCGGCTCCTACGTGCCGCTGGAGGACACCATCGACGCGTTCGAGCGCATCTGCAACGGCGAGTTCGACCACTACCCGGAGCAGGCCTTCAACGGTCTCGGCGGGCTGGACGACGTCGAGGCTGCCTACAAGAAGATCCAAGCGGAAGGTTAAGGGCTAAGCTATGGCTGACATCGCCGCAGAACTGGTCTCCGTGGAACGCGTGCTGTGGTCCGGTCGGGCCACCATCGTCACCGCGCAGACCATCGAAGGTGAAATCGGCGTGTTGCCAGGGCATGAGCCTATGCTCGCTCAGCTCGTCGACAATGGCGTGGTGACTCTGACCGCGACAGACGGCCAGAAGAAGGTCGCCGCCTGCCAGGGTGGTTTCCTCTCCGTCACTCCGGAGAAGGTCACCGTGCTGGCCGACTATGCAACGTGGGCCGACGAGGTGGATTCTTCCGCCGCTGAGTCCGCATTGGCCACGGGCGACGCTGTGGAGAAGGCTCGGGCAGAAGCCGAGCTGAAGGCAGTTCGTCGCCACGCGGGCTAAAGCCCCAAGGCTGACACGCTACTGAATAAAGGCGCTATCCCAGACCGGGATGGCGCCTTTTTCTTGTGCCATATCTGTTCCCGTGCTGTGTCTGTTCCCGTGCTGTCACTGTTCTCGTCGCACGCGTATTGCCTTGCTTCGCCGCGCGTCTCACAGCAGACATCAGAGGAGATAGCGGTGAGTTGGCGTCGATAAGCGCAGCTAGAAGCAATAATGAAGAAGATGGTCTGCAATAGATGTAGACTGGGAATAATTTCCGAGTCTCTGAGTACCTGATGCGCGGCGGGAGAGTGGCAATGGAAGTGCGAGTGATCGCCAGTGTGATTATTGCGGCAGCCGGAGTGGCGGCCCTCCTCGTTCTGTGGCGATTTTTTACGCTGCGATCCCAGGGCACCCCGGTTATTATGCGGCGGCTGCCCGCCGAAGGAGTGCATGGCTGGCGTCACGGAATGCTCCGCTATCGCGGCATGGTGCTCTATTACTACAAGGTGCGCTCTCTTTTGCCTTCCCCGAATATGGTGTTCAGCCGGTCCGATACCCAGGTGGTATCCCGGCGCCGGATCACCGCGGGGGAGGCTTCTTTTATGGAGCCGTATCTGTCCATCCTGGAGCTAGATATCGCCGGCCAGCACTACGAAGTAGCCTTGGACGCGCACAGCGAAATGGCGCTGACCGCATGGATTGAAGCGGCGCCTTCACGGCAGCGCGTGCGCACCAATTTGCGGGCCGCACGCTCGTATTTTCGCGAAAGCCAGGGACATCAATAGCTCTCAGACCCCGCCGCTGACTCTGTTAATGTAGTCAGAATGCGTCTTGTGATTGCTCGTTGTTCCGTTGATTATGTGGGTCGGCTCGAGGCCCATCTCCCCACCGCCGATCGGCTGTTGATGATCAAAGCCGACGGCTCCGTGTCCATCCACGCCGATGATCGCGCCTATAAGCCGCTGAACTGGATGACACCTCCCTGCACGCTCACCGAGCAGGCCATCGACGATGCCGACGAGGCCGAGGCCGGGGTGCGGCTATGGGTGGTGGAAAACTCCAAAGGTGAGCAACTACGCATCACAGTCGAGGCCATCCACTCCGAATTGGAATACGACCTCGGCGAGGACCCAGGCCTGGAAAAAGACGGGGTGGAGCAGCACCTGCAGGAGCTCCTGGCCGAACACATCACCACCCTCGGCCCCGGCTATACGCTCATTCGCCGCGAGTATTTCACCGCGATCGGGCCGGTGGATATTCTTTGCCGCGACGAAAAAGGCCAGACCGTTGCGGTCGAGATCAAACGCCGCGGAGAAATCGATGGTGTGGAGCAGCTCACCCGCTACGTGGAGCTACTCAACCGCGACGAGCTGCTGAAACCGGTCCGCGGCGTCTTCGCCGCCCAGAAGATCAAGCCCCAGGCACGCACCCTGGCCGAAGATCGCGGGTTCTCCTGCGTAGTCCTCGACTATAACGAGCTGCGCGGGCTCGAATCCGACGAGCTGCGCCTGTTCTAAGCAGGGGAAAAGGCGGGTAGGTGGCGTCGATAAGCGGCGGTGCTACTACGCATCAGAGTGGCAGTGGAATAACCGCAGATACACGGGAGGTAAGTGTCGTGCCGCGGAGGAATCGCAGAAACACGACGGGCCGCTATGCCCGGCGCCCGTTGCCGCGCGATGGCAGCGGCTATTGGGGTACCCGCGTGGAGGAGGGGCCGAGTTATAGCTTCGGCCGCGACTATTATGTGCGCGAGATGGGCGGGCCCTCGGCGGTGAAGGACTATGTGTGCCCGGGCTGTCAGGGGCCGATCTACGCGGGCACGGCGCATATTGTGGCGTGGCCGAAAGACACGATGCGCGGTGCCGCTGATCGTCGTCATTGGCACCGCGCATGTTGGGCGCGCCGCTAGGGGCCGCGCCCAAAAGGGAGTGGGGGAGTTACTTCACCGGCTCAGTGAGCTCGAGAAGCACGCCGCCGGCATCCTTCGGGTGAACGAAGTTGATGCGGGCGCCGCCGGTGCCCTGCTTCGGTGCATCATAGAGCAGGCGCACGCCCTGGCTGCGCAGATGCTCGCAGAGGGCGTCCATGTCGTTGGTGCGCAGGCACATCTGCTGCAGGCCGGGGCCCTTCTTATCGATGAACTTCGCAATGGTGGACTGCTCGTTCAGCGGGGCGAGGAGCTGAATCATGCCGTCGGTGGCGGACATGTTTTTCGGGCCGATCATGGCCTCGTGCACGCCCTGTTCTTCATTGACCTCGTCGTGGTGGTTCACCCAGCCGAATGCGGAGCGGTAGAACTCCACGGCGGCGTCGAAGTCGGGAACAGCGATACCCACGTGGTCCAGGCAGACGACGTACTCGTGGGGAATCTCAATGCCAGAAATGTCATTACTCATGCTCCCCACTTTAAGCCACTTAGCAGCGGCTGTGGGGCAGAAGCCGGCCGCGAGAACTGAGAGAAACCACACTGTGACACAACACGAGCGCGTGTCGCTTATCGACGCCGCCCGCTGCCACCACACCCATCGCCGGTGGCAGCGCGGCCGCAAACACGCAGCTAGGATGTGTCCCATGTTGATTGCTTTTTCTGTCGCACCCACCGTCACTCCCACGACGGACGCCGAGATGTCTGGGGCTGTTGCTGAGGCGGTGCGCGTCGTGCGCGCCTCCGGCCTGCCCTGTGAAACCAATGCCATGTTCACCCTCGTCGAGGGCGACTGGGATGAGGTGATGGACGTGGTCAAGCGCGCCACGGAGGCGGTGATGGAGGTGAGTCCTCGGGTGTCGCTGGTGTTGAAGGCCGATATTCGGCCCGGCTACAGCGACCGGCTGAAGGGCAAAGTAGCATCGCTAGAAAAGCACCTGAGTGAGGCTGAGTGAGGATGCGGCCGAACTCACGGTAGACGACACTACGCAGAATTACACTACGCAGAATTACACTACGCAGAATTACACTACGCAGAACTAAGGAGCACCATGGCTGAGAACGCACCTGAACGATTTGTTGCTGGGGCTATTGATCTGGGGGAGGTGAAATCCCGCGCGGAGGCGAAGGGCCACACCCAGGGTCGCGATGCCGGGCACACCGTGGCACCGGTGGTGGATGTCACCGAGCAGAACATTAAGTCCGAGGTGCTGGAGCGTTCCATGCAGGTGCCGGTGGTGGTGCATATCGGTACCCAGCGCTCGCCCGAGTCCGCGGAGATGCACACCGTGTTGAGCCGTCTCGCCAACACGCAGGAGCAGATCAGCTGGATCTACGCATATCTGGACGCCGATCGCACCCCGCAGCTCGCCCAAGCGCTGGGCGTGCAGGGCCTGCCGACCGTGCTGGCGCTCGCCCAAGGCCAACCAATAACCGACTTCCAGGGCGGCCAGCCCGAGGAGGCGCTGCAGCAGTGGACCGCCGCCGTGGTGGGGGCTGTCGCCGGCAAACTCGAGGGGCTGCCGGGCGAGGAGCCGGAAGAAGATCCCCGTATTGCTCAGGTGCGTAGTCTCCTTGACGCCGCCGAGCCTGATCTCGACCAGGCGCTGCCGATCCTCGAGGAGGCCCTGGCCGAGCATCCGGAGGATCCGGAGCTGGTGCAGCTGTCTAAGCGTGCCGAGGTGATCCAGCGGGCCCGTGCAAGCGAGGCTGCCGCGGATGATGAGGGGGATGCGGCGCAGGGGGGCGTCGATAAGCACTACGCAGCAGCGGATGCGCTGATCGCGCATGGGCGTGTGGAGGAGGCCTTCGACGGGCTCATCGCGGCGATCACCCAGGCCGAGGGCGAAGAAAAGGCGGCCCTCAAGGACCGCCTCATCGAGCTTTTTGGCATGTACGAGACCGCTGACCCGCGCGTGTTGGCGGCGCGGGGCAAGCTGGCCTCGGCACTGTACTAGCTAGCTGTCTAGCCGGTACCACTGCGCGGAGAGCGCGGGGATGTGCAGCGTCGTGGAGTAGGGGTAGCCGTCCCAGGCGCTGTCGGTGGCGTCGAAGCCGCTGCCGATATCGTTGCCCGCGCCCTCATAGGCGCCGGCATCGGTGTTCAGCAGCAGCGACCACCGGCCGGCCTCCGGCACGCCGAGGGTATAGGCCTGCTGGGAGGAGCCACCGAAGTTGAAGACGCAGAGCAGCTTCTCGCCCTTATCGCCGGTGCGGTAGAAGGCGAGGATGTTGTTGTCCGCGTCATCGGACTTGGCCCACTGGAAACCGGCGGGGTCGCTATCGAGCGAATAGAGCGCCGGTAGCTCCTTGTAGTTGGAGTTGAGATCGCGCACCAGCTGGTGCACGCCGCGATGGTATTCGCCTTCCCAGCCCTCCATGTTTCCCCAATCGATGGAGCGGTTTTCATTCCACTCCTGCACCTGGGCAAACTCCTGGCCCTGGAAGAGCAGGTTCTTGCCTGGGTGCGCCCACATATAGGCGAGCAGGGTGCGCACGCCGGCGGCCTTGTTCCAAGGATCGCCGGGCATCCGGGTCCACAGAGTGCCCTTGCCGTGCACCACCTCGTCGTGGGAGATGGGCAGCACGTAGCGCTCCGAGTAGGCGTAGACCATCGAGAAGGTGATCTCGTTGTGGTGGTACTTGCGGTGGATGGGGTCCTGCGCGAAATACTCGAGGGTGTCGTTCATCCAGCCCATGTTCCACTTCAGGGAGAAGCCCAGGCCGTCGTTGTAGGTCGGGGCGGTGACACCCGGCCAGGAGGTGGACTCCTCCGCAATAGTGAGTACACCGGGGAAGGTACTGGCTACGGTGGCGTTGACTTCCTGCAGCAGCTGCTTGGCCTCGAGGTTTTCCCGGCCGCCGAATTGGTTGGGTAGCCACTCGCCCTCATCGCGGGAGTAATCCAGATACAGCATGGAGGCCACCGCGTCCACGCGCAGGCCGTCGATGTGGAATTCCTTGCACCAATACAGCGCATTGGCGACGAGGAAGTTGCGCACCTCGGTGCGGCCGAAGTCGAACACATAGGTGCCCCAGTCGCGCTGCTCGCCGCGGCGCCAGTCGGGGTGCTCGTAGAGGGCCTCGCCATCGAAGCGGGCGAGGGCGAATTCGTCCTTGGGGAAGTGCGCCGGCACCCAGTCCACGATCACGCCGATACCGCGGGCGTGGAAGGCATCCACGAGGGCACGGAATTGATCGGGGGTGCCCCAGCGCGACGTTGGTGCGTAGTAGCCTGAGACCTGATAGCCCCAGGAGCCGCCGAAGGGGTGCTCCGCCACCGGCAGGAACTCCACGTGGGTGTAGCCCATGTGATCGACATAGTCCACCAGCTCGACGGCGAGATCCTCGTAGGTGCGCCCCTGCTTCCACGATCCGAGATGCACCTCGTAGACGCTCATCGGCTCGGTCTGAGCATTGGAACGCGCCCGCTTGGTGATCCAGGCATCGTCCTTCCACTCATAGGTGGATTCGTTAATGATCGATCCCGTCGCTGGGGGCACCTCCGCCTGGCGAGCCATGGGATCGGCCTTATCGCGGCGGTAGCCCTCCTTGCTCTGGATGGCGTACTTATACACCTCGCCCACGCCGACGTTGGGGATAAACACCTCCCACACACCCGAGGACCCGAGCGAACGCATCGGGTACTGGGCCGGGTTCCACCCGGAGAAGCTTCCCACCACGGCGACACCGATCGCGTTCGGCGCCCACACCGCGAAGGAGGTGCCGACCACCGGACCCATCTCCGTGTCGATGGTGCGCACATGTGAGCCCAGCACCTCCCAGAGTCGCTCATGGCGGCCCTCACCAATCAGGTACAGGTCCGTCTCGCCGAGCGTGGGCAGGAAGTGGTAGCCATCAGCGACGGTGATCGGTTCCATCCCCGGCCAGGTGACGCGCAGGCGATAGTCAATCGGCTCCGAGGACTCGAGCAGCATGGCGAAAATGCCATCCGTGGTGTGCACCGCCTCGTGGGTGCCGCCATCAGCAGTGAGGATCTCCACCTTCTCCGCGCCGGGTTGGCGGGTGCGGATCACCGCGCCGCTCGGGGTGGCGTGCCAGCCGTAGAAAGCATGGGGGTCGTGGTGCTGGCAATACCGCAGACGCTGCAAGTCGTGGTCGGGGATGCCGAGGGTGGGATCGTGAGGATCGAAGGGCATGGGGTGAGCTTTCTGTCGGATGGTCGGGTGTTTGAGCTACTACGCAGAAGAGTACGCGGTGTAGCGGATCGGGCTGAGAGCTGTCGTGTCCTCTGCCGGATCGGCGGTGGGCACGCGCCCTGAGAGGGTGGCGCACGGCACTGTGGGCAGGGGCGGAGCGGATGCCACGAAGAGCGAGGGGCGCCGGTGCTCAGCGGCGCGAGACGCTTATCGACGCCGTCTCGCTGCCACTCGCACTCTGCTGCGTAGTGCTACCCGCCGCAGTCGGTGCCGCGCCGGGCACCGCAGCTGCCAGCCCTCAGTGCCGACGGTGGGACTAGAGGCGATAGTCCTCGATGGTGCGCCACGCCAGTGCTTCGCGCCGGGTAGGGGGCACGTCGGGCAGCACGAAGATGTGCGCGACGTTCTCCCAGGGCTTGAGGTTGACGTAGTTGGCGGCGCTCCAGGTGTAGCGGTTGCCGGTGATCTGGTCGGTGACCTCGAACTCGGCATCCCAGTCCTGGCCGATGGCCTCCATGTTGAGGCGCACGGTGGCTGCGTGCTCGTTCCACGGGTCGAGATTGACGATCACCAGCACGGTGTTGCCGGTGAGGGCGTCCACCTTGGAGTAGGCGATCATCTGCTCGGAGTCGATGTCGTGGAAGTGGATGGAGCGCAGCTGCTGCAGGGCGGGCTGCTCGTGGCGAATCCGGTTGAGGGTGGTGATATAGGGCTCGAGGGAGTCGCCATTGCGCAGTGCGGCCTCGAAGTCGCGGGGGCGCAGCTCGTATTTCTCGGAGTCCATATACTCCTCGCTGCCGGGGGCCACGGCCTCGCCTTCGTAGAGCTCGAAGCCGGAGTACATGCCCCACAGCGGGGAGAGGGTGGTGGCCAGGGTGGCGCGGATAGCGAAGGCGCCACGGCCGCCCTCCTGCAAGGAGGCGTGGAGAATGTCGGGAGTATTGACAAAGAGATTGGGCCGCGAGATATCGGCCATGCGGGCAATCTCTTGGCCGAACTCGGTGAGCTCTTGCTTGGAGGTCTGCCAGGTGAAGTAGGTGTAGCTCTGCGAGAAACCTGCCTTGGCCAGGCCGTAGAGGCGCGGGCGGCGGGTGAAGGCCTCGGCGAGGAAGATCACCTCAGGGTTGGTCTCATGCACGGTGGCGATGAGCCACTCCCAGAAGTTGGTGGGCTTGGTGTGCGGGTTGTCCACGCGGAAGGTGGTCACGCCTCGCTTGATCCAGAACTTCACCACGCGCAGGACTTCGTCGTAGATGCCCTGTTGATCATTGTCGAAGTTGAGCGGGTAGATGTCCTGGTACTTCTTGGGCGGGTTTTCCGCATAGGCGATGGTGCCGTCCGGAAGGACGGTAAACCACTCGGGATGATCCTTAGCCCAGGGGTGATCGGGGGCGCATTGCAGCGCCAAGTCGAGGGCGATCTCGAGGTCCAGTTCCTTGGCGCGGGCGATAAGGGCGTCGAAGTCCTCGAGGGTGCCGAGCTGGGGGTGGACGGCGTCGTGGCCGCCGTCGCTGGAGCCGATGGCCCAGGGCGAGCCCACATCGTTCGGCTCGGTCACCAGGGTGTTGTTGCGGCCCTTGCGGTTGATCTCGCCGATGGGGTGGATCGGCGGGAAGTAGACAGTATCAAAGCCCATGGCCTTAATCCGCGGCAGTTGCTCCGCGGTGCTGGCGAAGGTGCCGTGCACGGGCGCGCCGGAGTCATCCCAGCCGCCGGTGGAACGGGGGAAGAGCTCATACCACGAGCTAACCAGGGCCTTGCGGCGCATGACCTCGACCTTGTGGGTGCGGCCGCGGGTGAGCAGTTCGCGCAGCGGGTGCAGGTCCAAGATGCCGAGGATGTCCTTCGAGAGCGCGGGCGCGACGCGGGCGCGGACCTCGGCGTCGGAACGCAGCGTGGCGGCGACGTCGAGAAGCTGCTGCTGATAGGTCTTCGGCGCTTTCTTGGCGGCGCGCTCGAAGAGCTGGGCGCCGGTCTCCAGATCGTTGGCCAGCTCGGCTGCGGACTGGCCGGCGTGGATTTTGGCGGTGACCGCGTGGCGCCAGGTGGCCATGGGATCGGACCAGGCGTCCACGCGGAAGCTCCACTGACCCGGCACATCGGGCACGAAGATCGCGTGGTGCTCGTCCTGATCGAAGGCATCCGCGCTCATCGGGATGCGCTTCATCTTCGGAGCCACGGAGGACTCTTTGGGTCCTTTAACGTTGAGGGTGGCGGAAATAGCATCATGCCCCTCGCGCCAGACGAGGGCGAAGACGGGAACGACCTCACCAACGACGGCCTTGGAGGGGCAACGATTCCCTGAGATGTACGGGCGGACGTCATCAATACCGAGTCTGCCAGTCACAATAGACACCACTTTCTCTCGCTCCGCGCCGGCCGAAAAGGGCTCGAGCGCGGGGCAGTTTTATATAGACGATTTTGTATAGACGATGCGACGTTGAACCCCAAGTCTACTGGCTCAGAAGGGGAATTACAGGGTGCTGCTTTTGGTATTTTGACCACAGTTATAGGTGATAGTGACCAGTGCTCGGCGCGCGCTCAATCGATCCCGCCGCGCGCCACCGCCGCGCGCTGAGTCGACGCCACCGCAGCCGCCGGGGCGCCGCTAGGGCGCCGCAGGGGGAGGCCAGGGTGTGGCTCGCCCACAGCACTGCATTTTTCCGCCATGATGGAGGCTATGAGTTCCTCGCCTGTAGCCCCCACGGATCCGGACCTGCTGATCGATTTTCGTGATATTTCTTTCGTGCGCGATGGTCGCGCCCTCCTGGGCAATATCACCTGGCAGGTGGAGCTGGACGAGCGCTGGGTGGTGATCGGCCCGAATGGTGCGGGCAAGACCACCCTGTTCCGCTTAGCCGCCGCAGAGGCCTTCCCCACGAGTGGTGTGGCCTTTCTCATGGGCGAGCAAGTGGGCAAGACCGATATGCGCGATCTGCGCACCATGATCGGCATGACCTCCTCGGCGATCGGCACCCGCATCCCCGAGGATGAAAAGGTGGCGGATCTGGTGATCTCCGCCGGCTATGCCATTCTCGGCCGCTGGCGCGAGGCCTATGAGGAAATGGACTTCGAGCACGCCATCGACACCCTCGAGCAGGTAGGCGCCCTGCATCTGCGGGATCGCACCTGGGGAACGCTCAGCGAGGGCGAGAAGAAGCGGGTGCTCATCGCCCGCGCCTTGATGACCAATCCCGAGCTGTTGCTTCTCGACGAACCGGGCGCGGGCCTCGACCTCGGCGGCCGCGAAGACCTCGTGGGCTATCTCGGCGATCTCGCCATGGACCCCGATGCGCCGGCCACGGTGATGATCACCCACCACGTGGAGGAAATCCCCCGCGGATTCACCCACGCGCTGCTTCTCGACGAGGGCGGCATCGTCGCCCAGGGCCTCATTGATGATGTCCTCACCAGTGAGAACCTCACCACCACTTTCCACCAGCAGATCACCTTGGATCGTATCGACGGCCGCTATTTCGCCCGTCGCTCCCGCACCGGTGGGGCGCACCGCGCCCCGCGTTCCTAGGGCTACTACGCAGCAGAGTGATGGAGCGTCCCACCGCCCGCGATCTCTCCCAGGCCGCCCTGCGGCTGCCGCCGGGCCACACCCCGCCCGCCCCGCGGCTGGCAGCCACGGTGGTATTAGTACGCGACGGGCAGGCCGGTCTTGAGGTCTATGCCCAGCACCGAGTGAACTCCATGCCCACCTTCCCCTCGGCCACGGTATTTCCCGGTGGTGGGGTGGACCGCGGCGACTATCTTTCTTCCGCTATGCACGCTGCGTTGTGGCAGGGGCCGTCGCCTGAGCAGTGGGCACACAGACTCGGAGTTGCGCCGAACCACGCTGCGGCGATTGTGACCGCCGCGGTCCGCGAACTCTTCGAAGAAACCGGCACGCTCATTGCCTGCGAGGGCACGCAGGAGCTGCTGCGGCGGGCGGATAGGTTTCATCAGCAACGCCTCGCGCTCGAGTCCAAGCAGCTCGGATTCGGCGATTTCCTGCACACCCAGCAGCTGCAGATAGCGTCCTCGCTGCTGCACCCCTTCGCCCGCTGGATCGGCCCTCCCGGCGCGGCACGCAGCTTCGATGCTTTTTCCTTTGTGGTGGTTGCACCGCGCGAACAGCGACCCGATGCGGTCTCTGGGGAAACAACGACTGCCGGCTGGTACCGCCCCCAGGAGCTGCTTGATGGCTGGGCTGAGGGAACAGTGCAGCTCGTGCTGCCGACTTGGTCGAAGCTGCGGGTGCTCAGCGCCGTGGATTCTGTCGCCGCGCTCTTAGCGACGCTGCCAGAGGTGGACATGGAGCCGATCGTCGATAAGCCGGAATGCAATAGCTATTTCGGACGTGTGATCTCTGATGCGTAGTAGCAGTGGGGGCGGCAACTACACTGTAGGGCTATGTCCTTAAGCCCGAGCGAGGTGCATTTTCTCGCATCCCACGGTCCCGCCATCGCGCACTGGGCGCGGGAGCATGCCTGCACGAAGGCGAGCATGATCGCCGATCACGCCGCCGCCCGCGCGGAGTTCGGCGACTATGGTCGCGCTGTCGTTGAGCTGGTGAGTGCTCGCCGCTCGGCAGCGCAGAAGTTCCGCACCGGTGGCGAGGAGCTGCTGATGTGCCAGGAATCTGCCCAACAGGCCACCCCGTGGCAGGTGGCGGCTGCCCGCGCCGAGCGGCTACGGGCGCTGTGTGGAGAGCAGGCGTTGGTCAATGATGTCACCTGCTCGATCGGCAGTGAGGGCTTAGAGCTCACTCGCGCCGGGCTGCGCTATCTCGGTTCGGATCTCGATCCGGCGCGGGTGGCCATGGCGGCCCACAACCTGGCGCAGGGTTGGTGCGTGCGCGCCGATGCCCTCGCCCCAGTGGCGCCCGGCGCCGATGTGGTGGTGGCGGATCCGGCGCGCCGGGCTGGTGGGCGGCGCATCACCAAGGTGCAGGATCTGGTGCCGCCGCTGCCGGATCTTCTGGCGGCCTATCCGGATACCCCTGTGGTGGTGAAGTGCGCCCCGGGCATCGACTACGCAGAATGGCCGGGGCTGGTGACGGTGGCGAGCGTGGCGGGGGCGGTGAAAGAAACCTGCCTCTATTCCGAGCAGCTCGGCGCGAGCGGCCGCGAGGCCTGGGTGATCGACGAGGCGGGCACGGTGGATCGCTATACCAGTGCCGAGGAGCCGCCGGAGGCGCCCGTGGGCGAGGTGGGCCGCTATATCATCGACCCCGATGGGGCCGTGGTGCGGGCGGGGCTGGTGCGCGCCTATGCCCAGCGTCATGGGCTGTGGATGCTCAATGAGCACATTGCCTATCTCACTGGGGAGCAGATCCCGCCGGGAGCGAGTGGCTTCGAGGTGCTTGAGGCCGCGCCGTTGAAGCAGCTGCGGCAGGTGATGAAGCGGCGCGCGGCGGGGAGTCTGGAAATTCTGGTGCGCGGGGTGGATGTGGATCCCGATGTACTACGTAAAAAACTGAAACTGCGTGGATCGCAGGCCTATGCCTGCGTGATCGCCCGCCTCGATCGGGGCGCGATGGCCTTTGTCTGCCATCCGCGGAAGCATTACGATGGTGTCCGCTAAGCAAATAGACAACAAAAGTGTGTTGAAATACTGCCCGAAGGAGATTGAACGAGCTCATGCCAGCATTGGTTGCACTGGTCAAGCACGTACCCGATACGTGGTCCACGAAGTCGCTCGAGGAGGATTTCACCCTCGACCGCGAGGCGGCGGACGAGGTGATCGATGAGATCAACGAGTACTCGGTGGAACAGGCACTACGCATTAAAGAGGCGCACCCCGATGCCGGCTTCCGCGTGGTGGCGCTGAGCATGGGCCCCGAGGGCGCCGAGGAGTGCCTGCGCAAGGCCCTCGCCATGGGTGCCGATGACGCGGTATTGCTTGTCGACGATTCTCTGGCGGGCTCCGACACGATGGGCACAGCCTGGGCGCTGCACAACGCGATCAACACCATCGATGATGTGGCGCTCATTATTGCTGGTAATGCCTCCTCCGATGGGCAGATGGGCATGATCCCGGGCATTTTGGCGGAATATCGCCAGCTCCCGGCGCTGACCATGGTGGCCGATGTGGACGCCGATCCGGAGGCAGGGACCGTGCAGGCCACGCGCACCGACCACCAGGGCAGCTATGAGATGAGTGCGTCCTACCCGGCTGTTGTCTCCATCAGTGAGCGCGCCGCGAAGCCGCGCTTTCCTAACTTCAAGGGCATTATGGCTGCCAAGAAGGCCGAGATCACGCGGATCGATCTCGCCGCTATCGGGGTGGATCCCTCCCAGGTGGGCGTGGCCCACTCCGCCACCGTGGTGCAGTCCGCCACGCCGCGTCCGGAGCGCGGCTCCGGCCAGATCGTCCGCGACAACGGTGACGGCGCGAAGGCCATCGCCGATTACCTGTCCTCCGAGGGCCTGCTCTAAAGCGCAGTCAGAAAGGCGTAGTGAACAACAATGACATACGTACTTGTCAAGCATTCCAATGGTGAGCTCGACGCAGTCACGGCCGAGCTGATTAGCGCTGGCCGCCAGCTCGGCGAGGTCTCGGCGGTGGTGGTGGGCACCCCCGGTACCGCCGAGGGTTTTGCCGCCCAGCTGGGGCAGTGGGGCGCAGAAATGGTGATCGCCGCCGAGTCGGAGTCCGTTACCGAGCGGCTCATCATCCCCGAGGTGGATGCCCTGTCTATGCTCGCCGCGGGCCAGCCTGGCCCGATCGTGGTGGCAGCTGGGGTGGCTGGATCTGAGATCGCGGGGCGGCTTGCGGCGCGTGTCGCCTCGGGCGTGCTCAACGATGTGGTGGCGATCAACCCCGATGGCACCGCATCGCAGTCCATCTTCGGTGACCAATACTCGGTCACAGCCGCCGTGGGCGGCGAGAGCCCGATCTATGCGGTGCGTGGCGGCGCCATCACGCCCGATGCGGCACCGGCCGCCGGGGCGCTGGCCACCATCGATCTGCCCGACTCCTCGCCGCTGGATGCTCAGGTCCGCTCCTTTATTCCCACCGAGCGTGGGGATCGTCCGCAGCTCACCCAGGCTCCTGTGGTGGTGGCCGGTGGGCGTGGCTTGTCCTCTGCCGATGGCTTCAAGACCCTGGCCGAGCCGCTGGCGGATCTCTTCGATGGTGCGGTGGGCGCGACCCGCGACGCAGTGGACGAGGGCTTCTACGACGGCAACTATCAGATCGGCCAAACCGGTGTGACCGTCTCGCCGGATCTATATATCGGCCTCGGTCTCTCCGGTGCCATCCAGCACAAATCCGGTATGCAGACCGCCAAGCGCATCGTGGTGATCAATAGCGATGAAGACGCCCCGATCTTCGAGATCGCGGACTTCGGCGTGGTCGGCGATGTCGACGAGGTGGTGCCGCAGCTGATCGAGGAGATCACCAACCGTCGCGGCTAGATAACTCCCTGTGCCCGCGTCGTCTACGTAGGGGGTAGCGACAGGCGCGGGTGGGGGAGTACGGGATGGGGCTCTGCTGCGTAGTAGCACAACCGGATGTAGGAGAAGCCAAGGAAGCAATGAAGCGCATCTATCTGGACTACGCAGCAACAGCACCGCTGCGCGAGACCGCTCGCCAGGTGTGGATCGAGGCCTCGGGGGCGCTCAACCCCGGCGGGCAGTATGGCTCGGGGCGGGCGGCGAATGCGCTGCTGTCCGAGGCGCGCGAAACTATTGCCGAGTGCCTCGATTGCGAACCCATTGAGGTAATTTTCTGCGGTTCGGGAACTGAGGCCGACAATCTGGCCGTCGCCGGGTTCGCGCAGGCCCAGCCCGAGCTGCCCGTGGCGAGTAGCCCGATCGAGCACCCGGCTGTGCGGGAGGTCGTGGCCCGCCGCGAGTGCGAATATTTCACCGTCAGCCCCGGCGGCGCGGTGGACGAAGACTCCATCCGCTCGGTGCTGTCCACCCCGCACTCGGTGGCCACGATGATGCTGGCCAATAACGAAACCGGGGTCGTGCAGCCGGTAGAAACTCTGGTGGATGCAGCCGCGGCGGTGGATACGCCCGTGCATATCGACGCCGTCCAGGCGGTGGGGCACATCCCCGTGAGTTTCCGTGAGCTCGGGGCACACACCCTAGCGGCGAGCGCGCATAAATTTGGCGGTCCCCGCGGGGTGGGGCTGCTGCTCGCCCGGCGCTCGCCGGTGCCGCAGCCGATTCTGTGTGGCGGCGGGCAGCAGCGCGGTATCCGCCCCGGCACTGTGGACGTGGCGGGAGCAGTGGCCACGGCTGCGGCTTTGCGGGAGGCGTGCGCGGAGATGAGCGTCGAAAAGCAGCGCCTAGAAGATGTGCGTGAGCGACTACGCAGTGGACTTCGGGACTCCATCGAGAATGTGCTCATGCATGGTGAGGGACAGCAGCTCTTGCCGGGGCATCTGCACTTCAGCGTGCCCGGGGCGGAGGGCGATAGCTTGATCATGCTCGCCGATAGCGCGGGGATCGAGTGCGCCACGGGCTCGGCGTGCGCGGCCGGGGTGAATCGCGCGAGCGAGGTGTTGCTGGCGATGGGGGTCTCGGAGGCGGATGCGCGCTCGGCGGTGCGTATGACGCTGGGGCGCACCACATGCGAGGAGGATATTGCGCGCGTCGTGGAGGAGTTTCCGCGGATTGTTGAGATGGCCCGCGTCGCTGGGATGTGCTGAAGCGGGCTGGTAGGGCGATCCGGCGCCCGTTTAATGGAATCGGTTTCCAATAGGGTATGGTGATGGGCCATGAGTTCACCTATCACACCTGCTGCCACGACCCCTGTCACCGTATTGTCGGGATTTTTAGGGGCGGGCAAAACCACGCTGCTCAATCACCTGTTACACGATGCCCGCGAGCGAAAAATCGCGGTGATCGTCAACGACTTCTCCGAAATCAACATCGACGCCGATCTCATCGCCAAGGGCAGTCACCTCGAGCGCGGGGAGGAGCGCTTCGTGGAACTGTCCAATGGCTGCATCTGCTGCACACTGCGTGAGGACCTCGTGGACAGCGTCGGCGAGCTAGCCCGCTCGCGGCGCTTCGATCACATCGTCATCGAATCCACCGGTATCTCCGAACCGATGCCCGTGGCGGCCACGTTCGAGTGGACCTTCGACGACGGCACCCGTTTGTGCGATGTCGCCCCCATCAACTCGATGGTCACGCTCGTCGATGCCTCCACCTTCATCACCCAGCTGCAGCGCGGCGCCAGCTTCGACGAAAACGACGAGCGCACCATCGCCGATCTGCTCGTGGAGCAAACAGAATTCGCCGATCTCATCCTCATCACCAAAACCGATATCGCCGGCGAAGCCGCAACGGGGGCGACCATCGACGCGGTGCGCGCGATGAACCCGCGGGCGCGTATCGTGCCCGTGACCCACGGCGAGATCGCCGCCGACGCCATCCTCGACTCCGCCCTCTACGACGCCCACACCGCGGCAACCTACCAGGGCTATACCGAGGAGCTCGCGAATCCGCACACACCCGAAACCGAGGAGTACGGGATTTCCTCCGTGGTCTTTCGTGGGGATCGCCCCTTTGATCGCGAGCGCTTGGTACAGGCACTACGCAGCACAACTGGATTGGTACGTTCCAAGGGCCATTGCTGGCTCGCCGATCGCCTCGAGATGGCCCACGTGTGGAGCCAAGCAGGGCCCAATCTCACCATTCAGCCAGCCGCGCCCTGGGCGAGCGCAGGGGTGGCTCCCTCCAATGAAGTCGTGCTCATCGGGGTGAATTTCGATCAGCGTGCGGCGCTGCAGGCCTTCGAGGAGGCCATGCTCACCGACGAGGAGGCACGGGCGTTGGTGCAGGTATAACTGCCGCTGCGGCCGCTGCAACGGCGGCAACGGCGCTTTTGGGTGCGGCTAGCGGAAGTCGCATCGGGCGGGAACGATGCTGCTGCGTAGTGCATCGGGATCCGGCAGCGCCCGATCGGAGGCCACCAGCACCGCGTTGGCGGCGCGAGCAGAACCCGATTTCAACACAGCGGCGGGGGCGATGATCCCGGTGTGTGCGAAAAATTCGTCGAGCACCACACGTTCGGCCCGCGCTGCGCCGGAGGTATTGGCGACGTAGATCCCGTCCGCGCTCAGGCTGCGGTGCACATTGTGCACGAACTCCCGCTCGGTGAGGGCTGCGGGCACCGCGCCGCCGGCGAAGCAGTCGCGGATGATGACATCGCGTGATTCGGGCCGAAAGGATGCGGTGGTGGCGGCGGCCTCGCCGACGCGGATCTTTATCTGTGGGGCGCGCGGGATGTCGAACCATTCCCGCACCTTTTCGGCGAGCACCGCGTCGTATTCCACCACCGAGTTGCGCGAGCGCGGATACACGTCCGCGAAGTAGCGCGGCAACGAACAGCCGCCCCCGCCCAAGTGGGTGATGCGCAGCCGCTGCGGATCAAGCTGCGCCCGCACATGCTTATCGACGCAGGCCGCGATCCATTGCATGTAATCGAAAGCGAGATAGCGCGGTTCTCCGATTTTGAGGTGCGAAGAGGGGTGGCCATCAATATAGAGCCACCAGCCGTTATCGAATTTCAACGTCGCCTCGCCGTGGCTGAGCTCATAGTTTCCAGCAAGTGCCCGTGTGCTGGTGCTCGGATGCTTCTCGGTGCGGGAGCGGTTGCGGCGTGCCATATCGGTCCTTAGGTGGTGGGTGGGGTAGTCGAGCAGGTGGCTACGTGGTCCTCGGGCGGTTGTTCGAGAGTGTCGATTCCCATGAGTTCGCGGAATAGGTGCGACTTCACCATGATCTCCTCCCATTCCTCAGCCGGGGTAGATAGGGCTGTGATCGCCCCGCCTACTCCGAAGCTCACCGTGGTGCCCTTGATGATGAAGGAGCGGATCACCATGCCAAGGTCGATGGCGCCGCTGCTACTGAGATAGCCGAGCGCCCCAGAATAGATGCCACGCGGGGCGCCTTCGAGCTGGTGAAGGATTCTCATCGTCGATATCTTGGGCGCGCCCGTCATAGAGCCACCAGGGAAGCAATCGCGCACGAGAGGGAGGGCATCGTCTCTACTGCGTAGTAGCCCAGAGACAGTAGAGACCAACTGGTGCACGCTCGGGTAGCTTTCAACGTCGAAGAGTTTCTCTACCGTGATCGAGCCTGGCTGGCAGTGGTGGGTGAGATCGTTGCGTACCAAATCGACGATCATCAAATTTTCGGCCTGTTCTTTTTCGGTGTGTAGCTCGGCTGCTAAAGCACGATCGGTGGCGGGGTCGCTGTCGCGGCGCCGAGTTCCTTTGATCGGTTTCGATACCGCCCGGCCGGAGGCATCGATGCTGAGCATCTTTTCTGGCGAGCAGGACAGGATCTGCACGTCGGGAAATTCGAGCAAGGCCGAATAGGGGGCGGGGTGGCGGCGTCGTAAATAGTCGAAGGCCGCGCACACATCCAGCTCTGCCTCCACCTCCAGCTGCGTAGTCAGACACACCTCATAGGTATCGCCGTCGAGGATGTGGCGTTGCGCCTGAATGATTTTGTCCATGTAGCTGGCGCGATCGTCGCGGATACGCGGCGGCGAGAGCAGCGTCACCGGCGGGCGCGCCGGCGGATGGCTGGGCTGGGCCATAGGGTGCTGCTCGGCGGGCAGGGGAGCAAGCGCGGAGATGGCGTCGATAAGCGACTGCTCGAGGCCGCCGCGGCCGAGCAGATGCATCTGCCCCTGTTCGCGATCGATCACGACGCAGCAGTCCACCCACATCCACTGGCTGGCCGGATCGGCGGAACGGGCGGTGGTGGCGGCGTCGGGGTCGTGCGTGGGCGTCTCATAGTCGAAGTAGCCCACCCAGCCGAGCGTGAATGCCCCCAGCTCCGGGGCGTCGCGGTCGATGTGCACGGTCGGCATGCTGGGCGCATCGGCGAAACCGAAGGACTCCACCCGGGAGCCGATGCCAAGATAGCTGAAGCGATCGGCGGCGGCGCTGAGCCACATGGAGGCTGATGCGTAGTAGCGCGCCCACTGGCGGACTACGCAGTAGAGCTCCGACTCCTCGACGAGATGCGCGAAGCTATGAATCTGCACCTGGCAGCCGGCATGTTCGGCAGCTAGATGCAGGAAGTTATCGAGAATCTGCAGCCCCGCATCCGTGCGAATCGACTCGGGGTGAAACTGCACACCCCACTGCGGCAGACTGCGATGCGCGATCGCCTGGATCACCCCATCACTGGAACGAGCCAGCACCTCCATGCACTCGGGCAGGCGGGTAATCGCCAGCGAATGATAGCGCGTCGCTGCGCAGTCCTGCTCCACGCCGCGAAACAGCGGATGCTCGGTGTGGCTGATCGAGTCGACCCGCCCGTGCATCGGCTCCGGGGCGTGGCGCACCTCGCCGCCATTGACCACCGCCATCGCCTGCGCGCCCAGACAGATCCCCAACACCGGAATGCCGCGAGCCGTAGCCGCCTCCAGCGCCGAGCTGGAACAGCCCAGCGCCGCCGGATCGTGCGGACTGCCCGGGCCCGGCGATAAGACGATCGCGTCCACAGCGTCGAGCGGGGGCAGCGGAGCGCTGTTGCGTAGTACGGTCACGCTGGCGCCGAGACGGTGAAAGTAGTCAACGAGGTTATAGGTAAACGAATCGACATTATCGATCAGCAGAACCTTCATGGGCCTTAATCCTAGAAGCCGCCGCCCGCCCCGACCGATCTGCCCCGCGCATCCGCCGCCAACTACGATGAAGCCTCACATGACCACCGCCGACAAGGAGGAGCATGAATCAGCGACCGCAGGGGCATTTCACCACCTTCCTCAACACCCGCCCCGTCCGCGGCTGGGAACATCACCTGCGCCGCCTCCGCCACGATGCCCGCGCCTTCGGCAGCTGCCTCGACATGCCCCTTACGCTTCTCGACGCCACCCTCCAGCCCCATCTCGCCGCCCTGCCCAGCGATCCCTGCGTGGTGCGGATTACCGCCTATAGGGACTCCGTCGAGGTGAGCACCCGGCAGCTGCCGCCCCGCTGCGGGGCACCGATCACTCAGGTAGAAGAAGTGCCGTATCGGCGCTACTACGCATCAGAGAAGCACACCGATATTCAGCCCGTCCGAGAACTTATCGCTGCTGCCCAATCACGCGGATACGACGACATTGTTTTCCGCTGCCCGGAGACAGGCGAACTCACCGAGGGGTCGTTTTGGTCCCTGGCAGTGCTGCGCGGCGGCCAGGTCTGCATCCCCGCCAGCCCAGATATTCTTCCCAGCACCACCCTCGCGTTCTTGCGGGAGCAGACACCGCAGCTGGGATGGCAGCCTGAACACGCCTTCCGGCTCTCGGACTATGACGGTGCAATCGCCCTCAACGCCGTGCACGGGGTCCGTCAGATCGGCGCGGCACGCGGGCCCGCGCAGCAGGTGATCGACACGCTGACACAACAGTGGCTGCACCCATCCAGCTAGAGCTTTGGGCGTGTCCGGCAGTCGCCGCTGCTGGAGGGGAATTACGTACAGCCACTCTGATGCGTAGTAGCAAGCCGCGCCTGTTAGGATGAGGCCTCGTTTAACACTGGCGCCACGCACCGGCGCCGCACAGGAGTACACGAGCGCCAGCGACCCAGTGGCGCCGCCGGCCCTAACTACAGCCTTCGCGTCCACGGGCGTGGGGGAGCGCACAAGGAGGAGATCGAGCAGTGCGGGTTCTCGCAGCGATGAGTGGTGGGGTGGATTCTGCAGTGGCTGCTGCCCGGGCGGTCCGGGCGGGCCATGAGGTTATTGGTGTGCATTTGGCGTTGTCCCGCGATCCGCAGTCGGTTCGCGAGTCCTCGCGCGGGTGCTGCTCTTTGGAGGATTCGGCGGATGCGCGCCGGGTGTGCGATAAGTTGGGCATTCCTTTTTATGTGTGGGATTTCTCCGATCGCTTCAAAGAGGATGTGATCGATGATTTCGTGGACTCCTATGCAGCTGGCGAGACCCCGAACCCGTGCCTGCGCTGCAATGAAAAGATCAAGTTTCGCGCCTTGCTCGAGCGGGGTGTGGCGCTGGGCTTCGATGCGGTTGTCACGGGGCACTACGCACAGCTGACCCAGCCGAGCGATGGCGGCGACGGCTATCTGCGTCGTTCTGTGGATCCAGACAAAGACCAGTCTTATGTGCTGGGCGTGCTGGGCATCGAGGAGATCAAGCGCTGCATGTTCCCGGTCGGCGATACTCCCAAGCCGCAGATCCGCGAGGAGGCGAAGGAGATGGGATTCGCGGTCGCCTCGAAGCCGGACTCCTATGACATTTGCTTTATTCCCGACGGCAACACCCAAGCGTTTTTGGGCAAGCACATCGGGGTGCGCCCGGGCGCGATCGTCGATCAGGAAGGCGCGGTGCTGCGCCAGCACTCTGGGGTGCACGAGTACACCATCGGCCAGCGCAAGGGCCTAGATATTAAGGCCCCGGCCGCGGATGGGCGACCGCGCTATGTCACCGATATTGACGCCTCCACGGGCACCGTGGTGGTTGGTCCGCGCGAGGCGCTGACCGTCACCCGTATCGAGGCCGATCGGGTGAAGGTGCTCCACCCGGACATGGAGGGCGTGTTTGACTGCGAGGTCCAGGTGCGGGCGCATGGCGGCGTCGTGGCGGCGCGGGCGCAGGTGGATCGCGACGCCGATCGGCTCGTGCTGGATCTGCAGGAGCCGTTGCGTGGCGTCGCCCGCGGCCAAGCCGCCGTGCTCTATCGCCCCGATCCCGGCGGCGATATTGTGCTCGGCTCCGGCACTATTTGCGGGACGGGTCGATAATGGTTGCCTACTCTGTCGGCCCCATGCCTGGGCTTTCGCTTATCGACGCCGCCTCCGTGATCGCAGGCGAAACCGGCGATTATCGAGCAATCCCGCACCTACCCCAGCGCGGTCTAGGCTCCGACGCTATCGGCCGCACCGCCAGCCTGCTGGAGGGGCTGCAGGTCTCCCGCGGCCCGCGCTCCTGGCGCATGGATGCGCGCCCCCAGATCGCCAGCCGCCGCATACTCGACCGCACCGAACGAGACCTCGACGAGCTCGAATCCTGCTGGGGCACCGGCGTCGGCGGCGTCATCAAAGAACAGATCGTGGGCCCGTGGAGCCTGGCGGCCTCCATTGAGCTCAGCACTGGCCAGCTGCTCCTCCGCGACCCTGGGGCCATGCGCGATCTCAGCGCCAGTCTGTACGAAGGCATCACCCGCCATATCGCCGAGATTCGGCGACGCTACTACGCATCAGTGTGGCTGCAAATCGATGAGCCGCTTCTCGCGCCCATTCTGCGCGGCACCCTCACCCCAGCCACCACCTTGGATCCCATCCCGGCGATCCACCGCGATGAGCTCACCCCGGCGCTGGCTGCACTCGGCTCCAGCGCCGACCGTCGTATCCTGCATGTTCCCAGCCTCACCCCGGATCAGATCAGGGTGGGCATGCATTTCGACGCGATCCTCAGCACCGCCACTGGGTGGGATAGCTCCACCAAAGATGCGCTCGCCGAGTCGATCGAGCAGGGCACTAGCCTCGGACTGAGGCTGGTGCGTAGTACAGATCATGTCGATGAACTCGGGGAGTGCCCCCGCGCCCGCGCCCAAGAGGCCGCCGGACTCATCGATGAGTTGGCGCTGCCACGAGACGTCCTCGTCGATTCGGTGGATATTGCCCCGGAAGAAGATCTCAGCCGCGGCGATCTGCTCAGTGCGGCGCGCGCACTGAAGACGGCCCGCGTGGTGGGCGAGATGCTCAGCCGAGACGCCGGGGATCTCTAGGCGGCAACAGCGCACAGCCCGGCGAGGGGATGTGTGGCGGCGAGATGGCGTCGATAAGCGTTGCGCAGGCGGGGGAGAACTCGGATGCGGTTCGGTGAGCTAGGATTAGCAGCGCATCGATCACCTGCCGATCCAAGGAGAAACGTCGTGCGCCGAGAAGAAGGCGAGGAGCTGGATCCGGATTCGCTCCCTAAAAACAAATACGGCTTGCCGGACTTTACTGGAGACGATCGCTCCAGCACCATCATCGGCATCATCGTCTCTGTGATTTTCCTAGCCGTGATCGCGGCGGCGATTATTCTCTAAGCCCGCCCCCGCGCCCACGGATCATGTAGCTAGCCGCGCATGGGCCACACGGTTGAGACCGTGGAGGAGTCCTTGCCGCGGCTTTCGAAGTATTTCTTCAAGCTCGACTGCGACTCGTAGTACCACACGGCCTGCTGTTCCATGAGCTCATCGGCGTCCATTTGCGCCAGCTCGGGCCACATGCGCAGCTGCTTCCACGCGATGCGCGCCGCGGCGAGGGCATCGGCGGTGGCTTCGTGGGCGTTGTCGAGGCGCACCCCATAAAACTCGCACAGGCTGCCCAGGGTGCGCCGGCCCTTGCGATAGGGATCCTTGGCCTTGTCGATCACATACGGGTCATAGACCAGGCCTTTAATGACGAAGTCCTGGGAGCGTTGGCGCAGAATCGTCAGATCGAAAGTGCCATTGAAGACCACCAGGCTTTGGCCATCGGACCAGCCTTGATAGATCCGGTCGATGGTCTCACGCAGAACCTCATCGTGCGGGCGGCCATGCTCGCGGGCATAGTCGGTGCTGATTCCGTGCACCTTCGTCGCGGCCTCCGAAATCGGCACGCCCGGATCGGCGAGCAGCTCCAGCGGCTCCACCGAGCGCCCCTTGATGGAGACGATCGCGGAGGTGACAATGTGCGCCTCCATGGGGTCGTTGGTGGTGGTCTCAAGGTCGAAGGTGAGCATGTTCTGCGGATCGAAGTGGTTCATGGTTACTTAGCTTAAACTGCGCACCGGACACTCGGTCGCCACGTGCGGTTGGGGCAGGGCGCGTGACGACGCCATCTCGCGCAACTCTGATGCGTAGTAGCACCACAATCCTGTGGGTGGGCACGCGCTAGACTGTCGGATTGTGACTACAGACGATCTGCGCAAAAAGTGGGACGAGCTGGCGACGACAGTGCGCCATCACCGTGAGAAGTACTACAACCAGCAGCCAGAGATCTCGGATGCGGAGTTTGATCAGCTTTTTCGTGCGCTAGAGACCCTGGAGGCCGAGCACCCCGAGCTGCGGGTGCCGGACTCGCCGACCCTGCAGGTGGGCGCGCCGGTATCGGAATCGTCGAGCTTTGCCAATGTCACGCACCTCGAGCGGCTGTATAGCTTGGATAATGTGTTCGCGCTCGATGAGCTGCGGGCTTGGTTGGAGCGCACTCCGGCGCCGGAGTACCTGACAGAGCTGAAAATCGATGGCCTGTCGATCGACTTGGTCTATCGCCAGGGCCAGCTGGAGCGGGCTGCCACGCGCGGCGATGGCCGGGTGGGGGAAGATATCACCGCCAATGCCAAGGTGATTGAGGACATTCCGCATCAGCTGCAGCACAGCGCGGAGTATCCGGTGCCCGAGCTGGTCGAGATCCGCGGCGAGGTGTTTATCGCCATTGAGGATTTTGCCGACGTCAATGCCGCGCGGATCGCAGAAGGCGGCAAGCCCTTCGCTAATCCGCGCAATGCTGCCGCCGGGAGCCTGCGGCAAAAAGACACCGCGGCGGTGCGGCGTAGGAAACTACGCATGGTCTGCCACGGTATCGGCGCCCGCGAGGGCTTTAGCCCCGCCTCCCAGCTCGAGGCCTATGAGGCGATGACCGCATGGGGGCTACCCACCTCGCCGTACACCACCACGGCGAGCAGCACGAAGGAGATCATCGCCCAGGTCAATTACTGGGAAAAGCACCGGCACGACGCCGTGTTCGAGCTCGATGGTTTGGTGGTGAAGGTCAATGATCTGCAGCAGCAGCGCGACTATGGCGCGACATCCCGGGCGCCGCGCTGGGCGATCGCCTATAAGTACCCGCCGGAGGAAGTAACCACGACGCTCATCGATATTCGGGCGAGCGTGGGCCGCACTGGGCGAGTCACCCCGTACGCGGTGATGGATCCGGTGTTCGTGGCCGGTTCGACGGTGAGCATGGCCACCCTGCACAACCCCGAGGAGGTGGCCCGCAAGGGCGTTCTTATCGGCGATACCGTGGTGATTCGCAAGGCCGGCGAGATCATTCCGGAGGTATTGGGCCCGGTGGCCGATACCCGCGATGGCAGCGAGCGGGAGTATATCTTCCCCACGCTTTGCCCCGAGTGTGGCACGCGACTGCGCCCGGCGAAGGCCGATGACGCTGATTGGCGCTGCCCCAATACCCGTTCGTGCCGCGGGCAGCTCACCGGCCGGCTGTCCTATCTGGCCTCGCGGAGCGCCTTCGATATCGAGGCCCTCGGCGAGAAAGGCGCCCAAGATCTGATCGACCGCGGGATTCTCCGCGACGAAGCTCGGCTCTTCGATCTCAGCGAGGAGGACCTGCGCGCCTCCGCGGTGTATACCACCTCCACCGGCGCGCTCAATGCGAGCGCCAAAAAACTGCTGGATAATCTCGCTGCCTCGACAGGGGTGGAGCTCTGGCGGGTACTCGTGGCGCTTTCTATTCGCCACGTCGGCCCCACCGCCGCCCGGGCGCTCGCCCAGCATTTCGGTTCGATCCCAGCGCTTTTCGACGCTCCCCTGGCCGAGATCGCTGAAGTCGAGGGCGTGGGCCAGACGATTGCTGAATCGATCGCCGACTGGTGGCAGGTGGACTGGCACCGGGCCATCGTGGACACCTGGGCCGCGAGCGGGGTGACCATGGAGGAAGATATCTCCGAGCAAGCGGAGCTGCCGCAGGTGCTGGAGGGCATGAGCATCGTGGTCACCGGCACCCTGGAGAATTTCACCCGCGAAGAAGCGAAGGACGCCATTGTCGCGCGCGGCGGCAAAGCGGCGTCCTCGGTATCGAAAAAGACCACCTATGTGGTGGCTGGGGAGAATGCCGGCTCGAAGGAAACCAAGGCCCGCGATCTCGGCCTGGAGATCCTCGACGAGGCGGGCTTTATGCAGCTTTTAGGATTGAGCCAATAACGTGGCCCACGTTGCCGAGGTGCTCGACCTCGCTGGAGAGGAAATCGGGGCCGCCGGGGCGGCCCACCACCAGCAGTAAGTCGCTCTCGCCCAGCGGCACCACCGCTAGCGAGGCATCCAAGAGCGCCCAGCGTTCCGGGACCCATGTTTCTTTCTCGGGGTCGAGCAGGCGGGCGGAATGGACGTTGATCTCCGGGAGATTACCGTCGTCTTCGGGGGCGGCAGTGGAGGCCGCCACACGCCCAGCAGGCCCGAGCACAATGGCCCACCCAGAGGTCATGGTGCGGGGGATGACGTCGACAAGCTCCTTCATGGCTACGTCGATACGCCTAGAGTTTTCGGCGACAGCAGCCAGCATCTTGATCTGGCCGCGGCGATCGACCACTCCCGAGAAGGGGCGCAGCGAATCGATGATCACACCGGGGATTTCCTGCGCGGCGGAGACGATGCTGTCTGGGAGAGTGCCAGAAGGCAAATCCACCACGATGTCATCCATAACGGTGCCGCTGTCGAATTGGTGCACAACATCCACTGATTGGATATTGCCGCCAATGACACCGATCGCCTCAGCAAGCATGCCGAGACTGCCGGGTTCGTCGGGCAGGAGGACTCGTATTAGGTAGGACACACCGTTCATAGTAGCGACTTTTGTGATCTAGGCGGCAGGAGGCGGGGGTCGTGGGGCCGCATGGGGCGGGGCACTCTGCTGCGTAGTAGCCGTAGGTTAAGCTAGGGAAGTTACAGCGAAACCCTAAGAGGAGGACGAATTCACCGTGGCTGATATTTCTCGCAGCGAGGTGGCCCACTTGGCCGACCTTGCCCGGCTAGCTCTAAGCGACGAGGAGCTCGATCACCTCGGCACGCAGATCATCAATATTGTTGATCACGTCGAGGCCGTGCAGGAAGTCGATACCGAAGGCGTCGAGCCGATGAGCCACCCGCACTCGGTATCCACGGGGATGCGTGAGGACGTGGTGAAGCCCTCGCTGACCCCGGAGCAGGCACTTGATCAGGCCCCCGATTCGGCCGAGCAGCGTTTTGCCGTGCCGCGGATTTTGGGCGAATAGAGAAGGGATAGCAACTACATGAGCTCTTATGTTGAATCGAGCGTAGAACTTCTCTCGCTCAGCGCCGCCGACCTGGCCACCAAGATCCACTCCGGCGAGGTATCGTCCCGCGAGGTCACCCAGGCCTTCCTTGATCGCATTGCGGAGGTCGATGGAGATATCGGCGCCTATCTGCATGTCGGCGCCGAGCAGGCCTTGGCGGCCGCCGATGCCGTGGATGAGTCTCTCGCCCGCGGCGAGCAGCCCGCCTCGGCTTTGGCCGGTGTTCCCTTGGCGCTGAAGGATGTCTTCGTCACCACCGACGCCCCCACCACGGCGGGCTCGAAAATGCTCGAGGGCTATATGAGCCCCTACGACGCCACGGTGACCCGCAAGCTGCGCGAGGCGGGTATTCCGATTCTCGGAAAAACCAACATGGACGAGTTCGCTATGGGCTCCTCCACCGAGAACTCGGCCTATAAACTCACCCGCAACCCCTATGACACCGAGCGCACCCCAGGTGGCTCCGGCGGCGGCTCGGCGGCAGCACTGGCATCGCTGCAGGCCCCGCTGGCTATCGGCACCGACACCGGCGGCTCGATCCGGCAGCCCGCCGCGCTGACTAACACCGTGGGCGTGAAGCCCACCTATGGCACGGTCTCGCGCTATGGCCTGATCGCCTGCGCCTCCTCCCTGGACCAGGGCGGCCCCGCCGCCCGCACCGTGCTCGACACCGCGCTGCTGCACGAAGTCATCGCCGGCGAGGACCCCTTCGACGCCACCTCCGTGAATAAGCCCGTCGCCCCCGTGGTCGACGCCGCCACCAAGGGCGCCCACGGCGACCTCAGCGGCGTGACCGTGGGCTGCCCCAAGCAGTTCATCCGTGATGGCTACCAAGCCGGTGTTCTCGAGACCATCGACGCCTCCCTCGAGCAGCTCAAGCAGCAGGGCGCAACGATCGTCGAGGTGGATTGCCCCAGCTTCGACCACGCGCTCAACGCCTACTACCTGATCCAAACCTCGGAGATTTCCTCCAACCTGGCGCGCTTCGACGGCATGCGCTACGGACTACGCACCGGCGACGATGGCACCCACTCCGCCAACGACGTCATGGCCATGTCCCGCGCCGCCGGCTTCGGCGACGAGGTCAAACGCCGCATCATTCTCGGCACCTACACCCTCTCGGTGGGCTACTACGACGCCTACTACCTGCAGGCCCAGCGCGTGCGCACCATGATCGCCCGCGACTTCGCCCGCGCCTTCGAAACCGTCGACGTCATCGCCGGCCCCGTCACCCCGACCACCGCCTTCAAACTCGGTGACAAGATCGACGACCCGCTGGCCATGTACAACTTCGACCTCTTCACCCTGCCCTTGAACCTGGCAGGCCTGGCCGGTATGTCGGTTCCCGCCGGCATGGCTTCCGACAGCGGCCTCCCCGTCGGCCTCCAGCTGATGGCACCCGCCTTCTGCGACGACCGCCTCTACACAGTCGGCGCCGCCTTCGAGGCTGGGCGCTCTTAATTAGTTCTTGCGCCGGCCGATGTTCCGGTTGGCGCTACTGATACGGCGCGGCACACCTGCGACACCAGGTGTGCCGTGCCTTCTGCTACTACGCAGTAGAGCACTGCGTGCCTACACGAGGCTGCCCCATGGCGGTCTCGATCGCGCTTGCGCACCGATATTCGGCGGCTGGTGGCGTCGAAAAGCGCTGGTGAGAAAGCTACGCTGAGGGGTATGAGTGTGCGACTATTCAGCGCGGTATATCCCAGTGCGCCCGCCCGCGATCATCTGGCCGCTGCGCTGCGTAGTCTCTCCGCGGCGGGGCACGCGGCCGGGCAGCTGCGGTGGAGCGAGCCGTGCAGTTGGCATATCACGTGCCAGTTCTATGGCGAGATGCCCAGCGGAAGTATCGGCACGGTGCAGCAGCACCTGGCGGAATCGCTTCGGGACACACCGGCGTTTCGGTTGTCGCTGCGCGGGGCGGGGGAGTTCCACGGCCGCTATCTGTGGATCGGGGTGGGAGACGGCAGACGCGAGATGACCGAGTGTATGCGGCGGTGCGTGCTGCCTGGAATCGAACCGGACCACGCCACCCCGCGCCCGCATCTCACGGTGGCTCGCATGCGGCGGGGGCGAACACAGGCTCATCGAGACGGGCCAGAGAAGACGCCCGCTGTATCGCTTACTGCAGAAATCGCCCAGGATGGTGCGCTCTATGCGGGGCCCAGCTTCCTCGTGGATCGGGTAGACGTGCTGGTCTCCGAGCTGGGGGCGGGACCAGGCGGCGGCGCGCTGCATCGCCGTGTGGGAAGTATTCCGCTCGCCCAGTGATGAGAGGGTACAGATAGCCAGTGTGACCTTAAGCGCGGCGAGGTGACTGCCGGTAGCGCGGTGGCGGCGGGGCGAGGGGCGCCCCACAGAAAAACCACGCGCCGCAGCTGGACATGCCTGACTTGAGGCATGGGCCGTGGCGCGTGGGATGTGCGGTGAAAAGCGGTGTTAGGCGTTATCGTTGAGCGCCCAAGCAGCGCCAGCGGTGGCGGCGGTGACAGACAGCACGGCAGGCCATGCGCCGATCTTCTTCGCCAACGGGTGGGAGAGGCCGAAACCAGCAACGTAGAGTCCGGTCAGCCCGGTAGCGACCACACCGCCGCTCTTTTTGTACCAGCTGCGGGCCGCATAGCCGCCGGCGGCAGCAAGGACAGCCCCACCAAGGGGGCGGATCAAGGTTTCTCGGGCGGTGAGCCAGCCACCGATCAGGCCGACGGTGACCATGGCGGCAGTATTGACGTTCTCAGCTTTTTTCAGGTTCATACCGGCTATCGTAGCCCGCGACAGCAGCCGGTGGGGTGAACCGAGGCGGCGATCGGGGGTGAGCCACTCTGTTGCGTAGTAGCACCGTGAGACTAACGAGTCTGGGCTGGCGCGATGGGGCCGCCGGGGGAGCAGGGGCGTCGGAGTAGACTGGCGTGCCATGTCTACTCCTCGTTTTCCCGCACGGGATACCGACGCGGCTCGGGCGCGGTCTGCTGCGGCTGCTGGCCCCGAGATGGCGTCGACAAGCGCTGATGCCGCGCGGCCTGGTCAGGGGCCCACGGCGCCGATGGAGCAGGAGAGTCTCCGGCCGCAGTGGAAAGCGCTGGCGGCGCTGTGCATCGGTTTCTTTATGATTCTGCTGGATCAGACCATCGTGGCGGTGGCGACCCCGCAGCTATATGCGCAGCTCGATGCGACGCTCACCGAAGTGGTGTGGGTGACCAGTAGCTATCTGCTGTGTTTTGCAGTGCCGCTTTTGGTGACCGGGCGCCTGGGGGACCGGTATGGCCAGCGCGAGGTCTACATGGTGGGCATGGCGGTGTTTACGCTGTCCTCGCTGGCGTGCGGGTTGTCGCAGTCGGTGCATGCGCTGATCATCGCCCGGGCGGTGCAGGGCATTGGTGCGGCGCTATTGACCCCGCAAACGATGAGTGTGATTAACCGGATCTTTCCGCGTCATCGCCGCGGCGCCGCCATGGGCGTGTGGGGCGCGGTGGCGGGTTTGGCGAACCTCGCCGGCCCGCTGCTTGGCGGGCTGTTGGTGTCCCGTTTCGGATGGCAGTGGATTTTCTTCGTCAATGTGCCCATCGGTGTGGTCTCGATTGTGTTGGTGTGGGCCTGGGTGCCCGCACTGGAGCGGGTGGCGCGCCGGATCGATCTGGCGAGCGTGGCGATCAGCATGATCGGTATGTTCGCGTTGGTCTTCGCGGTGCAGCAGGGGCCTGCCCTCCACTACGCACCAGTGGTGTGGGTCTTGTTCGCCCTGGCGCTCTTATGCGTAGTAGCATTCATCGCGCTGCAACGCCGCGCCGCCCGCGCCCAGCGCGACCCCCTGGTGCCGCTGCAGATTTTCGGCTACCGCAACTTCTCGATCGGGGCGTTCTCGATCGCCATGATGGGCTTTTGTGTGAACTCGATGATGCTGCCGGTGATGCTGTTTCTGCAGTCCACCCACGGGATGAGCGCCCAGCAGGCCAGTTTCCTGCTGATCCCGATGGCGCTGGTGGCCTTCGTGCTCGCCCCGGTGACAGGGCGCATGTCCGACCGGGTACATCCGCGCACGATGTCGCTGGTGGGATTCGGCGGCTGCGTGCTTGTGCTCGGGGCTATGACGGGGCTGATGCTTATCGACGCCGCCCCGCTGCTGCTGATGATCCCGCTCACTCTTTTCGGTGTGGCGAGCGCGTTCGTGTGGGCCCCCAACTCGGTGGCGACCATGCGGGAGCTGACCCCGGAGCTCTCCGGTGCGGGCTCAGGGGTGTATAACACTACGCGTCAGCTTGGTTCGGTGATCGGCGCCGCCGCTGTGGGGGCGGTGCTATCGACGAGCGTGGCGCTCGCGATGTCCTTGCCGATGCTGGCGATGATCTGTGGATTAGTGACTGTAAGCAAATACACGTTTCCGAAACCGGAAAATACGCTGTCCGATCGGGCATAACACAAAGATAAGGACTAGACTGAAACGCATGCGTATTGCGACTCTGACTTCTGGTGGCGACTGCCCCGGCCTGAATGCTGTTATCCGCGGTATCGTTCGTACTGCGACCGCCGAGTATGGTTCCACGGTGGTGGGATACCAAGACGGCTGGGTGGGCCTGCTTGAGGATCGCCGCACCCAGCTCTATGACGACGAGAGTATTGACCGCATCCTGCTGCGCGGCGGCACCATTTTGGGTACCGGCCGTTTGCACCCGAACCAGTTCCGCGAGGGGATCGATCAAGTCAAGGCGAACCTAGAGGATGCGGGCATTGACGCCCTGATTCCGATCGGCGGCGAGGGCACTCTCAAGGGCGCGAAGTGGCTCTCCGATAACGGCATCCCCGTGGTGGGCGTGCCGAAAACCATTGACAATGACGTCAATGGCACGGACTACACCTTCGGTTTCGACACCGCAGTGTCTGTGGCCACCGATGCCATCGACCGTCTCCACACCACTGCTGAATCCCATAACCGCGTGATGATCGTGGAGGTCATGGGCCGCCACGTGGGCTGGATTGCCTTGCACGCCGGCATGGCCGGCGGCGCCCACTACATCGTGGTTCCGGAGCATCCTTTCGACATCAATGACATTTGTAAGCGCATGGAACGCCGCTTCCAGATGGGCGAGAAATACGGCATTATCGTCGTCGCCGAGGGAGCGCTGCCCAAGGAGGGCACCATGGACTTCGATGAGGGCGAGGAAGACCAGTTCGGCCACAAGACCTTCAATGGTATCGGCCAGGTCATCGGCGAGGAGATCAAAAAGCGCCTCGGCCAGGATGTGCGCACCACCGTGCTGGGGCATATCCAGCGCGGCGGCACCCCGACCGCTTTCGACCGTGTGCTCGCCACCCGCTATGGCGTGCACGCCGCCCGCGCCTGCCACACTGGCGACTTCGGCAAGTCGGTGGCGTTGCGCGGTGAGCACATCGAGCTGGTGGATCTTGATGTTGCTGTGGGCAAGCTGAAGAGCGTGCCCGAGGGGCGCTACCGCACTGCTCAGGCGCTGTTTGGCTAAAGAGTAGAAGGATCATGGCCCGCATGGATATCTCCGTGCGGGCCATGAACTATTATGGGGTGCTATGACGCAAGCGGATTTTGACCTGATGGACTTCGAGGATGTCCTCGCCACCTACGATCCCGTGATGGGGCTTGAGGTGCATGTGGAGCTGTCGACAGAGACCAAAATGTTCTCGGCGAGCTCCGCGCATTTCGGAGACACCCCGAACTCGAATGTGGATCCGGTGAGCTTGGGCCTGCCCGGGGCGCTGCCGGTAGTTAATGCCAAGGGCGTGGAATGGGCGATCAAGATTGGCTTGGCGTTGAATTGTTCGATCGCGGAGTCCTCGCGCTTCGCCCGCAAGAACTACTTCTATCCGGACCAGCCGAAGAATTACCAGATCTCGCAGTACGATGAGCCGATCGCCTACGACGGCTACCTCGATGTGGTGCTCGATGATGGCGAGGTGTTCCGCGTCGAGATCGAGCGCGCTCATATGGAGGAAGATACCGCCAAGCTGACCCACATCGGCGGCGCCGACGGACGCCTCCAGGGTGCCACCTCCTCGCTGGTTGATTGCAACCGAGCCGGTGTGCCGCTTATTGAGATCGTGACCAAGCCGATTGAAGGCGCCGGTGCCCGCACGCCTGAGGTGGCCCGCGCCTATGTGTCTGCGCTGCGTGATCTCGTCAAGGCCCTTGGGGTCTCCGATGCTCGCATGGACCAGGGCTCGATGCGTTGCGACGCCAACCTCTCCCTGCGCCCCATCGGGCAGAGCGAGTTCGGCACCCGCACCGAGACCAAAAACATCAACTCGGTGCGCTCTGTGGAACAGGCCGTGCGCTTCGAGATGCAGCGCCAGGCTGCGGTGCTGCAGGATGGGGGCTCGATCCGCCAGGAGACTCGCCACTATCAGGAAACTGATGGCACGACTACGCAGGGGCGCCGCAAGGAAACCGCGGATGACTACCGTTACTTCAATGACCCTGACCTGCCGCCGGTGGTTGCTCCGCGCGAGTGGGTAGAGGAGATCCGCGCGACGTTGCCGGAGCTGCCGTGGGTGCGTCGGGCGCGCTTGCAGGAGGAATGGGAGCTATCGGATGCCGCCATGCGTGATCTGGTGAACGCAGGCGCCCTCGATCTCATCGTCGCCACCATGGATGCGGGCACCACCTCTGCTGAAGCCCGTTCGTGGTGGGTGTCCTATCTGTCCCAAAAGGCCAATGAGCTCGAAGTCGATCTTGAGCAGCTGGCCATCACCCCCGAGCAGGTCGCCGAAGTTGTGGGCATGATCAACGAGGGCAAGCTCACCAACAAGCTCGCCCGCCAGGCCGTTGATGGCGTGCTCGCTGGCGAGGGCAGCGTCTCTGAGGTTGTGTCCCAGCGCGGCCTGGAAGTCATGCGCGACGACGGCACCATCGAGAAGGCCGTCGACGAGGCCCTGGCTGCCAATCCTGACATCGTGGAAAAGTACAAGGCCGGCAACAAAAAGGTCACCGGTGCCATCGTCGGCGCCGTGATGAAGGCTACCCGCGGCAAGGCCGACCCGGCGGTAGTCAACCAGCTCATCGCGTCGAAGCTACAGTAACTACGCAGCAGAGCTGCCGGCAGCGACCTCGCGAGAGGTGCTGCCGGCTTTTTTCGTGCTCGCAGCCTGGGAGGGGTTGGTGTGTGGGTAAAAGGGACTACGCATTAGCGGTGGCGGCGTGTTTTCCTGTTCGCGCTCTGATGCGTAGTGCCTACCCGAAAGTGTCGATGACCGCACAACCATCGTCCTAGGCTGTGCATAAATTTCGCGCAATCCACAAGTCAGTCGCGTGGCGGGGCGAAAGCGTGGCGGAGGGGGCGCGGATTTGTCACAGTGCTGTCAACACACACAACGACGAGCATTGTTGCCATGGGGGACACACGATGACCGCACTTATCGATGAAATTAGCCAGTACGAGGCCTTTTTGCTTCGTCTCACCGAAGAATTGGAATCAGGGGTGGAGGATTTCGACCACGTTATAGCCACCTATCAGAGATTGGAGCAGCTTCAAGACCTGAAAGCCCACACTGATGTTTTGCTCGCGCACCGCGTCCGAAGCGAGAAGGCTGTTGCTGTGGCTGGTACGAAAAAGCCCGTGCGGTTTTTACAAGACACCCTGGGGTGGTCGAAAACGCGGGCCTCGAATGTGTCTACCCAGGCGGCACGGTTGTATGGGCCGATAAAGGACGCACCGCCGGAGGATGAGCCGGCTCACGAGACGGCGCAGCGCGTTGAAGAGGCTCGCCAGTTGCGGGCTTTGAGCGTCGATAAGCTGCGGCGACACCGGTTGAGCGCCGATATGCGCCGGCTCATTGAAACGAGTTTGGCTGGGTTGCGCACGAAAGATGCGCGCATTCGCGAATCGATTCGCCTCGAGGCAATCAGCTATGGCGCCGAGCATTCCTATGATGACACCCGTGAACTGCTGATTCTGCGCGTGCGCCGGGTCAATAGTTCGCTACCTGAGGCTGACCGTGATAGCGCCGCTTCTCGACGCTTAACTATCACCAAACCCGGAACCGATGGCAATGTGGGGATATTCGGGCGTATTGCGCCCGATGCGGCAGCAGTCCTGACAGATCAGGTCGATCGCGAAATGAGAAAGCCTCGCCCCAAGGGGGATCAGCGTTCTTATCACCAACGCTACGAAGAGGCGTTTAGCACCGTTATTAAACGCGGTACAGGGAATGCAGACAGCACTCTGGTGGTGTGCATTTCGCCGAAAGATTTCACCCACTGCGATTACGCCAATGCCGGCATCGAGCACCCCACAAACACAGGTATTCCCTTGACCACTGAGCAAGTCATGGCGCTCGGCATGAAAAAATACGGATTCCTTGCAGTCCATGATCCGCATACTGGCGATGTTCTTCGGTTGGGAAGATTCGAGCGCTGCGCCAATATATTTCAGCGCATTGCCTTGGCCGCGGCGCAGAATGTGTGCTCACATCCTGGGTGCTCGACGCCCATTTCCAAATGCGAAATTCACCATATCGAGCCCTATGCGCAGGGTGGGGCGACGGATATTGAGAATCTCACCTGTCTTTGTCGCATCCACCACAGCGACAACGATGACACCCGCGCCCACCACAGCAAACACCATGCAGCGCGGGACCCCAAGACGGGGCGAGTAGGTGCGACCCGCGGGGCACACGCCGCAGAATCCAGCCCAGAAGTCCACGTCAACGACTCCGTGGCAGCGCAGCAAGCGCCTGGTGCAAAAGTGCGGGCCCAGCCTTGGCCCGAGCCGTGTGCCTATCACAGCCAGGACACCGCCACCGACGCTCAGAGTTAGCGTTGCGCCACGCCACGCGAGAACTCCACCCAGGGAGCCCCTAGGAGGTGGGGCGGGCGAGGAGAGGGGACGGCTTTGCGAGGTGGTTGTACACGGTGCGGGCGGCGTCGTTAAGGCGCGCGGGGCTTAGTCGCTTGCGAAGCGTTCAGTTACTCCCAGGTATGCACGGAGAGTCAGGTCCAGGTCTTCGAGATGCAGGTGCTCGTCGTGGGCGTGCAGCTGGGCCTGGACTTCGCCGAGCGTGCGTCCAGCGGCATGTGCTGCAAAGCCATAGCCGACGCCGCCCATTTTACGGGCGAAGCGTAAGTCTGAACCCCCTGAAGCAATGATGGGCAGCACCTGTTCCTCGGGGAAGAGCTCGGCCAAAGTTGCGCTGATCGCGTCGTAGAGCGGTGAATCGGTGGGGGATACTGTGGCATCTTCGCAGATCAGCCGTTCGATGCGGCAGTGACTACGCAGCTCGCCAATGGCTTCGAGAAGATAGGCATCCACATCGTCTTGGGTCATGCCTGGTGTGGGGCGGATATCCAGATCCACATACCCAGATGAGGGAAGAACATTGATGGGGCCGCCGGCGCGAACAACTGTGGGAGCGACAGTGGTGTGAGAGATTGCATGGGCGAAGCGGGACATCTCGCCGAACGGGCTGTAATCGTCCGTCTCGTGGGCAAGAAATGCCCGCTCAGTCTCGGGATCGAAACCAAAGGCGCGGACGAACGGCTCCCACAGGGGTTGATCAGAAGGGATAGACAATGCGGCTAGCCGGGTGGTGACTTCACCCAGGATGCCCGTGGTCATTGTTGTTCCCCACGGAGTCGATGCGTGCCCAGGATCTCCGGTGAAGTGAATACGTCGCTGGGCAGCTCCTTTCTCGCCGGCGTTGACTACTACGCAGCGCGAGGTTCCATCGAGAACGATGTGCCCACCGCCGGTCTCACCGAGGCAATGATCAAAGGAAAGGGCATCGGGTTGGTTCTCGGCGATCCAACCCGCCCCGAGTCCACCGCGTGCCTCTTCATCGGCGAGAGCAGCAAATTGGATCGGGCGGCGAAGATGATTCTGTGCGGCAGCCCATTTAGTTACGACCGCTTGCACTGCAGTGATAAATAGCATGTCTACCGCGCCTCGGCCGTAGATCTTGCCGTCTTCGATCACCGCGTCAAAGCAGGGTTTGGTCCAGTGCTGTTCGTCGACGACAACGACGTCGGTGTGGCCGAAGAAGGTAAGAGGGGCGAGTCCCTCATCGTGGGCTGGGGCGGCAGTAACGATGAGAGTGGTGCGACCTGGGCTGGGCTCAATGCTTTCAATTGAGAGGCGCTCACGAACCTCGGCCGGAGCATCGGAGAAGAACTCACGGAGGGTCTCGGCGGTACGCTTTTCGTTGCCCGAGCCGGGAGTGAAATCGTTGACGCACGCGTTGCGGATCAGTGTGCGAAGTAGGTCAAGAGTGGAGTCGTAGAGCTGATGCGTAGTCATCTTCCCCATATTATGGGCTAGCAGCGGTAATGGGGGAGTGGCCCTGTTTCGTAGTAGCACGATCGCCACTGTCGCAGGCACACTGGGAGCATGTCATTCACAGTAGAAGCACCCCAGTCCTATCAACCCGCGCCGGACCGCTACGAGTCCATGAACTATCGCCGGGTGGGTAATTCAGGCCTAAAATTGCCGCCCCTCTCTCTCGGGTTGTGGCATAACTTCGGCGATGACCGTCGTCTCGATGTGCAGCGAGATATTGTGCGTAGTGCCTTTGATCTCGGCGTCACACACTTTGACCTGGCCAACAACTATGGGCCGCCCGCAGGCTCCGCGGAGCGCAACTTCGGCGAGATTCTGCGTAGCGACTTCGCAGGGCATCGTGATGAGATGATCATCAGCTCGAAGGCAGGGTGGAACATGTGGCCCGGCCCCTACGGGTTTGGTGGCTCGCGCAAGTACTTGATGTCCTCGCTGGATCAATCGCTAGACCGGTTGGGAGTGGATTACGTGGACATCTTCTACCACCATCGCCCCGATCCGGATACGCCGTTGGAGGAGACGATGTATGCCCTGCGCGATATTGTCGCCTCCGGAAAAGCGCTCTATGTGGGTATTTCTTCCTATGGGCCAGAGCTGACGGCAGAAGCAGCCTCGATCATGCAGGAGGAAGGCTGCCCGCTGCTGATCCATCAGCCGAGCTATTCGATTGTGAACCGCTGGGTCGAAGAACCCGGCGAGGACGGCGAGTCCCTGCTTGAATCCGCTGCCGACAACGGGCTCGGGGTGATTGCTTTCTCGCCGCTGGCTCAGGGACTACTGACCGACCGCTATCTCGACGGCGTGCCCGCCGATTCCCGCGCGGCCGAGAAGGGCTCTTTTGGCGAAAGCATGCTCTCCGAGAGCAATCTAGCCATGGTGCGGGCCCTGGACGACATTGCGCGCGAGCGCGGGCAAAGCCTCGCCCAAATGGCCATCGCCTGGGTATTGCGCGAGCAAGGTGATTTCGGTGAGCTGACTGTGGCCTCGGCTCTGGTGGGCGCATCGTCTGCGCAACAGCTGCGCCACAACGTGGCGGCTCTGGATAATCTGGACTTCACCGACGCCGAGCTGGCCGCCATCGACGAGGCCTCCGATGATGCCGGAATCAATATTTGGGCCGGGGCGACCGCGTCGAAGAAGAAGTAACTACGCAGAAGAGCGAGCAACCACGCGGCCACGAGCCATCGGGTTGAAAAACGCGAGGTGGCGTCGATAATGCTTGTCGACGCCACCTCGCATGCGCTTCACACGCTAGTGCAAGGCCAACCGCACCGTGATGATCACCATGACAATGCCGATGGCGAAGTTGAGTCGGCGCCAATTCTGTGGCTTCGACAGCGGCCGGGCTAGCGCACGCGCACCGAAACCGATGGTGGGAAACCACAACACGCTTGCTGCCAGGGCACCGGCGGAAAATTCCCAACGACCGACGGGGCCGAATTGGTTGGCGAGTCCGCCCAGCATGACCAGCGTGTCGATATAGGCGGCCGGATTGAACCACGTGAACACGAGCGCGGCGATCACCGGCCTGAGCCACGGTTTTTCGGAGGTAGTCATGCGGCTGCGGCGCTTGGTGGCAACACTGCCGCCGGAGACGTAGCCACTGCCGTGATCGCTGTGCTCTTCGCCGATGTCGGTGCGGCGGAAAGAGGTGTCTTGGAGTGCGCCTGCCTCAGCGATGATCTCGGGGGTGTTGTGCGTAGTAGCATCCTCGCCACGCAGATCCATCTCTTCGGGATCGCGTACATCCGTGGTGCGTAGTGCGCCCGCCTTCGGAGCGAGCGCATCCCGGAAACAGGTGTAGGCAAAGTAGCTGAGATACACCACCCCAGCCCATTTCAGGGCGACGAGCGCGGTGGGGGCCTTCTCGACGAGTACGCCCATTCCAGCAGTGCCGCCGAGAATGAGCAAAATGTCGGAGAGCAGGCAGACGGTGACGACCGCGCCCACGGCGACTCCTTTAACACCTTGTTTGAGCAGTAGCGCGTTCTGCGGTCCGATCGCGATGATCAGGGACAATCCAACGAAAAAGCCATTCAGTGCAATCACGTACTCAATATTCTTGCACTCCACGCGTGAAGGAAAATTAAGTATTCTTCACCTGCGTTAAAATTGCTTCATGGACAACGTCAAGCTGAACACGCTCCTCGCCGTCGTCGATGAAGGCAGCTTCGAAGCAGCCGCCTCACGGCTCGGCATCAGCCCCTCGGCGGTCAGCCAGCGAATCAAAGCGCTGGAAAACACGATCGGGCGGGTACTGCTCAAACGCGCCAACCCCGTCCGCGCCACCGAGGCAGGAGAAATCCTCGTCCAGGCGGGCCGCCGCATGGCGCTGCTGCAGGCCGAAACCAACGCCCAACTACGCGGGCGCCTCGGCCGCGTGCCCCTAGCCATCGCCATTAACGCCGACTCACTCTCCACCTGGTTTCGGCCGGTGCTTGCCGACGTCGCCTCCTGGAATAGTGCGTCATTGCGACTACGCATCGAAGACGAATCCCATTCCCGCAACCTCTTGCGCCGCGGTGACGTCCTCGGCGCCGTCACCCGCGAAGCCGAGGCCGTCTCCGGCTGTGAATCCCACTATCTCGGCGTCATGCGCTATCGCGCGGCCGCGCATCCCCGGCTCCTCGACACCTACACCCGCCCCGACGGCAGCCTCGACTGGGCCTCGATGCCCGCGCTGCGCTACGGCCCCAATGACGAGCTCCAGGAACACGACCTGCTCGGGCGACTACGCAGTGGCGAAGACAGCCGCCACCGCAGCATCTCCTGGATCCCCTCATCGGAAGATTTCGTCTACGCAGCCCGCGTCGGCCTCGGCTGGGGCCTTCTTCCCGAGACGCAACTACGCCCCCTCCTCGACAGCGGCGACGTGGTCCTCCTTGATGACAGCGTCGAAGAAGTCCACCTCTACTGGCAGCACTGGCGGCTCGAATCACCCATCCTGGGTGCGCTCAGCGACGCTGTCCTGGACGCTGCCACCGCCCTCGAGCAATAACAATCCTGTAAAGGTTCCCTCACACTCACGGCACGCCGGTGAGGAAATCCTTCGTTTCACCAGCTCGGCGCTATACGCTGAGCTGCATGACCAAGCCTGAGAACCCCCGCCCCGACAAGGCCCGTGCCGACGACTTCGGCGAGGACACCGAAATCCCTACCTACAACCCCAAGGATTCCGCGGGCTCGGCCGATGCGCGCCGGGATTCCAAGGACGCCAAGGCTTCGGAGTCGCAACGCGCATCCGATAAGCCTGCGGCTAGCGAGCCCGCAGCGAGTGCGCGCGACGAGGCTCACTCTAAAAAACAGTCCTCTGCTACTACGCAGCAGAGTTCCACGCCCGAGCCGAAGAAGTCTGGCAAGCGCTCCACGGCGGGCAGTATTTACGAACGCACTGGCCGTGCAGCACCGCAGGCTATTCCACCCCGCGGCCAGGCCGGCCAGCCTGAGCAAGCACGCGCTGCTGAGCCTGCAGAACAGCCTGCAGCACAGCCCGCGAACGACGCACCCGAGCGCGGTGCTGCTCCGGTGCGTAGTAGCACCCCTAGTCGCGAAGAGGACAGCAACGAAACTGTCGTGATGCCCCGCGCCGGCGCAGCCGCCGCGGCCGCTGCCTCTGCTCAGGCCGCCTCGGACAAGCATCCCGAGCGTTCTCGTCCGCTCGCATCGGATGCGCCGACTAGCGCTCGCGACACTCGCGCCACGGAGCCTGAAAGCACGCCGGCACCCGCGGCCCAGCCTGGCTCGGAACGACGCCAACCCCCGCGCCCCGAGCCGACCCGCCCGGCTGCAGAGGAGACTGTGGCTCTTCAGCGCCCCCAGCCGGCAGGGGATGCGGATTATGATGCGGACTACGCACAAGCGCCGGGCGTGGCTGCAGCATCCGGCGCGGCTGCAGCACCGGCCGCCGGCCCCCAGTGGGTGGAGGGCGATATGGCGGAGCCGGCCGATGATGCCGAACAGCCCTATGACCCGGCGCTGGACCACCGCCGTGGCACCCTGGACTTCGGTATCTTCCTGCTCCGCGTAGGCGTGGGCGCATTGCTGATCCTCGCCGGGGTGAAGACTTTCTTCCAGCTCGGCGACTCCGAGGGTCTGTCTGGGTTGGAAAACGAGTTCAGCGGCTACGCGATGCCGTGGCTGCTGTCGGTTGTTCAGCCCAGCCTGCAGCTGCTCGCCGGTGTGTTCTTGCTGCTTGGTCTCTTGACCCCGGTCGCTGCGGCCGTGGGTATTGTCGCCACGTTGTTGTCTGCGCTGCACCAGATCGATGTGCTCAATGCGGGTGTGAATCCGTTGAATTGGTCGGGCGAGGTGCTCTTCTGCGTAGTCATGATTCTCGCAGTACTTGCCCTCCAGTTCACCGGCCCGGGCAAGCTATCGCTCGACTTCAACCGCTCGTGGGCGCACCGCCCCTTGCTGAGCTCGTGGCTGTGGGTGCTTGTTGGTGGCGCGGCCGCCGTTGCACTGTGGTGGTTTGGCGCCGGAGTTAATCCGCTGAATTAGCGCCGCAACACATAACCGAAAGGGGCTGGTCGTCACAGACCAGCCCCTTTCTTATTTTGCGCACTACGCACAGCGCTTATCGACGCCTTCTACTCCGCAACCGACACGGCCTGGAAGAAGCGCCCCGCTAGCCCTAGTCGACGATGCGCACAGCGCCCTTATCGGCCGAGGACGCCATGGCGGCATAGGCTTTGAGCGCCTTGCTCACTGCGCGGGGTCGGTCCTGGTGTGGAGTGAAGGGGCGTTCGCGGGAGTTTTCCTCTTCGCGGCGCGCGGCGAGTTCATCCTCGGAGATATCGGCGTGAAGCGTCCGCGAGGCGACGTCGATAAGTATGGGGTCTCCGGTGCGCACGAGGCCGATGGTGCCGCCGGCGGCGGCTTCGGGGGAGACGTGGCCGATGGACAGCCCGGAGGAGCCGCCGGAGAAGCGACCATCGGTGACGAGCGCGCACTTTTTGCCCAAGCCGGCGCCCTTGATGAACGCCGTGGGGTGCAGCATTTCCTGCATGCCGGGGCCGCCGGCGGGGCCTTCGTAGGTGACGAAGAGGACTTCGCCGGGCTGCAGCACCTTGTTCAGGATCACAGACACCGCCTCTTCCTGGGACTCCACGACGCGGGCGGTGCCTTCAAAGTGGAATTGCTCCTCGGAAATACCGGCGGTTTTCAAAATGGCGCCGTCCTCGGCGATGTTGCCCCGCAGCACGCACAGGCCACCTTCGGCGGTATAGGCGTGCTCGACGTCGCGGATGCATCCGCCGGCGGCGTCGGTGTCGAGGCTTTCCCAGCGGTTCTCGGTGGAGAACGGCTGCGTAGTACGTACCCCGCCGGGAGCTGCGTGGAAGAGATCCATTGCTTCTTCGCTCGGGTTCTCGGCGCGAATATCCCAGTGGGCGATGTAGTCGGCCAGGGAATCGGAGTGCACCGAGTGGACGGTCTCCTTAAGCAGGCCACCACGGTAGAGCTCGCCCAAGATGGCGGGGATGCCGCCGGCCCGGTGCACGTCTTCCATGAAGTAGTCGGAATTGGGGGCCACCTTGGACAGGCACGGGGTGCGCCGCGAGATCGCGTCGATATCGTCGAGGGTGAAGTCGATCTCGCCCTCGATGGCGGCGGCCAGAATGTGCAGCACCGTGTTGGTGGAACCGCCCATGGCCACGTCCAGTGTCATGGCGTTGGTGAAGGCATCGCGGTTGGCGATGGCGCGCGGCAACACGGAGTCGTCCTCTTCTGCGTAGTAGCGGTGGGCGATCTCCACGATGCGCTGCCCGGCCCGCTCGAAGAGGCGGCGCCGGTAGGCGTGGGTGGCCAAGGTGGAGCCATTGCCCGGCAGGCTCAGCCCGAGGGCCTCGGTGAGGCAGTTCATCGAGTTAGCGGTGAACATACCGGAGCAGGACCCGCAGGTGGGGCAGGCAGAGTTGCTGATTTGCTCGAGGTGGTGATCATCGACGGTGTCGTTGGCGGAGGCGGAGATCGCGTCCACCAGATCGGATCCGCGCTTGGCGACGCCATCAACCACAATCGCCTCGCCCGATTCCATGGGGCCACCGGAGACAAAAATGGTGGGGATGTTCAATCGCAGCGCCGCGTTGAGCATGCCCGGGGTGATCTTGTCGCAGTTAGAGATACAGACCAGGGCGTCGGCGGTGTGGGCGTTGACCATGTACTCCACCGAGTCGGCGATGATTTCGCGCGAGGGCAGCGAGTAGAGCATGCCATTGTGGCCCATGGCGATGCCGTCGTCGACGGCGATGGTGTTGAACTCCTTCGGCACACCCCCAGCGGCGCGCACCGCATCGGCCACGATATCGCCGACATTCTTCAGGTGCACATGCCCTGGAACGAACTGAGTATAGGAGTTGGCGATGGCCACGATGGGCTTGCCGAAATCCTCCGGCTTGGTACCAGTTGCTTGCCAGAGGGCGCGCGCCCCGGCGGCATTGCGGCCGACAGTTGTCACACGTGAGCGAAGGGGAATCATAAGGTGAACACTTCCGAAAATGACGATTGATGGGTGACTACGCTACAGAGTAGAGGGTCAGGCCTGAAAAATTAGTGACGGGGGCAGCTTTAGCGCCCCAGGTTGCGCGAGAGTGCTCGGCTGTTTTATCGGATTTATGCAGCTTATCGACGCTGCGACGCTGCTTTTCTTAACCGCGGAACGAGGGCCAGCGCCGTGTTTTTCCACCACGAATACCGCAGCCGGCGGCAGGGTGTGTGCGGGGGAGTCAGGCTGATGCGTAGTAGCATCCACAGCACGTGTGCGCCCTGGGAAGTTATGCCGCCGGTGGGGGCCCGCTCGTAGTATGCGGACAATCAGCGGGGAGTATGAGACGGATGCACGCGCGAGCGACGGTGTGCTCGCCCCATCGATCACCGCCGCCACAGCGCCGCGCCGCACCAGCTCACCGCGCCGCGCCATCGCACCACAGCAGCTACACGAGCTCAGCGCCCCACAGCAGCCGCACCTCAGTCTAGCCTTGAGGCTTGTCCTTCTGTTCTGTGGAGGCGTCCCGCTCGGGCTTTTTCTCGCGAAGCTCGCTGCGCCCATCTCTATGGACCACTTCGACCTTCTCTGCGGCGGCGTCGCGCCCTTGGGTGATGGGGTCGGGGATACGGCCTTGGGAGGCGGCTTCCAGTTTGGGCAGGGAATTGAAGGTCACGCCCGGCATGCGGTGCTTCTGGGAGTCGGAGGTGCGCAGCAGGGCTTTGGCCCCGGAAAACTCCACGCCGTCGATGTTGTCCCAGGGCACGGTTGTGGAGGAGCCAAAGGCGGGGGAGATGGTGATGCCCGCCGGCCCCACCAGCGTGGCGGACTTTAGGACGTAATAGATGAAGATCAGCGGCAGTAGCAGGATCCAGCCGAGAAGCAACGGCTGGTAGGCCACGCCTACCAGGGCGATGAGGATCATGATGACGGCCGCGAGGATGTGGCTGCGGTCGGGGCGGAAGGTGGTGACGATCTCGTCGCTTCGTTTGGCAGCACCATCCCGGGTACTCGAGCGGGCAGTATCGGCTCGGCCTGCGGCGTCTGTGCTGCGGGCGCGGGAGGATCGTGCGGGCTTATCTGAGTGTCCGGGGCGTGAGTTCATAGCTGCCTATTCTACGTCCGTCGTCTCGCTGGGATTATTAGCCTCCGAGTTCTCCGGTTCGGACTGCTCTGGCTCTTGGGGCGAGGTGCTCGGAGCAGGCGAGCTGCTAGGGGCGGGCGAGTTTCTGGTGGGGGCTGGGTTGGTGGCGCTGGGCTCGGGTGTCCCATTTGGCTCGCTCGTCGCGGGCGATGGCGTGGTTGAGGCTGGGGTGGAGGGCTGGCTGCTGGAGGTGGTCGGGTCGACGAAGCGGGTCGTGGCCCGCCAGTCCTCCGCCGGCTGCACCGTCAATAGCTTGGTGATCAGCAAGATCAGTGCCGCGATCATCATCAGCGTGGTGGACACGCGCGTCCGTCCGCCGAGCGAGAGTGCCTGCTTCCAGCGCTGCTCGTAGACGTCCGTGCGGAAGATGTGCGTGGGGCCCTGATCTTCTTCGGCATCGCGCTTATCGACGCCGGGCTCCTCTATCACCGGCGCATCGGTGGCAGGGAAGCTGCGGGTGCGTTCATCGGCCAGGGCGGCAGCCTGCTGAGTCGGTTCCTCGTCGGGCGTCGCTGCGTCCGCAGCGCCAGCAGCAGCCACGCCCGCACCAGCGCCCGCCGCACCAGCAGCAGCCACGCCCGCAGCGCCACCAGCACCAGCAGCAGCCACGCCAGCGGCGCGTGCCGCATCCTCGGCAGGTTTATTATCGGCGCGGGCGGCGTCGTCAAGCGAAGAACGGGCTGCGAGGGAGTGTGGTGTTTCGAGGGGACGTGTGGTGGCGTCGCGCAGCTCGGCGACGCGCATGCCATCGACGGTGGTGGCGGAGCCGTATTCGTCCCAGAATTCCTTGAGTACTTCGGTGCGGATGGCGCGTTCGACGGCCCATTGGCGGGCGGGATTGACCTGGACGATAAAGCGCATGGTCATCATCCACGGCATGCCGACGATGGTGGGCGGAACGACATCGACGGCGGGATGGACTTCGAGTTCGCCGATGATATCGCGCTTGACTACTGGGTCATTGAGGGCGCGCTCGGCGGCGCTGGTGGAGCGGCTGATGGCAGATTCCACCGAGTCGGATCCCAGTAGCGGCACCGGAAGGACGGCGACAGCCCGGGCCCAGTAGTTGGAATAGTTGATGCACACGCGGGCTGTACCGTTCGGGACGGTGACGTTTTCGCCGTTGAGGGTGCGGATCTTGGTGGCGCGCATGGTGATCTGCATGACGTCGCCTTCGACGCTGATGCCATTGCCTTCGAATTGCACCCAGTCGCCGACACCATATTGCTTCTCGGTGATGATGAAAAAGCCCGCGAGGAAGTCGCCAATGAGGGCTTGGGCGCCAAAACCGAGGGCGGCAGAAATGACGGTCGCCGGCACGGCGGCACCCACGAGCGAGAGGCCTAGGGTCTTGAAGAAGACGAGGATGAGGAGGAAGTAGGCGATACCTTGGCCGATATAGACGGCCGCGCCGACGAGCGCGAGACTGGCCTTGCGGTCTTCCTCGGAGTCCTCCCATTTGGATTGCACGTAGCGGTTGATGAGCCTGCCGACTCTGGGCACGAGTAGGCCCAAGAGAATGAGAAGAAGAAGGGTGAGACCTTGGCTGACGATCCAGTCGAGCGTTTGATAGAAGATGTACTGAGCTTGAGTGAGCATGGTGGTTTCTAAAATAGTCGTTTCCCGCGGTGTGGCCAACGAGTTATTAGCGCTTATCGACGCCCACCCGCAGCCACCCTGACCTGCTCTCATCTAACTCTCAGCCGCATTTTTTAGTTCCGCCGCCACCGTGGTGCTGGCGCTGTCCGCGGTTGCCGGCAGAGCGCCCGCTATCGCCGCAGCATGCGGCCGCGCTGGGGGAGTGGCGCGTCGGCCGTGGCCGGACCGCTTCGGCCGCGCTGCCGTCTGATGGGGGTAGTTTCTGTGAATTGTGTGTGAGTTCCGAGGGCTGCTGTGTATTATTGCCGCATGACCAACATTCGACTTGTACTCGTAATTACCGAGCGGCGCGCGCCGTAGCGGTCGGTACTAGTCGTCCCATATAGCACGCGCCCTCGACGGACTCGAACACCAGACGAGTTCCCGCCGAGGGTTTTGGTTTATCAGCGGTCTGTGTCCCTCCATCACCCCCCGAGGCGCCGCTGAGTGCTACGACATAATTACACAGCTGATGTTTCACTCCCCGCCGGCAGGATATGCCCACCCGCGCCTCTATCTTTCGGTGTGCTGGTGGGACAACTCTGCTGCGTAGTACATAGCAAGTGACAGCAACGAACAAGGAGCCAATCCACCGTGGCCGAGAAGCAACAGCCCTCATCGCAGGCTGCAGCGCACCACAGCCAGACCTCACAGGCGGATGCCGTGAATGGTCAGCGCATGACTGGTGCGCAGGCAATCGTAACGACCTTGGAACTCATCGGGATCGATACCATTTTCGGTATTCCTGGCGGCGCCGTCCTGCCGCTGTATGATCCCCTCTATTCCTCCACCAAGGTGCGCCACGTACTCGTACGCCACGAGCAGGGCGCGGGCCATGCTGCCACCGGCTATGCCCAGGCCACCGGCCGTATCGGGGTGTGCGTCGCCACCTCTGGTCCGGGCGCGACTAACTTGGTCACCCCGATCGCCGATGCCATGCTGGACTCCGTTCCGATGCTGGCCATTACCGGCCAGGTGGGGCACTCCCTGCTGGGCACGGACGCCTTCCAAGAGGCGGATATCCGCGGTATCACCATGCCGGTGACCAAGCACAACTACATGATCACCGACCCCAATGACATCCCGCGGGCCTTCGCCGAGGCCTATCACATCGCCACCACGGGACGCCCCGGGCCGGTGCTGCTGGACATCCCCAAGGATGTACAAAACGCGGAGATGACCTTCGAGTGGCCGCCGAAGATCAAGATCCCCGGCTATCGCCCGACGGTCACGCCGCACAGCCGACAGATCGATGAGGCCGTCAAGCTCATCTCCCAAGCCTCCAAACCGGTGATCTATGCTGGCGGCGGCATCATCAAGGCCAATGCGTCCGCGGAGCTGCAGGAATTCATCGACAAAACCGGCATTCCGGTGGCCACTACGCTCATGGCCTTGGGCACTGTGCCCTCTCATCATGAACTGAACATGGGCATGCCGGGCATGCACGGCACCGTCTCGGCGGTGGGTGCGATCCAACGCGCGGATCTGCTCATCACCATCGGCGCGCGCTTCGATGACCGCGTCACCGGCGATGTTGATTCCTTCGCTCCCGAGGCCAAGGTGATTCACGCTGATATCGACCCAGCCGAGATCGGCAAGATCCGGGTGGCTGATGTGCCGATCGTCGGTGATGCCCGCGAGGTGCTGAGCGCCTTCAACCGCGCCTTCGACTCCGAGTCCGTTGACACCCAGGACCTCAGCGCGTGGCACAGCTATCTCAACTCGCTCAAGGAGCGCTTCCCGCGCGGCTGGGACGATGTGGATGATGGCCTGCTCACCCCGCAGCACGTGATCCGCGAGCTCTCTAAAACAGTCGGCCCGGACGCCATCTACTGTGCCGGCGTGGGCCAGCACCAGATGTGGTCGGCGCAATTCATTGACTTCGAGCATCCGCGCACGTGGTTGAATTCCGGCGGATTGGGCACCATGGGCTATTCCGTGCCGGCCGCCCTCGGCGCCAAGGCGGGCTGCCCAGATAAGGAAGTATGGGCCATCGATGGCGATGGGTGCTTCCAGATGACCAACCAAGAGCTCACCACCTCCGCGATTGAGAACATGCCCATCAAGGTGGCGGTGATCAATAACGGCAATCTCGGCATGGTGCGTCAGTGGCAGACACTGTTCTATGAGAGTCGCTACTCCAACACCAAGCTGCGTGAGCAGGGCGAGTATGTGCCGGACTTCGTCGCCCTCGCCGAGGGGCTCGGCTGTGTCGCCTTCCGCGTGACCAAGGAAGAGGACATCGTGCCCACCATTAACAAGGCGCGCGAGATCAACGACCGGCCCGTGCTCATCGACTTCATCGTGGGCCAGGACGCCCAGGTGTGGCCGATGGTCTCGGCCGGCGCCTCGAACACGGATATCCAATACGCCCGTGATCTGCGTCCGCTTTTCGACGAAGAGTCCTCGGCCGCGTCCGCCTCGGACTATTCCGATGGCAATGCCTCCGGCTACGCGGCGCACGCCTCGCGGGCGGAGAGCGACTACGCAGAGAACACCGCAGCGGCTGCTGCCGACACCGACTCCGCATCGCGCGGCTAAGAGAGAAGGATAAGAATCAATGTCTGAAGAAATCCATCGTCACACTCTCAGCGTGCTCGTTCAGGATGTCGACGGCATCATCTCCCGCGTTGCTGGGCTATTCAGCCGCCGGGCGTACACCATGAGCGCGATCACCTCGGCGCGCACCGAAACACGCGGCGTCAACCGCATCACCATCGTGGTCCACACCGACGATGACTCGATCGAGCAGATCACCAAGCAGCTGAACAAGCTGATCCACGTCCTCAAGGTGGTGCGCCTCGAGCCGGAGAAGACCATCGCGCGGGCGTTGCTCATGGTGAAGGTGAACGCCGATGCCGCCAACCGCCCGCTCGTGGTGGATGCGGCGAATCTCTTCCGCGCCCGCGTCGTGGACGTCTCTCCCGATTCCATGGTGATCGAGGCCACCGGCGCGCCCGATAAATTGGACGCGCTGCTCGAGGTGCTCGAGCCCTTCGGTATTCGGGAGATGGCCAAGTCCGGCCAGATCGCGATGCACCGTGGTCCTCGCATTCTCACGCCCAACCACAAGAAGGCGTCTCAAATAGTGGACTTCGAGTCCCAGTAAGTGATACGCTACCCCTAGCATTTCCATCAATGAAAGGTTGATCTCTCCAACATGGCTATTGAAGTGTTCTACGACGCCGATGCAGACCTGTCCATCATTCAAGGCCGCAAGGTTGCGGTTGTGGGCTATGGCTCCCAGGGCCACGCTCACGCTCAGTGTCTGCGCGACTCTGGTGTCGAGGTCAAGATCGGTCTGCGCGAGGGCTCCAAGTCCGCCGCTAAGGCCGAAGAGGCTGGCTTCGAGGTTGGATCCGTCGCCGAGGTGTCCGAGTGGGCAGATGTCATCATGATCCTGGCCCCGGATACCTCCCAGGCGACGATCTTCACCGAGCAGATCGAGCCGCACCTGAAGTCCGGCGATGTGCTGCTCTTCGGTCACGGCCTGAACATCCACTTCGACCTGATCACCCCCGCCGAGGACATCGCCGTGGGCATGGTGGCCCCCAAGGGTCCCGGTCACCTGGTTCGTCGCCAGTTCGTCGACGGCAAGGGCGTGCCCTGCCTGATCGCCGTCGATCAGGATCCTTCCGGCAACACCCAGGACCTCACGCTGTCCTATGCTGCCGCTATCGGTGGCGCCCGCGCCGGCGTGATCGTCACCTCCTTCCGCGAGGAGACCGAGACCGACCTCTTCGGCGAGCAGGCCGTGCTCTGCGGTGGCCTCGAGTCGCTGATGATGACCGGCTTCGAGGTGCTCACCGAGGCCGGCTACGCCCCCGAGATGGCCTACTTCGAGGTGCTGCACGAGATGAAGCTCATCGTGGACCTCATCTGGGAGGGCGGCCTGGAGAACATGAACTACTCCATCTCCGAGACCGCTGAGCTCGGCGGCTACGTTGCCGGCCCGCGCATCATCGACGCCGAGGCCAAGAAGCGCATGGAAGAGGTGCTCGCTGATATTCAGTCGGGCAAGTTCGTGCGCGACATGGTTGCCGACGTTGAGGCCGGCCAGCCGAAGATGAAGGACTACCGCGAGCAGATCGCCAACCACCCGATCGAGAAGACCGGTGCGAAGTTGCGCGACATGATGTCCTGGGTGAAGAACCCGCTGGACGCCACTGCGTAGTAGCCCCAAATAGCCATTAGCCCCACCATCTGGTGGGGCTTTTGCACGTATAGGCTAACCATAATATTTTCAATACTGGCAATTAATGAAAATAGGGGATAGGCTATCAGGTATGACTACCTCCTCCCCTCATTCCCACGACTCCCACGAGGAGCATGCCCACGACTCCGCGCATGACTCCGGCCACGGTCACGACCACGATCACGGTCACGACCATGCCCATGGTCACGACCATGCGCATGCGCATGTGCCCACCGACTCGCTGCGGGCGCTGCTTGTCGTTATCGGCCTGACAGCTACGGTCTTCTTCGCCGAGCTCATCGTCGGCCTCATTTCCGGATCCTTGGCCTTGCTCTCCGATGCGGCGCATATGCTCTCGGATTCGGCGGGACTGTTTATCGCCCTGATCGCGATGGTGGTGGGGCGCTCCGCGCACTCCGCCGGCGCGACCTTTGGCTATAAGCGCATGGAGGTCTTCGCCGCGCTTTTCAATGCCCTCACCGTCACTGTGATTGCGATCTATATCTTCATTGAGGCGATCGGGCGTTTCGGCCACCACCACACCGTGGACACCGGCATGATGCTCATCGTCGCCGTGATCGGCCTGGCCGTGAATACCATCGCGGCGGTGGTCTTGGTGCGGCGACAGCACGACAGCATGAACCTGCGCGGGGCCTATCTGCACGTGCTCACCGACCTATTGGGCTCGGTGGCGGTGATTATCGCCGGGTTGATTATTCGCTACACCGGCTTCGTGGCCGCCGACACCATTGCGAGCGTTATTATCGCCGCGATGATTCTGCCGCGCTCCCTGCGGCTGGTGCTGGATGCCTGCCAGGTGCTTCTCGAGCACGCCCCAGCCGGGGTGACCGTCGATCGGGTGCAGCAGCGGCTCATCGAGATCGATGCGGTCAACCAGGTACACGACATTCACATCTGGAGCCTCGATGGCACTACGCATCTGTGCTCCTGCCACCTTGTGGTCGACAATACGTTGGACGCCTCGGACCACTGCGTAGTACTCGATACCGCCACGGCCGCGTTGAAGGAGATGGGCCTGGGGCACGCCACCATTCAGATTGAATCCGAGAAGCACGCAGGGCATGAGGAAGTACAATGCCAAGGCGAGTAAGTGGCGCGGGGCGGCGTCGATAAGCGCTATCGCGACGCGGCTGGAATGAAGCGCTAGGTTTAAGGGTATGGGTTTTAGTACGCCAAGCTATGTTTTGACTGACCTGTTTGCCCGCATCAATCGGGGTGATCTGCAGCTACCGGATTTTCAGCGCACCTTCCGCTGGGATGTGGATCGAGTACGCGCCCTCATCCTGACGGTGCTCCGCGGCTATCCGATCGGCACGCTGATGACTCTGGATGTGCGCGGCGAGCCGGTGCGCTTCAAACCGCGGCCGCTGCAGGGGGCGCCGAATGAAGGCTCCGATCCGGGTTGGTTGCTTCTCGACGGCCAGCAGCGGCTCACCACGCTGTTTCATACCTTGAGCGGCGATGGCTATATCGACACCGTGGACTTTCGCCGCAAGCGGGTGCGTCGCAAGTTCTATCTGGACATCAACAAGGCGCTCGAGGGCGATATCCTGCCCGATGAAGCTGTGTTTTCCGTGGATGAACACGGCATCGTGCACACGCATTTCGGGCCCTTTATCGACGGCGGGGTCAGCGATCATGAGGCGGAGCTGAGCAATGAGGTCATTCCCATTGCTGACCTATTGAATGACAAGGGCGCCAACATGCTCTTCGATCTCGCCGCCCGGGGCGACGCCGATACGCGCGAACGCATGAAAACCATCATGAACCGCGTCGTGCGCCCGCTGTCTCGCTATAGCGTGCCGATGATCCGGCTGGATCGCGATACCCACACCGGCGGCATCGGCTCCATTTTCGCCCACGCCAACTCCGGCGGACTACGCATGGGCGTCTTCGACCTACTCACCTCGGTCTTTGCCACCGAGGACAGCGAGTACAAGCTGGGAGACGATTGGAAAAAGACCAAGGATGTGCTCTCCAATTTCGAGGTGCTCGGCGATGTCGGCACCACCGACTTCCTCAAGGCCGTGACACTGCTGGTGACCTACCGGCGTGGCCGCGCCTCGGGGCAGCGCGAGGATATCCTGCAGCTCACCCTCGAGGAGTACAAGCCCGCCGCCGAGGCAATGCGAGTGGCCTTCGCGCACACCGCGAAATTCCTCCGCGACCGCCGCATCTTCACCCGCGAGCAAGTGCCCTATACTTCCCAGCTGGTGGCGCTGGCTGTCATCCTTGCGATCCTGGAGGAGGAGCCGGAAGTATGGCAGTCCCGCGCAGCGTGGGACCGGCTCTACAGGTGGTTCTGGTGCGTGATTATGGGCGAGCTCTACGGCACCGCCGCAGTGGCCAACCGGGCCGCCCGAGACGTCAACGAAGTGCCGCGCTGGGTGCTCGCCGCCGCCCGCGCCGAGCGGTCCGGTGCAGCGGGGCAGTCCGGTGCAGCAGGGGAGTCTGGCGCTGCCGCGGATGTGGAGCTGCCCGCGAGCGTGGCGAAGGCGCGCTTCGCCGAGTCGCGTCTGCTCAGCATCGACGCCGATTCCACTGCCTATAAGGGAATCTTCGCGCTCATGATGGGTCGCGGGGCCAAGGACTGGCGCACCGGGCTGGAATTTACCGGCGAAAATATCGAGGATCTCGACGCCGGATTCCACTACATCTTCCCGCCGCGATGGTGCGCCGAGCAGGGTGTGGACCCAGTGCTGTATAACTCGGTGCTCAACCGCGCCCCGATGGGTCGGCGCACCCAGGTGGTGATTTCGGGAACCCCGCCCTCGCGCTACCTGCCGCGCGTGCAGTCGAAGTCCATCATGGAAGATGCCGAGTTCGACGCGGTACTCGCCACCTCCATGCTCCGCCCCGAGTACTTGCACGCGGCCAAGGCAGAGGAATTCTTCTCCGATCGCCGCCGTCAAGTGGTGCAGGCCATCGAAGAGGCGATGGGTAATGAGGCGATTCACGACGTGGATGAAAACGATCTGCGTGGCGGCCACGAGGGCCCCGATGCCTTCCAGTGTCCCGAAGAAAGCACGGGAGAATAATAAGATGCGCTAGGCTAAGCTGTCGATACTGCCCTGTAGGGGCGCGTTTCGTGGTGCGCGCACGTGACCTCGGCACGGTGGCGCGCCGGGTATCGCTGGGCTGCTGCGTAGTGTCCGCTAGCACGCAGCCGAGACCGCGTCCAATGGGTAGGTAGATATGTTTAAAGACCTAGGCAAACCAGCAATCGAACCCGTCAGGGCGAGAGGATTATTTAGTGAAGAAGAACAAGGCTATCGCGATCGCCGCGAGTGTGCTCATGCTCTCCAGCGTGGGAGTGGCGTGCTCTAATAACAATGGCGGCGCCGATAATAAACCGGCGGCGTCGAATGCAGCGGCAGCCCGCGACGTGGACCCCCGTTTCGGCGAGGCCCCTTTCGTGGTAGGCGATAACGATTTCTCCGGCATTGACGCCTCCAAGCTCTTCTATGACCACTCCGAGACAGCGGTGGTCACTGGGATGGCTAAGGCCTCGCAGCTGCGCGGCGCATCGATCGCGGCTGTGGCCCACGCCCCGATGCTGATGAATACTCCCGATAACCGCGCCGCGATCCTCGAGGAGCTCAAGCGTCTCAAGGCCACCAAGGTGCTGCTGGTCGGCGATACGGACTTCGCCGCGGCTGAGGCAACTGACGATGCTGAAATCACCTTCATCAAGGATGAAGGCACCATCGCATCCTTGGAGGCCGCCACCTCGCAGAGCTTCACTGAGAAGACCACCGAAAGTACCGGACAGGCCATCACGGACATTGTGAATCTGGATCCCAAGCAGCCCACCCTGCTGGTTCCGGAGGGCTATTCCACCCCGGCCGAGGGCAAGGCCAAGGAGCAGGAGAATTTCCCAGCCCAGTCCGCGCTTGACGACGGCAACTCTCCGGTGGTGCTGACCTCCCCGATGAGCGGTATCCCGGCAACTGCCACCGCCAAGGCGTGGGGTGCTGACCTCATTGCTCTGCCGTGGCCGGATCCACGCGCCTCGGAAGAGGGCATCAAGGCTGTGGCCGGAATGGAAGATAAGCCGGTGATCGCCTTGGGTCGTCTCTTTGGTTCCAAGGAGAACCTGAAGAAGCGCATTGTGCTCAGCCAGGAGGTCACCGAGGAGCAGCCCGGTGGCGGCCAGCTCGTCTTCCCAGGCCGCCACGTGGTTGCCCTCTATGGCCACCACACTGGTCCTGCCTTGGGGGCGATGGGTGAGCAGGATTCTGCCTCCGCTGCGGAGCGTGTGGTAGACATCGCCGAGCAGTACCAGCAGTATGTGGACGATCCGGTCATCCCCGCCTTCGAGATGATGGCCACCGTGGCCTCCTCGGATCCGGGTGATGATAATGACTATTCCAATGAGGCCACGACCGAGGAGTTGCTTGACTATCTCGATGCCATCACCGAGGTCGGCGGCTATGCGGTGCTTGATCTACAGCCCGGCCGGGCGCGTCTGCTCGACCAAGCCAAGCTCTACGAAGAGCTGCTCAGGCGCCCCAACGTGGGTTTGGCGCTCGATCCGGAGTGGAAGCTCGGGCCGAATGATCTGCCCCTGCAGAATGTGGGCCATGTGGACGCTGCCGAGGTGAACGAGGTCTCCGATTGGCTCGCCAAGCTGGTCGAGGAGAATAACCTGCCGCAGAAGCCCTTGGTACTGCACCAGTTCCAACTGCAGATGATCCGCAACCGCGAGCAGCTGAATGTGGACTACCCCGAGCTGGCCATCGTGCTGCACGCCGATGGTCACGGCACCCCGGATCTGAAGTTCCAAACCTGGGAGGTGCTCAAGGAAGATCTCGATCCACGCATCTTCTTGGCGTGGAAGAACTTCTACGACGAGGATTCTCCCACCTTCACTCCGGAGCAGACGATGGACATCGAGCCGCGTCCGTGGTTTGTGTCCTATCAATAAAATCCCCCCAATTGAGGCCGATTCAGCAAGGATCGGTCTCCTAGCCATTAAGATTTAAAAGGCCCCACCCACGCTGTACTACGCAGCAGAGGGTGGGCCTGTTTCTGGCCTCACCGCAAGTCTGGAATATCAGACTTTCTATGAAGGCGTGGCGGCGTCGTCACGCATCAGCCGGAAGCCGCCCAACACCCCATATCCCCAGGAGATTCCTCGTGACCGAGACAACCCGTCCAGTCGTTCTCATCGCAGATAAGCTCGCCCAGTCCACCGTCGATGCGCTCGGAGATGCCGTGGAAGTGCGGTGGGTTGACGGTCCCAACCGCCCCGAACTGCTCGCTGCGGTCGCGGACGCCGACGCGCTGCTGGTGCGCTCTGCCACCACCGTGGACAAGGAGGTGCTCGACGCGGCGCCGAAGCTGAAGATCGTGGGCCGTGCCGGCGTGGGCCTGGACAACGTGGACATCGATGCCGCGACCGAGCAGGGAGTGATGGTGGCCAACGCCCCCACCTCCAATATCCATTCCGCCTGCGAGCACGCCATCTCGCTGCTGCTCTCGACCGCGCGCCAGATCCCCGCCGCCGACGCTACTCTGCGCGAGGGCGAGTGGAAGCGCTCCTCCTTTAAGGGCGTGGAAATCTACGGGAAAACTGTGGGTATCGTCGGTTTCGGCCATATCGGTCAGCTCTTCGCTCAACGCCTGCGCGCCTTCGAAACCGACATCATCGCCTACGATCCCTACGCCAATCCGGCCCGCGCCGGCCAGCTGGGCGTGGAGCTCGTGGAGCTCGAGGAGCTCATGGAGCGCTCCGACTTTGTCACGATTCACCTGCCCAAAACCCCGGAAACCGCCGGCATGTTTGACGCCGAGCTGCTGGCCAAGGCCAAGAAGGGGCAGATCATCATCAATGCCGCGCGCGGTGGTCTCGTCGATGAGCAGGCGCTTGTCGACGCCATCCAGGCCGGCACCATCCGCGGCGCCGGTTTCGACGTCTACGCCACCGAGCCCTGCACGGACTCCCCACTTTTCGCCTGCCCCGAGGTAGTCGTCACCCCGCACCTGGGCGCCTCCACTGTTGAGGCCCAGGACCGTGCCGGCACCGATGTGGCCGACTCCGTACTCAAGGCCCTGGCCGGCGAGTTCGTTCCCGATGCGGTCAACGTCTCCGGCGGCGCCGTGGGCGAGGAAGTGGCCCTATGGCTGGAGCTGGCCCGCAAGCTGGGACTCGTGGCGGTGCACCTGCTCGACGGCGCTGCCGTGCGCGTCGAGGTCCAGGGCCGCGGCGAGCTGTCCTCCGAGAACATCGAGGCGCTGGGCCTGTCGGCGCTGCGCGGCGTATTCGCCACGACAGTCGACCAGCCCGTAACCTTCGTCAACGCCCCGCAGATCGCCGAGTCCCGTGGCGTGGAGCTGGATGTCTCTACCGCCACTGAGGCCCAGACCCACCGCTCCGTTCTCGGAGTGAAGGTGATCGCCAGCGACGGCAGCGCCGTCGAGGTCTTCGGCGCCCTCACCGGATTGAATAGCGTGGAAAAGGTGGTGCGCATCAACGGCCGCGGCCTCGATCTGCGCGCCGAAGGACACAACCTCTTCCTGCAGTACACCGACGCCCCGGGCGCGGTGGGCATCGTCGGCTCCGTGCTCGGCGAGTGCGGGGTCAATATCAACGCCGCCGCGCTGTCCCAGGACGCCACCGGCTCCGGCGCCACCCTGATCCTGCGCATCGATCAGGAAATTCCCGAAGAGGTCGTGGAGACCATCGGCGAGAAGCTCGACGCCTCCCTCGTCTTCCAGCTCTGCCTGGACTAATCACGTCGCCTGCCCCTCGCCGCCGCGTGCTCGCTGCGGTGGGGCGGCGGGGGTAGCTGCTGCCCGCGTGGCTTCCGAGTAGCGATACTCGGGTAGTCACGCGGGTTATTTTTTGGTGCTACTACGCTACAGAGTTATGCACTCTGAGACTTTGCCTATGAGCTTCACCGTCGACGACTATCCCCGCGCTCTTCTTGCAGTTGCGGCCTATAATTCCGCCAATCCCGGCTCCCAACTTGTCGCTGATGCAGAAAGCGGCAGGGTTCTACTGCGTAGTAGCATCTCGGATTCGGCGTATCGGGAGCGGGCTGTGGCGGCCTGCGGGATGATTTCCGCCGCGGACTCTGCTGAGCCTGCCCCGAACCTTGCGGCGGAAGATCCCGATGATGCCGCCCGTGCAGCGGTGATGCAGTCCTTGGCTGCGTGGTTTAAGGCCCATGGGGTCAGTGAGGTGCAGCCCTCTGCTGAGACTGGACGCATTGAGTTTGCTATCGATGGCCTGCCGGTGGATTTTGGGGCGACTCGTGGCGGGCACCTCCAGGTGGTCGCGATCTCGCAGGTCGACAGCGAACCGGGCGAGTTGGCGCACGTGTGCAATTTCGCGACCAGCAAGGTGGATAATGCGGCGGCATTCCCGGTGAAAGGGGAGCAGGGGTGGTGGTGTGCCGTGCACACCGCGGTGGAGGTCGCCGGCTGCGATGAGGCTGGTTTCGACTCGGCGCTGCGGAGCGCGGTGGCGGCGGTGCTGCAGTTGCAGCGCACAGTTAATGTGCTCGCGGGGCAGGGCTAACGTGCTACACTAGCGCTGTTCACTATATGGGAAAGGTGTATCACTCTATGAAATCTGGGTTGAAACTTGCAGTCATCGGCGGCGACGGTATTGGGCCGGAGGTCACGGCCGAAGCGCTGAAGGTGCTCCATGCAGTGCGTGACGACGTTGCCACGACCGATTTTGATCTCGGGGCGCGCCGCTATCTCCGCAATGGCGAGCTACTCACCGAGGAGGATCTGGCAGAGCTGAAGCGCCACGACGCCATTGTGCTCGGCGCTATCGGTGCACCAGGGGAAGTCCCTCCGGGCGTGTTGGAGCGAGGCCTGTTGCTGAAGATGCGTTTCGCCCTTGATCACCACGTGAATCTGCGTCCTTCCAAGATCTATCCGGGAACCACCTCGCCGCTGCGCGATCCTGGCGAGGTGGACTTCGTGGTCGTGCGCGAGGGCACCGAGGGACTTTATGCCGGTAATGGCGGCACCCTGCGGGAGAACACTCCGCACGAGGTGGCCAGCGAGGTGAGCCAGAATACTCGTTTCGGTGTCGAGCGCGTGGTGCGTTATGCCTTCGACCTAGCGCAATCGCGGCGCAAGAAGCTGACGCTGGTCCACAAGACCAATGTGCTCGTCCACGCTGGTTCCTTGTGGCAGCGCACCGTCGATGAGGTGGCCAAGGACTATCCCGAGGTCTCCGTGGACTACTGCCATATCGACGCCGCCACGATTTACCTGGTCACTGATCCCTCCCGTTTCGATGTGATTGTCACCGACAACCTCTTCGGCGACATCCTCACCGATGAGGCCGGCGCCATCACCGGCGGCATTGGCCTGGCTGCCTCCGGCAATATCGACGCCAGCGGCACGAATCCCTCGATGTTTGAGCCCGTCCATGGCTCCGCCCCCGATATCGCCGGCACCGGTGTGGCCGATCCGGTGGCCGCCATTCTCTCGATGGCGCTCTTGCTGCGTCACCTGGATGACGAGGCTAATGCCCAGCGTATCGAGGAGGCTGTGCAGAATCATCTATCGGCACGCGATGCCGATGCCGCCATCTCCACCACGGCGGTGGGAGACGATATCGTTGCTCGCTTGAGCTAGCCGTGCGCTCCCCAGAGCCGCCTTCGTCTCGCGCGGCTCTGGGTGCCTGGGGCGTTGCTGTCGGCACTCTGCTGCGTAGTAGCAGGAGGGCGACGTCGATAAGCACTGTTGCCCCAGTGGGGATCTAGGTCACAATCGCGGATCATTTTGGTCTAAAACACGTCGTCTCAAAAGTGAAGTGAATTACACTACGGGACATGAACGTAGAACTGGAAGAGATCCGCGATTTTTTAGCGGCGCATGAGCCTTTTAGTCACCTTTCGGCCGACGCGCTGAGTGAGCTGCCGCAGCATGTGGTGGTGGAGTATATCCGCGCCGGCGAGGTCATTTTTAGTGCGGGACAGCCCAATAGCTTTCTCAATATCATTCGTTCGGGCGCGGTAGACGTGCTCGGCGAGGATGGGCTGCTGCTCGATCGCCGCGACGCTGGGCGCTCCTTCGGCTATTCGACGCTCGAGGATAATTCTCCGTCGATGTACACGATGGTCGCGGTGGAGGATAGCCTCCTGTTGCGGCTGCCGCGCGAGGCATTTCTTCAGCTCTGCGAGAACCAGCCACAGGTGCACCGCTTTTTCTCCTCGCAGTCGCAGCGGATTCGGGCGACGGCCTCCCAGATGCGGGAGGAGTCGGCCTCCGATGCGCTGCGCAGCTCGGTGGGCGAGTGCATGGTGCGCCGGCCCGCCTGCTGCAGCCCCGATACCTCCATTAGGGAGGCGGCGGCGCGCATGGCCTCCCAACGCGTGTCCAGCCTGCTGGTGGTCGAGGGCGATGAAACTGCGCTGGAAGACGGGGTGCTCGTCGATGCGGCACAAGATACGGTGCGGCTGCTAGGCATCGTCACCGATAGGGACATGACCAAGAAAGTGGTGGCGGAGGCGATCGATTCCTCGCTGCCGATTTCTGTGGTGATGACCCCAGATCCGGTGACGGTGAGCAGTTCGATGCGCGGTTTCGAGGCGATGCTGCTGCTGGCGCAATACCGCATCCACCACCTGCCGGTGATCGATGATCACAACCTCGTCGGCATCGTCGCCTCGGGCGATATTATGCGCCTGCTGCGCAATGATCCGATCTTCGTGCACGCCGATATGGAGCGGGCCGAAACCGATGCGGAGCTCGCAGAGGTCTATAGCTCCGCAAAGGAAGTGGCCGCCCGCTTCATCGAGCGCGGCGCCGACCCAGCGGAGGTCTCTGGGCTGCTCACCCTCGCCGCCGATGCCCTGGCCCAGCGGCTGATCGCGCTCACGGAAGAAGAGATGGGCCCGCCCCCGGTGGACTATTGCTTCGTGGTGCTCGGCTCGCACGGGCGCCGCGAAATGGGCTTCGCCTCCGATCAGGACAATGCGCTCATCCTCGCCGATGACTTCGACCCCGGCGCGCATGGCGACTATTTCGCCACGTTTTATGAGCGCGTGTGCACCCGCCTTGCCGCCGCCGGCCAGGTGCTTTGCCCCGGCGAGATGATGGCCTCCAACCCCGAGTGGCGCATGACGGTGAGCCAGTGGAAGCACACCTTTCACACGTGGGTATCCGCTCCGGAGCCGGAGGCGGTACTGCACACGCAGGTGTTCTTCGACATGCGCGGTATCGCCGGCACCCTGGCGCTTGCCGAGGAGGTCATCGAATCCGCGAATGATCAGGCCCACGGCGCGCGCAGGATGCACGCTCACTTGGCTGCGCTTGCGGCACGGCGCGATGCCCCGTTGGGGTTCTTCCGCGGGCTCGTGGTGGAACGCAGCGGCGACTATGCCAATACCCTCAACGTGAAAAAGGGCGGCACGGCCACGATCGTGCAAATGGCCCGCCTCTTTGCCCTATCCGCGCCCACCGACACCAGCATGCGGCCTCTCGGCACCTCCGAGCGCCTGGAGTATGCGATGGGAAGCAAGTGGGTCTCCGCCAAGGGCGGGGCTGATCTGCTCGATAGCTTCCATTTTCTTAACACGGTGGTGCAGCGCCACCAGGCGGCGCAGCTGCGTAGTGGCGCCGCTCCGGAAGCCGTGGACTACCACATCGACCCCAAACAGCTCAGCACCATCGAACGCGAAGGCCTCCGCGATGCCTTTTCCATCATCCGCTCGATGCAATCAGCGCTGAGCACCAAATACCCCGTGCGGAGTATCTGATGTTCGGCTGGGGAAAAAAGAAGGCCACCGGCGCGCTCGCCGAGTTCGAGGCCGTCGCCGCTCAGGACCCGCGCACGCCCCTCGACGAGGCGGAGCTGCTCGCCGTCGATATCGAGACCACCGGCCTGAATCCGAAAAAGGACGCCATGCTCTCGATCGGGTGGGTGCCGGTGCGTGGCCGCAGAATTCATCTCGGCGAGGCCGGCTATATGCTCATCAAACAGGACCGCTCGGTGGGCACCTCCGCGACGCTGCACCATCTCACCGATACCCAACTCGCCACCGGCTTAAGCCCCCGCGAGGCCTTGGAGGCGTTTCTTCCCCGGCTCGCGGGCACCACCATGCTGGTGCATTTCGCCCCGATCGAGCAGCGCTTCCTCTCCGCGCTCTGCGAACAGGAATTCGGCGCGCCCCTGAAAGTGCCCACCGCCGACACCTTCCAACTCGAACGCACCCACATGGAAAAGATGTCGACCTATCCGCGCGGCGAGGACCTTCGCCTGCCACGGGTGCGCGCCCGCTATAGCTTGCCGCGCTATCCCAATCACAATGCGCTTATCGACGCCATCGCCTGCGCTGAGCTCTACCTAGCCATGAGGGCACACCTCGGGTACTCCACTCTGCGTGATATTCAGTTGTGACTACGCATCAGAGTGGCGCCGCTTAGGTGGCCCTGATTTTCCCTGCTCGCGAGCGCGATGGGGGATCAGCCGCTCTGATGCGTAGTAGCAGCGCGGAAACTAACCCCATCTGGTGGGAGAGCCGCCGTGCTGTAGCAGGTTTTATGCCCGATTAGCGGCGCGTGGAAGCGCGGGCTGGTTAAGATGGTCGGCATGCGTTTTGGACGAATTGCCCACCCAGAAGGAATGTGTTTCGCCGTCATCGAGGGGGAAGGTGAGGATCAGGTAGCGAAGGAGATCAAAGAGACTCCTTTCACTAAGCCGGAATTCACGGGCCGTAGCTGGCCGATCGCCGAGGTGAAGTTGCTCGCACCGATGCTGCCGTCGAAGATTTGCGCGATCGGCCGCAACTACGCGGACCACGTGGCGGAGGTGTTTAAGAAGTCTGCGGATGCGTTGCCCCCAACGCTGTTTCTGAAGCCGCCGACAGCTGTGGTGGGCCCAGGCGCTGCCATCAAGATCCCCGACTTCGCCACCCGAGTGGAGTTCGAGGGCGAGCTGGCGCTCATCGTCGGTCGCCCGTGCAAGAACGTCAAGGCCGAGAATTGGAAAGACGTGATCCTCGGATACACCGTCATCAACGATGTCTCTTCCCGCGATCTGCAGTTCTCCGATGGCCAGTGGTCGCGCGCGAAGGGCATTGACACCTTCTGCCCGCTGGGCCCGTGGATCGAAACCGACCTCGATTCCCTCGATCTTGAGGACCTGCCCATCAAGGCACACCTGACGCACAACGGTGTCACCGAGACCAAGCAGGATTCCAACTCCTCGCAGATGATCATGTCCGTGGGAGAGATCGTGGAGTTCATTACCGCGTCCATGACGCTGCTGCCGGGTGATGTTATCTCCACCGGCTCCCCGGCAGGAACAGAGGAAATGTTCCCCGGCGATCACATCGAGATCGAGATCCCCGGTTTGGGCCGTCTGGCCAACCCCGTCGAGCGCGCCTAAACCGGCCGCGCCCCTGCGCCCGCCGCGCGTCGCGGCCTCACACTTATGCCCGCCCGCTGCTGAGATCCCACTCGGCGGCGGGTGGTTGTCGTATGTCGCGCGCGCCCCTACGCCCGCAGTCCCGCAGGCCCGCGCGCGCCCTTATAACCCCAGCGCGGACATAATGGTCCGCAGCTTGGCGGTGGTTTCATCGAGTTCGGCCTGCGGATCGGAATCGGCGACGATCCCGCCGCCGGCCCAGGTGCGGGCGTGGGTGCCATAGGCATCGACTTCGGCGCAGCGGATCGCCACCATGTACTCGCCGTCCCCGCGCCGATTGGACCAGCCCACAGCGCCAGCATAGAACCCGCGCGGTGTCTCGGTGGCGGTGATGATTGCCTCTGCGGCATCGGTGGGGGTGCCGCAAATCGCCGGGGTGGGGTGTGTCTGCAGGGCCAGCTCGAGCGCAGTCATCTCTGCTTCCTTGACCGTGCCCGTAATGGGGGTGGCGAGGTGCCACATCTCGGCGGTTTTGGTCAGCTCGGGGCGCTCGGGAATGCTCAGCGTCTCGCACAGCGGCCGCAAGGTGCGCTCCAAATGCTGCACCACATGGGCATGCTCGGCGAGGTCCTTGGTGCTGTTGTAGAGCCGCTGCCCATTTTCTTCATCACTGCGCTTATCGACGCCGCGAGGTGCCGAACCAGCCAGTGGGTAGGCGCTGATCGTGGTGCCATGTTTACGCACCAGAACCTCGGGGGAGGAGCCCACCAACATGGTGTGGGCGTGGTCGCCGCCAGCGGGGGAGAGGTCGGCGATGAAGCCATCGCAGTGGGGAGAGCGATCAATGAGCTTGGCTGCCACCAACAGCGGATCGGCCGGTGGGTCGAAGCGCACGTCCACCGCGCGGGCAAGCACCACCTTTTCCAGACGGGTGCGTGCGATGGTGGCGACGGCCGCCTCTACCCGCGCCCGATGCTCATCCTCCTCGGGGTCGACGCCAACAAGCTCGGAGTGCAGCTGCGAACCGGGGCCGATGCGATAGTGCGCGTGCGGCTCCAGGGGGCCTTGTTCGCTAATGATCCGCTCGGGCACGGTCAGTGCTGCGGGATCATCGCGCAAGAAAGGAAGAGCGCCGACCACCATCGTCACCCGCCCCTCGCGCAGCGCAGCCACGGCTTCCCATGGGTCGCTGTAGGTAGCGCGCGATCCTTGGGTGCGCACTGATCCATGGGCACGAGAGAGCAGGAAATCCGGTGCAGAAGAGGGACGGTGAGCGAATCGGGCCATGGCATGTAATGCTAGTTCATGCAGGCCACGGGAAAGCTACTAGACTAGACAACCATGTCTCATACTTCAGAAGTCGTCGTTCGTTTTTCTCCATCGCCCACCGGCACTCCGCACGTCGGAATGGTGCGCACCGCCCTGTTCAACTGGGCCTACGCCCGCCACACGGGCGGCAAGATGATCTTCCGCATTGAAGATACGGATGCTGCCCGCGACTCCGAAGAGTCCTACCAGGCCATTATCGATTCCTTGAACTGGTTGGGAATCGACTGGGACGAGGGCGTGGAAAAGGGCGGCCCCCACGAGCCTTATCGTCAGTCGCAGCGCGGCGACATTTATAAGGAGGTGCTGTCGAAGCTTATCGACGCCGGACTGGTCTACCCCGCGTACTCCACCGCAGAGGAGGTGGAGGAGCGCCACAAGGCCGCAGGGCGCGATCCCAAGCTGGGCTACGATAACTTCGACCGCGATCTCAGCGAGGAACAAAAGGCCGCGTTTGAGGCCGAGGGCCGCAAGCCCGTGTGGCGCCTGCGCATGCCGGAAAAGGACTGGGCGTGGAATGACTTGGTGCGAGGCGAGATCTCCTTCAAGTCCCAGACCCAGCCGGACTATGTGGTGGCTCGCTCCAATGGCCAGCCGCTCTACACCCTGGTGAATCCGGTGGACGATGCCATCATGGGGGTTACCCACGTCCTGCGTGGCGAGGATCTCCTGCCCTCTACGCCGCGCCAGATCGCGCTGTATGAGGCGCTCATGCAGATCGGCGTGGCCCAGCGCGTGCCAGAGTTCGGGCACATGCCCTTCGTGATGGGGCAGGGCAATAAGAAGCTCTCGAAGCGCGATCCGCAGTCGAACCTCTTTAACCACCGCGATGCAGGCATCATCCCGGAGGGCATGCTCAACTATCTCGCCCTGCTCGGCTGGTCGCTGAGCAAGGATGAAGATATCTTCACCACCTCCCAGCTGATTGAGAACTTCGACATCACCGATGTGCTGTCCAACCCAGCTCGCTTCGATGAGAAGAAGATGCTGGCCATCAACGCCGATCACATCCGCCTGCTGGAACTCGACGATTTCGCTTCCCGCCTGCGCACCTATCTCAGCGAGTACCACGACTTCCCGGCAGACTATCCCGACGACGCCTTCCGTTTCGCTGCCGAGCAGGTGCAGACCCGTATCAAGACCTTGGGCGATGCCTGGGGCCTGCTGCGCTTCCTCGTTGTCGCCGATGAGGACCTCGAGTTGGAGCCGAAGGCAGCCCGCAAGAATCTCAAGGAGGATGCCGTCCAGGCCCTCGACGAGGCGATCGCCGTGCTGGAGCCGCTCGAGGAGTGGAGCACTGCACAGATCGAGTCGGCCCTGAGCTCTCGTCTGATTGAAGAGCTGGAGCTCAAGCCACGTAAGGCCTATGGCGCTCTGCGCGTGGCGCTTACCGGCGCCCAGGTCTCGCCGCCGCTGTTTGAGTCCATGGAATTGGTGGGCAAGGACTCCACCCTGGCTCGCCTGCGGGCCGCCCGGGCGCGTACCCCGTGGAGCGAGGAGAGCGCCAACTAACGCAATTGGCGCCTCAATAAAGCTCTAAAATTCCGCCTGAGCTGCTGGTTTGTGCAATGAGAGCCGTCATGGTTATAGTATTCCTCGTTGCACAGCAGGAGCTGATAACAATCAGCAGCTGAGCGCGATGGCCTATGGTGTAATTGGCAACACAACGGTTTCTGGTACCGTCATTCTAGGTTCGAGTCCTGGTAGGCCAGCTTCAGTATGAAGTACGCTTCATGCTGGTTCCTAAGCCCCGTTCGTCTAGCGGCCTAGGACGCCGGCCTCTCACGCCGGTAACACGGGTTCAAATCCCGTACGGGGTACAACATACAACCTCCTCTTCATTTTCACTTCGGTGGAAGCGAAGGGGAGGTTGTTGCTTTGTCGCGAGCTCTCTATGGCGCATAACAAGAAGAAGGGGCGCACTCGGCGCCCCTTCTTGTCGTATTATATGCCCCGTTCTCTCACGTGCTGTGAGAGCGGCGGTGCTGCGGCTAATCCAGTGCCACGTTGGTATTTTCCGGCAACGTTAAGGCTGCGGCTGCGGCGAGCGCAAACGCCATACCGAAGACGGTAAAGAGCATGATTTGCCCGCCGAAGGCGAGCAGGGGCGGAACGATCAGCGGGGCGGCGATAGAAGCGATACGGCCGAAACCAGCGGCCGCACCGGTGCCGGTGGCGCGCAGGGCAGTGGGGTAGAGCTCCGGCCCAATGGCATAGAGCGCACCCCATGCGCCGAGGTTGAAAAAGCTGAGGAAGCAGCCGGAGGCAATAATCTGCCACTCCGCCGAGCTCAAACCATAGCTCAGCGCCGCGGTGGCGCTACCCGCAAGAAAGACCGCGAGGGTCAAGCGGCGGCCCCAACGCTCAATCAGATAGGCGGCCGCGGCGTAGCCGGGCAGCTGTGCCAGAGTGATGATGAGGGTGAAGGTGAAGGATTTCACGAGGGTGAAACCCTGCTCGTGCAAAATCGACGGAATCCAGATAAACGCCCCGTAGTAGGCGAGGTTGATGCACAGCCAGACCGTCCACAAGGCTGCGGTGCGACGCCGCAGCGGCGATGCCCAAATAGAGTGGGCGTTCGCCACCTCGGGTTCCATTGCCGCCACTGCGCGGTCGTGCTGCGGCTGGCGTCCGAGAGCCGGGGACTCTTCAAAGGAACGGACGACCTTCTCGGCCTCCTCGTGGCGGTTCGTGGCCTCGAGGTAGCGGACGGATTCCGGCATGCCAAAACGAACGACGAGTGCATACACGGTGGGGATACAGCCCAAAGCGAGAGCCCAACGCCAGCCGTTATCGTCGGCGGCCACCACGAATGCACCAATACAGGCGGCGAGGATCCAGCCCAGCGCCCAGAAGGCCTCGAGGATGACCACCATGCGGCCACGGATGCGGCGCGGAGCGAACTCAGAGACAAAGGTGGAGGCCACAGGTAGCTCAGCGCCGAGCCCCAGGCCGACGATGAAACGGAACACGAGCAAGACCGCGAGGCTGCCAGCAAGCGCGGAGGCGCCGGTGGCGATGCCATACACCAGCAAGGTGAGGGTGAATACGGAGCGGCGCCCAAATTTATCGGCGAGCAAACCACCGAAGGTGGCACCGATCGCCATCCCCACAAAGCCGATGGATCCCAATAGCGATGTTTCGGTATGGCTCAAGCCCCAATGGGCGGTGAGGGCAGCCATGATAAAAGAAATAAGCCCGACGTCCATCGCGTCGAGCGCCCATCCGATCCCAGAGCCGCCCAAGATTTGGGCGTGTTTTCTGGTCACGGGAAGAGAATCAAGGCGCTCCGTGCGCGAGGGCGCGGGCTGATGCGTAGTAGCAGATGACGTGGAGTCGATATCGGGGTGGTGCATAGAGGGAGCCTAAACCAGCCTCCGCCGTGGCGCTCGCCTCATCCCCCATAGAGGGTGGCGCGGAAAAGCAGAGGTGAGTGCCCCCTCAAAGCGCGAGAAGTGTACCTCTCGCACCCAGTGTGGCGCTGGATCTTTAGGAGACGGTCAGTTCGTTGCCGGCTTTGTCGATCGTGGCCGGCACCATCGGATCCCGCGAGGGGCCTTCGATGACCGAGCCATCGGCCAGGCTGAATTTCGACATGTGCTTGGAGCAGACGGCCACCTGTTCGCCATCGACGTCCTCGAGGTGATCGATGGGGCCCTGGGCGTGAGGGCAGGTGGCGGAGTAGGCGGTAAACACTCCCTCTTGTGGTTGGGCAACAACCCAGCCCTCGACGAAGACGGCGCCTCCCACCGGTACGGATGCGGAATCCACCTGTGCGGCGGTCTCAGAGCTGCCGCAGGCAGCGAGCAAGGCGCCGGAGGCGGTAGCGGCGGTCGCCGCGGCGACTCCTTTGAGGAAGCTGCGCCGCGAACAGGGGAAGCGGGACGTATCAAAACCACTCATGAGCCTCACGCTACCCCAGCTCAGCGGGTGGGAAAATTAAGGTGCTCCTTAAAACGAGTGCCGGTGTGCCCGTTCCCCCCACATGAAGCAGGGGTGGCGATATGGGGTACAAGCGGAATAGTGGGGAAAGAAAAATAGCGAATCTCTTCCCCCGCTGTCGCCGGAGGTCTAGAGTGAGGGGTGAGAAGTTCACACGGGTTTTTTGAGATAACCACCAGCGCCTAGGACGGGGTTGTCTAAGTCGCAGCGGGTCGCCACCGCTACGGCGCGCATCGGGTGAGATTCTCGGCGATATATCGCATACCTGTTCAGAGCAATTTCATGTCAGCAAAGGAGAGTGGATGGCTGAAGCAGCGTCTTTTCTAGTAACAGCGTCGCACGTCCCCTTCGTAGCGAGCATTGCCATAATCTAATCCCTCTCCGCGCTAGAGATGCGCGAGGGTAGAGCTAAGCGAAGGTGAATGTTTATCGTGACTCTGTTCACCGAGACCTCCTCGATAGTCTACGGATTGCGCATAGATCACCTCGACACCTGACTCTGATGCAGAGACAGCGGACGGGCCCATGGTGAGAGCACGACACCGGGGTCACGACACTTCCGCACCTTCGTCGTTAGCGTGAACGCGCAGTCGCTGAGGCTCCGAGCGTTCATGGATCGGTTTTCACATTATTGTTCAGCGCGGGGCGTCTTCACTTACCGCCGAAGACGCCCCGCGTGTGCGTGTGCACCACACGCCTTATCGACGCCGCCCTCAACGCCTATTTCCGCAGCTGAGGGCGGCGATTTCTATTTTTTAGTAGCCGTCGTGTAACTTTATGCAGGCAACGAACGAGCAGTTCGAAGCGATCCAAGGCCCCGTTCGTCTAGCGGCCTAGGACGCCGGCCTCTCACGCCGGTAACACGGGTTCAAATCCCGTACGGGGTACAACGCGCACACCTCCTCCCTGACCTATCTTTTCCGGAAGATAGAAGGGAGGAGGTGTTTTCGTATGCCGGCACCTGCCGGCTGCGGCACCCGCCGGTTGTGCCGCCCGCGGGCTATGACAGTCGCCGGTGTTTAGGCGGTGCCGCTGAGCTGGCGGGAGGCCTCGAGTAATGCCTGCCCGTGCCGTGCCCCGGGGTTAGGACCAAGCCGCTCGGCGGGGCCGGAGACCGATAGCACGGCGAGCAGTTCGCCATTGGCATCGAAGATGGGCGCGGAGACGCTGGCAAGGCCGACCTCGCGCTCGGAGACCGAGTCTGCGTAGCCTTGGGCGCGCACCTGCTCCAAGTCGGTGGTGGTGAAGTGGGCATCGCGCAGAATGGTGTCGCGCAGATGCGGTGGGGCATAGGCCACGAAGACGCGCGCGGCCGAGCCTGCGGTCAGTGGCATGCGAAAGCCCACGGGCACGGTGTTTTGCAGTCCCGAGGAGGGCTCTTGGGCGGCCACGCAGGTACGCATCGTTCCGTTGAGGCGATATAGTTGCACGGACTCCTGCGTAGTCTCCATCAGGTTGGCCATGATGGGCACGGCGGCGTCGATAAGCTTGTCCGAGCTCGAGGCACCGAGCGCGCGCAGGGCGGAGCCGATGGACCATTTGCCATCGGAGGTGCGGCTTAGAAGATCGTGCATTTCTAAGGCGGTGGCAAGCCGGTGTGCCGTGGCGCGGGGAAGCTGGGTGCGTTCGCACAGCTCGCTGAGGGATTGGGGCGAATTCGCGACGGTGTTCAGGATAAGTACTGTGCGGTCCAGTACTTTGATTCCGCTGGACTGTTGCCCATCAAGTGAGTTAAACTTTCCCATGACACGATATTATCATCCCATATCGTGAGAGGCTAGTTTCTGGTTGGAGCTGAGCGGGGTGTCCTGACACACCGCCCAGACCCAGCGTGCCAGCCCCACGTTGAGCATGAGATGCGCAGCCAGAACATGCCGAGGACAACCCTCGTCCGTGCATCCAGTCGCGCCGCGGCATACGCAGACACGACCGTTCTGCTGCGGCAGGCACCATAGTGAAAGGTAACGGTGATCATATGACCAGCCCCAAAACGCTGGCGGAAAAGGTGTGGCACGACCACATCGTGACCCATGGTGAAGAAGGCAAACCCGATCTCATCTACATCGATCTACAGCTTCTTCACGAGGTCACCTCCCCGCAGGCGTTCGACGGTTTGCGGCTGGCGGGGCGCTCCTTGCGCCGCCCCGATCTCACCCTGGCCACCGAGGACCACAACGTCCCTACCGAGGGCATCACTACCGGTTCCATCCTGGAGATTAAGGACGAAATCTCGCGCACCCAGGTGGAGACACTACGCACCAACGCCGAGGAGTTCGGCGTGCGGCTGCACCCCATGGCGGATCAAGAACAGGGCATCGTGCACGTGGTGGGGCCGCAGCTGGGTCTCACCCAGCCCGGTATGACGGTGGTGTGCGGCGATTCGCACACCTCCACCCACGGCGCCTTCGGTGCGATCGCCTTCGGTATCGGCACCTCTGAGGTGGAGCATGTGATGGCCACCCAGACGCTGCCGCTGAAGCCCTTTAAGACCATGGCCGTTAATGTCACCGGCACTCTCGGCGAGGGCGTGACCGCCAAGGACCTGATTCTTGCGATCATCGCGCAGATCGGCACCGGCGGCGGCCAGGGCCACATTATTGAATATTGCGGCGAGGCCATCGAGAAGCTGTCGATGGAAGAGCGCATGACCATCTGCAATATGTCGATTGAGGCGGGTGCTCGCGCCGGCATGATCGCCCCCGATCAGATCACCTTCGACTACATCAAGGGCCGGCAGTACGCGCCCGAGGGCGAGCTGTGGGATCAGGCCGTCGAATACTGGTCCAGCCTGCGCACCGATGAGGGCGCCAGCTATGACAAGGTCGTCACCATCGACGGCGATGCCCTCACCCCCTTCGTCACCTGGGGCACCAACCCGGGCCAGGGTTTGCCGCTGGCCGAGTGCGTGCCCAACCCGGAGGAGATCAGCGACGAAAACGAGCGCTCGGCCGCGGAGAAGGCCATCGACTATATGGGCTTGATTCCCGGCCAGCCGCTGCGCGAGGTGACAATCGATACCGTCTTCGTCGGCTCCTGCACCAATGGCCGCATTGAGGATCTGCGGGCGGTCGCTGAGGTGCTCAAGGGCCGCCGCGTGGCCGAGAATGTTCGCATGCTCACGGTGCCCGGCTCCCAGCGGGTGCGGGAACAGGCCGAGGCCGAGGGCCTGGATAAGATCATCACCGCCGCCGGTGCCGAGTGGCGCCAGCCCGGCTGCTCGATGTGTTTGGGTATGAACCCGGACCAGCTCTCGCCCGGTCAGCGCTGCGCCTCTACCTCGAACCGCAACTTCGAGGGACGCCAGGGCAAGGGTGGTCGCACCCACTTGGTCTCGCCCGCGGTGGCCGCCGCCTCCGCGGTGGCCGGCACCCTGGCATCGCCCGCAGACCTCTAAGCACCGTCGCAGTAGGAGAAGAGAGCAACAATGGAGAAGTTTCACACTCACACTGGTGTCGGCGTGCCGCTGAAGCGGTCGAACGTGGACACCGACCAGATCATCCCCGCCGTCTACCTCAAGCGGGTCAGCCGCACCGGCTTCGAGGACGGGCTGTTCGCCGCGTGGCGACGCGACCCCGAGTTCGTGCTCAACCAAGAGGACTACGCAGCAGGCTCGGTTTTGGTCGCCGGCGAGGACTTCGGCACCGGCTCCTCCCGTGAGCACGCCGTGTGGGCGCTCATGGACTATGGTTTCCGGGTGGTATTTTCCCCGCGTTTCGCCGATATTTTCCGCGGCAACGCCGGTAAGGCCGGGCTGCTGGCCGCGCAGATGGAGCACAGCGATATCGAGCTGTTGTGGAAGCTGATGGAGCAGACCCCGGGCCTGAAACTGACGGTAAATCTCGTCGACCGCACCGTCACCGCCGGCGAGCACATCCTGCCTTTCGAGGTGGATGACTACACCCGCTGGCGGCTGATCGAGGGGCTCGACGATATCAGCCTCACTCTGCGCGATGAAGACGCCATCAAGCGTTTCGAGGCCCAGCGCAAGCCCTTCATGCCGCGGGTCTTCTAAGCCCGCCGCCCCGCTGCGGCCCCGCGCCCCGCGCAGCATACGACCCCGCCATGGTGTTATCCACCTGGCGGGGTCGTATGGCGTATGCGGGCGATAAGCCGGTTATTTCACCGGCAGGGCACTGGCGAGATAGTCCGCGCCCACCAATTGCCCGTCGCGGAAGTCCAGCATCCACATCGAGCCCTTCTTCGCCTTAATCTCATCGATCGGCAGCTGACCGCGGGCCGCGGCCCACGCCACCACATCGGGGATCCAGATCCCCTGGGAGCACACCACAGAAATCGTGCCGCTGCGGGACAGCTCCGAGATGGCGCTGTGGCAGTTTGTCATCTGCGAAAGCCAGGCATTGTCGCCGAAGAGCTCATTGACGGTGACATCCATGCCCAGCTCATCGGCCAGCGGGGCAATAGTGTCCTGGCAGCGATCAGGCTCGGCGGAATACAGCTGCTCGGGGCGAAAAGCGCTGAGCAAAGGCACCAGCATTTCCGCTTGTCGACGCCCTTTCTTATCCAAAGGCCGGATAGAGTCATCGCCCTGCCAATTCTTCCGCTGATAGGCCTTGGCGTGGCGCAGCAGAATGACGCGGGTATCCGGGGCAAGGCGCAGCCGTTTCTCGGCCTTGCGCAAGACGTCCACATCCAGCTGGTAGGACAGCAGCGAGGCGGCGTCGTCAATGGGCAGCCAGCGCAGCGTGTCCACCTCATCATTGGCGCTGAACTCGCCGCCGATGACCTCGGCCAGCCAGTAATAGACCACCTTGGTGCGCTTGTGCACCGGGTAGCTGACCTTGCCGATGAGCTTGTCCAGGCGGACCTCGTAGCCGGTTTCTTCCTCGATCTCACGGGCGGCAGTCACCGGCAGGGACTCACCCGGATCCAGCTTGCCCTTCGCCAAAGACCAGTCGTCATAGCGGGGACGGTGAATCACCGCCACCTCTATCTCCTCGGGGCGGGAACGATCGCCGCGCCACAGCACCGCGCCCGCAGCAAGGGTCGGGCGGGTGATGTCCTTGCAGGGATTAGAAGGAATTTTTTGCAGCCGACCCGTGACAAGCACGTTGTTCTTGCGGTCTTTATCAGTTTCCTGCGCGTGAGAAGCCATAGCTGCAATTGTAGGACGGCGGTCTTAGGTGCCGCAGAAGGTGGTGAAATTCTCCGTCCATTCCGCAGCTGCCGGCTCGAGCAGCTCCGGATAGGCGGCGTCGGCATCGAAGGGGTGGCGCAGCGCGTGCAGGAGTGCATCCCACGGCTGCCAGTCATCCTGGACGGCCGCGCTGAGGGCGCGTTCCACCTCGTGGTTGCGGGGAATGACCACAGGATTATTCCGCTGCGGATCCGGCTCGCAGTCCCGCCAGGCCTGCCACAGAGGATGGGTCTGCTCTGCTGCGTAGTCCTCGAGAGTGGCGAAAAACGTGGTGTGATCCGGCTGCTCGCGGCGCAGATAATCCAGGGCAAAGGAGACCACCTGCGGCGCCTGTGGCCGGCCGCTGATACCGAGCTTGGCGGCCCACATCTCGGTGGCGATGGCGTCGAAGCGACTGCCCTGGCTGCTCAGGACCTCTTGGGCTTGGGCGATGGCGGCCTGCGGGTCGGCGTCGATAAGCGGCAGCAGCACCTCACCGAAGCGGGCCATATTCCAGCCGAGGATCGCCGGCTGCTGGCTGTAGCGGTAGCGGCCGGTGGTGTCGATGCTGGAGAAACACGCATCCGTGGCGTGGGCGTCGAGAAAAGCACAGGGGCCGTAGTCGATCGTCTCGCCGCTGATCGTGGTGTTATCGGTGTTCATCACCCCGTGGATAAAGCCCACGCCCATCCACTGCGCCACGGTGTGCATCTGAGTGTTCATCACCTGCTCGAGCAAGGCCAGCGCCCCGCCGCCGGCATACTCGGGATAATGCCGCTGGAGGCAATACTCGACCAGCTGGGCGGAAACATCCTCGGCGCCAAGGACCGTCGCCATCTGGAAGGTGCCCACGCGAATATGGGAGCTGGCCGCCCGCACAATCATCGCCCCGCGCTCAGGGCCACTACGCAGCACGCTGCGGCCGGTATCAATCACCGCCAGCACCCGCGTGGTCGGGATGCCGAGAGCGTGCATCGCCTCGGAGATCAGATACTCCCGCAGCATCGGCCCGCGCGCCCCATACCCATCCGCGCCCCGCGAAAAAGGTGTGGGCCCCGAGCCCTTGAGGTGAAGATCCACCAGCCCACCAGGAGTGTCGAGCTCGCCGAGCAGCAGGGCGCGGCCATCGCCCAACTGCGGATTGAACTGGCCAAACTGGTGGCCCGCATAGCCCTGGGCCACCGGCTGGGTATAGCAGCCGCTGGCCCGGCCGCACAGAAAATCCAGCCCCGCATCCGTGCGCAGCCACTGCGGATCCAACCCGAGCTCCGCCGCGAGAGGCTCATTGAGTTGCAGCAGCGAGGCATCGGGATAATCAGCTGCCTGCCACTCAAGGCAGAGATCGGGGAAGTTCTCGGCAAACTCGGCGCGCAACACAGGAGTAGACATACCGCCACAGTGTACTGTCCACGGCCGCTGGGCAATGCTCGGTAGACTCGCACACAGACGCAGCACTGTCTGCGGCGACTCCACTCTGCGCGCCGCTTCGACACAGTGCAGCTACAACAACGAGCAGCTACCACCGCAACGAGCAGATACCTCGGGAAGGACACAACAGGGTTCATGGTCAACGTGACAGTGATGGGCGCAGGAAGCTGGGGCACCACCCTAGCCAAGGTATTCGCCGATGCCGGAGCCACCGTGCGCCTCTGGGCGCGCCGGGAATCGGTGGCGAAATCCATACAGATCATGCGCGAGAACCTCGACTACCTGCCCGGGCTTAGCGTGCCCCAGTCCGTGACCGCCACGGCCGATGCCGCCCACGCCCTCGCCGGCGCCGACATCGTGGTCTTGGGCGTTCCCTCCCAGACACTGCGCGCCAATGTGGAGCAGTGGGTCGAGCTCATCCCGCGGGAGGCGATCGTGATCAGCCTCGCCAAGGGTGTAGAACACGGCAGCTTGATGCGGATGAGCGAGGTAATCGCCGAGGCTGGACGCATCGAGCCGGAGCGCATCGCCGTGCTCTCAGGGCCCAACCTGGCCCGCGAGGTGGCCATGGAACAGCCCGCCGCCACCGTGATCGCCTGCACTAACGAGGACAACGCCAAATACGCCCAGGCGGCCTGCTCTGCGCCCTATTTCCGGCCCTATACCAATACCGATGTCATCGGCACCGAGCTCGGCGGGGCGTGCAAGAACGTCATTGCCCTGGCCTGCGGTATGGCCAATGGCAAAGGGCTAGGGGAGAACACCACCGCGAGCTTGATCACCCGCGGCCTCGCCGAGATCGCCCGGCTGGGCGTGGCGGTCGGCGCCGATAGCCGCACCTTCGCCGGGCTGGCAGGATTGGGCGATCTGGTCGCCACCTGCAGCTCGCCGCTGTCGCGCAACCGCAGCTTCGGCGCCCGCCTCGGCCGGGGCGATTCGCTTGAGCAGGCCACCCACGCCACCTCGGGGCAGGTGGCTGAGGGCGTGACCTCCTCGGAGTCGGTGTTCCGCCTCGCCGAGCGGCACGGGGTAGACATGCCTATCACGCACGCCGTGTACCTGGTGTGCCACGAGGGAATGGATGTGGACACCATGGTGGGTGCGCTGATGGGGCGTTCGAAGAAGTCCGAGTAGTACAATCGCAGCGGTTCGGCACCCACCCCGCTCGCCGAGGTGCGGTGCAATGCCGCGTGCCTGCGCCGCAGCAGGCGGACAGCCCCGCAACACAGCCCGTACCCACAGTCCCGCACTACTGTCCATAAGACAGCCCGTCACTACAGCCGAGATATGAAAGACCGAGATGACTGCTCCCACCTCTTTTGCCAGCGATGCCACTGACACCCGTACCTCTGTTGCCGTCGTCTATGGCGGCCGCAGCTCCGAGCACTCGATTTCCTGTATCTCGGCCTCGGCGGTGATGAGCCACCTCGATGCTGAGACCTACCGGGTAGTGCCGGTGGGCATCACCCTCGAAGGCACGTGGGTGGTGGGGCAATCCGATCCGCAGCAGCTCCGCGCCGACGGCCGCGAGTTACCCGTGGTGGAACACACCGAGGAGGTTCAGCTCTCGGTGGATCCCAACCGGCGCGGCGAGTTCCGCTATAGCAGCGGCGAGCGCGCCGGGCAGCTCTATGATCGCGTGGATGTGATCGTGCCGGTGCTGCACGGCAAATTCGGTGAGGATGGCACCATCCAGGGTCTGTTCGAGCTCTCCGGGGTGCCCTATGTGGGTGCCGGGGTGCTGGCCTCGGCGGCCGGGATGGATAAGGAATACACCAAGAAACTCATGAGCGCCTCGGGGCTGCCCGTGGGGCGCGAGGTGGTGCTGCGGCAGCGCGGCGAGCTCAGTGAGGCAGAAAAGGAGCTGCTGGGGTTGCCGGTATTCGTCAAGCCGGCTCGCGGCGGTTCTTCGATCGGTATTTCCAAGGTGGAGTCTTGGGAGGAGTTCCCCGCGGCCTATGAGGCGGCGGTGGCCTATGACGAGAAGGTGATCGTGGAGGCGGAAATCCGCGGCGCTGAGGTGGAGTGCGGCGTGCTGCAATACCCCTCGGGCGAGGTGGTGGCTTCGGTGCCGGCGCAGCTCATCGGCACCGAGGACGGCGACGAGGGCTTCTACGACTTCGACACCAAATACTTGGACAATGTGGTCTCTGCCGCGATCCCGGCGCCGCTCGCCGAGGAGACCACGGAGCTGATCCAGTCGCTGGCTGTGGAAACCTTCCACGCCCTGAACTGCACGGGCTTGGCGCGCGTCGATTTCTTCGTCACCGACTCCGGCCCGGTGCTCAACGAGATCAACACCATGCCCGGCTTTACCCCGATCTCGATGTATCCCAAGGTATTCGAGGCCTCCGGCGTGCCCTACGCTGAGCTGCTAGATATTGTGGTCCAGCAGGCGCTTTCTCGCCGCTAGCTGCGGCGCTTATCGACGCTTATTCGCAGCCATCCATCCGCGGTGTAAAATACAAAGCGCTGCTGGGTCGAGCCCGCAGGGGAATCTGGTGCAACTCCAGAGCTGACGCGCAACGGTAAGCCGCGCTTCGCTTTCACAGCGAGGATATGTGGACAAGTCCGAATGCCTGCCCTCGGCCAACGTTAAAGGCAGCTGAAAGAAAGTGTGAACCACTTGATGGCTAGGTTTTCGGCCTCGCGTGGGGATGCGAGTATCTCGTTTTCCTAAGGTCGCCTAGCAGTGAAGGATTGTTGCTGGCGTGTCGATTTTTCGACGCAGCTACACGGCCCTCGTGGCCGTGCTTGTGCTGCTCATTGCGGTCTCAGCCGTTGCCTCGGTAGCGGTGGGATCGGTCACCATCCCGCTCGGTGATGTGGCTGCTGTGATGCAGTCGAAGCTGGGCCTGTCTTCGGCCACGGTGCCGGAGCAGTCGGTGGAGACCATTGTGTGGCAGCTGCGGACGCCGCGAGGCCTGCTTGCTCTCATCGTCGGCGCTGGGCTCGCGCTGGCCGGTGTGGCCATGCAGACTCTGGTGCGTAACCCTCTGGCTGATCCCTATCTGTTGGGCGTGTCCTCCGGCGCTAGCGTCGGCGCGACAGCCGTTATTACTCTAGGCATTTTCTCCTCATTAGGGGTGTGGGCACTTTCTGGCGGGGCGCTGATTGGTGCGCTCGTGGCCACGATGGCGGTGTATGGAATCACCTACGCCCAGGGAGGTATCACCCCCTTGCGGCTGATCCTTACCGGTGTCGTGCTCGCGAGCGCCTTTTCAGCCCTCGCCAGTTTTCTCGTGTTCATCGGTCCCGATCCGCGCGCCGCGCAATCGGTGATGTTTTGGATGCTGGGCTCTGTCGCAGGGGCGCAGTGGATCAAATTAGGCATCCCGGTGGTGGCGACGCTTCTGGCCGCTGTCATTCTCTTCGTCCTCGGTCCTCGTCTCGATGCCTTGGCATCGGGGGAGGATGTGGCCGCAAGCGTAGGAGTGGACGTCGATAAGCTCCGAGCATCTCTGTTCCTTCTCCAAGCGGTGCTCGTGGGCGTGCTCGTCGCGGTGTCCGGCGGGATCGGTTTTGTCGGTCTCGTGGTGCCGCACTTGGCACGCATGCTGGTGGGCCCAACGCATCGCAGGTTGGTGCCCATCGCCATGCTCGGTGGCGGGCTGTTTTTGCTCTGGGTGGATATGGCTTCGCGCGTTGTCGCAGGCGCGCAGGAAATTCCCCTCGGAGTAGTCACCGGCATTATTGGCGCGCCTTTGTTCCTGTTCATCATGGGCAGGTCGAGCTCGTATAGCTTCGCTAAGGAGGCCTAGAACTCTGATGCGTAGTCTCCATCTCGAGCAGCTGGATTGCCTTATCGACGCCACCCCTATCCTCAGCAACGTCACCCTCAGCGTGGAGCCTGGCGCCATGGTCGCCATCGTCGGCCCTAATGGCGCCGGCAAAACGACATTGCTGCGCAGCATCGCGGGTTTTCTCCCTTCCCGCGGCCAGGTGCGCATCGATGACACGCCGCTGGCGTCGTTGAGCGCGAAACAGCGGGGCCAGATGCTGGCCTATGTCGGCCAGGAAGAAACCGTGCCGGAGGGGCTGACCGTGCGCCAAACCGTGGCGTTGGGGCGTCTGCCGCACCAGTCGGTGTGGCGGCCGCCGTCGGCTGCGGACCGCGAGGCCACCGAGAAGGCGATGCAGCGGGTGGGCGTGACCGATCTGGCCGAACGCACCTGCAACCAGCTTTCGGGAGGGCAGCGCAAGCGCGTGTTTATCGCTCGCGCCCTCGCCCAAGACACCGGTTTGATCCTGCTCGATGAACCCACCAATCACCTCGACGTGGAGCACCAGCTCAGCGTCTTGGAGCTCATGCGCGCCTCGCACGCAACAATCATCTCCACAATCCACAACCTAGACCTAGCGCTCACGCATTTCGATATCTGCCTGGTGTTGCACAACGGCGAGGTTCTTGCCTGCGGTAGCCCCACTGAGGTGCTCGACGCGGCGCGGGTGCGCACAGTCTTTGGCGTGGATTCGGTGATTGTGCGGCAAGGGCTGCGCCACCCTCATCTCGTTATCGATGGGGTATCCACCCGTTATGATTCCTCCAACCCATAGGATGCGTACACACACACATGTCACAGCCTTATCGCCTCGCGCTTGTCGCCGCCCTGAGCAGCGCCACAGTCCTTCTGAGCGCCTGCTCCGGCGGCGGCAGCGCCGAGAACCCCGCAGCGCCTAACGATGCCACCGACCACTCCGGCGAGATGGTCACCGTCACCAACTGCGGCGAGGAGGTGAGCTTTCCGAAAAAGGCCGCCGGCCTGGCCAATGACGGCAACCTCATCGCGCTCAACCTGGCCCTCGATGCCCAAGATGAGCTGGTTGCGGTCTCAAGCCTGAACCGGGACCGCGACGTGCTCGTCGAAAAATATGGCGAGAAGGTCAATAACTTAAAGGAGATCAGCGAGGAGTATCCCTCCCTGGAACAGATCGTGGCCGCCTCCCCGCAGGTGTTCTACGGCGGCTGGGGCTATGGGCTGGGGGAGGATAAAAACATCACCCCCGACTCCCTAGCCACGCACGATATCTCCACCTATATCCTCACCGAGGCCTGCCGCCAAGAGGGCTCGACCGCCCGCGGCGTGGAAAACCCGTGGGATGCGGTGCGCAGCGATCTGCGCAACGTCGGCGCGATCACCGGCCATGAGGATAAGGCCGAAGACGTGATCGCCGATATGGATGCGCGTATCGAGGCGCTGAATAACGCCCCGCAGGCGGAGAACAAGCCGGTGGTCTTCCTCTACGACTCCGGCACCGATGCGGTATTTACCTCCGGCGCGAAGGGTGCTCCCGCAGAAATGGTGGCCGCTGCCGGTGCAGACTACGCAACAGACGATCTCGATGACACCTGGGTGGAGGTGGGCTGGGAAACCCTCGCCGATGCCCAGCCCGATGTGTTTGTCTTCGTCGACTATCCCGGCCAGAGCTTCGAGCAAAAGGTGGAGCAGCTGAAGAAGAACCCCGCCACCAAGGATCTCGAGGCGGTGCAGCAGGAGCGCTTCATCAACCTGCCCTATGCGCTGTGGACCTCCGGGCCGCTCAATATCGACGGCGCCGAGCTCGTGCGCAAGGGGCTAGAGGAGTACGGGCTGGTACCGGAATCCGATATCCAGCCCAGCCTCAACGTCCGTATCGATTCCTAAAACAGGTGCCGGCCTAGCGGGCGACCGTGGCGGTGGTGTCGGCGATGACGTCTCCGATATCCACAAACACGGTCTGGCCCACAGCTTGGGGCATGGCCACCGCAATAGCTACATCACGGCCCAGGGCGTACCACACGCCTTGGGTCGTTCCATTAGCCAACTGGGTGTCATTGAACCACGGAATGTCATTGATCTGCTGCAGCTGCTCACCGGGCTCATAGCCCGCCGGCTCCGCCAGGCCGCAGCGGGTGACAATCGGCTCCAGGCCATCGTCATCCGGCATCCACGCCACCGTGTTCTGCGGATCCTGCGGATAGCCGGCGGCGATCAGCTCCGAGCCCTTAACCAGACGGTAGGTGCCCGAGGAGGTCTCTAGCACGCTCGGCAGCGCCTGCTCATAGGCCGCGCAGCTGGGATTCTCGGCATCGGGGGAGTCCAGCTGCGCCAAGGGGGCGGCAGCAGGGGACAAGCGCTCGCCCTGAATCGGCGCCAAGGCATCGTCGAGATCCGCCACCGGGTTGGGGGCATCGCCCAAGGATTGCGCATCGGCGGTCACCGCCACCGTGGGGGTAGCACCCACGAGATACCAGGTTTGCATGGTCGAGCCGGTGGTGGCGTCTTTGACCCGCAACCACTCGCGGCCATCAATATCCTCGGTGCGGGCCAAAGTGGTGTACTGGGCAGGGGGCTGCACACCGCAGCGCAAGGTGATGCGCTGATTATCGGTGCCCGACCACGCGAAGGCCCCGGCCGGTACCGGTTCCACCAGACGCGCCTTTTTCAGGCCGTTGAGCGACTCCGGGAGAGCGTCGATAAGCGCCGAGCACTCCGCTGAATCGGCCTGCTCAGAGGGCAATTCAGACAGCGCTACGGGATCGCGGCCATCGCCGAAAAGCCATTTAGTGCCGAGGAGCACCGCAATGGTGAGAAGAATCGAAAGCACCAGCGCGATAATGATGGGACGCCGAGGAATATCAGAGGCGGGAGTCTCAGTACGGGAGCTGCTCATAGCCACAAACTCTACCCGCAGCCCGTTGTGGCGGAGCATCGGATAGCATCAAATGCGGCGCCCGCACGCCCGCCGGGCATGTGCAGGCGGCGCCACGGATGAACACCCACACAACGAGGACGGTGGCATAACACGATGCCCGTGACCTTTCCCACCCGCTACGGCGGGCCAACACTCGCCGACCTAGGAGAAAAAGGCGCGATCGCGGCGATCCTGCGCGCCGCGCCCTCGGCCCGCAATGGCGATGACGCCGCAGTGCTCGGCCACCCCGTGCCCAATACCCGCACCGTGGTCACCACCGACATGCTGGTGGGCAACCGGCATTTTCGGCTCGACTGGTCCAGCGCCCACGATATTGGTCGCAAAGCGATCGTGGCGAACTTCGCCGATATCGAAGCCATGGGGGCGCGTCCCGTCGCCGCACTGCTGGCACTCGGCGCCCCCGCCGCCACCCCGGTGAGCTTCGTAGAAGAACTCGCCCACGGCATCGCCGAGGAAGCCGCCAAACACAACGCCGAACTCGTCGGCGGCGATCTGGTGGAATCCGAGGAACTCATTATCTCCATCACCGCCACCGGGCAGCTCGGCGGTAATCTGCCCGCCACCACGCTGTCCAAGGCGCGCGTCGGGCAAAAAGTTGTGGCCTCGGGAGCCCTCGGGGAATCCGCCGCCGGGCTCGCCCTGCTCTCCGAACTCGGCCCCGAGGACATTCCGGAGGAGTTCCGCCACCTCGTGCGCTCGCACTGCACCCCAGAACTGCAACCCAAACGCGGGGTGATCGCCCGCGCCACCGGGGCCACCGCGATGACCGATACCTCCGATAGCCTCTACACCGACTGCCACGCCATCGCCTATCACTCGGGCGTCGGCATCAACCTCTTCGGCGCCGCCATCGCGCCGAGCGCCGCCATGCGCCGCGCCGCCGAACTCCTCGAACGCGACCCCTGGGAATGGGTACTCGGCGGGGGAGAGGACCACGCCATCATCGCCACCACCGCCGGCCAAGCGCCGAGCGGATTCCGCGTCATCGGCGAAGTCGTGCGCGGCCGCGCCCCCTATCCCGTCACCGTTGATGGCGAGACCGCCCGCTTTGCCGATGGCTGGAGTACCTTTTCCAGCAGACCCGCGGACCGGCACAGCCCCTAAGCCAGCCCGGCCCATCCCCACCGCATCCACCACGACGCTAAAGGCACCGCCATGACCACCACCGACTTGCCCGTGCACGACAGTTGGGCGCCCGTGCTCGCCCCCGTCGCCGATACCATCCACCAGCTGGGAGAGTTTCTCCGCGCCGAAAACGCCGCCGGGCGCGGCTATCTGCCCGCCGGCAGCGACGTGCTGCGCGCCTTCAGCTATCCCTTCGACGAGATCAAGGTGCTCATCGTCGGCCAAGACCCCTATCCCACTCCCGGCCATGCCATGGGGCTGTCCTTTTCCGTCCAACCCGATGTGCGCCCCCTACCGCGCAGCCTGAACAATATCTATACCGAACTCCACTCCGATCTCGGCATCACCCCGCCCGAACACGGCGACTTGAGCGCCTGGTGCGAACAAGGTGTTGCACTCTTTAACCGCGTACTCACCGTCAGCCCAGGGCGCGCCGGCTCCCACCGCGGACACGGCTGGGAAGAGGTCACCGAATGCGCTATTACAGCCCTCGCCGAACGCGACACCCCGCTGGTGGCGATCTTGTGGGGACGCGACGCCCAAAACACCCAACGCTTCCTCGGCGACACCCCGTGTATCTGCTCGCCGCACCCCTCACCGCTGTCCGCCTCCCGCGGGTTTTTCGGCTCCCAGCCCTTCTCCCGCACCAACGACATCCTCAGCAAGCTCGGTGCCACGCCCATAGACTGGCGACTCGATACACACCCCACCCACGCATCCCAGCCGAAACACTAGACTGTAGTGTCACTATGACTTCAGCAGCCCCCACCACGCTCGGCCCCACAGAACTCCACTCGTGGGCACGCGCCGCCGCCACGCAGCTCGCGGCGCGCCGGGCGGAGATCAATGCGCTGAACGTGTTCCCCGTGCCGGACTCGGACACTGGCTCCAATATGGCGCACACGATGGAAGCCGCACTGGCGCATCTCGAGACGCTTATCGACGCCTCCCCGCAGCCACTCGACGTCAACGACGTCGCCACAGCCCTCGCCCAGGGTTCCGTGCGCGGGGCGCGGGGAAACTCCGGAATGGTGCTCAGCCAAGTGCTCCGCGCGGTGGCACTGGCCGCAGCCGGCGGCGGCATCGACGGCACTATGGTGCGCACCTCCCTCAACACCGCACTGGCCATGGTCAATGAGGCCATCAACGAGCCGGTAGAAGGAACGGTACTGACCGTGCTGCGGGCGGCCGCCGTGGCCGCCGATGCCACCGGCTCGAATGATCTGGCAGAGGTGGTGCTGGCTGCCACCGCCGCCGCCCAGCGCGCCCTCGATGCCACGCCCTCGCAGCTCGATGTCCTCCGCGAGGCGGGAGTCGTCGACGCTGGGGGAGCCGGACTCGTGGTGCTCCTCGAGACGCTCGCCCAGCAGATCGACCCGACGGTGCCGGTGCAGGATCTCTCCGCCATCACCCCGCACCGCGGCACTGCTACGCAGATGCGTAGTAGCACCTACCTCGAGGTGATGTTCTACTACGAAGGCGAGGACATCGACGAGCTCTACGCCGCCCTGCAGCCACTCGGCGATAGCCTGGTGCTCGCCCGCGCCGGGGACTATCAGGGCCGGATACACATTCACTCCGAGCAGCCCGGCACCGTCATCGAGACCGCCTATAGCTATGGCGGCGAGGTCTCCCAGCTGCATCTCGAGGCCCTGCCCGAGCCGGAGCCGGAATCTGCTCGTGTGGATCAGCAGCGGCGCATCATCATCGCCCTGTGCCCGCACGGCGAACTCGCCGAGCTCTATGAGGCCTCCGGGGCCACCGTGGTGGCGCCAGCGAGCGCCGGGGAGGACACGGTGAAAAAGATCGGCGAGGCTATCTCTACAGTCGGCGCGAAGGAAGTCTCGGTGCTGCCCAATGGGATGCTCTCCAAGCGGGAATTGGTCTCTACCGAATTAGCCGCCCATGCCAGCGGGGTGTTTATCCAATTGGTGCCCACCAGCCAGCTGGTGTCGGGGTTGGCGGCTATCGCCGTGCACGATCCCCGCCAACCGCTCGTGGTGGACTGCTATGCGATGTCCGAGGCCGCCTCCGCGATGCGTACCAGCTATATCAGTGCAGAGCCGAACCAGTATGTGGCGCATGCTGGCTCGGGGGCGGCGTCGACAAGCGAAGAACTCGCCTGTGCCAGCACCCTGGATGCGGCGGTGGCGGCGGCCTGCGAACGGCTGCTGCGGCCAGAGTCCGAACTCGTGACCGTGCTGCTCAGTGACGCCAGTGGGGTAGAGCAGCTGAGTGCGCTGCTGCAGGAGGAGGTGCTGGCGCAGCGCGATATTGAGCTCAGCGTCTATCCGGCGCGGGGGATGAACTACGCAGCGGAGATCGGGGTGGAATAGACCGTGCTGGGCTGGAAGGACGAGCGGCGCCTATCGACGCTGCTGCCGGCGAAAGAAGCCCGCGTCATTCGGGAGAAACTGGGGCTGTATACCGTCACGGACCTGCTGGAGCATTATCCGCGGGCATGGTCGCGCTATGGCTCGGATGTGCTGGCGGAATCGGTGGAAGAAGGCGATGTGGTGACCTGCGTCGGCACCGTGGTGCAGGCCAATTCCCGCTATCTGGCGTCCGAGCAGGGGAAGAAGCCGAAGCGGCTGACCCGCATTACTGTCTCCGATGGGCGCACACTCATCGGTATCAGCTTCTTTAACTCCCACTGGCTCGACCGCACCCTCGAAGTGGGCACTCGCGCGATTTTCACCGGCAAAGTGAAGTATTACCGCGGCCGGCCGCAGCTGAGCCATCCCAGCTTCCACACCCTGCCGGACCCGGACTCCGGCGAGGTGCCGGTGAGCAACATGAATGACCTGAAATCCTATGGCGATGGCGAGGCCATCCAGCAGCTTTTCGCCACCATGGACTACCTGCCGGTCTATCCCATGCGCAAAGGCGTCACCTCGTGGCGTTTCATGGCCGCCGTCGATCGCGTGCTGGGCGCGCTCGAGCACATTCCCGATCCCCTCGGCGAGCCTGCCCCGCACGGGCTGCCCAGCCTTGATGCGGCGCTGCGCGGTATTCACCAACCCGATAGCCGGGGGCCGCTGCCGTTTATCCAGCGGCTGAAATATAACGAGGCGCTCACCCTAGCGTTGGTGATGGCACTACGCACCGTGGACAATGCGGAGAAAGTTGCGCCGAGTTGCCCTGCTGTGGACAGCACCGGCACTACCGATGCCGCTGGGTCGCGCAGCGCCCAGCTACTGGATCGCCTCCCCTTTAGTCTCACCACCGGCCAGCAGGCGGTGCACCGCGAGATCAGCGAGGATCTCGGCCGAACCCAGCCGATGAGTAGGCTGCTGCTCGGCGAGGTGGGCTCCGGTAAAACCGTGCTGGCCCTGCTCGGCATGCTGCAGGTGGTCGATGCCGGCCGCCAGGCCGTCTTGCTCGCCCCCACGGAGGTACTCGCGGTGCAGCACACCCGCTCTTTGCAGGCGCTGCTGGATGCGGCCGGCATGGGCGGGGTAGGCGGAGTCCACATCACCTGCCTCACCGGCTCGGCGCCGACGGCCACCAAGCGCCAAGCGCTGCTCGATATCGTCTCCGGCGAGGCCGATATTGTGGTCGGAACCCACGCGCTTTTGCAGGAAGGTGTGGAGTTCTTCGATCTCGGGCTCGTGGTGGTCGATGAGCAGCATCGCTTCGGTGTGGAGCAGCGCGATAAACTGCGGCTGGCCCGCGGCGATGGCCTGCAGGCGCACATGCTGGTGATGACGGCCACGCCTATCCCACGCACCATCGCCATGACGAGCTTCGGTGATCTCGCGATCTCCATGCTGCGGGAACTCCCGGGCGGTCGCCGCCCGATCACCTCCTCGGTGGTGCCCGAGTCCAAACCCGCTTGGGTGAACCGGGCCTGGGAACGCATTCGCGAGGAGGTGCAGCAGGGCCGGCAATGCTTCGTGGTGTGTCCGCGCATCGACGGCGAGGGCGGGGTCTATGAGATGCATGAGCAGCTCTCCAGCCAGATCTTCCCCGAACTGGAGGTGGGCATGCTGCACGGCAAGATGGAGTCGGCCACCAAGGATCATGTGATGCGCGATTTCGCCGCCGGCGGCATCGATGTGCTGGTCTCTACCACCGTCATCGAAGTCGGCATCGACGTGCCCAATGCCACGGTGATGTATGTGCGCGAAGCCGATAAATTCGGTGTGTCCCAACTGCACCAGCTGCGCGGTCGCGTCGGCCGTGGCGCGCACGCTGCGCTGTGCCTGTTCCATACCGCGCAGCCCGCCGAGAGCCCCTCGGCTGAACGTCTGCGTCGCGTCGCGGAGACCACCGATGGTTTCGCTCTCGCAGAGTTGGATCTCCGCACTCGGCAAGAAGGCGATGTGCTCGGCACCGACCAGTCCGGAGGACACCGGAGAGTCAAGCTTTTGAGCTTGATCGACGATGGGGACATCATCGAGCAGGCCTATGCCGATGCCATGGACTATGTGCGTACCGATCCCGACTGGGCCCGCGAGCTGGTGAGTGAGGTCGAGGAGGATACGCAAGAATTCATCGAGAAGTCCTAGCGTTGTTAAGCTGTGGGGCATGAAGATTTTCGCCCCCTTTGCTGGCATCGTGCGTTTCACGGTGACGCCGGGCCAGCAGGTCCGCACCGGCGATGAGCTCGCCATCATCGAGGCCGTGAAGCTCGAAACCGCGGTGTACGCCCCAGGTCCTGGGGTAGTGGGCGCACTCGCTATCGAGAATTTCGGTGATTGTCTCGGTGGCGATGAATTGCTCGAGCTTCTCGACGCCACCTCCACCGCATCTGACCCCGCCACCAAGGAGGCTTAACGACATCATGGGTTCCCCTCGTATCATCTCCGGCTGGGCTCGCGGCCGAAAGCTCGCGGTGCCCGCCAAGGGCACGCGCCCCACCAGCGACCGCGCCAAGGAAGGATTGTTCTCCTCCCTCCAGGTGCGCTTCGGATTTGAGAACAAGATGGTGCTGGATCTCTTCGCCGGGTCCGGTGCCCTTGGCCTCGAGGCCGTCTCCCGCGGTGCCCGCGGCGCCGTCTTCGTGGAGAATCACCCGCCGGCGGCCGCCGTGATTCGGCGCAACGCGGACATGATCCCGCACGCCGATATCCACATCGAGGAGCGCGCCGCCTCCAGCTATCTGGCCTCGGCCCCGCGCGACTACTTCGACATGGTGCTCGCCGACCCGCCCTATGATCTCGCCGATGAGGCCGTCACCGAGATGGTGCGCGCCCTCATTCCGACGCTGCGCGATGGCGCCGCCGTGGTGGTGGAGCGCCATATCGACTCTCCCGAGACCGCGTGGCCGGCCTGTTTCACCCCGACCGGGCAGAAGCTGAAAAAGCGCACCTATGGCATCGCCCGGATGGACATGGCTGTCTTTGACGCCAGCGCCGTCGATACCAGCGCCGATACCAGCGCCGATGCGGCAGAGTCTGCTGCGACCAGCACCAGCTAGAAAGACAACGCCTCCATGCCCACCCCCACCCGCAGTGTGTGCCCCGGCTCCTTCGACCCCGTCACCCTGGGCCACCTCGATATCATCACCCGCAGCGCCGCCACCTTCGACGAGGTGGTCGTGCTCATCACTCACAACCCGCACAAGCAGGGCATGTTTAGCGTCGAGGAGCGTGCCCAGTTGGTGCAGGAAGCTACTACGCATCTGCCCAATGTCCGCGTGGACACCTGGACCGGACTGCTGGTGGATTACACCCAAAAAGAAGGCATCGACGTCATCGTCAAGGGACTGCGTAGCTCCCTCGACTATGAATATGAGCTGCCCATGGCGCAGATGAATAAACGGCTCAGCGGGATCGATACCTTCTTCCTGCTCACCGAGCAGCACTATGGCCACATCTCCTCCACGCTGTGCAAGGAGGTGGCCCGCTATGGCGGCGATGTGTCCAGCATGCTGCCGCAACCGGTGGCGGCAGCCATGGCGGAGAAACTCGCCCAAGAGTAGGTGCTTGTGGCTGTGGCTGCTAGGGCGGCGGGGCGACGTCGATAAGCGCCTGCAGCACGCACCTCATGGCAGCGCGCACGGCTCTGCTCCGCTACGTTAAATGAATGCTCAGTGCGTTCATAGTTTTCTTCATTGTGGTGCTCGGCTCCTTGCTGCAGCGCGTGTCCGGCATGGGGCTGGGGCTGATTGCCGCGCCGGTGCTGAGCGTGCTGCTCGGGCCGATCGAAGGCATCATGGTGCTCAATGTGCTGGCCGTGGTCAATGCGGCGATCACCACCGGCACGGTGCGGCAGTGGGTGGATTGGCGCATGTTCAGCATCATCAGCTCCGTTCTGGTGCTTGGTTCTATTCCCGCGGCGCTGCTGATTCGGGCCGTCTCCGCGGCGTGGTTGATGATTCTGGTTGGGACGTTGCTGCTGGTGGCGTTGTGCGTAGTAACCTATGGCAAACGCTGGGTGCCGCAGTGTTCTGGGGCGCTGCCCGCCGCGATCTCTGGGGTAGTGGGCGGTTTTATGAACACTATCGCGGGGGTCGCGGGGCCGGCCATCACCGTCTATGCCGCAGCCAGCCGCTGGGAGCAGCGCAGCTATGCCGCCACCTTGCAGCCGATCTTTATTGTCTCCGGCCTGGTCTCGCTCATTATGAAGCTCGTGCTCGGAGCCGGCAGCTTGTCGAGTACCCCGGTACAGATCTGGCCGGTGGGAGTGGTGGCGATGCTGCTCGGTATTTATCTCGGGGTGCGCTGTGCCGCATTGATTCCGCGCGATAAAGCCCACCGGCTGGCACTCATTCTGGCCACGGCCGGTGGGCTGTCTGCGCTGATTCGCGGAGTACTCAGCCTCGCCTAGCGGCTGCGCGCCGCGCACGAACTCTGATGCGTAGTAGCACTAGAGGATGGAGGAGAGGAACTCTTTGGTGCGCTCCTGGGTGGGATGATCAATCACCTGCTCGGGCGTGCCGGATTCCACCACCACACCATCGGCCATGAACACCACCTGATCGGCGACTTCGCGGGCGAAGTTGATCTCGTGGGTGACCACGACCATGGTCATTCCTTGTTCCGCGAGGCGGCGCATCACGCCGAGGACCTCGCCGACTAGTTCGGGGTCGAGGGCGGAGGTGGGCTCGTCGAAGAGCATGAGCTTCGGGTCCATGGCCACGGCGCGGGCGATGGCCACGCGCTGCTGCTGGCCGCCGGAAAGCTGCAGGGGATAGGCCTCGGCTTTGTGCCCGAGACCGACTTCCTCGAGCAGCTGCTGGGCGCGCTTCTTGGCCGCGGCGGCCGAAACCCCCTTGACCACCATGGGTGCCTCCATGATGTTCTCCAAGGCGGTGCGGTGGGGGAAGAGATTGAAGTTCTGGAACACCATGCCGATATCGGCGCGCTGCTGGGCGGCTTCCTTCTCCGAGATTTCATAGAGCGTGTTGCCGCGCTGCTTGTAGCCGATGAGCTCGCCATCGACGTAGAGCCGCCCCGCGGTGATGCGCTCCAAGTGGTTCAGGCAGCGCAGCATGGTGGATTTACCGGAACCGGAGGGGCCGATGAGGCAGGTGACACTGCCTTTTTCCACCTGCATGTCGATGCCTTTGAGAACCTTCAGCTGCCCGAAGTTCTTCACAACCTTCTGGGCGTCAACCATGAGTGTCATGAGTAATTACTTCCTTTTCGGGGTGGTCGAGTTACTGATGGTGACATTATTCGGCGGAACGCCCTCGGCGTCGGCCAGCGCTGCCAGTTGGCGGGCGGTGAGTTCGCGGCTGGAGCCCTTATCAAAGTGCTGTTCCACATAGTGCTGAATCACCATGAGTATGGAGGTGACCAGCAGATACCAGGTGGCGGCTACCAGCAGCAGCGGGACGGGTTCGAAGATCGCGTTGGCGATGTCGGTGGCGCGGCCATAGAGCTCCCCGGCGTAGGGGATGGCCACCACCAGCGAGGTGGTTTTGAGCATGGAGATCAGCTCATTGCCCGTCGGGGGAATGATGATGCGCATCGCCTGAGGGAGCACGGTGCGGCGCATGGTTTGCCACCAGCTCATGCCCAGCGCCTTCGAGGCCTCGGTCTGGCCCTCGGGCACGGATTGAATACCGGCGCGCACGATCTCGGCCATATAGGCGGACTCGTTGAGCCCCAGCCCGATCACGGCGAGGAAAAACGTGTTGCGCAGGGCTTCTTCCAGACTGAGTTCAAAGCCCGCCACCCCGATCGAGGAGTAGATCGAGCTCAGCAGTCCCCAGAACACCAGCTGCACGTAGACGGGAGTGCCGCGGAAGATCCACAAGTAGATCGAGGAGACACCACGCATGATCGGGTTGGGCGACATGCGCAAAACCGCTAAGAGGGCGCCCAGCACCACGCCAATGATCATCGCGAGCACGGTGATGGCGAGGGTGTGCAGGGCGGCGATAGCGATGCGGCGATCGAGAATGTACTGGGCGTAGGTGTCCCAGCCATAGGCCTCGTTGCGCGCCGCAGAGATAAAGAACCACACGGTCAGCAGCAGCAAGATGGCGGCGAATACCCACCGCCCGGGGTGGCGCAGCGGCTTGGCCACGATGGGGGCGGCGTCGGCGGCAGCAGCAGAGCTCGCGCCGGTGGAGGGATGAGTCATGAGATAGTCCTAATGTCTAACGTGCTCGAAGAGTTCAAGAGGTGGCAGGCGGCGCCCCGCGGGATGCGGCGGCCCGCGGGATTAGATGTCCTCGCCATTGATGGCGGCGCTATCGGCCAGTCCAGAGGAGATGCCCCATTGGGTCATGATGGCCTCGTAGTCGCCGGAGTCGATGAGCGATTGCAAGGCGGCGGCGAGGGCCGGGGCGAGGGGAGAGCCCTTGTCCACGGGCCAGCCATAGTGGGCGGCGTCGGTGATGTCTCCGATCAATTCGATCTTTCCTTCGGAGCGTTCCACCGCCCAGGCGCTGATGGGGGAGTCCGCCGAGTAGGCATCGGCGCGGCCCAGTACCGCGGCAAGGGCCGCCGAGTCGGAGTCATCATAGGCCAAGATCGTGATCGGTTCCTTGCCGGCGGCGACGCAGGCCTCGGAGCGGGCGGGAACATCATCCGATTCTGAGACGGTGCCGCGCTGCACGGCCACCGTGAGTCCGCAGGCGTTATCGGGATCCACGCCGCTATCCGGCGGCGCGGCCCATTGAATGCCGGCGGTGAGATAGTCCACGAAGTCGTATTTGCGGCGGCGTTCTTCGTTATCGGTCATTCCCGAGGCGCCGAAGTCGATGGTGCCCGAGGAGATGGCGGGCAGAATCATGTTGAAGTCCTGCTGACGAACATCGAGCTTCAGTCCCATCGTGGCGGCCGCGGCACGCGCGAGATCAATATCGAAACCAATGATGGTGCCGTGGGAGTCCTTGAACTCCGCGGGGGCGAAGGGCGGATTGGTGGCCATGGTGATCACGCCTTTATCGGCGATCTCTGGGGGAACGAGAGCAACCACATCCGGATTGGGCTCGGGCTGAATGTCTTGCCAGCCTTCTGGGTGCCCATTTTCTTCATTGACCACGCACGCGCTCGCGCTGCAGGCCACACTCACCGCGAGGATGCCGGCGGTGAGGCGACGAAGAAGCTGCGCTGAAAACTTATGCATGATATTCACCCTAGCGCATACTTGTGGAGACAGGAAAAAACCGCGCCTGAGTCGGTGTGCTGCGTAGTGAGCAGCAGCTTCACGACGTCGCGGCGCGGTGAGTACGGTCTAGATGGCGGCGGGAGCCTTGCGTGCGGTGAATGTTTCCATCCATACCAAGCCGAGAACGATCAGTGCCCCGAGGAGGGTGAAGGCAAACACGATGAGCATATTTCCATCCGGTGCCATGGCCTCGGCGGCGTCATTCTGCCATGGCCACAGGGCCCGCAGAGAGCCCAGCAAGAGTCCACTCATGGTGATGAGGGTGAGAGTGCGGTGGGTGGTGAGCAGGTAGTTGAGCAGCTTGATAAACAGGGCGATACCGGTGACGGCACCGAGGAAGAACACGCCCATGACCGTCAGGTCGCGCTCATGCACCGCGTTGAGAACAGGCTGGTAGAGCCCGAGCGCCAGCAACAGGAAGGAGCCGGAGACACCGGGCAGCACGAGGGCGCACACCGCGACCATGGCGGCAAAGAAGTACACCGGAAGCGCCGGGTTGCTCTGCGGCGCCGAGGACGCGCCGGTGGCGATGAAGGTGACGATCGCGGCAAGAGTAAAAGCGATGATCGCCGGGATGCGCTTGCGGCGCAAAGCGGCGGCGTCCACCATGCGCAGCGGCACCACGATGGAGGCGGCAACCATGCCGAGGAAGAGACCACGGGCGATTTCCGGCTGGTTCTCCACGAAGCTCGCCATCACCCCAGCCATGAGCAAAATGGTGATCGCCATGGCCCCGACCAGCGGGATCAGCAACGCCCAGTCGAGGTTTTTAAAGCGGGCCGCGGCCTCCTTGCGGTCGCTCAGCAGCGCCTTGCAGGCGGCCAAGATGCCATCACCGGCGGCGATGGCGCGCTCGTAGACGCCGACGACGAGGGCGATCGTGCCGCCAGAGACCCCGGGGACCAGCTCCGCCAGCGCAATGAGTGCACCGCGGAAGGCGTTGTTGAGGATTTCGACAGGATTGATTCTCATGGTGTGCAGCGACTCTCTTTTCTCGTCTTGGCTGCGGGGCTGGGGCACAGGCCCATTGCCGCCGCGGTGCTGTGCTGTAGCGACTATACGACAGCAGCAAGGGGCGCACCGAAACGACACTCGTGGCCGCCGCGAAGGTGTGGGAACGGCCATAGTGAAGCCCTAGGCAGGTGATTTATCCTTCCTTCATGGGGTGCTCTATACTGATGTCTCGCGCCCCAGTAGCCCAATTGGCAGAGGCAACGGATTCAAAACCCGTCCAGTGTGAGTTCGAGTCTCACCTGGGGCACAGTGGCCAGCGGAGGCAGCAACCCACTTGAGGGGCGCTTCCGCTGGTTTTTTCTCTGCCCGCCGCGGCTAGTCATGACCGCGCTACATCGGGATCGCGCAAGCTGTCTACACTGAGACACTATGACTGATCCGACGCCACGCCTGATGCTTATCGACGGCCACTCCATGGCCTTTCGCGCTTTCTATGCCCTTCCAACGGAGAATTTCTCCACCTCCGGCGGCCAGCACACGAACGCGGTGTACGGATTTATGTCCATGTTCTCCTCTCTGCTGAAAGAGGAGCAGCCCACCCACGTGGGCGTGGCCTTTGATGTCGGCCGCACCACCTTCCGCACGGAGCTCTTTCCCGAGTACAAGGCCCAGCGCGAGGCCACCCCGGAGGAGTTCAAGGGGCAAGTCGGGCTGATCAAGCAGGTGCTCGAAGCCTGCAATATCGTCACCGTGGAGATGGAGAACTACGAGGCCGATGACATCGTGGGCACCCTCACCAAGGCGGCCGAGCCCGAGGGCTACGAGATTCTGCTCGTCACCGGCGACCGCGACTATCTGCAATTGGTCAATGAGCAGACCACGGTGCTCTATCCCATGAAGGGTGTCAGCGACCTCAAGCGCTTTACGCCTGCGGCGGTGGAAGAGAAATACGGTCTTACCCCCACCCAATATCCCGACTTCGCGGCCCTGCGTGGCGATCCCTCCGATAATCTGCCCAATATTCCGCTGGTGGGGGAAAAGACCGCCGCCCAGTGGATCGTGAAATACGGCAGCCTGAAGGGTGTGGTGGAGCATGCCGACGATATCGGCGGCAAGCGCGGGGATAACCTGCGTGCTCGCTTGGACCAGGTGCAGCTCAACCGTGAACTCACCGGGATGGTCACTGATCTCTCCCTCGATATCACTCCCGAGCAGCTACAACTGCGCCCGGCCGACGCCGCTGATGTGGCCGAGCGCTTCGATGAGCTGGAATTCGGCTCGAATCTGCGCGAGCGGGTGCTCAGCGCGCTGCCCAGCGATGGGGATGCGGCTGTCGTAGAAGAGGAGCAGCGCCTGGAGGTGAGCGTCGATAAGCCCAGCTCCTTGGCGCAGTGGATGCAGGAGCGCCAGCAGCAACCGCTCGCTGTGGCGGCGCGCGGCACGGCTGCCGCCGGCCGCGGGGATCTGCAGAGCATTGCGCTGGTGGATGCGACGGGTAGTGCGGTCATCGCCGAGGTGCCCGAGCTGGATCCGGAGGACGAGCAGGCACTCGCCGCGTGGCTGGAATCGGATAGCCCCAAGCTGCTGCACGACGCCAAGGCCGTCTATCACATGGTGCGTGGCCGCGGCCTGATCCTGGGCGGCATCGCCCACGATGTGGCTATCGCCGCCTATCTGCTGCGCCCGGGCCAGCGCACCTATGCGCTCAACGATATCTACCAGCGCCATCTGCAGCGGCAGCTCGAGCAGGCCGAGGACAGCGGCCAGATGAGCCTGCTCGACGATGCGCAATCCGAGCTGCTGGCAGCGGAGGGCGTGGCGATTATCGAGCTGGCCGAGGAACTTACTACGCAGCTGCAGCAGATCGATAGTTTCGAGCTCTACCGGGATCTCGAGCTGCCCCTGGTGAGCGTGCTCGGCGAGGTGGAACACACCGGTATCGCCGTGGATATCGACAGCCTAGAGCGGCAGCGCGACTCCTTCATCGAGCACGTTGATGCGGAAGTACAGGCCGCCCGGGAGATCGCCGGCGACGAGAGCCTGAATCTCTCCAGCCCGAAGCAGCTACAGGTGGTGCTGTTTGAGACCCTCGAGATGCCCAAGACGAAGAAAACCAAGACGGGCTATTCCACCGCAGCCAAGGAAATCGAGAACCTCGCCCGCACCCACCCGCATCCTTTCCTCGATCACCTCTTGGCCCATCGCGAATATCAGAAGATGAAGACCACCCTGGACGGGCTGATCAAGTCCGTGCAGCCGGATGGGCGCATCCACACCACCTTCAACCAGACGGTGACCTCGACGGGGCGTTTGTCCTCTACCGAGCCGAACCTGCAGAACATCCCCGTGCGCACCGTGGTGGGCCGCCATATTCGTTCCGCCTTCGTCGTCGATGGCGACCACGAATGCCTCGTCACCGCCGACTATTCCCAGATCGAGATGCGCGTGATGGCGCATCTATCCGAGGATCCCGGGCTCATCGAGGCCTATCGCCGCGGCGAGGACCTACACAACTTCGTCGGCTCCCGCGTATTCGGTGTGCCCGTCGACGAGGTCACCCCGGAAATCCGCCGCCGCGTCAAGGCCATGTCCTATGGCCTGGTCTACGGGCTGTCCGCCTATGGGCTCTCCCAGCAGCTGGATATCTCGCCCGGGGAGGCCAAAGAGATCATGTCCACCTACTTCGAGCGCTTCGGCGGGGTGAAGCGTTATCTCGACGATGTCGTCGTGCAGGCCCGTAATGATAGCTACACGGCCACCCTCTTCGGCCGGCGTCGCTACCTGCCGGAGCTGAGTTCCACCAATCGTGTCGCCCGCGAAAACGCTGAGCGCGCGGCGCTGAATGCGCCCATCCAGGGCACAGCCGCCGACATCATCAAGATCGCCATGCTGCGCGTGTACCAGGTGATGCAGGATAAAAAGCTCCGCTCGCGGCTGCTGTTGCAGGTGCACGATGAACTCGTGGTGGAGGTCGCCCCAGGGGAAAAGGACACCGTCGTGGAGATCCTGCAAGAAGAGATGGACAAGGCTGTGCGCTTGTCTGTGCCGCTGGAGGTCTCCGTCGGGGCCGGCGTGAATTGGGACGCCGCCGCGCACTAGACGCTGCTACTACGCAGCAGCGTTTAACCGAAGAATGCGGCTATCACCATCATCGCCGGTAATGCGGTGAAGGTGGTGATCAGCCCGGTATCGCGCGGCACGCGGGTATCGCGGCCATAGTTGGATGCGTAGTTATACACATTCTGGGCGGTCGGTAGCGCCGCGAGAATCATGGCCGCAAAGAGCTGCTGGTGATCCAGCCCCAGCAGCAGCCCCACGGCGAGCGCGGCCAGCGGCATGCCCAGCTGTTTCAGCCCCACCGCCCAGAAAGTTAGCGTGCGCGCCTGCGGATCCCGCAGCGGGGTGGCGGTGGTTAGCGAGGCGCCGAAGCTCATGAGCATCAGCGGAATGGCCGCCCCGCCCAGCACCTCGATGGGGCGAAACACCATATCGGGCACTGTCAGATCACTCCACGCCACCACCAGCCCCGCGGCTGCGCCGAGCACCACCGGGCTGAGTACCGCGTGGCGCACCGCGACCACTAGTGAGGAGGAGCGATCGATCAGCGCCAGAATAATCGGCGCATAGATCAGCACCTGAAATAGCACCACCGGCGCCGCATAGGCCGCGCTGCCGAGCACGTAGAGACTCACCGGCAGACCGATGTTATTGGAGTTCATATAGCTTGACGACGCCGCCCCAATCGTCAGGTCTGCCCGCTGCCGGCAGCCACCAGCCCAGGCGATAGCCACGAAGGCAGCCGCGGTGATCACCGCCGCCGCCGAGGTCGCCACCACCACAGGAGAAAACATCTGCTCCGGTGTGGAGCGGGCGAAGACCGTGAATAACAGGGCCGGCAGCGCGGCATAGAAGGCGAGTCGGTCGAGTACTGTGCGCTGCTCCTCGGACGCAATGACCCGTGTAGAGCCCACGGCGAAACCCACGGCGATCAGGCCGAGAATAATGCCGTAGCTGGTGAGAATGCCGCCCATGAGGCCCGCGAGTGTCCTTTCTTATAGGGTGGCCGGTCGGGAGTGCTGTCTTAGTCCTTGCGCGCGGAAATGATGAGCGTGCCCGGGAAGATGCGTCCCCGCAGCGGCGACCATTGCCCCCAAGTGGTCTCGAGATCCTCTGGCCACTCGGGTTCGATCATGTGACGAATACTGAGACCGGCGGCTACCAGACCATTAGCGTAGTCGGAGACCGTGTGGTGGCCTTCAGCATAAGAAAGCACGCCCTGATCATCCGCCTCCGTATATGCATCGTCAAAATAGGAATACGCCACGTGAAGGCCCTCGGCGCTGGGATCATCGGCGAAAATCCAGCGCATCGGGTGATTGACGGAAAACACGAAGCGCCCACCGGGGCGCAGCACACGGGAGACCTCGGCGAAGGCGGCGGAGAGATCCTCGATGAAGGGCAGCGCGCCAAAGACCGAGAAAACGGTGTCCACGCTTCTAGGGCGCAGCGGTAGAGCTAAGGCATCGGCGTGGAGCAGGTGCAGGGTGGCGTCGTCAATCGCCGCGCGCCGCAACATCTGCTCGGAGATATCGACGCCGATGATGCGGGCGGTGGGGAAGCGCTCGGCGAGCCAGCGGCTGCAGGGGGCGGAGCCGCAGCCGAGCTCTAGCACCGTGGTGTCGGAGACATCACCCAACAGCTGCGCCTGCTCTTCGTGCAGCATCTCTGGGCACCAATAGAAAGAGGAGAGATACTCGGGATGTTGGGCGTGATAATTGGCGGCGTCGTGGTCCCACCACGATCGGTTCGCTGCGGAAAATGTGGCGGGTGTGAAACGAGAGTTCATGCAGGTAACTCTATTTGCCGGAAGCGAAAACGTGCAGTAGAGTGTTGGAGGCGTGTCGCAACGCGTCCACGGTTTTCAGGTGTAATAGGACGGCTGAAAATGGGGCGCGTGAGATTGAACAAGCTGGTCAGAGCGTCAAATACGGCGCACGATCTACTCGTCAAGAGATACGTTTCCTGTCCATTCGAGATTCCTATTTCAACATTTTTCGGAGCAACTAACATATGCCCACCAACAACACCCCTCAGGTAGCCGTCAACGATATCGGCTCCGCTGAGGACTTCCTCGCAGCCGTCGACGCCACCATCAAGTACTTCAACGATGGTGACATCGTTGAGGGAACCGTGGTCAAGGTCGATCGCGACGAGGTTCTGCTCGACATCGGATACAAGACCGAGGGCGTTATCCCCTCCCGTGAGCTGTCCATCAAGCACGATGTCGATCCGGAAGAGGTTGTCGAGGTCGGAGACGAGATCGACGCACTTGTTCTCACCAAGGAGGACAAGGAAGGCCGTCTGATCCTGTCCAAGAAGCGCGCTCAGTACGAGCGTGCATGGAGCGCCATCGAGCAGCTCCAGGCCAACGACGAGCCCGTCACCGGTACCGTTATCGAGGTTGTCAAGGGTGGCCTGATCCTTGACATCGGGCTGCGCGGCTTCCTGCCTGCATCCCTCGTTGAGATGCGTCGCGTCCGCGATCTCGAGCCGTACATCGGCCAGGAGATCGAGGCCAAGATCATCGAGCTGGACAAGAACCGCAACAACGTGGTCCTGTCCCGCCGCGCATGGCTCGAGCAGTCCCAGTCCGAGCTTCGCTCCGAGTTCCTGCACCAGCTCCAAAAGGGTCAGGTGCGCAAGGGTGTCGTCTCCTCCATCGTCAACTTCGGCGCCTTCGTCGATCTCGGCGGTGTCGACGGCCTGGTTCACGTTTCCGAGCTGTCCTGGAAGCACATCGACCACCCGTCTGAGGTTGTCACCGTGGGCGACGAGGTCACCGTTGAGGTTCTCGACGTCGATCTCGACCGCGAGCGCGTGTCCCTGTCCCTGAAGGCCACCCAGGAAGATCCGTGGCGCGTCTTCGCCCGCACCCACGCTGTGGGCCAGATCGTGCCCGGCAAGGTCACCAAGCTGGTTCCCTTCGGTGCGTTCGTGCGCGTCGAAGAGGGCATCGAGGGCCTCGTCCACATCTCCGAGCTGGCTCAGCGCCACGTCGAGGTGCCGGATCAGGTTGTCAACGTTGGCGAAGACCTCATGGTCAAGGTCATCGACATCGACCTCGAGCGTCGCCGCATCTCCCTGTCCCTGAAGCAGGCTGATGACGACTACTCCGAGGAGTTCGACCCCTCCAAGTACGGTATGGCCGACTCCTACGACGAGAACGGCAACTACATCTTCCCGGAGGGCTTCGACCCGGAGACCAACGAGTGGCTCGAGGGCTTCGACGAGCAGCGCCAGGAATGGGAGGCTCGCTACGCAGAGTCCGAGCGTCGCTTCCAGCTGCACACCCAGCAGATCGAGCGTCACCGCGCCGCAGCCGAGGCTGCCGCCGAGGCCGGCGAGCAGCAGGGTGCAGCCTCCAACTACTCCAGCGCTGACGCTGGCGTAGCCGAGGCCGCAGCCACCACCGGTGGTTCCCTCGCTTCCGATGAGCAGCTCGCTGCTCTGAAGGAGAAGCTGGAAGGCAACTAAGCCTCCACTCGGTGACCGCTACACGCGTCATCGATAAGGAAGTGCCCTACCCCCAGGGGTAGGGCACTTTTTTGTGCCACTACGCAGGAGAGTGTGAAGTTTTTCTACAGCCCCGTAGCACACCCATGCAGTGTGGCTTCGTGTGGGGTCGATAGGAAGAAAAATGTTTATTCGGGCACTAATAAAATGCCCGTACACAGGGCATTACTGTGGCGTGGGAGATGCTGCAGCGCGGGGCGGCAGGAGCCGTGAAAACCAGCGCTAGGGCGTTTTAACTGGGTGTTTATTATTCTCATTGTCATTAGGCAGCACTAAGTAAATGTGACTTACGGCATAGTAGCGGCGCTATGTGTGAGTGGATTTGTGTCCTATAATTATCGTGATGCCACACACGATGGTGGCGAATCGGACAGAAACCCACAATTTCTATTGGTGGCTCATATATGCCCACTGATGCTGCTGGTGTGCCGAACTGCGGCGCGAGTCTTTTTCGGATTACCAAGTAGGGTGGGCCTAAGTCTTTTCTCATAAACTCTCTACGAAAGGTAGACGCAATGGCGACTAAGAATGCGTCAGCCGCTGAGGCCATACTGGCCAATCTCGGCGGACCTGAAAACATTGACTCGTTTACGCACTGTGCTACTCGCCTGCGTATGCAACTAGGCGACCGCTCATTGGCGGATCAAGACGCTCTCGACAATATTCCCGAAGTGATGGGCGTTGTGCCGCAGGGATCCAATGGTCTGCAAGTGATCATGGGTGGCGGCGTAGCTAACTACTACAACGACATCATCAAGCTGCCCGGCATGGAACACATTGCTGGCGGCGAAGGCGGTGCCTCCAGGAAGTCCGCGAAGAAGGAATACGCCGGTGTTCGCGGCAAGTTCGGCTGGGTGGACTTCGCCTTCGAATTCCTCTCCGATACCTTCCGTCCCATTCTGTGGGCTCTGCTCGGTGCCTCGCTGATCATCACCATCTTGGTGCTGCTCGACACCGCAGGCATCCAGGCATTCGATGAACCGCTGGCGGAGCAGTCCGGCGTCTACGTGCTCATGCACGCTATGTGGCGCTCGGTGTTCTACTTCCTGCCGATCATGGTGGGTGCCTCCGCAGCCAAGAAGCTCGGAGCAAATGAATGGGTGGGCGCCGCAATTCCGGCCGCCTTGCTCACTCCCGAGTTCATCGGGCTGAAGGATAATATCCACACCGTCGTGGAGCAGGGTGCGACCGAGGGTATCGATATCTACAAGATCGATGTCGCCGGCCTGACCCTGGTGCTCAATAACTACGGTGGACAAGTCTTCCCGCCGCTGCTGGCCGCCATCGGTCTGTTCTGGGTGGAAAAGGGCCTGAAGAAGGTCCTCCCCGAAGCCGTGCAGATGGTGTTCGTGCCCTTCATCTCCCTGTTGGTCATGATTCCGCTGACCGCCTTCGTGGTGGGTCCCTTCGGTATCTTCATCGGTGACGGTATCGCTCGACTGTTCATGAACACCTACGAGTTCTCGCCGTTCATCCTCGCTATCATCATCCCGCTGCTGTACCCCTTCCTGGTGCCGCTGGGACTGCACTGGCCGCTCAACGCCGTCATGCTGCAGAACATTGCCACCTTCGGCTTCGACGTCATCCAGGGCCCCATGGGTGCATGGAACTTCGCCTGCTTCGGCCTCGTCGCCGGTGTGCTGGTGGTCTCTGTGCGTGAGCGCAACCGCCAGATGCGTCAGGTTGCCACCGGTGGTCTTGCCGCCGGCCTGCTTGGTGGTATCTCCGAGCCCAGCTTGTACGGCATCGTGCTGCGCTTTAAGAAGACCTACCTGCGACTACTTCCTGGCTGTTTCGCCGGCGGTGTCGTAATGGGCCTGTTCGGCATTAAGGCTCAGACCTTCGTGTTCACCTCGCTGCTCACCATCCCGGTCATGACCCCCACCCTGGGTTATGCCATCGGTTTGGCTGTCGCCTTCTTCACCTCCTTCTTCCTCGTGGTCTTCTTCGACTACCGCTCGAAGGAAGAAAAGGATGAGGTGCGCGCCCGCATCGCCGAGGACGAGGCCGCTCCGGCTGCCGCCGCTCCTGCCGCTGGTGCAGCTGCTGCTGGCACCGCTACCGCAGTCAAGACCGAGAAGAAGGTCGAGGCTCCCCTGGACGGCACGCTGGTGCCGCTGGCCGACACTCCCGATGAGGCTTTTGCCATGGGTGCTGTAGGCAAGGGTGCGTCCATCGATCCGTCCGGCGACACCGTATACGCCCCGGGCGACGGCGAGGTCGTTATGACCTTCCCCACCGGTCACGCCGTGGGCGTGAAGCTGGACAATGGGCTGCAGATGCTCATCCACGTGGGCCTGGACACCGTGAATATGAAGGGCGAGGGCTTTGAGGTTCTCGTGAAGAAGGGTGATGTGGTCGAGGCCGGCACTCCGCTGCTGAAGTTCGACCGCGCCGCCATCGAGGCCGCCGGCTACTCGCCGATCACCCCGGTGCTGGTGACCAACCACAAGAAGCAGGGCGCTATCAACGTCGTTGCCGATTATGGCACCATCACCCACGGCACCGTGTTCCTCGACGTGGAAGATAAATAAGCCTCAGGCTTAAACCTCCGCTCCTTAAGTTCTAGCCCGCCTAGCGGGCAGCGAGGAGCACACAAATACAAGGGGCGCTGCGATCACGCAGCGCCCCTTGTCGTGTGTCTTGATGGGGGAGAACACGCCCCTCGCCGCCCCTCGTGGGGCAAGTCCTAGGTGGCCTGGGCGGCGCTGATCGCGGTGCGGATCGCTGCCACCGAGCGCTCCAGGGCGGCCTCTTCCCAGTCATTGAGCGAGACAGCGAAGCGTCGCTCGGCGCCGCCGCGCCCCAGCAGGGTGGGCATGGAGAACGCCACATCGCCATCGAAACCATACTCGCCACGGGCGGTGGTGCAGGCCGGCACGATCACCTTTTCATCGAGCAAAACATGCCGCGCCATGAGTACCGCGGACTGCGCCACACCGGCATTGGTCCAGCCCTTGGAGTTCAATACCTCGTAGGCGGCCTGGACGGTGTCCTCGGCGAGACGCTCCGGATCGAGGTGCACCCCAGTAAAGGTCTGCTCCAGCTCGGCGACGGACAATCCGCCCACGCTCAGATGCGAGAGCACAGGGAAAGCGGACAGGCCGTGCTCGCCCATCATGTAGCCGCTGACGCTCAGCGGGGACACTCCGAGCTTGTCCGCAACTATTCTGCGTAGTCGCGCAGAGTCAAGCATGGTGCCTGTACCGAAGATCTTGCCGGCGGGGTAGTCGAATTCATTCTCCGCCACGTAAAGGGTGGTGTCCAAGGGATTGGTGATCATGATGACCACCGCATCGCGGGTGTAGTCCACCACCTGTTTCATCACATCGCGGATCACCGCCGCGTTAATGGAGGCGAGCTCGGCACGATCAGGAGTGCTGTTCTCTGCGGAAGGAATGATGGAGGGGCCGGCGGCGCAGATAATGACATCCGCGTCGGCGCAGTCGCTATAGTCTCCAGCGCGCACCGCCGTGGATGTCATGGAACTCAGGGCGGTAGCGTGATGCTGATCTAGGGCCTCGCCGTGGGCCACCCCCTCGGCGATGTCGATCGTCACGATCTCGCCGAAAAGTCCCATTTTCATCGCATCAGCGAGCACATAGCTTCCCACGTGCCCAACTCCGATCACCACGAGCTTATGTGGCGACACCATATGTGTGACCTCGTCTTTCTCTCGACCGTAGTATGTACCGGTTCAAGCTTACGCCCGTAGACTAAGACACCATGACGATCATTGGCATCACAGGCGGCATCGGCTCCGGCAAGTCCACAGCGACGGCGATCCTCAAGGAAAAGGGGGCATTCATTATCGACGCAGACCTCATCGCACGAGAGATCGTCGAACCCGGACAGCCGGCACTCGCGGAACTCGCAGCCGAGTTTGGCGAGGATATTGTGGACGATTCTGGGGTACTACGCAGAAGAGTTCTGGCGCAGCGGGCCTTCGTGGATGAAAAGCGAACCGAGCGCCTCAACGCCATCACCCACCCGCGCATCGCCGAGCGCACCCGCGAACTCTTCGCCGAAGCAGCGGAGAGCGGGGCAGAGGTGATCGTGCACGATTCGGCGCTGCTCATCGAGCTCGGACTCGATCGCGCGGTGGACATCACCGCGGTGGTCTCCGCCCCGGAGGAGCTGCGCCTGCAGCGCCTCGTCGATAAGCGAGGGCTCGATGAAAAGGATGCGCGTCATCGTATTGCGCGGCAGATGGGGGAGCAGGAGCGCTGCGCGGCGGCTGATGTGGTGCTGGATAATTCCGGGAGCATAGACGAGTTAGCCGCCCAGGTTGAGCAGCTCTGGGAGCGGGCCAACACGGGCGGGTAGTCTCGAGGCTATGGCTTTTGCAGCAGAGCACCCAGTGTTGTCCGAGTCCGAGTTTCGCCCCGTAGGCGAGGTGGAACGCTCGAACGGGAAATTCGAGGTGATCTCGGAGTATCAACCGGCCGGCGACCAGCCGCGGGCGATCGAGGAACTCACTGCTCGGATCAATAACAACGAGCGGGACGTGGTGCTCATGGGCGCTACCGGTACCGGTAAATCGGCCACGGCGGCGTGGCTGATCGAGCAGGTGCAGCGCCCCACTTTGGTGATGGCGCCGAATAAGACGCTTGCCGCCCAGTTGGCCAATGAGCTGCGGCAGCTGCTGCCCAATAACGCGGTGGAATACTTCGTCTCCTACTACGACTACTACCAGCCGGAAGCCTATGTGGCGCAGACCGATACGTATATCGAAAAGGACTCCTCCATCAATGACGATGTGGAGCGCCTGCGCCACTCCGCCACCTCGGCGCTGCTCTCGCGGCGCGACGTTGTGGTCGTTAGTTCCGTCTCCTGCATTTATGGTCTCGGAACCCCGCAATCCTATCTGGATCGCTCGGTGGTGCTGCGCGTGGGCGAAGAAGTGGAGCGGGATCGCTTCCTGCGGCTGCTGGTAGACATCCAATACGATCGCAACGACGTGGCCTTTGTGCGCGGCGCGTTCCGCGTCAAGGGCGATGTGGTGGATATCATTCCCGCCTATGAGGAGCTCGCGGTGCGGGTGGAGTTCTTTGGCGATGAGATTGATTCCCTCTACTACATTCACCCCGTCACCGGCGATCCGATCCGCCAGGTAGAAGAGCTGCGCATTTTCCCCGCCACCCACTATGTGGCCAGCGAGGAACGCATGGCCAAGGCGGTAGAAGACATCAAGGCCGAGCTGGCAGAGCGCCTCGAGGACCTCGAGAATCGCGGCAAACTGCTCGAAGCGCAGCGGCTGCGGATGCGCACGGAATACGATCTCGAGATGATCCAGCAGGTAGGCTTTTGCTCCGGCATCGAGAACTATTCCCGGCACGTCGATGGGCGGCCCGCAGGCTCAGCTCCGGCGACCCTGATCGACTATTTCCCCGAAGACTTCCTCACCATCATCGACGAGTCCCACGTGACCGTGCCCCAGATCGGCGGCATGTTCGAAGGTGATATGTCGCGCAAGCGCAACCTCGTGGACTTCGGTTTCCGCCTGCCCTCGGCGCTGGATAACCGCCCGCTTACCTGGGATGAATTCGACGCCCGCAAGGGCCAATGCGTGTACATGTCCGCCACCCCTGGCCCCTATGAGCTGGCCGCTACCGGCGGCGAGTTCGTGGAGCAGATTATTCGCCCCACCGGGCTGGTGGATCCGAAGGTGGTGGTGAAACCGACCGAAGGCCAGATCGACGATCTCATCCACGAGATTCGCCTGCGCACTGAGAAAAACGAGCGCGTGCTGGTGACCACCCTGACCAAGAAGATGGCCGAGGACCTCACCGATTATCTGCTGGAAAATGGGGTGCGGGTGCGCTATCTGCACTCCGATATCGACACGCTGCAGCGCGTGGAGCTGCTGCGCCAACTACGCACCGGCAACTATGACGTATTGGTCGGCATCAACCTCTTGCGCGAGGGCCTGGATCTGCCGGAGGTGTCGCTGGTGGCGATCCTCGACGCGGACAAGGAAGGCTTCTTGCGCTCGACCACCTCGCTGATCCAGACCATCGGCCGCGCCGCCCGCAATGTCTCTGGCGAGGTGCACATGTACGCCGATAAGGTGACCGAATCCATGGCGGCAGCGATCGACGAAACCGAGCGGCGCCGCGAGAAGCAACTCGCCTATAACCGCGAACACGGCATCGACCCGCAGCCGCTGCGCAAGAAAATCGCCGATATCCTTGACCAGGTCTATGACAACGCCGAAGAGGGCGAGGCACGCCCCGATGCGGCCGCCGACGCTGCGCTGGTGGATAAACGCGATATCTCCTCCATGCCGCAAGAGGAGCTGCGCAGCCTCATTGACTCGCTCACCGCGGAGATGTCTGCCGCCGCCAAGGAACTCAAATTCGAGCTGGCGGGCCGTTTGCGCGATGAGATCCGCGATCTGAAGAAAGAACTACGCGGTATCACCGAGGCCGGCATCTAGTCTGGCACCGCAGTTCGGTGCCGCGGCTATGCGCTGCGCCTAAGTGCTGCGCCGCTTATCGACGCCGCCCTTTCTTCTCTGCACCATCCCGGCAAGCGGCACCACGACGCTCACCTTGGGGCCGATGCGGACACGTCGGTGGTAACCTAAAGTCCAACAGCAAATACAACCTAGGTATGTGTTAAAGGGGTTCTTTGTCGATGAACGAAAACTACCAGACCATCGTCGTGGGTACCGACGGCTCCAAGTCTTCGCTACTGGCCGTCGAGCGTGCTGCCTCCATTGCCGCGGCGTTCGACGCCACCTTGGTCATCGGTTCCGCCTACTACGAGAGCACGGAAGAAGCCTCCAAGACTCTCCGCCAGGACTCCGTCACCGTTCTCGGTAATGACCCGGCACAGAAGAACCTCGACAGCGCCGCCGAGGTGGCCAAGAAGGTCGGTGCCACCAAGATCGAGACCGCGCTCAAGGCCGGCACCCCAGTGCAGGCACTGATGGGCATCGTTAACGAGTACAAGGCAGATCTGCTCATCGTCGGTAACCGTGGCATCAACTCCCTCACCGGCCGCCTGCTGGGTTCCGTGCCCGCCGATGTGGCCCGCCAGTCTGACTGCGATGTGATGATCGTTCACACCGTCAGCTAAGCGCTCCACCACCTAAGAAGCACCCGCCCCTTCGGGCGGGTGCTTTGTCTACTACGCATCAGAGCTCTGCATAGGCGGCAGCAACGTCGGCGATGCTCGCGCCCACCACCGTCACCGTCTGCGTAGCGCGACTCAACGCCACATAAAGATCATTCAGCCCGCGTGCCGAGGCTGCTGCGATGGCCTCCGGCTCGACCACGATAACGTGGTCAAACTCTAATCCCTTCACCTCATCGACGCTGCGGGCCTCATCCATATTCTGCAGGTCGGCGCGCGTGTCGAGAACCTCTGGGGCGGCGACGACGGCCACCATCCGCTCTGGATGCTCCTCCTTGAGTGCCTCCACAATGCGGGGCACAGAGGCCTCCTTGGGAAGCTGCGTGACTGCGCCATCGACATCACGCACCGACTGCGCGGGCTGTTGCTCGGGGGCGATGAGCGGCAAGAGTGTCTGCGCCAGCTCCATGATCGTCGCCGGAGTACGGTAATTCACAGTCAATTCGTGATGGCGTACCCGCGAGCCGACGAACTCGGCGAAGGTCTCGGCCCAACTATCCGCGCCAGCGGGGGAGCCAGTTTGGGCAGTATCGCCCACAATGGTCATCCACCGGCTCGGCACCCGGCGAAACACCATCCGCCACTCCATCTCGGAGAGCTCTTGGGCTTCGTCCACCACCACGTGGCCAAAGGCCCAGGTGTGATCAGCACGGGCCTTTTCCGCCGTGGAGCGATTATCACGCACCTGCTGTCGCTGCGCGAGAGTCTCGGCATCGACCACGTCGTGGGCGGAGAGCACCTCGGCATCGAACTCATCGTCCAAGTCCGAGTTGGCGGAGCCGATGAGAATATCCAGCGCATCCTGGGCGTCGTCAATTTGTTGGCGCCACCGCTGCTCGGCCTGCTCTGCCGACTCCTCGGGGTTGTCGATGCCGATGATCAGCGAGAGCTCATCCAGGAGTGCGGCATCGGCTGGAGTCCACGCGATTACCGCATCGTCGAGGGCGTTCGGATCATAGCCCGGCCGGAACAATCCTTCGATGGTGGCCTCGTCATAGTCGGCGGCCACTGCGGTGAGACGATCGTGGTCGCAGGTGAGTTCCGCCAGCACCTGCTGCGGGCTGAGCCTAGGCCACAGGGTGTCGATGATCTCGAGTACCTGCGCCTCCTCACTGAGATCATCGTGCAATTGGGCGATATCCGCGGCAGAAAGCAGATTCTCCTTCCCCAAGGGATCGGCGCCGATCACCTCGGCCATGTGCTCGGCCAGCAGCTCGAGCAGCCTATCGGCAAAAATTGGCTGGGCGCGGTTATGCGGCTTGCGCGAGCGTCGGGCGCGGGTGCGCGCCTTTTTCACCATGGCCGGGCTGATCCGCAGCGATACCCCATCCACGGTGAGAGGGATCTCCTCAGCGGGCACCTGCTGATAGGCCTTGACTGCCTCGCGCAGAATATAGGCCATCTCCGAGGAGCCCTTGATCTCCTTAGCCAACAGGGTGTCCTGGCCGGTGGGGGTGACCAATGGATAGAGCTCGCCAATGGTGGAGAGAACCACGCCAGTTTCTCCGAGCTCCGGCAACACCCGGGAAATATAGTCCAAGAAGCGACGGTTAGGCCCCACAATGAGCACGCCGGTCTTGGCCAGTTGTTCGCGCCAGGTATAGAGCAGATAGGCCACACGGTGTAGCGCCACCGCGGTCTTGCCGGTGCCTGGTCCGCCATCGACGACCATCACGCCGCGGTTGTTATCGCGGATGATGGTGTCTTGTTCCCGCTGGATCGTCTCCACGATGGTGTTCATGTGGCCGGAGCGGGCAGCATTGAGCGCGTGCGCCAGAGCGGCCTCGCCGGCGATATCGGCGGGAGCCTCTCCACCCGATGTGGCTGGGGACTGGCCGAGGAGCCGTTCCTCATCGACAGCGGTGACGGTGCGGCCGCGGGTGCGGATATGGCGTCGACGGTGCACCCCCGCCGGATTAACGGTGGTGGCCAGATAGAAGGGGCGTGCCATGGGGGCGCGCCAATCCAAGAGCAACGATCGGTAATTATCGGCCGCGTCTTGAACCCCCATGCGCCCGATATAGCGGCGATCCACGCGCTGCCCATCGAGCTCGATGGGATCATCAGGATCGGGATCATCGACATCAATGCGGCCAAAGACTAATCCGAGTTGGGCGAGCGCGGCACGATCCAGCTTCTCATTGAGGCTGTGGTACTCGGCTTCGCGGCGAATGAGATCATCTGTGTCCGGATCCACTCCCTCGGGGCGCAGCGACACGGCCGCTAGGCGCTCGCGGGCGGCCCGGATGTCCTCGTCGAGATGATCGAAAAGACCATCCACATAGCGCTGCTCGGTAGCGATAGCATCAGCGGTCGCCGCGTTATCGCGGGCAGCGTCGGAGTCGGGGAGAGGGCCGTGCGGACTATGCGGCAAGAGAGATCCTTTCTGATCACGTCACACACATCGAATGCAGGATACGAGAAATGACGATCATACGCGCCAGGTACTACCGCGGGGCGACGCCAGCGGCGGGCAGCATGAGCTACAGCATCGTAGTAGAGCCAACAGCCGAGGCATCGAGTTTGTTCCCACCCGGTACCTCGCAGCGTTGAACCGTACCCCGCCTCGCTCTCGATACGCATAACGCCCCAGCTGCTCCCGCACGGGGACACAACTGGGGCGTCGCTGGATATGGTGGCACTGATACTCAGTGCCGAGCTGGCTTAGGCGAAGTCCTTGACCTTCTTGTCCAAGCTCTTCTGTGCCTTGCGCAGGGCCTTGTCGGCGCGCTTCTGCAGCTTCGGAGCGTTCTTGGAGGCATCCTTGCGGGCCTTCTCGGCACGCTTCTGGGCCTGGTCGGCAGCCTTGACCAGCTTCTTCTTAGCGGTCTTGGTGTTGGACTTGGCCAGATTCAACCAGTCATCCTTGTTGTCGTCCACATAAGACTTAGCCTCGTCGGCGTAGCCGGAGACCTTCTCGGAGGTGCTGGAGAGGAAGTCCTTGGTGGCGGAGTTGACGGCGGAGGCCTGCTCGGCCACGTTCTCCTTGAACTTTTCCGTGTCAGACTTGCCCGGAAGAGCGGACTGGATGGTCTTGTTGGCATCCTTAGCGGCACGGTTAGCGCGCCACTTCAGCCCCGGCTTGCCGGCGGTGTCGGCGGAGGCGATGAACAGCCCGCCCAACAGAGCGACGTCCGTCATAAAGCCACTGCGGCGAGCGGCCTTCTCGTCCTCGTTCTGGGTCTCCCAGAAAGCGTGGCGAGCGAGAATAGTGGGAACAGACAGCAGCGCCAGGGTGCCGGCTGCCAGGCGCGGAGCCTTGCCCAAAGCCAGCAGGGTGCCGGCGCTGGTCTTGGTCACGCCAATGGCCTTGGCCACGGTCTCCGGATCCTCCGGCAGTTTGCGGCTGTAGTCATTGGGCAGCACCGAGCGCAGACGGTCGAGGATGGTCTTGGTGCCCTCGACATGCTTCTCGGTATTAGTGATGGTGTCCACACCGTCAGCGATGTAGACGGTGGCCACCATGGGGCGAGCGATCTTACGGATCATTCGTTCTTCCAGCTCCTTATATGTTTTCTGGTAGTTCCTAGCCCGTGTCGGACTCGAACTGAAGTTTTACCTCACACCATCCTAGACGAAAAGGAGATAAGGACGAGGCGCGCCGTGTTCTCAGGTAGGTGGAGGAATATCTGGCACGCTGCGTCGATAAGCGTTGTGGTGCCTACCAGCCGCGCTCGCACCACTCGTCGAGATGGGGTGCTTCGGCCCCCACCGTGGTGGAATCTCCATGGCCGGGGCGAACGTGCGCCTCGGGCGGGTAGACATCAAAGACGCGTTCCTTGACGTCGGTGATCAGGCGGGCGAAATCCTCTTTAGAGTTGGTCTTTCCCACGCCGCCGGGGAAGAGGCTGTCACCGACGATGAGGTGCGTTTCGCCGTCGATGGTCAATTCCAAGCAGAGACCGCCCGGGGTGTGGCCGCGGAGGATGAACACGGGGATCTCGTGGCCGGCGAAGCTGAGGGTATCGCCATGATCCAGCTCCTCGTCCACATCGCAGGGCAGCGCGGGCGCATCCAGACTCGAAGAGATGTGGCGGGCGCCGGTGCGCTGCAGGATCTCTGGGAGCGCACCCACGTGATCGCCATGGCGGTGGGTGGTGACCACCGTGGTGATCGTGGCCTTGTGCTTGGCGGCGAGCTCCATGAGGGCGTCTGGGTTCGAGGCGGCGTCGATAAGCATCGCCTCATCGCCAGCGACCACAAGGTAGCAGTTGTTATCCATCTCGGATACAGAGAGGGAATCCAAAATTAGTTCGGCACTCATGCGTACTACACTAGATGAGACACAGAGACGGTGGTCGGACGCGGTGGGGAACACTCGACTATGCCGTGGGGCGGTGGGGCAGACGACCGTATCTCCTCCACGGGAATGAATTGTGTATCAGCGGCGTTGAAGTGAGACGATGCCCAGCATCAACACCGATGTCGTGCACTAGGAAAGGTAGTGGAAAGCCTGTGGCTGAACGCCTCATTGTCCGCGGAGCCCGCGAGCACAACCTCAAAGGGGTAGATATTGATATCCCGCGCGACAAGCTCGTGGTCTTCACGGGTTTGTCTGGGTCGGGCAAGTCCTCGCTTGCCTTCGACACCATCTTCGCCGAGGGGCAGCGTCGCTACGTGGAGTCGCTCTCGTCCTATGCGCGCATGTTTTTGGGGCAGATGGACAAGCCCGATGTGGAGATGATCGAGGGACTCTCGCCGGCCGTGTCGATCGATCAGAAGTCCACCAACCGCAACCCGCGCTCCACGGTGGGCACGATTACCGAGGTCTTCGACTATCTCCGCCTGCTCTATGCCCGCGCGGGCACGCCGCACTGCCCGGAATGCGATGCGGTGATCGACCGCCAGACGCCGCAGCAGATCGTGGATCAGGTGCTGGAGATGGAGCAGGGCACCAAGTTCCAGGTGTTGGCGCCGGTGGTGCGCACTCGCAAGGGCGAGTTCGTGGATCTTTTCGCGGATCTCGCCGCCCAGGGCTATGCCCGCGTGATGGTCGATGGCGAGATGCACCAGCTATCCTCGCCGCCCAAGCTGGAGAAGCAGATCAAGCACGATATTGATGTGGTGGTTGATCGTTTGCAGGTGAAGGAATCGCAGAAGCAGCGCCTCACCGACTCCATCGAGACGGCGCTGAACTTGGCCGATGGGGTAGTCGTCCTTGATTTTGTGGGGCTTGACGACGCCGACCCGCACCGAGTTCGTCGTTTCTCCGAAAAGATGGCCTGCCCCAACGGCCACGACTTTCATCTCGATGAGATGGAACCGCGCGCCTTTTCCTTTAACTCTCCCTATGGCGCCTGTGAGCGCTGCGATGGTCTCGGTTCCCGCCTAGTCGTGGATCCGGAGCTGCTGATTCCGGATGTCGATGCCAAGGTGGTGGATGCGATCGCCCCGTGGCACTCCTCGCCGAATAAGAAATACTTTGTCAAGCTCGTCGAGGCGCTGGCAGAGGCAATGGACTTCGATGCGCACGCCCCCTATTCCTCGCTGACGAAGAAGCAGCAAAAGGCACTCGTGCACGGCTCCAGCACCGAGGTGCGGGTGCGCTATAAGAACCGATATGGTCGCCGCCGCGACTGGACCGCCCCCTTCGAGGGCGCGATCGCATTCGTGGAGCGCAAGATCGAGCAAACCGATTCCGAGCACCAGAAGGAACGCTTCCGCGGCTATATGCGCGAGGTGCCCTGCCCCGCGTGCCAGGGCTCGCGACTCAAGCCCGAAATCCTCTCCGTGCGTCTCGCCTCGGAGGGCCACGGCGAGCAATCCATTGCTGGGGTATCGGCGCTATCGGTCGAGGATGCCCGCGCCTTCCTCGACAATCTCACCCTGAATAAACGCGAGGAAATGATCGCAGGTGCAGTGCTGCGAGAGGTACAAGCACGCCTGCGCTTCCTGCTGGATGTGGGGCTGAACTATCTCACCCTCGACCGCGCTGCCGGCACACTCTCCGGCGGTGAGGCGCAGCGTATTCGACTCGCCACCCAGATCGGATCGGGCTTGGCGGGGGTGCTCTACGTGCTGGACGAGCCCTCCATTGGTTTGCACCAGCGCGATAACCAGCGCCTGATCGCCACCCTGGAGCGGCTGCGCGATCTCGGCAACACCCTCATCGTGGTCGAGCATGACGAAGACACCATCAAGGCGGCTGACTGGCTGGTGGATATCGGACCGCGCGCCGGTGAATACGGCGGCGAGATCGTCTACCAAGGTGAGCCGGCGGGAATACTCAACGCCGCCGATTCTCTAACCGGCGATTATCTCTCCGGGGCGAGGGTGCTGGGAGTGCCCGCACACCGCCGCCCGATTGACCCAGAACGCTGCCTCAAGGTGGTAGGCGCGCGGGAAAATAACCTGAAGAACGTGGATGTGACCATCCCGCTCGGGGTACTGACCTGTGTCACTGGTGTCTCCGGATCGGGTAAATCCACGCTGATTAACCAGATCGTGTCCAAGGTATTGAGCAATGAGCTCAACCGCGCTCGGCTCGTGCCCGGGCGAGCCAAGCGCGTGGAAGGCATCGAGCACCTCGATAAGTTGGTGCAGGTGGATCAGTCTCCGATTGGTCGCACCCCGCGCTCGAACCCGGCGACCTATACCGGTGTATTCGATAAGATTCGTACTCTCTTCGCCGAGACCAGCGAGTCCAAGGTGCGCGGCTATAAGGCGGGGCGCTTCTCCTTCAACGTCAAGGGCGGCCGCTGCGAGGCATGCAAGGGCGATGGCACCTTGAAGATCGAGATGAACTTCCTGCCGGATGTCTACGTGCCCTGCGAAGTGTGCCACGGGGCGCGCTACAATCGCGAAACCCTCGAGGTGCGCTACAAGGGCAAAAACATCTCCGAGGTCTTGGACATGCCCATCGCAGAGGCGGCGGAGTTTTTCCAGCCGATCACCTCGATCCACCGCTATCTCAACACGCTCACCGAAGTGGGCTTGGGCTATGTGCGGCTGGGCCAATCGGCCACCACGCTCTCGGGTGGCGAGGCGCAGCGCGTGAAACTCGCCGCAGAGCTGCAGAAGCGCTCCAATGGCCGCACCATCTATATTCTCGACGAGCCCACCACGGGCCTGCATTTCGAGGACATCCGCAAGCTCATGCTGGTGATCCAAGGCCTAGTGGATAAGGGCAACTCGGTGGTGATCATCGAGCACAACCTCGATGTGATCAAGGCTGCCGACTGGATTATTGACATGGGGCCCGAAGGCGGCGACGGCGGCGGCCAGGTGGTAGCCGAAGGCACACCCGAGGATGTCGCCCAGGTCTCCGGCTCCTATACCGGTCAATTCCTCCAGCCCTTGTTGGCCACGGTCTAAGCCGCAGCCAGCGGAGCTACGCCGGCGCAGCGATGGCGGCGCAGCCGCAGCCAGCGCCGCCATAGCTGGAATGCCCCTAGCGGCCCGCGCCTGGATCGGGATGCTGGGGACGGGTATCCGCTGCGGCCATCGCTGGCTGCGCAGCGGCAGGGTCCTGGGCCTGGTGCGGTGCCGCGGCCGTGCCCGTCGTATCAGTGGCGGAGGGGCTGATCGTGCGGGAGCGAATGATCGCCACCACGAGGAGAACGAGGCCGCAGCCGAGGAAGGTGATCGTGCGTGCCACAGAGTCGAGAGTGGTGAGATCAAAGAACACCACCTTGACCGTAGCGGCAAGGGCCAGCAATAGCCCGACGGGAAACTCATAGTCGCGGGCGATGGGGGTCTTGCCCAGAATGATGAGTGCCGCTGCCACCATCCAGCACACCGATGCCACGGCATGCGAGGTGAAGAATGCGGCAGAGATCATGCTGGGGGCAAGCGTCGCGGTGGCGCGGGTGACGGCGAGAACAATGAGCGTGAGCGATAGAGAAAGCGTCAGCACCCCGCCCAGCACATAAGACCGTGTCGATAGCCCCCGCAGAAGTGAGGGCACATGGAAGGCGCCCAGCACCCCGAGTGTGGTGAGCACGACGAACAGCGGCGGCTGCTCGCCGAGGCGAGTATAAGCAGTGCCCAGGAGGGTCATCACGGTCAGCGTCTGAGACAGCATGATCAGCTGGATGGCGATGAGCCACCCCACCCATAGCTGCGCCCTGCCGGAAGCAGACATCGGCACTAGCGTGGCGACGCGGACGGCTGCCCACACCAAGATCATGGACACGGCGAGAAAGACCAGACCAAACAATTCAGCATGAGCGGCGGAGAAATCAGCGGCGAACCAGGCCACTACCGCTGCCAGCGGCAGCAGGAGCTGGAATAGGGCATAGTAGCCGCGGGCGAAGAGCAGCGCGGCTTCGTTGAGCGAATAGCTACTGCGATGTGTCTGACCACGCTGCGGCGGGGCGGGAGGCAGCGGAGCCAGCAGCCCCCAGCCGCCGCCGAGATCTCCGGTGTTCGTCATTATGCTGCCGAGGCCGTGTGCTGTGTATGCCGCGTAGCCGCTCACGATGGCCACGGGGAGAATGAGCAGAAGGGGATAGAGGGCAGGGGAGTTGCCCGCAATAGTGAGACCCACGAGGAGCACCACGAGCAGATGCGAGAGTACAGAGCGGCGAAGCTGCTCGGTGGCTGCGGCGTCCGCGCGTTCTCCCTGCTGGGTTGCAGTTTGTGCGAGGTGGCGGGCGGCGTGAATACCCGCGAGGCATAGCCACGCGTAGGCGGCCGCCGTATAGAGCAGAAGAACACCGGGTCCGAACCCGCGCTCGTCCATCAACAGCAGCACGGCGTTGAGGTCTGCGTAGATGCCGACCATGCCTATCAGCGCGCTGGCGACGCGCGCCTTCGACCACCCGCGCAGCCAGGCGACGCCGTAGACCATCACGGCAAGCAGGAGGACGGCCACGAAGATACTGTCGCCGGAGGAGACCCCCTCGGAGGCGAGGAAAATGAGACATAGTGCAGAGACCGTGGACAAAAGAACCACGGCGAGTTCGGCGCGCATCCAGTGGCTCAACCACACATATGCTGCGCTGAGCAAGAGAATCAGAGCTGCCGCGAGATAGCTGGGCATCCAGCCCAAAGGCGAGTAGAGCGCCAGGGTGGTGACACAGGCGGTGCCAGCGGAGGTCGCCACCAGCGCCGTGACGGCGCCTGTGGCGGTGCTGGTGCTGCGATAGTGGCGCACAGCGATAAAAAGCATCACTGCGGCTAGGAGATATGCCGTCGCCACCCGCGCCCCAGGGCCAAACCAGCCATTCGAGATCGCGATATTAACCAAAAAGCCGACGCCGAACAGGGTGAGGATACCGCCGCCGGCGGCGATGACGCGCAGCGTTGATACCTCATCGCGCCACCACTGTCTCCGTGCTGTGTGCTCCGGCTGGCCGCTGCTATAAGGCGTGTGGCCTGGGTGCGGGCCCATGGGCGCGCCCTGCCGCGGTCCCTGGCCCTGCGCCGGATAGCCCGCCGGTACTGGGGAGCTATATCCAGGTGGTGGCGGGGGATAGGGCGGCTGCCCGCCGGGCTGCGGATAGCCATAGCCATAAGGCTGCGGACTCGGCGCGGTCTGTGCCTGCGGGCTCGGCTGATTCCAGTTCTGTGGTGCACCTGCCGGGCGCCGGCCACCGCGAGGGGAGTGCAGAGGATGCGCCGCCCCAGAGTCAAGCGAGCTCCGAATAACGGAGACTGCCTGCTGCATGGAGTCAGCAGCGCGAGATAGTTGATTTAAGGCGAGGTAGAGCTGTTCTCGCTCACTATCCGTTGTCTGCGACTGTGACGGCGGCTTATTCGGAGGTTGCTCCTGAGGTGGTTGCCCGTGGGGTGGCTGCTGAGGACGAGGAGAAGGATAAGAATTTTCTGCCATAAAACATAGATTAAGCCAGCCGTGAAACCGTCGCTCGGCAAGACAATGAAGGGTGTACTACATGCGCACGAAGTCCAGCTAGACTGCTCTACGGGTGCTCCCCGAACGGGGTATCTGGGTGGGTGTCTTCCCGCCGCTGGGGTGTGCCGTCGCAGTGCTGGGCGGAGTAGTACGCGGAGGGGATTTGTTCTCGGCGCAGTGAGCTGTTAAGGTGTGGAGCACTACCGCTTACAGTCGTGTGTTACGGCTGTTGTGGATTAATCAAAGTGGAGATCCCTCCCACCCGAGGCCCGCATATGTGAGGATCAGGGTTTGCATCACGCCACAGCGGGCGAGCACTGTGTGTTCGCCAGTGAGGTGTGTTGAGTGGATCTCCCGCTCTTCTCGCAGGATACTGCCGAGAAGGACGGGAGTTTTCTTATTTCCGCTCCGCGTGTGTTGTCACACCGTGGGTGCGGGAAGGTTCGGGGATCATTGCGCGAGATATCGATTAAGCGGTCAGTTACGCGCCGCGCCGGCTAAGGCGGGGCGTGAAAGAACAAGAGTCACGTTATTTTCGTCGATCTGAGGAGTCCCCATCAGCGCTGAAGCTCGCATTAATGAGCGAATCCGAGTACCGGAGGTCCGACTTGTTGGCCCCGGTGGTGAACAAGTAGGAATCGTCCGTATTGAGGACGCTCGTAAGCTTGCCTACGACGCAGACCTCGACCTCGTTGAGGTTGCACCTAAGGCCAAGCCGCCGGTGTGCAAGATCATGGATTACGGCAAGTACAAGTACGAACTGGCCCAAAAGGCCCGTGAGTCCCGCCGTAACCAGCAGCAGACGGTGGTCAAGGAGCAGAAGTTCCGTCCGAAGATCGACGACCACGACTACGAAACTAAAAAGAATAACGTCGTTCGATTCTTGGAAAAGGGTTCCAAGGTCAAGGTGACGATCATGTTCCGCGGCCGTGAGCAGTCGCGACCGGAACTGGGTTTCCGTCTGCTGGAGCGTCTTGCAGAAGACGTCGACGGCATCGGAATCGTCGAGGCCCGTCCCAAGCAGGACGGCCGCAACATGACCATGGTTCTCGGCCCTGTACGCAAGGGCAAGAAGTAACTAGACAGAAACTTTTTACAGGGTTCTAAGGAAGAAGACTTATGAAGCAGAAGACCCACAAGGGTATGGCTAAGCGCGTGAAGATCACCGGCAAGGGCAAGCTCCGTCGCGAGCAGGCCGGCCGCCGCCACCTGTTGGAGGGTAAGCCTTCCACTCGTACCCGCCGTCTGAAGGGCACCACCGACGTTGCCAAGTCGGACGTCAAGCGCGTCAAGCGCATGCTGGGCAAGGCTTAAGAGCCTCACCCACCCGCACCCCTTCATTCACCAACACTTTTAATTGATCAGTTAAGGAAGTATCACTGTGGCACGTGTCAAGCGCTCAGTAAACGCTAAGAAGAAGCGTCGCAAGATTCTGAATTCCGCTAAGGGCTACCGCGGCCAGCGTTCCCGCCTCTACCGTAAGGCCAAGGAACAGTGGCTGCACTCCATGACCTACGCTTACCGCGATCGTCGCACCAAGAAGCGTGAGTTCCGTCGCCTGTGGATCACTCGTATCAACGCGGCAGCGCGCCTGAACGACATCACCTACAACCGTCTGATCCAGGGCCTGCGCCTGGCCAACATTGAGGTTGACCGCAAGATTCTTGCTGAGCTCGCCGTGAACGACTTCGCTGCATTCTCCGCTATCTGCGACGCAGCCAAGGCCGCTCTTCCGGAGGACGTCAACGCCCCGAAGAACGCTGCCTAATCGCTCAAGCAGCAGGCGCTGCCTTGTAGAAGGGCAGCGACCGCAGCACTATCCACCCCGCACCATCTCTGGTGCTGGGTGGATGTCTGCGTTATGGGCCCGACCGAGCACCAAGGACACTATCTCCGCACCACGTGTCGAACACATAAGCGATGCCACGCCGGCAGGTGTCCGGGGCGTTGTCTAGTGTGAGTTACGCGTTGATTGTGCAGGATAACAACGCATATAGGCATAGTATCCGGCGCGATCGTGTCGAGTGTTGGCAATGCTTATCGACGCCGTTCGCCCAGATTACCCTCACTTTCGTGGTCATGGCTGCGAAGGCCGAGGCGACATGGTTAGATTGAACGAATCATCGGCACGGACCGAGCCGGTGCGCACCACCCAGTGGGCGCCTCGAGCTAGGTGCCGGTGAACAGAACTAAAGGTAAGAGAAAGGTGGCTTGACGAAGGCCATGGCTGAAATCGAGTACGACAAGGACGGTTTGCCCGTGGAGAAGAACCGTCCCGTTTATGATTTCCCGAACCACGCGCAGAATCCCCAGGGCTACGGCCAGACTCCCCAGGGCTACGGCCAGAATCCCCAGGGCTACGGCCAGACTCCCCAGGGCTACGGCCAGAATCCCCAAGGCTATGGCCAGAACCCCCAGGGCTATGGCCAGCAGGTTCCGGCACAGCAGTACGGCCAGCAGGTTCCGGCACAGCAGTATGGCCAGCAGGTTCCGGCACAGCAGTACGGCATGGCTGGGAATTATCCCCAGACCATGGCACCGGTGCAGCAAAAGTCCAAAATTCTCGCCGCGGTGCTCGCGTTCTTCCTCGGAACCTTCGGCGTGCACAACTTCTACCTCGGCCGGAATGGCCGCGGCGCGGCCCAGCTGGTGTGCACCATCTTCGGCTACCTGGGTCTGCTGTTGATCATCGGCGCATTCGTCCTTATCGCCGTGGGAATCTGGGCTTTTGTCGAGTTCATCATGATCCTGGCAGGCATGGGCGGCTATGACCGCGACGCTAATGGAGTGCCGCTGAGCTAGCGCCAGTGAGCAACCGCGGCGGTGCTGCTAGCCTAGGGCCATGCACCTAGACTTCAGCGATGCCTTTACCGAACGCACCCCGCGCGTGGTGGCCGCCGCCAAATTGCTCCGCCCAGCTGGGCGCAAAAAGGCCCAGCGATTCCTCGCGGAAGGCGAAAACGCGGTGGAAGCGGCAGTGCGCCGCGGAGTAGCCACCGATATTTTCGTGACGGAATCCGCGAACGCCCGCCACGCCGGCATCGTCAATACCGCCGCATCCTTGGGCGTATACGTCCACCCCGTGACCGACCGTGCTGCCAAAAAGCTGGCAGACACCGTCTCGGGCACGGGGATCATTGCTGTGTGCACCCCGATCGTCACCCGCGTCGATGCCTTTTCCGAGGCGCCCGCGCCTACGTTGGTTAGTATTCCCGTGGACACCTCAGAGCCGGGTAATGCGGGAACACTGATCCGTGTCGCCGATGCGACCGGCGCCGATCATGTGCTCTTCGCTGGGGACACCGTGGACCCGCTCAACCCAAAGGTGGTGCGCTCCTCGGCCGGTTCGCTGTTTAACGTGCCCGTGACCCGCGAACCCAATATCCCGAAGGTTCTCGACGCCGTCCGGGAGAAGGGGCTACAGATCGTGGCCACCACCGCCGAAGGTGAGACCAGCCTGGACGATTCCCAGGAGGTTCTCGCACAGCCCACCGCTTGGCTCTTCGGAAATGAGGCGCATGGCTTGCACGAGAAGCTGATCGAGCAGGCCGATGTGCGCATCCGCATCCCGTTGCGGGGCCGCGCAGAGTCCTTGAACCTCGCCACCGCCGCAGCGATCTGCATGTACGAATCCTCGAAGGCCCTGAACTCCTAGCGAGCTCATGCTCCCTATCCGGTGTCCTGCGCCGGTGAGGGCGCGAACCTAGGCGCGGGCGCATGAGTCGATACGGCGGGTGCTGTTCCACCCCCTGTGCTGTGCAGGCAACAGGCAGAGCAGTAAACTGCTACCCACTACAATGCCCACAGAATGTGTACTGCCGCGCAGAAAGGTTCGGACGAAGAGACGGTGTCTGAGATTCAACTGACCGAAGAGAGCTTAAACAAGGCCGCCACCGAGGCCATCGACGCTTTTGATACCGCCTCCTCGCTGGAGGAGCTGCAGGCGGCCCGCAAGGCACACCTAGGTGATCAAGCCCCCATTCCCCAGGCCCGCCGCAGCCTCGGCCAGGTGCCTAAGGAGCAGCGCAAAGAGCTGGGGCGACTGGTGAATATGGCGCGTGGTCGCGTCGAAAAGCACTATGCGCAGACGCATACCGTGTTGGAGGAGAAGCACAACCGCGAGGTGCTGGAATCTGAGCGCGTCGATGTCACGGTGCCCACCACCCGCAGTCAAAAGGGGGCGCTGCACCCGATCACCACGCTAAGCGAGAATATCGCCGATATTTTCATCGGCATGGGCTGGGAAATCGCCGAGGGCCCCGAGGTGGAGGCCGAGTACTTCAACTTCGATGCCCTGAACTTCCTCCCGGACCACCCCGCGCGCACCCTGCAGGACACCTTCCATATTGCTCCCGAAGGCTCCCGCCAAGTGCTGCGCACCCATACCTCGCCGGTGCAGGTGCGCACCCTTTTGTCGCGCGATCTGCCGCTGTATATCGCTTGCCCAGGGCGGGTGTTCCGCACTGATGAGCTCGACGCCACCCACACCCCGGTATTCCACCAGGTGGAGGGGTTGGCCGTGGATAAGGGCCTGACCATGGCGCACCTGCGCGGCACGCTCGATCATTTGGCTAAGACCCTCTTCGGCCCGGAGACCCGCACTCGTATGCGCACCAATTACTTCCCCTTCACCGAGCCCTCGGCAGAGGTGGACGTGTGGTTCCCGAATAAGAAGGGCGGCGCCGGCTGGATCGAGTGGGGCGGTTGCGGCATGGTGAACCCGAATGTGCTGATCGCCGCCGGTATTGATCCGAAGGAATACACTGGGTTCGCTTTCGGCATGGGGCTGGAGCGCACCCTGCAATTCCGCAATGGACTCTCCGATATGCGCGATATGGTCGAGGGCGATGTGCGCTTCACCTTGCCCTTCGGAGTGCAGGCATAGAAATCACGCGAGCGGCGCAGTGCTGTGCCGCACCGTGATGTACGCAGCAGAGTTAAGAAGGAAAAAGAGCTAAGACACAATGTTCATTTCTCAGAACTGGATCACCCGACTCCTCCGCGCCTATGCCGAGCAGCCCGATTTCAGCATCGACTCCGAGCAGCTCGACGCCGCCTTCGTGCGGGTCGGCTTCGAAACCGAGGGCTATGCGCCGCTGCCGGAGATCACCGGCCCGCTCGTGATCGGCCGGGTGGACAGCATTGAAGAACTCACGGGCTTTAAAAAGCCCATCCGCTTCTGCCATGTCAATGTTGGCGAGGCCAATGGCACCGGCGAGCTCCAAGAGATTGTTTGCGGCGCCCGAAACTTCTCCGAGGGCTCCTATGTGGTGGTCTCCCTGCCGGGTACCGTGCTGCCCGGTGGTTTCGAGATCTCCGCACGCACTACCTATGACCACACCTCCGCCGGCATGATCTGCTCCGCTATGGAGCTGGGGCTGACCGATAAGCAGAACCCGGGCATCATCACCCTGCCGGAGGGCGTGGCAGAGCCGGGTGCGGACGCCCGCCCGGTGCTCGGCTTAGATGACACCGTCTTCGAAGTGAATATCACCCCGGATCGCGGCTATGCGCTTTCCGCCCGTGGCCTGTCGCGGGAGATCGCCTCGAGCCTGAACATGCCCTTTGTGGACCCCGCGCAGACTCCCGCGGTGGCCGATATTGAGGTCGCCGTTCCCGAGGTTGCCGGCTCGCTGCTCGACGTGGATGTGCACGAGGACACCAAGGCGCGGCGCTTCGGGCTGCGTAAGGTCACGGGCATCGACCCGGCCGTGCCCACGCCCTTCTGGATGCAGCGCGAGCTGATGCTGTGCGGTCAGCGCCCGGTAAACCTCGCCACCGATGTGACGAACTATGTGATGCTGCTGCTCGGCACTCCGATGCACGCCTTCGATGCCTCGCTGATTAGCGGCAACCTCGTGGTCCGCCGCGCTACCGAGGGCGAGACGCTGACCACGCTCGATCACGTGGAGCGCGAGCTGCACCCCGAGGATGTGGTCATCTGTGATGACAACGGCGTGCAGTCCCTGGCCGGCGTGATGGGCGGAAGCTCCTCCGAGGTGAACGAGAACTCGACGGATATCTATCTCGAAGCCGCTATCTGGGATCAGATCACGGTGGCGCGCACCTCCCGCCGACACAAGCTGAGCTCTGAGGCTTCTCGACGCTTCGAGCGCGGCGTCGATCCGCAGCTGGTGGAGGTGGCCCTCGACGTTGCCGCCAGCCTGCTTGCCCGCCTGGGTGGGGGAGAGGTCGCTGAAGAGCGCACCCTCGTGGAGGTCGCCGAGCACGAGCCCGTGACCGTGATGATGGATGTGGATTTCCCCTCCCGCTATGCCGGTGTGCACTACGAGGAGTCCGTGGTGGTGGCACGCTTGGAGGAGGTGGGCTGCCAGGTGGCGCGACAAAACACCACCCTGGCCATCACCCCGCCGAGCTGGCGCCCCGATATCACCATGGACGTGGACCTCGTGGAGGAGATTCTGCGCCTCGAGGGCCTGGAATCGATTCCCTCGATCGTGCCCACCGCTCCTGCTGGTAGGGGTTTGAGTCCCGCGCAGCGACGCCGCCGCGCCATCGGCCATGCCTTGGCCTATTCCGGCTACGCGGAGATTCTGCCCACCCCCTTCATGGAAACGGCAATCCTCGATCAGTGGGGATTGGACTCCGAGGATGAGCGCCGCAACGTCGTGCACGTACAAAACCCGCTCGAATCGGATCACTCCGTACTCGGTACCACCCTGCTGCCGGCGATGCTCGACGCCGTAAAGCGCAATGTTGCTCGGGGCCACGCCAGCGTGGCGTTGTTCGGCCAAGAGCAGGTGTCCTTCCACCGCGCCGACAGCTCTCCTATGCCCTCTACAGCGCAGCGACCCAGCGCAGAAGAGATCGAGCAGCTGCTCACCTCCTTGCCCTATCAGCCACTGCACGTGGCCACGGTCGCCTGTGGCAACAAGGTGGCCGAGGGGCCGTGGGGTGCCGGCCGTGCCTACACCTATGCGGATGCCATCGAATCCGCGCGCATCGTCGCCGCTGCCGCGGGCGTGGAGCTGGAATTGGCGAATGCCGAACAGCTGCCCTGGCACCCCGGCCGCTGCGCCGAGCTGCGCGTGGACAACACCGTGGTCGGCTATGCCGGCGAGCTGCACCCGCAGGTGTGCAAGGACACCGGGCTGCCGCCGCGTACCTGCGCCATGGAGCTGGATGTCACCGCCTTGCCGCTGGAGGAGAACTTCCCCGCGCCCGTCCTCTCTGCCTACCCGGCGCTGCTGCAGGATGTGGCACTCGTGGTGGATGAGGATATCCCCGCAGAGACCGTGCGCACCGTGGTGGCCCAGGGCGCGGGAGAGCTACTCGAGCATGTCGAACTCTTCGATATCTACCGCTCCGAGGCCCTCGGCGAGAACAAGAAGTCCCTCGCCTTCGCGCTGCGTTTCCGCGCCGCGGATCGCACCCTCACCGACGAGGAGTGCAACGCCGCACGCATGGCAGCCGTGGATCTAGCCAAGGAAAAGCTCGACGCCACCATCCGCGCCTAGCAGCGCACCAGCGGGGCTCACGCCCTGCACACCCCGATACGCTCTGATGCGTAGTAGCGGAGGACCCCATGGGGGGGTTCTCCGCTTTTGTGTGTCGTTCACCCCGCCGCCTCGTTCCCCGCATCCCCCGCAGGCGGTGCGGGCTATGTCCCCACCGGCGCGACCACCGGCCTCCACCCGCCACGCCACGGCAATGCATAGTTTGCAAACTGCTGCATAAAAGATATACTTAGCTTCTATGACTATTTCTGTTGCCGTCGCTGGAGCCACAGGTTATGCCGGATCCGAGATCCTGCGCCTGCTGCTCGCTCATCCCGCCTATCACAGCGGAGAGCTGCGCATTGGCGCCCTCACGGCGAATTCCACGGCTGGCCAGAGCGTGGCAGAGTTGATGCCTCAGTTGCTGCCGCTGCACGAGCGCGTCATCGAGGAGACCACCGCCGAGAACCTGGCCGGCCATGATGTGGTTTTCCTCGGATTGCCGCATGGTTTTTCCGCCGAGATCGCCCGCCAGGTCGGGGAAGAGGCCATCGTGATCGACTGCGCTGCCGATTTCCGCCTCCGCGATCCAGAGGCGTGGACGCGCTACTACGCATCAGAGCACGCAGGCAGCTGGCCCTATGGCATTCCTGAGATGCCTGGCCACCGCGAGCAGCTGCGCGGCGCCACCCGCATCGCCGTGCCGGGCTGCTTTCCCACCGGCGCCACCTTGGCGCTGATGCCCGCGGTGGCGGCAGGGCTCATCGAGCCCGATATTGCGATCACCTCCATCACGGGTGTCTCTGGCGCCGGCAAGAAGGCGGCGGTGCCGCTGCTGGGATCGGAAACCATGGGTTCACTCAAGGCCTATAACACCGCTGGTAAGCACCGTCACACCCCCGAGATGATTCAGAACCTCGCGGAGTTCACCGACAGCGAGATCACGCTTAGCTTCACCCCGGTGCTGGCCCCGCTGCCGCGCGGCATCCTCACCACCGCAACCGCCCCGGTTCGTCCCGGGGTGAGCGCGGCCTCCGCCCGCGCCGCCTATGAGCAGTTCTACGCCGAGGAGCCCTTCGTGCAGCTGCTGCCCGCCGGCCAGCAGCCCCAGACCCAGAATGTGGTGGGGGCGAATAGCTGCCAGGTGCAGGTGGAGCTGGATGAACTCTCCGGCCGACTACTGGTGACCTCCGCGATCGATAACCTCACCAAGGGCACCGCCGGTGCCGCGGTCCAGTGCATGAACCTGGCTCTCGGCTGGGAGGAAACACTGGGGCTACCCTTGGTGGGTGTGGCCCCCTAAGGGCGCGGGGATTATCCCCTCTGCCCAGCGTTCGGCCTTCCACTGTTGTTCTTATTCCCTCACATAACGTCAAGGATTTTCGCCCATGAGCACTCAGAGCATCACCACTCCCGCCGGCTTTGTGGCTGCAGCAACGACTGCAGGCATTAAGCCCTCGGGCAAGTCGGATATGGCACTTGTGGTTAATCAAGGCCCGGAATTCGTGGCCGCCGGCGCTTTTACCCGCAATCGCATTGTGGCCTCTCCGGTGAAGCTATCGCGCACGGCCGTGGCTGATGGCCAGCTCACCGCGGTGCTGTATAACTCCGGTAACGCGAATGCCTGCAATGGTGTCCAGGGCGACAAGGACGCGGCGGAGCTCACCGCGCAGGTCGCCGCAGCTCTGGAGTGCAGTCCCACGGACGTGGCGGCGTGTTCGACCGGGCTGATCGGTGAGCCTTTGCCCATGGATAAAGCCCGCGCTGGCGTGCGCGCTCTGGTGGGTGATCTCGGTGATCACGGCGCCGCTGCCGCCCAGGCCATTCTGACCACGGACACCACCGATAAGCAGAGCTTCTTCAGCGGTGAGGGCTGGTGCATGGCCGGTATGGGCAAGGGCGTGGGCATGATTGCGCCCTCGCTGGCCACCATGCTGGCGTGCCTGACTACCGATGCGAAGATCACCGCCGCCATGGCCGATGAGGCGATCCACAAGGCCACCGCCGTCACCTTCGACACCCTCGATATTGACGGCTCGACCTCCACCAATGACACCGTATTCCTCTTGGCCTCGGGGGCATCGGGCATCGAGCCCACCCAGGAGGAGCTGGATGCCGCGGTGCTCGCGGTATGCGCTGATCTGGCCGATGCCATGCAGGCCGATGCCGAGGGCGTGACCAAGCGGGTCAAGATCGAGGTCACCGGCGCCACCTCGGATGCTCAGGCGCTCAACGCCGCCCGTACCTTGGGCCGCGATAACCTCTTCAAGTGCGCGATGTTCGGCTCCGATCCCAACTGGGGCCGGGTGCTCGCCGCGGTCGGCATGGCCGATGCGGACATGGATCCGGAGCACATCTCCGTGTACTTCAACGATCACCCCGTGTGCATCGATACCGGCGGCACCCCGGACGCCCGCGAGGTGGATCTGTCCGGCGCGGATATCGATGTCCGCGTGGATCTGGGCACGGGCGGTGAGGGCTACGCCATGGTGCGTACCACTGATCTGTCCCATGCTTATGTCGAAATCAATAGCGCCTACTCCAGCTAAATAGCCGCCCACGACGTGCAGCGTGTTCCATTCGGGCACATAATCTAGCGACCCCGCCGCACGGCGGTATCGCTGCGAGAGAAGATGAGATGACGAACGACCTAACGAGGAATCTGGACAACGAAGTCCGGGCCAATGTGCTTGCTGAGGCGCTGCCCTGGCTGCAGCACTTCCGCGACAAGATCGTGGTGGTCAAGTACGGCGGCAACGCCATGGTGGACGAGGAGCTCAAGGCTGCCTTCGCCGCAGACATGGTCTTTTTGCGCACCGTGGGCGCCAAGCCCGTCGTGGTGCACGGCGGCGGCCCGCAGATTTCGAAGATGCTCAGCCGCGTGGGCCTGGAGGGGGAGTTCAAGGGAGGTTTCCGTGTCACCACTTCTGAGGTGATGGAGATCGTCCGCATGGTGCTCTTTGGCCAGGTCGGCCGCGATCTCGTGGGATTGATTAACTCTCATGGCCCCTATGCGGTGGGAACCTCCGGCGAGGATGCTGGCTTGTTCACCGCTACCAAGCGCTATGTCGATGTCGGTGGCGAGCATCTCGATATCGGACTCGTGGGCGATATCGTCGATGTCAATCCTGAAGCCTTGATGGACATCATTGATGCCGGCCGTATCCCCGTGGTCTCTACCATCGCCCCGGGGCTTGACGGCGAGGTCTACAACATCAATGCGGATACCGCCGCCGGCGCTCTGGCCAGCGCTATTGGCGCGGAGCGTCTGCTCATCCTCACCAATGTCGAGGGTCTCTATACCGACTGGCCCGATAAGTCCTCGCTGGTATCGAAGATCACCTCCTCGGAATTGTCCAAGATCCTGCCGCAGCTGCACGAGGGCATGATCCCGAAGATGGAATCCTGCCTGCGGGCAGTCGATCAGGGCATCAATGCCGCCCACGTGGTGGATGGCCGCATTGCCCACTCCGTGCTGCTGGAGCTGCTCACCGAGGGCGGTATTGGCACCATGGTGCTGCCGGATTCCTATGACACCGAGGACTATCCCGAGTCCACTATTTTCAGAAAGGACGCCTAAACCAGTCATGACTGCTCTTGAATCATGGTCCGGCGCGCTGATGAACACCTACGGCACGCCCGCGGTGGAACTGACCTCCGGTGAGGGCGCCCACGTGCGCGATGCCGCTGGCAACACCTACATCGATATGCTCGCCGGCATCGCCGTCAATGCGTTGGGACATGCACATCCAGCGCTTGTCGACGCCGTCTCGCAGCAAACCCAGACCCTCGGGCATGTCTCGAACCTCTTTGCTTCGGCCCCCACCGTGGACTTGGCGCAGCAGCTCAAAGCCCAGCTGTCCCGTCTCGACGAGGCGGCCGGGAAGAGCGCCCGGGTGTTCTTCTGCAACTCCGGAGGAGAAGCCAATGAGGCCGCATTCAAGCTTGCGCGCTTGACCAAGCGCTCGCGTGTGCTCACTGCGGTGCATGGTTTTCATGGCCGCACCATGGGCTCGCTGGCGTTGACCGGCCAGCCCGATAAGCGCGCCCCATTTGAGCCTTTGCCGGCAGGGGTGGAGTACTACCCCTATGGCGATATCGACGCGCTAAGCGAGATGGTTGCTCGCGCGCCCGAGGACGTGGCGGCCATCATGCTCGAACCCATCCAGGGCGAAACCGGCGTGGTGCCCGCGCCGAAGGGATTCCTGCGGGACGTACGCGAGCTATGCGATCGCCACGGGATCCTCATGATCGTCGACGAGGTACAGACCGGCATTGCTCGTACCGGCGACTTCTGGGCCTTCGAGCACGAAGCGGGAGTGATCCCCGATGTGATCACCATGGCCAAGGGCCTGGGCGGCGGGCTGCCGCTCGGGGCATGCATGGCCACTGGGCGTGCCGCTGAGCTCTTTGGGCCCGGCTCCCATGGCACGACCTTTGGCGGTAATCCGATCGTCTGCGCCGCTGGCCGCGTCGTGGTGGACACTGTTGCTGATCCCGCCTTCCTCGCGAGCGTGCGGCAGAAGGGAGAGCGCCTCGCGGACGGCGTCGACAAGCTAGAGCTGGTGGATCACGTGCGAGGTCGCGGCCTCATGCTGGGGCTGGTACTGCACAAGCCGCTAGCGAAGAAGGTGGTAGAGGCCGGCTATCGCCACGGTCTGATCCTCAACGCCTGCGGCGATGACGTGCTGCGTCTGACCCCGCCGCTGGTCATCACCGAATCCGATATTGACACCGCGATCGTCCGTCTCGCCGAGACCTGTAAAGAGGTAGAACAGCAATGACCACAGTGCGACATTTCCTCGCCGATGATGACCTCAGCCCCGCCGAACAGGCGGAGGTGCTGCAACTAGCCCTAGAGCTGAAGCAGGATCGCTATGCGAAAAGCACCTTCGCTGGGCCGCAGACCGTAGCGCTGCTGCTGGACAAGACCTCGACGCGCACCCGTTTCTCCTTCCACGCCGGCATCGCCGAGCTCCAGGGCAGCCCCATCGTGGTGAACACCGGCAGCAGCCAGATGGGCAAGGGAGAGACCTTCGAAGACACCGGCGCGGTGCTATCGCGTTTCGTCTCGCTCATCGCCTGGCGCACCTATGCCCACGAGAACCTCGAGCAGATGGCGACCACGGCCACGGTGCCGATCATCAACGCCCTAAGCGATGATCTGCACCCCTGTCAGATCCTCGCCGATCTGCTGACCTGCGTGGAGCATCTCTGCCCCGAAGCGGGCCCGGAGGGACTCCACGGAAGGAAAGCGGTGTATCTCGGCGATGGCGCGAATAACATGGCTAACTCCTATATTCTCGGCTGCGCCACCGCGGGCATGGACATCACCATCATTGCCCCCGAGGGTTTCCAACCGGAGCAGCGTTTCGTCGAGCGTGGCCGCGCTATCGGCGAGCGCACGGGAGCCACCGTTGCCGTCAGCGCCGATGTGGCCGATGTTGCCGGCGCCGACGTGGTGATCACCGATACCTGGGTATCGATGGGCATGGAAGAAGACGGTATCGACCGCACCACACCCTTCCAGCCCTATCAGGTCAATGCCGAGGTCATGGCGCAGGCTAAGGACGATGCCATCTTCCTGCACTGTTTGCCGGCCTATCGCGGCAGTGAGGTCACCGCAGAGGTGATTGATGGCCCGCAGTCGGTGGTCTTTGATGAGGCGGAAAATCGACTTCACGCCCAAAAGGCACTGATGGTGTGGCTGATGGAGCACCAGGAAGGCGGTAGCGCGTGAGCCAGCCCGTATCCAGAACCGCCCGGCAGGCGCGGATCCTCGAGATCCTCAACGACAGCCGCGTCTCCAGCCAGGTGCAACTCTCCGAGCTTTTGCTCGACGAGGGCATCGATATCACCCAAGCCACCTTGTCCCGCGACCTCGATGAGCTGGGAGCGAAGAAGGTGCGCCCCGACGGTGGCCGTGCCTTCTATGCCGTGGGATACCAAGAACCCGCCGCCAGCAATGAGCTGCGAGGGCCACGAGAGAAACTGCGTCGGATGCTGGAAGAATTGCTCGTCTCTGTCGATCACAGCGCCAATATCACCGTGCTGCGCACCCCGCCCGGGGCCGCCCAATACCTGGCGAGTTTCATCGACCGCGTAGGGATGCACGAGGTAGTAGGCACGATCGCCGGCGATGACACGGTTTTCGTTCTGGCCAGGGAGCCGCTCACCGGCGCGGAATTGGCCGAACGCTTCCGCAAAACCAGCCGCGAGAACAGCTAACCCTCCCGCGATGATCAGAGTGCGCGCGTGCACCCTCATCATCGCGGAGTAGCAGACTACACTGTGAATGTTCCGCAGCAGCGAGAACTAGATACTTACACTGAAAACACACCATTGTGGTGACTACCACCAAGGAGAATGACTGATTATGACTAACCGCGTTGTGCTTGCCTATTCCGGCGGCCTCGATACCTCTGTTGCTATTCCGTACCTGGCCAAGATGACCGGCGGGGAAGTGATCGCCGTATCGATCGACCTGGGTCAGGGCGGCGAGGATATGGAGTCCGTGCGGCAGCGCGCCCTGGACTGTGGCGCCGTGGAATCCATCGTGATCGACGCCAAGGACGAGTTCGCCGAGGACTACTGCCTGCCCACCATCAAGGCCAATGGCATGTACATGAAGCAGTACCCGCTGGTGTCTGCTATCTCTCGGCCGCTGATCGTGCAGCACCTGGTGCAGGCTGCTGAGGAGCACGGCGGCACCCACGTCGCCCACGGCTGCACCGGCAAGGGCAATGACCAGGTGCGTTTCGAGGTGGGCTTCGCCGACCTCAACCCGGACCTGAAGGTGATCGCCCCGGCCCGTGACTACGCATGGACCCGAGATAAGGCCATTGCTTTCGCCGAGGAGATCAACCTGCCGATCGAGCAGTCCAAGAAGTCTCCCTTCTCCATCGACCAGAATGCATGGGGTCGTGCCGTGGAGACGGGCTTCCTCGAGGATCTGTGGAACCCGCCGACAAAGGATCTCTACGCCTACACCGAAGAGCCCACCCTCGGCAACGCCCCCGATGAGGTCATCGTCTCCTTCGAGAACGGCGTGCCCGTGGCCATCGATGGCCGCAAGGTGAGCGTGCTCGAGGCCATCGAGGAGCTCAACCGTCGCGGCGGCGCCCAGGGCGTCGGCCGGCTGGACATGGTGGAGGACCGCCTGGTGGGCATCAAGTCCCGTGAGGTCTACGAGGCACCCGCGGCCATGATCCTCATCAAGGCCCATGAGGCCCTCGAGGACGTCTGCTTGGAGCGCGAGCTCGCCCGCTACAAGCGTGGCGTGGACGCCCGCTGGTCCGAGGAAGTCTATGACGGCCTGTGGTTCGCCCCGCTGAAGCGTTCCCTCGATGCCTTCATCGACTCCACCCAGCAGAACATCACCGGCGATATCCGCCTCGTGCTTCACGCCGGCAGCATCGTGGTCAATGGTCGTCGCTCCGAGAGCTCGCTCTATGACTTCAACCTGGCCACCTACGACACCGGCGACACCTTCGACCAGTCCATGGCCAAGGGCTTCGTCCACCTCCACGGCCTGTCCTCCCAGATCGCCTGCAAGCGCGACCGCGAGGCCTAAACTAGAGAGTCTGTGCGCCGATTCGAAGCCTGTGCGGCCTCGGGTCGGCGTCTCGGCTGTGTACCACCAACCAATTAAAGGAACTCACATGGATAAGCACGGAACCAACCAGGGTGCGCTGTGGGGCGGGCGCTTTTCCGGCGGGCCCTCCGAGGCGATGTTTGCGCTGAGCGTGTCCACCCACTTCGACTGGGTCCTCGCCCCCTATGACGTGCTCGCCTCGCAGGCCCACGCGCGGGTGCTGCACAAGGCGGGTCTGCTCAGCGATGAGGACTATGACACCATGCTCGCCGGCCTCGAACAGCTCGGCGCCGACGTGGCCGATGGCAGCTTCACCCCGGATCCCAGCGATGAGGACGTACATGGCGCCATGGAGCGCGGCCTCATCGATCGCGTCGGTCCGCAGGTGGGCGGGCGGCTGCGCGCCGGCCGTTCCCGCAACGATCAGGTGGCCACGCTCTTTCGCATGTGGGTCCGCGACGCTATCCGTGAGATCAGCCTCGGCGTGCTCGAGCTTGTCGACGCCATCTCGCGCCAAGCAGCCGCGCACCCCCGCGCAATCATGCCGGGCAAAACCCACTTCCAGGCTGCGCAGCCGGTGCTGCTCGCACACCAGCTGCTCGCGCACGCCCACCCGCTGCTGCGCGATGTCCAGCGCCTGCAGGACCTAGATAAGCGCCTCGCCGTCTCGCCCTATGGCTCCGGTGCTCTCGCCGGCTCCTCGCTGCACTTGGACCCCGAGGCCATCGCCGAAGAGCTTGGCTTTGATTCCGCCGCCGATAACTCATTGGACGCCACCGCCTCCCGCGATTTCGCCTCGGAGACGGCCTTCGTGCTGGCCCAGATCGCGGTGGATATGTCCCGCTTCGCCGAGGAGATCATTGCGTGGTCCACACCGGAGTTCAACTATGTCACCCTGGCCGATGCGTGGTCGACCGGCAGTTCGATCATGCCGCAGAAGAAAAACCCGGATGTCGCCGAGCTGGTGCGCGGTAAGTCCGGCCGCTTGATCGGTAATCTCTCGGGTCTGCTTGCCACCCTCAAAGCCATGCCCTTGGCCTATAACCGCGACCTGCAGGAAGACAAGGAACCCATCGTGGACTCCGTGCAGCAGCTGCAGTTGTTGCTGCCCGCCATGACTGGGCTGGTGGGCACTCTCACTTTCAACGAGCAGCGCATGCGCGAGCTCGCCCCCGCCGGTTTCACCCTCGCTACCGATCTCGCGGAGTGGATGGTGCGCGAGGGCGTGCCCTTCCGGGAAGCCCACGAGGCCTCCGGCGCCTGCGTGCGCCTCGCCGAGTCCCGAGGGGTGGACCTCGTTGATCTCAGCGATGAGGAGCTGGCCAGTGTGGATAAGCGGCTGACCCCGAAGGTGCGCGAGGTCCTCACCATCGATGGCGCCGTCGCCTCCCGCACCACCCGCGGAGGTACTGCCGGGGTGCGCGTCGATGAGCAACGCGAGCGCGTCGACACGCTCGCGGCCGAGTATCGGCAATGGGCCACCACACCCGTCATCGGGCGATAGGATGATATGCCATGAGTATTGATCCCGATTTGCTCGAGGTGCTTGCCTGCCCCCAAGACAAGGGACCGCTGAGCTATGACGCCGACGCGGATGTGCTGGTGAACCCTCGCTTGCACATTGCCTATCGCATCGACGATGGCATCCCTGTGTTGCTCGCCGACGAGGCACGCGACTTCCCCGAAAAATAATCCATCTTCTAGCCCTGAGGACTTCATGTCTGACAACATCATTGATGAGCTGCACTGGCGCGGCCTGATTAACCAGTCCACCGACCTCGATGCCTTGCGCGAGGCCTGCGAGAACCCGATCACCCTGTATTGCGGTTTCGATCCCACGGGCTCCTCGCTGCATGCCGGCCACCTCGTTCCGCTCATCATGCTCAAGCGCTTCCAGCAGTTCGGCCACCGCCCGATCGCTATCGCCGGCGGCGCCACCGGCATGATCGGCGACCCGCGCGACGTGGGGGAGCGGTCCATGCTCTCCGAGGAGACCATCGCGGAGAACGTCGAATCCATTAAAGCCCAGCTGGAGCGTTTCGTGGACTTTGGCGATGGCGACAACGGCACCGCCTTGATGCTTAACAATGCCGACTGGACCGGCCAGCTGAGCGTGATCGCATTCCTGCGTGATTTGGGCAAGAACTTCTCGCTCAACACCATGCTCGATCGCGACACCGTGAAGCGTCGCCTGGACAGCGATGGCATGTCCTACACCGAGTTTTCCTACATGCTCTTGCAGGCCAATGACTTCGTGCATTTGCAGCGCACCTACGATTGTGCGCTGCAGATCGGCGGCTCCGATCAGTGGGGCAATATCGTCTCCGGTGTGGATCTCAACCGCCGCCTCGATCAGAAGAAGGTGCACGGACTCACCGTGCCGCTGGTCACCGACGCCGATGGCCAGAAGTTCGGCAAATCCACCGGAGGCGGCAAGCTCTGGCTGGACGCGAAGCTCACCAGCGCCTACGCCTGGTACCAGTACTTCATCAACGCCGGCGATTCCGTGGTCATCGACTACATGCGCTGGTTCACCTTCCTCAGCAAGGAAGAAATCGCCGAGTACGAGCAGGAAGTAGCCGAGCGCGCCTACAAGCGTGAGGCCCAGAAGCGTCTCGCCCAGGAAATGACTGACTTGGTGCACGGCGTGGAGGCCCGCAAGGCCGTGGAACGTGCTGCGCAGGCCCTGTTCGGCCGCGGTGAACTCACCGATCTCGACGAGAAGACCCTGGCTGCTGCGGTCACCGAAACCTCCAATGGTGAGGTCGTGGATATCGCGGCCGATGAGCCGCACACCATCGTCGATCTGCTCGTGGCCTCCGGTTTGGCCGAGTCAAAGGGTGCTGCTCGACGTACCATTAAGGAAGGCGGCGCCTACGCCAATAATGAGCGGGTATCCGACGCGGAGTGGGAGCCCAGCGCCGAGGACCTGCTGCACGGCAGCTGGTTAGTACTGCGCCGCGGCAAGAAGAACTTCGCGGGCGTGCGCCTGCTGACATAGCCGCATCTGTAGCGCTGCACGGCGAGGACCACGTGGGAACAGCCCGCGCGGTCCTCGCCTTTTTGTGCGTGTAGGGGAGAGGTGAGCTGTCGAAGATGCAGCGCAGGATGGTGCCGAGCAGTGCCAGCGCGCTACCGGCTCCTGCGGCCGAGAAAGACGATAGACGTAACAACCACCTCAAGAAAACGCTTCTGTTTGTTGTGAAAACGACGTCTCGCTCCTTAGTGTTAAGGTTAGGCATACCGAGCAAAGACTCCAATTGGTATGCAGCTGCCGACGACTCAGCGAGGGAGATACCGATGGCAGGTAAGCCCACTACTTTTTGGCAGATATCGCAACCTGCCCACAAACAGATCACCATCTCATTCCTTCTGGCGATACTGGCAGCTGTCCTATCGTTGGTGCCGGTGATAGCACTCGTCGAATTGGTGCGCACTGTGTTACCAGCCGTAGACGGGCAACCCATTAATGCCCCGCAACTGTGGCTATTGCTCGCAGCACTCATCATCACGACCGTGCTACACGGCCAGGCCACTGTGAAGAGCCTTCAAGTCAGCCACGAGGCTGACGGGGTACTCGGCGAGCATCTACGACAACGACAGATCACCAAGTTGGGCCGACTGCCGCTGTCCTGGTTCACCCGAACGCCCTCGGGCACCGTAAAGACTTACGTCGAAGACGACGTCACCAAGATTCACCAGCTCATTGCACACGGTCCGCACGATTACTCCGCAGGCATCGTCGTGCCGCTGCTGAGCCTAGGCTACATGTTTGTTCTCGACTGGCGGATTGGACTGCTTGGGTTGATCCCGTTGCTTTTGGCCATTGCGACGATGCCGTTCATGATGCGCCAGTTTCAGGAAAAGGCCGAGCACTTTAAAACAAGTCAGAAGCAGCTCGACGCCGCTGTCGTTGAGTTGGTGCGTGGCATCCCTGTTATTAAAGTCTTCACCCCCGAGGGCTATGACGAGAGCATCTTCCTCACCCGTTCCAAGCGTTTTGGCAGCTTCTATCGCGACTGGGTACGCTCCACCGTCCACCCCACGGCCCTGATGAAGATCTTCACCTCCACGGCATTTGGCCTGCTGGTCGTCGCTGTGGCTGGGCCGTGGCTGATTAGCTCAGCTGAGGTGCCGGTGCTCGATGTTCTTGCGGCATTCTTGTTGATTAACAACATCGCGGCCCCATTACTGATGCTCTCGCGCACCAATATCATGTTCACCGAGGCCAAAGCCGCAGCCGCGGAACTAACCGAATTCTTCAACATCCCCGTGCTGCCACCAGCCAGTGGCGATAAGGAACCCAGCGATACCGGTATCGAATTCGATAATCTCGGCTTCTCTTATGTCGAAGACACCCCAGTGCTCACTAGGATCAGTGAAAAACTTGAGCCCGGCAGTGTGACCGCAGTGGTTGGTCCCTCTGGCTCAGGAAAATCCACCTTGGCCTCCCTTATCCCGCGATTGCTTGATCCGACGGTCGGTGCGGTGCGGATTGGCGGTGTTCCCAGCACCAATCTCAGCTCTACACAGCTCTATGATCGGGTGGGTTTCGTTTTCCAAGACGCCTATCTGATGCAGTTGAGCGTGCGTGACAATATTCGCCTAGCCAATCCAGAAGCCACCGACGAGGAGATAATCCGCGCCGCGCGGGCCGCCCAGATTCACGAACGCATCACCGCACTGCCGCGCGGCTATGACTCAGTTATCGGCGAGGACGCCCAACTTTCCGGTGGAGAACAACAACGCCTAGCGATCGCCCGATCCATCCTGCTCGACGCGCCGATTCTCGTTCTCGATGAGGCCACCGCCTTCGCCGATCCCGACTCGGAAGCCGCCATCCAGAAGGCAATAAGCGAGCTCGTCACTGGGCGCACCCTAGTAGTTATTGCGCACCGATTGCACACCATCACCGGTGCTGACCGGATCCTCATGCTTGAGCGTGGTGAAGTCACCGAATCAGGTACCCACAAAGAATTGCTCGCCGCTGATAAGGGCTACGCCACGATGTGGCAGCGCTATAAGAAAGCCCAAGCAGGTGTCTACGGAGAGGCAGCCGAATGATCCGCACACTCTATTCACTTGGTAGCCCAGCCAATCGCCGTCGGTTGGTACTAGTCCTCGTGCTCATCACGTTGTCGTCTTTGGCTCTTGCCGCAGGCTTGATTCTCATCACTTTGTTCCTCGATACCCTGTTCACCGAAGGGCCGTCGCAGGCTGCCGCATGGCTGCCGTGGATTCTCATTGCCGTTATTGCGTACGCAGCTGTTGACTGGCCAACCGAGGTCATCGCCCAAGACTTAGGCCACGACTACGTGCTGCGGATTCATGAACTCATTGCGGAGCGCACTGTAGAGCTTCCCTTGGGCTACTTCGATGAGGACCGCTCCGGCCAGATTGGGGTGACGGCAACGAGCGGCGCACTCTTCGCTGCTAACGCGCCGGCAATGATGTTGCGGCCGATGCTGCACGGCGCAGCCTCAGCAGGTTTGGCGAGCGTTTTCCTCATTGCTGTGGATTGGCGATTGGGGCTTGCCACCGTCGCCGTGGCCGCAGTGGTCTGGTACGCCTACCACCGTCTCATGCAGCAGTATCGCATCGCAGAGCGCCAGAAGGGTGAACGCAATGAAGAAGGGGCCGCTCAGGTTCTCGAATTCGCCCAAGTTCAACCAGTACTGCGCGCGGCCGGTCCGGATTCCCTGGGGGAGCGCGCCGTGCGTGCCGCAATTCGCGAGCAGTTCAGCGCCCAGCAGCACACTCAGAAAACTGGGGAGATGATCATGGGCCGACTGGCGGTGATCATCATGATTGGCACCGTCGTTATCGATGCTCTCGCAACCGTGTTGCTGCTCAACGATTGGTTGGACGTTGGAACCTATATCGGCGTCATCGTGCTGGTATTCATTCTTGCCCGCGTGGCGATGGCAGGACTGCCTTATGGCGAGGGTCTGCAAGCCGCACGCAACACTCTCGGGGAGATCCAGAAGATTCTAGATGCCGAAGCACTGCCGGAACCCGAAACCCCCGCGCAGGTGGATAACCACAGCATCGAATTCGACAGTGTCGGTTTCGGTTACGTGCCAGACACTCCTGTAATCCGTGACGTTACCTTCCGCGTCCAGCCTGGCACTACCACTGCACTCGTGGGCCCCAGTGGCTGCGGTAAGAGCACTGTGCTGAAGCTCGCTGCGCGCTTTTATGACGTCGACCACGGCACTATCCGCATCGGTGGTGCTGATGTGCGAGAACTGGGTACCCGCGGGGTGTTGGATTCGCTGGCCATGGTGTTTCAAGACGTGTACCTATTCGAAGACACCCTGTACGAGAACATTCGTCTAGGCCGCCATGACGCTACCCGAGAGGAAGTGCTGCAGGCCGCGGAGCTCGCAGGTGTGACCGAGATTGCCGATAACCTGCCCAATGGGTTCGATACCCTCATCAGCGAGGGCGGGCGGAACCTCTCCGGTGGTGAGCGCCAGCGCGTCTCTATTGCTCGAGCGCTGCTCAAGGACGCGCCGATTGTGCTGCTTGACGAGGCGACAAGCTCCCTGGACATTCACAACGAGCACATGGTCTTGGATGGTATGAAGGCGCTGTCCCGTCAGCGCACCACCATCGTGATTGCTCACCGGTTGCACACGATCCGTGATGCGGACCAGATCGTAGTGTTCAGCCCGACCGGCACCGTCGAAGCTATTGGTACTCACGAGCAGCTCATGGAGTCTTCGCCGCGCTACCGCAGTTTCTGGGGTGAAAAACGCGACGCCAATATATGGAAGCTCTAGGGCGTCGCTCCAGCACCTACCCGCTATAACGAAAGAGACTCGCAGCGAAATCCTGCGAGTCTCTTTTCTTGTAGGGATGACGCAACGGAGTTAGTGTTCGTCACCGCGCAGAAAACGCACTGTGCGTTCCAGTGAAGTACTATCGCACGCCTCTATTGTGGACACCTTCCCGCCATCGATAAGCAGCAGCGAATCACAACAGCGCGCCAATAGCTCCACGTCATGGGTGACTACCAGAACGGTTTTGCCCTGCCGGGCGAGGTTGTCCAGCAGCTGGGCTACGTGGCGCATCCTGCGCAGATCCAATCCACTGGTTGGTTCGTCGAAAACAAGCAACTCGCGTTGACTGAGCAATGCGGAGGCGATGGCCACGCGTTGGCGCTCACCGCCGGACAGCGACATGGGGTGTTGCTCTCGTTTATCCGCGAGATCAAGCTCGCTGAGAACCTCGGTCAGGTGATCTTGTTCCTCTGCACTCATGCTGCCGGTGCCGATCATGGCATCGGCGTCTACGCTTTCCCCGAACAATTGGTGATTAACATCCTGCATCACTAGGTAAGAGTGACGCAGGCGCTGCCGAGGACTCGAGAGCTTGCGACCACCGACATGCAGTGCGCCTTTTGCTCGGGGCTCGATGCCAGTTAGGGCTCGTACGAAGGTGGATTTGCCGGCGCCATTTCGCCCCACCACGCCAATTATCTGCGCTGTTGGCAGCTCCGCCTGGTCAATATTCAGCGCAGGTACGGAAGCTTTGGGGTAGGTGAATCGCAACTTGTCCAACGTCATAGTGTGCTCGACAAGACGGGGCTCGTCGACGACCTCGGGTACTGGCCGTGAGGAACGCAATCCGATCTCGTGCAACTCTTCGTCACTCATGTCACGGAATTGGTCACCACTGAATTCCTGGGCAATCTGACCGCTGCGCATCACGAGCACTCGGTCGACGATATCAGCCAAGTAGGACAGCCGATGCTCGGCAACCAGCAGCGTGCGACCCTGCTTTTTCCACCGCGCAACGATGTCATGCAGCTCGTCGATGGCCTTAAGGTCTAGGTTCGATGACGGTTCATCGAGAAGTAGTACCTGTGGTTGCATTGCTGCTACCGACGCGCACGCCACCTTTTGTTTTTGGCCTCCAGAGAGCGCGAAAAGCTGCCGGTCGATGAGATGCGACATACTAAATTTGTCGGTTACTTCCCCGATTCGTCTTCGAATTTCTTCAGGGGCAATGCCGAGATTTTCGCAACCAAAGGCCAGTTCACTTATCACCTCAAGGGTGAAGAACTGCGACTTGGGGTTCTGGAACACCGAGCCGACGTACTGGGCGATATCGTGCGGCTCGGCGTGAGTGATCAGCTCTCCATCGAGCAGTATCTCCCCAGATATCTGAGCATCGCAAAATGAGTGCGCCACCCCATTGATTAAACGAAGCAGACTGGACTTACCGCAGCCTGACTCGCCACACAACAGCACTAGCTCGCCTTCGGGGATCGTAAGGTTGAGCTCACGCAATACCGGCTCGGCAGACTTTCTTCCGTAGGACATCGATACATTGCGTAGCTCGATCAAGAGACCATCACCCTATTTGCTATCAGTAAGCCCAGGCAGGTGGCGAGAACCGCAATAACGACGATGTCACCAGCACGAAATCCAATAGTGCAGAGGGTGGTGCGCCGGCGAGGCAATCCCAATCCTCGAGTTACCGCTGACATCGCGAGTTCATTGCCAATGCCAACTACGGAGACCAACAATGGCACAAAGCGATACTCGAGCATGGCAACCGGATTACGCAGACCAGAGATGCCGCGCATCCGCATAGCAGTGCGGATATCGCGGTACTCTTCTGCGATAGTTGGGAAAAACCGAAAGATAATCGACGTAGGAATGGACAATGCGTTGGGGCAGCGGATTCGTTGCATAGCGGCGACGAACTCACTGGCCGAGGTGGTGCGCAGCATGTACCAGCAACACGTGATGCCGGGAATAATGAGCGATATGCCACCGAACCACGTGGCGAAAATATCGACAAAAATGTGGCGTTCCGCCACTGTCAACACAATCAACTTGGGAATGCCAGCGAGTGCAGCGAAGGTTATTGCGTAGCGTAGTGCTGGTGCCAGCAGACCCGACGCGAGGAAGAGCACGCCGGGGACGGCAATCAGGATCCACCGCGCAACGCTGCCCAGTACCCCGCCAGATCCCGCTGGTGATAACAACACCGAAGAGACCACAAGGATGACGAGCACCGTGGTGCGTGGATCGAGATGGAGTCCTGCGGTTCGCGCACCCGACCCAGGCATGGTCGGCGACATCAGGCAATGCCCGCGCGTTCGAAGTGCTTAGTGAAGATGCGGCGGCCAAGTAACCCACCGAAGATGCCGCAGATGAAGGTCACAATAACGATGATGGCAAATAGCCAGCTCATCTGGCCGATTGAAGCGAGGCCATCAGCGAAGTTGGCGCCATAATTGGATTCTATATCGCTGTCTTCAACGTACTGCTGGGTAGCAAAGAACAGTGGAATATAGGACGCGGTAGGGGCGACCGCCATGAAGGCATAGGCAATAATGCTGTGGATAGAGCTTTCGTACTTGCCGGCGCGTAACACCAGCTCGGCGATTATGGCCATCACTAGGCTGAGAACTAGTGCCCACACACCCAAGCCAAGCAACAGACTTGCGATGCCGCCAAGCGCCAAGAAGATTAAAACCATGCCCGGCTTATGCACCTTGGCTAAGAACAGCATCATTGGGATGCCGAGGATGAGGGCTTGTGCGGACGTGATCATGACGTAGGTCACCGGGGTGATGCCGATGAAGGAGATGGCAACACCGGCAACCAGGTTGATGACGAAGAAAATACCGATCGTCATTAGGTCGGTGATAGTCAGGGTTCGACTCTTTGCCGCGCTGTAAGCAGTGTTACTCGAGCTAGACATAACAGTATCCTTTCGGTTGAAGCTGCATCTATGCAGCGGTGGTCGGAGGGGTGAACGGTGTGCAAGGACGGCGAATCACGGAAACCCAAGCCGTCCGCTCTCTCTAATTAGTGCCGGTACTACCGACGTGAGCCGCTGTCCCAGCTAACTGCAGCGCCATTGTGTGACCTGCTCCATCTCACAGATAGTCATCCACTTGATCACCCGGTTCTTTAGTCGATAAAGCGAACGCTGTGGCGATGGAGGCGCTTTGTAGTGGCTGTTCAGCGGGCACTATCCACACTCCTCTTGGCCGCGGGGTCTCACCGTGGCCACTGGGTGGGGCATAAAATAATGAACGACCATACTTATTGTAGGCAAACCTATGTTGGGTGTGTAGTGTGGGCAAAGCATTTTTCGGCGTTCGGGCCGAAATCGACAGCTGAAGGTAAGGGCTTGTTCCGTACAGTGTGACGGTCGCATGGGGACAAAACGGTTGTTTGCTTTGCTCTACGTCACCCGAAGGGGGTGGCCCACACTCTGTGGTGCGCGGGGTGGAGAAAGGTGGGGAGGGGGTAAAGCGGTCGGGGCGAAGAATAGGTGTGAGTGGCTAGGGCCGCTACTTGAGGGGAGAGAGCTAGGGCGTTCCGTATGAATCTCGTGTTGTCGAAGGGCTGATCTACGGGTTGGTGGCACTCGTTCGCATGAGGAGCATGAGGCCATAGGGGGCTGTATATCTCCCGGTGTTTGCCGGCAATGGGCGCTACGCCCCCGGCGCTCAGAGGGGCGGCTATAAACGTGTACATCGTAGCCATACTGGCACCTGTTTTTGTGTGTTGTGCTGGGGTTTTGGTGTTGGGTGGGGGTTGTGTGTAGTGTTTTCGGAGTCAGCGAGGCGGCCGGCGCGGTTGTGTTGGTTGTTTTGTTGGTGGTGAAGGTTTTACCGGGTGTTGTTCGGTTGTTGGTTTGACTGTTATGGCGCTTGTGTATTAAGCTTTCGACACGCTGCTTGATGGCACTGCTTGTGTGTGGTGTTTGATGGTGTGCGGATGTTGTTTGAGAACTCGATAGTGTGCCAGCTTTGTTTTGTTGATGTGTGCTGCTTTTGTTGTGGTGTGCGTGTTTGGTTGTGTGTGGATCAGGTGCCCTTGTGATTGGGGTTTGTTTGGTCGCATGT